>NZ_BCTX01000011.1 GCF_001590985.1 Novosphingobium naphthalenivorans NBRC 102051
AGAGGACCTGCACTGATACCAAGATCGGCCCAGAGGAAGCCTAAGGGCAGCTATGCTGCTTTCAGTTGCCAAGACCGGACAGTCTCCTACCGGCCCATATCCAGTCGTACTGCGATGGCCGATCGCGGAAGCACTGGACGTCCACTATTGGCGAGACCTGCCGTTCGACACGTCACTTGGTAAGGACCGCAAAGTCCCAAACCTAGCCGTGGTTGAATGCCCGCTTCCCGGCGCGGGAAAATCGCTTTCGAATGGCGACAATGGCCGCAAAGGGACAGGATGAACGCCCTTTAATGCCCTTTCCATTCCCAGTCATTCTCCGCGAAACCATTTTCCTACCGGTATCGGCCTGCGGTATCCTCGCCGCCATGTCCCAACAGCGTCATCCCTGCCATCGTGCGGTTCCCGTCCGCGCCGGTGCTGCCATGCGCCGGTCACAAGGTGACACTTCGCGCCGCAAGGTGACAGGTTTACCGCGTAAAGTGACACATCACCCGCATAAGGTGACACTTCCGGGCCAAGGTGACAGGTTTTCCTCAGGACTGTGTAAAGCGTGTCAACCAGGGCGTAACCTTGCGCCGCGCGGGCGGCGGAAATCAGCCCAGCGCCGCGAGACGCTCCGCCAGATCGTCGAACAGCGCTTTCGACGAGGCGCCGATCATCCCGCGCCGTTCGAATTCATCGACGCGGTAGGGCGAGCCGTCCGGCCGGGCGCAGAAGCCGCCCGCTTCGTTGAGGAACAGCGCGCCCGCCGCATGGTCCCAGGGCAGGGTGCGCTCGAAGACCGAGAGGTCGTTGGTTCCGAGCACGATGCGGGGGTACTGCTCGGCGGCGCAGCGCGGGATGTCGACGAGGCGGTAGTGCGGGGCGATGTGCTCGCGGATCTGTTCGCGGCGGGCCTGTTCGAGGAACACCAGCGAAATCGCGGCGACCGGCAATGCCTCGCCGCTGGGCGTGGCCATGACGCGCTCGCCGTCGATCCAGGCGCCGGCGCCCTTGCCC
Organism: Novosphingobium naphthalenivorans NBRC 102051; assembly: GCF_001590985.1. Taxonomy (GTDB): domain Bacteria; phylum Pseudomonadota; class Alphaproteobacteria; order Sphingomonadales; family Sphingomonadaceae; genus Novosphingobium; species Novosphingobium naphthalenivorans. The sequence goes on from NZ_BCTX01000011.1 coordinate 1,003, forward strand.
GCGTGGCAGAAGCGGCCGGTCAGGCAGTCGAGGATCCAGCCGCCCAGCGTCTCGCCCTTGTCCGCCAGCGCGACGAGCACGCCGAAGGGGGGCTTTCCGGCGGCGAAGTTGTTGGTGCCGTCGAGCGGGTCGACGATCCAGCACAGGCGGTCCTTGAGCCGGTCCATCACGCTGGCATCGGCGAACGTCGCTTCCTCGCCCACCACGGCCGCTTCGGGCAGCAGGGCGGAGAGCCGCTCGGTCAGCAGCGCCTCGCTGTCCTTGTCGGCCACCGTCACCACGTCACCGGGCGCCTTGGCATCGATCTCGGCGCTGGAGAGCGACTGGTAGCGCGGCAGGATCGCGCGCTCGCTCGCCTCGCGCATGATGGCTTCGACAGCGCGGGTGAACGTGGGGGTGAAGGCAGGCGTGATCATGTGAGCGGGATCATCACCTGCTGCGCAAAGCCGGGGCGGGCCTTGATGCGGCCATACCAGTCCGCGATCGCGGGGAACTCCGGCTTGTCGAACGGCAGGCTGAACCATGTATAGGCATAGACGCCCATCGGGATGTCGCCGATGCCGAACTGGCCGCCGGAGAGCCAGGGCTTTTCGCCGAGATAGCGTTCCATGACCGTCAGGTGCTGGGCGCAGGCGGCCACGCGCTGTTCGATCGCGGCCATGTCCCATTGCTCGCGCGGTGTGCGGGCGAAGCTCAGGAACGGCAGGCGCTGGGCATCGGCATAGGCGAACTGCCAGTCCATCCAGCGCTCGGCCAGCGCGCGGTCGATGGGATCGGCGGGGAACCAGCGCTCGCCGCCGTATTCGGCCGCCATGTAGCGCAGGATGGTGTTCGATTCCCACAGCGCGACCTTGCCGTCCTCGATCATCGGGACAAGGCGATTGGGGTTCCTGGCGAGGTACGCCTCGGTGTAGCCGAACTGGCCGCCGATATCGCGGCGCTCGTATGTCAGGCCGAGTTCTTCCGCGAACCACGCCACTTTCTTGACGTTGTGCGAGTTGAGCCGACCCCAGAGGATGAAGAACGGCGTGGCCATCAGCTTCGGTAATCCGCGTTGATCGAGATGTAGCCGTGCGTGAGATCGCAGGTCCAGACGGTGGCGAGGCCGTCGCCAAGGCCCAGATCGACTTCGATCGTCACGTCATGCCCCTTGAGGTGTTCCGCCACCGGCGCTTCGTCGTAGTCGGCGAGCGGCAGGCCCTCAAGCGCGGCCCAGATGCCGCCGAAGCCGATCGAGAGCTTGTCGCGGTCGGCCGGTTCGCCAGCCTTGCCCACGGCCATGACCACGCGGCCCCAGTTGGCATCCTCGCCCGCAATCGCGGTCTTCACCAGCGGGGAATTGGCGATGGCAAGGCCCACCTTGCGCGCACTCTCGTCCGAGACGGCGCCACTGACAGTCACGGCGATGAATTTCTGCGCCCCTTCGCCGTCGCGCACGACGAGGTGGGCGAGCTGGCGGCACACGTCATGGACAGCGGCGTAGAAGGCATCGGCGCCCGGGCTCTCGAACGAAGTGAGCGGCGCGTTTCCTGCCTTGCCGGTGGCGAAGGCGAGAACGGTGTCGCTGGTCGAAGTGTCCGAATCGACCGTGATGCACGAGAAGGTGCCGAGATTCGCGGCGGAAAGGCATTCCTGCAGGAACGCGGGATCGACGGCCGCGTCGGTGAAGAGATAGCCCAGCATGGTCGCCATGTCGGGCGCGATCATGCCCGAGCCCTTGATGATGGCGCTGATCGTGATCTTGGTATCGCCCACCATGGCCGTGGCCGTCGCACCCTTGGCGAAAGTGTCCGTGGTGGCGATGGTGTTGGCCGCGTCTTCCCAAGAGCAGGGCTCTGCGCTCAGGGCCTTGGCCACGCCCTCGCGCGCCTTGTCCTTGGGCAGCGGCACGCCGATCACGCCGGTCGAGGAGACGAAGACCTGCTCCTTGGGGCAGCCGAGGTGAGCGGCGACTTGATCCATGATCTGCTCCACCGCCTCGCGCCCGCGATAGCCGGTGAAGGCGTTGGAATTGCCCGCGTTCACCACCAGCGCCCGGGCCGCACCCTGCTTCACGTTGGCGCGGCCGAGTTCCACTTCGCTGGAACAGCACAAGTTCTTGGTGAACACACCCGCGACGGCCGTGCCTTCCTTGAAAGTGACGTAAGTGAGGTCGCAGCGGCCCCAGTCCTTGTAACCCGCGCGCACCACGTGCGGCGTGACGCCGGCGATCTGCGGCAGAGCGGGGAAGGGCGTGGCGAGCGGAGAGACGGGATAAGCCATGGATGCAGCGCGTAGCGCATGACTGTTACAGGTCAAGCGTTGCCGAACACCTTCGCCGGGTTGAACGGAGGTTAAAGCTTGGAAAGTGTGTTTACAGACGAACTGCGGATTATCATGAGTAGCGCTATGCTAATGATTATTCCGCCGTTTTCAGCCACTTTACCGGCATCACCCAACGCCACGGAGGCGCTTCAAGTTGAAGCGGCCACGTTGACGCGTGACAAAGCCAGTCCGGCGATACCGCTTGGAGATCCCGGCGGATGGATCCGTTCGTCGGATTACCCCTCGACTGCGGTGTCAGATGAAAGTGAAGGGCGCGTTTCGGTCGTCCTTAAAGTTGACCCGCAAGGCCGTGTGGCTTCCTGCACCGTAACGGTCAGCAGTGGCATTGCGACTTTGGATGACACGGCCTGCAACCTTATGGTTCTGCGCGCCGTGTTCAGCCCGGCAACGGATGCCAAGGGTAAGCCGACATGGGGAAGCTACCGCACCAGCGTAGTCTGGAAAATGAACGACCCGCTTCCCGTGCCCGAAGCAAAGTCGGCGACGACGTCTTTCATCATCAATACCGATGGAACGACGAGCGAATGCCATATGGAAGCAAAGGGTTTGACACCTGATGAGATCGAACAAAGCCTGAAATTCTGCAGGAACGCTGCCTACCTTCCAGCCACAGATGCATATGGGGAGCCAATAGCGCTCCGGGTTCGTTTCACCAACAAGTTGGAAGTAGAGCCTTTAACCGGAAAGTAGCGGTATTGGGCGGACCGTCCCATCTGCGAGGTAGACACTGCTGATCTCCCGCCCTATCTGCATTCCCATGGCCAATCGCCTGCTCCTGACCCTGCTTGCCTTGCTTACAGGCCTTGCCGCGCAAATCGGCCCGGCCGAGGCGCGTGCGTCGCAGGTTGCCAGTATGCAGGTCGCGGTGCTCGGAGAGGCCGCTCAGGCCAAGGCGCCGCGTGCGCCGGTTGCCCTGGCCCGCTTGCCCGAACCGGGGCGCCTCAACACCCGGCGGCACGCCCCGGCGCTGACGCAAGCGCCGATGGCCCTTGCCGTTCCGGCTGTCCTGACCGGGATCGACCGCGCCCGCGAATAGCGGCCTTCGCGCAAACCGGCTTTCGCTTTTCAGCGAGTTTTTTCGACGCGCCCGTCCTGATGCCGGCGCGTACTCGAACCCATACACAGTCATCCAAGAACAGGGATTCCGCCCATGCTCGGCGCCATCGTCAAATCCATTTTCGGTTCGTCCAACGACCGCTATGTCAAGTCGCTCGACAAGATCGTCCAGCAGATCAATGCCTTCGAACCCACGCTGGAAGCGATGAGCGACGAGGAAGTGGGGGCGCAGACCGTCAAGTTCCGCGAGCAACTCGCTGCAGGCTCGACGCTCGACCAGATCCTGCCGGAAGCGTTCGCCACGGTGCGGGAAGCCTCGAAGCGCGTGTTCGGGATGCGTCACTTCGATGTGCAGATGATCGGCGGTATCGTCCTCCATCGCGGCGAGATCGCCGAGATGCGCACGGGTGAGGGCAAGACGCTGGTGGCGACCACCGCGACGTATCTCAACGCGCTCGAAGGCAAGGGCGTGCATGTCGTCACCGTCAACGACTACCTCGCCCGCCGCGATGCCGAGCACATGGGCAAGCTGCACAATTTCCTCGGCCTGACGGTCGGCGTGATCGTGCCCAATCTCAACGAATTCGAACGCCGCGAGGCCTATGGCGCCGACATCACGTATGGCACTAACAACGAGTTCGGCTTCGACTACCTGCGCGACAACATGAAGCACGAGCGTTCGCAGATGGTGCAGCGCCCCTTCAACTTCGCGATCGTCGATGAAGTCGACTCGATCCTGATCGACGAAGCGCGCACGCCGCTGATCATCTCGGGCCCGACTGACGACAAGTCGGAACTCTACATCGCGGTCGATGCGATCGTGAAGCAGCTGGTGCCCGAGGACTACGAGACCGACGAGAAGACCAAGAGCATCACGCTCACCGAAGACGGCGTCGAAAAGACCGAGCGCATTCTCGAGAACGCCGGGCTGCTGGTCGGCTCGAACCTCTACGACGTCGAGAACACGCAGGTCGTCCACCACCTCGATCAGGCGCTCAAGGCCGTGGTCATGTTCAAGCGCGATACCGACTACGTGGTGAAGGACGGCAAGGTCGTCATCATCGATGAGTTCACCGGCCGTATGATGGATGGCCGCCGCTGGTCCAACGGCCTGCATCAGGCGGTGGAAGCCAAGGAAGGCGTGAAGATCGAGCCGGAGAACCAGACGCTCGCTTCGATCACCTTCCAGAACTACTTCCGCATGTACCCCAAGCTTTCGGGCATGACCGGTACGGCGGCGACCGAAGCGGCGGAATTCTACGACATCTACAAGATGAACGTGGTCACGATTCCGACCAACCTGCCGATCATGCGCGTTGATGAGGAAGACGAGTTCTACAAGAACACGCTCGACAAGTTCGGCGCCATCGCCAAGCTGATCCGCGAGAAGCACGAGAAGGGCCAACCGGTCCTCGTCGGCACTGTCTCGATCGAGAAGTCCGAACTGCTCTCGGACTTCCTCAACAAGGAAGGCGTGAAGCACTCGGTGCTCAATGCCCGTTTCCACGAGATGGAAGCGCATATCGTGGCGCAGGCGGGCCGCCTCGGCGGCGTGACTGTTGCCACCAACATGGCGGGGCGCGGCACTGACATCCAGCTCGGCGGCAACGTCGAATTCCGGGTCGACGACGAACTCAAGGACATGCCCGAGGGGCCTGAGCGCGAAGCGGCCATCGCCCGCATCAAGATGGAAGTGGCCGAAGAGAAGCAGAGAGTGCTCGACGCCGGCGGCCTCTGCGTGATCGGCACTGAGCGCCACGAAAGCCGCCGCATCGACAACCAGCTGCGCGGCCGTTCGGGCCGTCAGGGCGACCCGGGCCTGTCGAAGTTCTACCTTTGCCTTGAAGACGACCTGCTGCGCATCTTCGGGCCGGACACGCTCTTCGCCAAGATGATGAACAGCAACCTCGCCGATGGCGAGGCGATCGGCTCCAAGTGGCTCTCCAAGGCGATCGAGACCGCGCAGAAGAAGGTCGAGGCGCGCAACTACGAGGTCCGCAAGCAGGTCGTCGAATACGACGACGTGATGAACGACCAGCGCAAGGTCATCTACGAACAGCGCGCCGACATCATGGATGCCGAGGCGGTGGACGACGTCGTCGTCGACATGCGTCACGACACGATCAATGCGCTGGTGGCTGACGCCTGCCCGCAGGGTTCCTATCCCGAGCACTGGAATATCGAGGGTCTGAAGGAAAAGGTGAAGGAGACCCTGGCGCTCGACATTCCGATCGAAGCCTGGGTGGACGAGGCCGGTATCGAGCCCGAACTGGTCGAGGAGCGTATCACCGAACTGGCCGACGCGCATATGAACGCAAAGATGGTCCAGGACGATCCGGCGATCTGGCGCCAGGTCGAAAAGTCGATCCTGCTGGACCGTCTCGATCACTACTGGAAGGAACACCTCGCCACGCTCGACGCGCTGCGCCAGGTGGTGTTCCTGCGCGCCTATGCGCAGCGCACGCCGATCAACGAGTACAAACAGGAAGCTTTCGGCCTGTTCGAACGCATGCTCGACACCATTCGCGAGGACGTGACCCGCATCCTGTCGGTGAGCGAGCTGCGCATCCCCGAGCCGCAGCAATTGCCGGAGCTGCCGGACTTCCTGACCGGCCACATCGATCCGCTGACAGGGTTTGATGATTCGGACGATGCCGATGGCTCGGCTGCACAGGCGGCCTTGTTTGGTTCGCTGGCGGGAAGCCCGCAGGCCGCGGCAGGCCCCGGCGGCACGGGCGAAAATCCTTACGCCGACCTGCCGATCAGCCGCAACGCGCCATGTCCTTGCGGTTCGGGCAACAAGTACAAGCATTGTCACGGCGCGCTGGTCTGAGCCAGCGCGCATTCGTCCGGCCGCCGGGAAAGGGCGCACCGGCGCGGGCCCGATAGCGGCCGCAACCTGCCTATGCCGGCCTGCTCCGTGCTGGCCGGTTCCGGCATGACAACGGCCTCATCGCCCCTTTAGCGCGATGAGGCGTATCGCCTGACCGGCCTCCTCAATTCTGTTTGGCTTCGCGTCGCCGGAGCTTGCCTTTTGCGGGCGATCGCCCGCAGGCGGCGGGGATGACGTGCGGCCCTGCCGGTCACGGTTCCACCCCTCCAATACGTCACGCCTATTTCCGGAAACGTCGCCATCTGGCCATCCATGTTGTGCAATTGCGAGATTAACTATATTCCATCGTATATAGTGAGTCGGGGGGAGAGGGCGATCTGGTCAAGCTAGGGGGCTTATGACGATGGATTCTGGGGGACCGCTTTCGTTCGCGATTGCCGCAAGGCGACTGTCATTTGCGGGAGGCATGGCGCTTGGTCTGATGCCGGTGCCGGGGCTGGCGGCCGATGCAGACGAGGGTGAAACTGCTGCGTCGTCTATTCTCGTCATCGGCGTGCCGCCGCCGGACAGCGAGACCCAGGTCGGGCAAAAGGACAGCACGGCCACTGTCTATGAAACTGGCGCCAGAGGCATTGATCTGAAGGGATCACCGGGCGGCGCCAATATCTATCATGCGCTCTCGCTGTTGCCCGGCGTCAATGCCGGATCGGCCGATGCCATCGGGCTGGCCAATATCCCGGGCGGCAACAAGGGGCTGCGTGTGCGCGGCGATCTTATGAGTCACGGTGCGGCGGGCACAATTGACGGGATCCCGATCAGCAGCCTCAATCCCGGCCCGGGCATGATGTTTCTGGTCGACAGCGGCAATCTGGCAGGGCTCTCGCTGGCGCAGGGGCCGATCGCGCCCAATATGCCGGCCTTTATCACGGCGGCGGGCGTGGCCGATATGCAGATCGACTGGCCGCACGACGAACCGGGACTGCAAACAACGCTTGCAGCCGGCAGCCACAATTTCATGCGCGGCTTCGTGCGCGCCGATAGTGGAACCATGGGCAATGCCTCACTGTTCCTGTCGGGCTCGTGGGCCAGTGCGGACAAGTGGCGCGGCCTTGGCCGTTCGCCCGACGGCAATCTCAATCTCACCGGTGGTTTCAAGGTGGCGAGTGGCGGACTGACCGCAAAGCTGCTCGCCACTTACGTCGACAGCGCGCAGTACAACTATCGTGCGCTCACATATGATCAGGCGCGCGACCTCGGCACATGCCGCGACTTCGATTTCCTGACGACGGTGCCGGCTGCACAATCCGACCGCTGGCAATATTACCGCTACAATCGCCAATCGTTCAAGAACACGCTCGTGCTGGGCGATATCAGCTATGACTTCGGTGATAGCGCGCGGATCACCTTCAAGCCTTACTACATGAAGGAGAAGGGCGAGTATTTCGATGGCATGAGCACGGGTATCGTGCGCAACTGGCTGATCAATCACGATTTCTACGGGTTCGTTGCCGAAGGCGCGGCACGCGTTTCGATCTTCGAGCTGCGCGCCGGGATCTGGCACGGCCTGTTCGATCCGCCGGGCCCGCCGACCACGATCAAACTCTATACGCCCGATGGCAAAGGGGGCTTCAGCGCCGCACGCTGGATGATGCTGGTAAAGCCGACCGAGCATCACCGGATCGACAGCCTCTATGGCATGGTCACGGCCCAGACCGGCGGGCTCACGCTCGATCTGGGGGCCCGCTACATCCGTCAGGTCGCCGCCGGGCTGACGTTCTACAACACGGCCGGTATCGGCGATGTCAGCGTTGCCGAAGCCTTTGATGCCTCGACAGGCATCGTCGCATCGCGCAGTGCAGACCGGAAAGTCATGCATGCGTTTCTGCCATATGGCGGGCTGCGCTACGAATTCTCGCCCCGGCTTGCCTGGCACCTCGCGGCCGGGCGCAATTACGGCTCGGCCGGCTTTGACGTCTGGCCGACCTATCAGCAGAACTTCGCTGCTTTCAACGCCGCCGGGCTGACCGCCAACGTGCTCTGGCAGAATCTCCGCCCTGAAATCACCACGGCGGTGGACATGGGCCTGAAGTGGACGTTCCCGGGCGGGTTCTTTTCCCCCACCGTCTATTTCGCCGACAGCAAGGACCGTTCGGTTGCCTATGACAACGGCATAGGTCTTTCCTATGCGCAGAACGTTGCCAAAAGCCGTGCCTATGGCGTCCAGGCGGCGCTGCAATGGGCACCGGCAGAGGCCGTGGAACTGTTCGGATCGGCGTCATGGGGGATCAACAAGTTCCGCGAGGATCTGCCGGTCCTTTCGGGCACTTCGTCGACTTCCGCGACACAAGTCAAAGGGCTGCAGTTCCCCGATGCGCCGAAATTCATGGCGACGGCCGGCATGACGCTCTCGTTGGGAAACGCCCATTTCACACCGGTGCTCTCGGCGATGAGCAAGCGCTATGCCGATACCGCGCATGAACAGCCCATCGCAGGCCGGGTGACGCTCGATCTGAATGCGGGCTATACGATCAGGACCCTGAAACCGGGAACAGTCGATCTCTCGATTTCCGTCATCAACGTGTTTGACAAGAAGTACATCGACATGATCAACGCATCTTACTTCGCGCAGACCAGCACGAGCACAGCCGCCTTCTATCCCGGCGCGCCGCGTACCGTGATCGGCAAGGTGGGCTTTCGTTTCTGATGACTGGCAACCTCTTCGCCAGGATCGGCCTTCTCGTTTTCCTGTCTCTCGCCTGGCTGTCCGTTCCGGCCGGCGCGCGCACCGTGCGTGACATGGCCGGGCGGAGCGTTATCGTCCCCGATCGCGTCGTGCGCGTCTATGCGGGCGCGCCGCCCGTGACGCAGATCGTACATGCGCTTGCGCCCGATACTTTGGTCTCGTTCAACGCTTCCGGCATGGGCAGCGTGCCCAAGGCCTATGCGCCGTTTCTGGGCGCCCGCACAGCGGCATTGCCCAATCTCGGCAACATGATGGGCCACGGGATGACGGCCGATATCGAGGCGGTGCTGGCGGCACGGCCCGATCTTGTGATCCTCTGGAAGAACGGTTTCATCGACAACGGCATCACGCTCGCCCGCTTCAGGGCCGCGAAAGTGCCGGTGCTGCTGCTCCAGCTCGATACGCTGGACGACATGCGGCGCGCCTTTGTGCTGCTGGGCGATGCGCTGGGCCGGCAGTCGCGAGCGCGTCTGCTGGCCGGCTATATCGCCCGGACACAGGCCCGGATGCGCAAGTTCGCGGCTTCGATCCCTCCGGCAAAGCGCGTGCGGGTCTTTTATGCGGAATCGCCTGACGGGCTCGCGACCGATTGCGATCGTTCCTTCCATGCGCGGCCGATCGCGGATGCGGCGGGGCAGAACGTCTATCGCTGCACCCAGTCCGGCGTGATGGGCATGGAGCGGATTTCGCTTGAGCAGATCATCGCCTTCGCGCCGGACGTGATCGTGACGCCAGACCCCGGCTTTCCCGCCCGCGCCCGCGCCGACAGCCGCTGGCGCAAGGTTCCCGCGGTCGCCGCCAACCGCTTCGTGGTGGTGCCGGCCGTGCCGTTCAACTGGATAGACCGCCCGCCGGGCTACATGCAGGCGATCGGCATTCCCTATCTGGCCAGCCGTTTCTATCCCGGCCGTTTCCGGTTCGACGCCAAAGCGGAAACCCGGGCGTTCTACCGCCTGTTCCTGCAGCATGAGCCCACCGGCGCGGAACTAGACAGGGTCCTGACGCCCTGATGCGAAGAAGCGGCACGCTCAGTATCGCGGCCCTGCCGCTGCTGGCCGTGGCCTTGCTGGCAACGGTCGTCGCGGCGCTGTGCATCGGCCGGTTCGCCATCGGTCCCGGAGAGCTGCTGGCCCTGATCTGGCCGGGAGGCCGCCATGCCATAGCATCGGACCGGCTCGCGATGCTCGATACGATCGTGTGGCAGATCCGCCTGCCGCGCATTGCCGCCGCCGTGCTGGTGGGGGCTTCGCTCAGTGCATCGGGGGCCGCGTTCCAGACGGTGTTCCGCAATCCGCTGGTTTCGCCCGGACTGCTCGGCGTCGGGGCAGGGGCCGGATTCGGGGCCGCGCTGGGTATGCTGCTGTCGCTGGAATGGACGCTGGTGCAGCTTCTGGCTTTCGGCATGGGGCTGCTGGCGGTGGGGATCGCGGCGGGCATTGCCCGGATATTCGGCGGCGGCTCGCCGATCATGCTGGTGCTGGGCGGGATTCTCACTGCCGGATTGTTCAACGCGCTGCTCTCGCTCGCGAAATATGTGGCCGATCCCTACGACCAGCTTCCGGCCATCGTCTATTGGCTGATGGGGACGCTTTCGCTGGCCGATCCGCCGCAGGTCGAGCGCGCGACGGTGCCGATCCTGCTGGGCATCGGCGTGCTGGTCCTGCTGGGCCGGGCGCTCGATGCCTTGTCGATGGGCGATGACGAGGCCCGCACGCTGGGAGTTCCGGTGGGGCAGGTGAGGGCCGGCGTGATCGCGGCGGCAACGCTGATTTCCGCGCTGACCGTCTCGATCGCGGGGATGATCGGCTGGATCGGCCTTGTCGTCCCGCACCTGGCACGGCTGCTGCTCGGTCCCGGAAACACCCGGCTGATCCCCGCTTCGGCGATGATCGGGGCGATCCTGCTGGTCGCGGCCGATGGCCTTGCGCGCGGTATCTCGACCGTGGAGATCCCGATCGGCATTATCACCGAGCTGCTGGGCATTCCGATCTTCCTCGCGGTTCTGCACCGCGTCCGGCGGGGCTGGGGCGCATGAAGGGGGATCACCGGCTCTGCGCTCGCGGCATCCGGCATGGCTGGGGGGACAGGCAGGTGCTCAGCGGCGTCGATCTCGAACTGCGCTCGGGCGAACTGGTGGCGCTGCTGGGGCGCAACGGGGCCGGCAAGAGCACGCTCATGCGGCTGATGCTGGGGCTGGACCGGTTGCAGCATGGCACTGTCGAATTGGATGGCCGGCCGGTCGGCAGCATGAATGCGCGCGAACGGGCAAAACTGCTGGCCTATGTGCCGCAAGGGCATCTCGCGCCTTTCCCCTATACGGTCCGTTCGGTCGTTGAACTCGGGCGTTTGCCGGCTACCGGCCTGTTCGGCCGGCTGAGTGCCGGAGACAGGGACCATGCTACGCGGGCCATGGAAACAATGGCGATCGCCGGTCTGGCCGAACGGCCTTATACCGAACTTTCGGGCGGGGAACGCCAGATGGTGCTGATCGCGCGCGCGCTTGCGCAGGGGGCGCGGCTGCTGCTGATGGACGAGCCGGTTTCAGCGCTGGACTATGGCAACCAGCTGCGCCTGCTGGCCCGCCTCGAAGCGCTTGCCGCCGATGGCATCGGCGTTCTGTTCACAACCCACCATCCCGATCATGCCCGCAGCGTCTGCAGCCGGGCCTCGCTGCTGGACCATGGTGCGATCATTGCTGACGGCCCGCCCGAAGCCGTGATTACAAAGCAAAGCCTCGCTGCGCTTTATGATCTGGACCCCGCCATCCCGTTCTGGAGCCAACCAGGGGACTAACCCGTCACCGGCTACGTTCGGCGGCAGGAATGGCGGGGGCGATGCTCTTCAGGCGGTTTCGTCCTGCCGCACCTGATGGCGCATTTCTTCAAGCGGCCGGGCATGGCTGACACGCAGCGCGTCGATCTCGGCGGGGGCGTATTTCCAGGGCTGGTCGAAACCGATGTTGACCGTGCTGTAGCCGAGAAGCTGGCGGCAGCGTTCCGATGCGCCCTTCATCATTTCCGGATCAAGGAGCAGCGGGAAAAAGCCCATCGGCCGCATCCAGGGATGGATATATCCGGCGATGACCCCGGCGCGCTCCCGGTCCTTGCTCCGGTTGGCGCCAGTGCCGTGATAGAGCCGCCCGTCATAGATGAGCGCGGACCCCGCCGGGCCTTCCGCCGCCACGCTTTCATACCGGACCGAACCGTCCTTGATGGGAAGATGGCCGAGGCGGTGGCTACCGGGCACGACACGGGTGGCCCCGACTTCCTCGTCGAAATCGTCGAGAAACCAGATGACGCGGGCAAAGAGCGGGGCGTCGTAATGGGGCAGGATATAGTCGGTGTCGCCATGAATGCCCATGTCGCGGCTGCCGGGGCGGGTGACGTTCGCGCTCAAGGCATGGAGCAGGAACGGTTCGTTGAGATAGCTGGGGCCGAGGATGAACTGCGCCATTTCCATCGCCATCGGATCCTCGACCAGATCGCGGAAGCATTCGTGCCGGTCCATCAATATGGCAAGGCGCCGGTTGGTGGCATCGCGGTCGGTGTAGGATTCCTTGATGTTCCCGGCCTTTTCCTCCTTCTCGATTTCCCGGCTCAGCACGGATCGCATCAGCCGGACCTGCTCGGGGCTGAGCGCATCCTTCAGGATGCCATAGCCGTGTTTGGTGACATCGGCCTTGACTTGCTCGCGGTCGGTCGTGGCGGTGGGCAAGGGGCCTTCGGACACGGGAATGATCTGCATTTTCAGTCCTCTCGAAATCGCTTTTGTCCCGGCATGGCTAGACCGGCCGCCTCCACCGGGCATCGTCCGTGAGGACGATATTGCCCTGCGAGGCGGAAACTCCCGGAAAGAAGGCGAATAGTCCGGCGGGACGATGAAATGCCCCCGCCGGACGCCCTAACGATGGGCAAAGATCATTTGTGGAGAGTCGAAAGATGACGGATGAGGCGGCCATCAGGTTTTCCGGAGAAGGGCAGAGCTATAGCTGGCCGAAGGAGGACCTGGGCGAGATTCTCGCAGGCGGAACTTGCGCGGATCGTCCCTTGCCGCTTCCCGACAGCGCGGAACTGCGCGCTGCGCTGGAGGAAGCCAATCTCATCACCTTGCTGATGGTCTATGTCCATCTGAGCCGGGATGAAGCGATGCTGGATCGCTTCGCACCGCATATCCGCCCCGTCTTTGCCAAGGAACCGACCGACATTCCCGAGGATCTGGCGCGGAAATTGCGGGACAAGCTTCATGCGGTCCTGACGACCGAAGGGGCGGCGGTGACGGACGATCTGCCGCTGCCGCTGATGAAGCGGATGATGGAAGTCGATGTCGCCGAGCAGGTGGAGGACGAATTCATCCCCTTGCTGTTCGACCAGATCGGCTTTCACCTGCCGCCGGCCCGATCCGCCCTGCCGGGGCGCAAGGCGCCGCCTGAAGGGTTCCGGGTGCTGGTGATCGGCGCGGGCATGGTCGGCCTGCTGGCCAGCCTGAAGCTGCGCGAGGCCGGATATGATCATGTCGTGATCGAGAAAAATCCGGAAGTCGGCGGCACCTGGTGGGAGAACCGCTATCCCGGCGTGGGCGTCGATACGCCCAGCCATTTCTATTCCTTCTCGTTCGAGATCAGCCCGGACTGGGACTACTACCATCCGCATGGCGCGGAAATGCAGGACTATCTGGTCGGTGTGGCCGACAAGTACGACCTGCGCCGCAATATCCGGTTCAGCACGATGGTGACGAAGCTCGTCTATGACGAAGCGGCGGCGATGTGGGACGTGACGGTCCGGGATGCCGAGGGCCGGGAAGAGGTTATCCGCGCCAATGCCGTCATCAATGCCCATGGTCCGGTCAATCGCTGGAAATGGCCCGACATTCCGGGGCTGAAGGATTTTGACGGGCCGGTGATGCACACAGCGGCATGGGATCCGTCTGTTGCCATCAAGGGCAAGAATGTCGCGGTGATCGGCACTGGTGCCAGCGCGGCCCAGCTCGTGCCGGCCATCGCGCCGGAGGCCGGGCAGCTCACCGTGTTCATGCGCTCCCGGCACTGGGTCATCAACAACCCGGAAATATTGAGCAAGGTCGAACCCGGCATGAAATGGGCGCTGGCGCATATCCCCCATTTCAAGGAATGGTTCCGCTTCCGCATCTATTGGAACGGGTCGGACGGTCTGTTCATCAATGTGCTGAAGGATCCGGAATGGACCGATGAACATTCGGTATCGCGCCATAATGCGGCACTGCGCCGGTACAGTCTGCGGCACATGGAGCAGAAGCTGGCCGACCGCCCGGATCTGCTGGAAAAGCTGACGCCGGACTATCCGATCTTCGCCAAGCGGGTGATCATGGACGGCGGCTGGTTCGATGCGCTGCGGCGCGATAATGTGGCGCTGGAGCAGCAGCCGATCGACCGCATCACGGCGCAGGGCATCCGCATGAAGGACGGCCGCGAGCATCCGGCGGACGTGATCGTGTGCGCGACGGGGTTCGACGTGGCGAAGATGACGGGCAATCTCGACATACGCGGTCTTGGCGGGCGTAGTCTGGCGGAGGAATGGGGTGAGGAGGACGCCCGCGCCTATCTGGGCGTGACGGCGCCGGGCTATCCCAACTATTTCATGATCGTGGGACCCAACAGTGCTCCCAATCACGCGGCCGGTCACAATCTGATCGGCGAGGCTCAGGTCAATTACATCATTGAATGTCTCGACCTGATGGTGCGGGAAGGCGCGTCCTCGATGGAAGTGAAGGAAGAGCCCTACGAGCTCTGGAACGAGCGGGTCGACAACCGGATGGAAGAGATGATCTGGACCCATCCGAAAGTCAGCAGCTACTACAAGAACAGCAAGGGCCGGGTCTTCCTGTCGTGGCCTTGGCGCCTGGTCGATTATTGGCAGCACATGCGCGGGCCGATGGTCGATCACTATCGGCTTGGAAAAGAGGGGCAGCTTGGAAAAGAGGGCGGCACGGAAACGGCAGCCACAAGCGCGGCCCAGATGGCCGAATGACCCTATGCAATCGGGATGCGGCATCAAATGCCGTTGCCGCATCCCCCGGGAACAAGTAGCAAAGGCATGGAAGGGACCGGAAAAGGGCAATCCGGACCGGATAAGGTGACCATGCGGGCCGTCAGAGCATCGCAGGCGCCGGAGGAGAGGCGATGGCGATGAACGCGGCTGACATGAAGTCACTCGGACTTGCCGTTGACCGGGTGTACCGGGATTTCTGCAAGGTACATCCTGACAACGGTTCCATTGAAATGGTCCGGTCGATGCTGGGGGCTACCACGGCCGGTATTCAGGCGATGCCGCTCAATGCGGCCTTTCGGTTCGATTATCTCGTGCGTTCGGGGTTCGATTTCCGCCCGCATGTGGACAACCGGATCAGGGCGCTGGGGCGCGAAATCGGTGCCGGGAGAGGGGATGCCATTCCCTTGGCGGCAGATCCGGCGATACGGATCGTGGATTTCGGCGATTGCCTGGCCGGTGACGGGGCGGTGGGGGAACTGCGGTCCTATTTCGCGCATATCGGCATCCGTCAGGCCATGATGTCCACTTGCCTTGCCGAACATAGCTGGCGCTACGTGCTGTTCGCTGCACGCTCGCCGGGACAAGCGCCTTTTGACGACCGGGACATCGCCGTGATGAATGCGATGATTCCACATTTCCGTTCCGCCCTGCGTGCGCGCACGCGTCTGATCGTTTCGGAAAGGCTGGCGGAGAGCTGCTCGTCCGGGCTCGACCGGCTGGGGATCGGGGTGGTCGTCATCAATGCGCGCGGGCAGATGGTCGAGGTCAGCCCCGTGGCCGAACGGATCCTGTCGGCAAAGGACGGTCTGGTGTCCTCGCCCCGCTTCGGGGCCAGCACCGGGAGTGACAATCGCCGGCTGCAGGCGCTGCTGCGCCGCGCCGCGTCGCCGGACTGGGAACAGGGCGGCGTCGCGATGGCGGTTGAACGTCCGTCCGGCCTTCCCGGTTATGAGCTGGTGGTCGACGCGCTGCCACAGCCGATCGGCTTGCCTGCCGACGGGTCGGTCGTGATCTATCTGCGTGATCGCATGGAAGGGCCGGCACAGGCGCTGGAAGCCGGTCTGTTGCAGGAACTGTTCGGGCTGACCGAGGCCGAGGCGCTGGTCGCGCGGGCCGCTGCCGATGGCCGCAGTTCGCATGAAATCGCCAGCGATCTGGGCATCCGCTACAACACCGTGCGGGCGCATTTCCGCTCGATCTTCGCCAAGAGCGGCTTCACCAACCGGGTCGATCTGGTCCACATGGTGCTGAACAGCCCGGCCTCGCTGGGGCATCGGGTGCCCGATCCGGCAGGGGAGCAGCATCATGCCAGAGTCGCCTGATTTCTCGCTCCGGCTGGAACCGCCCGTCGCGTTGATGGATGCCCTCTATGACGATCTGGTGCGTGTGCGCGTCGCATCGCGCGCATTCGTCATGGCGCGCGACTGGCTGGGCGCCAAGGCCGTGGACCTGGTGGACGCCACGGCGCTTGCGCCCGGCTGTGATCATCCGGCCCTGTCGGCCAGCGCTGCGACGGACGGCGAAAGCGCCGATCAGGCCCCTATGCTGGTCGGCCGCTGGCGCTGCATCGACGATCTCACCGAAACGCGGCGCGGCCAGTTCGCCTGTCTGGCGCGCCATGTCGGGCGGGCGCGGGCGTTCCGGTCGCGACTGGTCGAAAGCCGGCGCATGGGCGAAGTGTTCAACAGCGGGCTGGACCGGCTTTCGATCGGCGTGCTCAACATCTTTCCCGACGGGCGGCCGATCGCCGCGAACCGGATCGCCTGCGAACTGCTGAACGAAGGGGACGGGATCTCCCTGGCCGGCGGCCGGCTGTGTTTTGCCTCGCCGGGCGATCAGCGGGCGTTCCGCGATCTGTGCGAAATGGCGCTGGACGAAGTGGTCGAGCAGGGATGCCTGCGCGTGTCCCGGCCCTCGGGGAAGGCGGACCTTACCCTGCTCGTCCTGCGCCCGCCGCCCCGCCCCGGCGTGATGCGCAGCGGCTTGCGCCTGCTTCTGCGCGATCCGGAACAGCATACGGTGCGCTCGCGCAACGCGCTGCGCGATCTCTATGGGCTGACCGACAGCGAAGCGGCGATCACCATGCATCTGGCCAACGGGCTGTGCGCCGAGGAGGTCGAGGAGCAGTTCGCCATTCGCCATAATACGATGCGGGCGCATCTGCGGTCGATCTATGCCAAGCTGGGCGTCAGTTCCCATGCCGAACTGGTTCATGCGATCCTGACCGGCGCCAGCGCGCTGGCGCGGGAAAATCATGACGAACTGCCCCCGCTGGAGCCGCTGACCTCGCTCGTTCAATAGGGCGTCATTGGCATTTATTGCATGGGCTTAGTCTGCCGGGACGATGTGCGAAGGCGCATGATCCCCGAAAACGGATCACGCCATAAGACGAATTCCCCAGAGGACAGATGCCGACCAGCCTCACGATTATGAATCCTGTCAGCGACGGCCTGCGCAGCGATATGGACCGGCTGCTGTCGCCCCGCTCCATCGCGATGGTGGGGGCCTCCAATCAGGCGCGCCGGATCGGCGGGCTGATCTTCGCCAATCTGAAGCGGGCCTTTGACGGCGCGCTCTACCCGGTTCATCCGTCCGACGCGCAAGTCATGGGCGTGCGCGCCTATCCCTCCCTGTCCGACCTGCCCGAAACGGTGGACCTGGCCGTCATCGCCGTGCCGGGGCGGCTGGTGCCCGACATGGTGGAGGAAGCCGCCGTCGCCGGCATAGGCGGGGCCGTGGTCGTCACGTCCGGTTTCGCCGAAGTGGGTGGCGAGGGCGCAGTATGGCAGGAGCGGCTGACCGAAATATCCCGCCGCACCGGCATTCGCCTGATCGGGCCGAACTGCATCGGCTACATGAACGTCCATGACGGGGTGATGGCCAATTTCTCGCTCGACCCGACGGCGGACCTGCCGCGCGCGGGCGGCGTCGCGCTGGTGTCGCAGAGCGGCGGTTTCGGCTCCTATATCGCGATGATGGCGATCAAGGCCGGGCTCGGGCTGGGCTGGTTCGTCAGCACCGGCAACGAGGCCGACAGCAGTGTTGCCATGGTGATGCGCCATCTGGTGGAAAAGCCGGAAGTGAAAGTGCTGCTCGCCTGCGTCGAGACGCTGCGGCACCCGGAGATCTTTCTTGAGATGGCGCAGCGGGCGTTGGAACTCGACAAGCCGGTTGTCCTGCTGAAGGCCGGGCGGTCCGACGAGGCCGCGCGCGCGGCGATGAGCCATACCGGCTCCATTGCCGGATCGGCGGACGTGCTGGACGCCGTGTGCCGCCAATATGGCGTCCATGTCGCGGACTCGATGCAGGACATGCTCGACCTCGGCCTGATGTTCGAAACCGGCAAGCGAACGAAAGGCCGCCGCGTTGCCGTCGTCACGACATCGGGGGGCGCGGGCGTGTTGCTGACGGACGAGGCGGCGCGGGCCGGGCTGACGGTCCCGCAACTGCCCGCCGAGGAACAGGAAGAATTGCTCGCGCTGATGCCGCAGCCCTTTTTCGGGAGCGTTTCCAATCCCGTCGACACGACCGCGCAAGTGACGGCGATGCCGGGGGCGCTGGGCGATCTGCTGAACCGGCTGGGGGAAAGCGCTTCGGTGGACATGATCGCGACCGTCGCGTGGGAGCAGGCGGCCATCCACCTCGATGCCATTCTCGACCTCGATCGCGCGACCGACAAGCCGGTTTCGCTGCTGTGCACCGGGATCGTGCCGACGGTGTCGGAGGCTGGGCTGCCGCTCTATCTCGATCCCTCCCGGGCGATGCGGACGCTGGGCGCGCTGGCACGCCAGTCGCTCGACCGTCCGGCGATCGGTGAGGTGGAGCGGCCGGACACGGCGCGCATGGCACGCGTCCGCGCGTTGCTGGCCCGGACCGGGCCAGTGCTGATGGAGCACGAAGCCAAGGAGCTGCTGGCCGAATACGCCATTCCGGCCACCCGGGAAAAGCTGGTGGCCTCGCCGGAAGAGGCTGCCGAAGCGGCGCGGGAGATGGGCGGCAAGGTTGTCCTCAAATATATGAGCCCGCAATTGCCGCACAAATCCGATGCCGGCGGCGTGCGTCTGGGTGTGACGGCAGACCGGGCGCGAGCAGAGGCAGAGGCGATGATCGCCGATGTGCAGGCTCGCGTACCCGATGCCCTCCTGTCGGGCATCCTGGTGCAGGAAATGCTGCCCGCCCGCATCGAGCTGACCTGCGGGATCAAGCGCGATCCCGTATTCGGCCCGATGGTCGTGATCGGCCTTGGCGGGCTGATGGTGGAGATCATGGCGCAAGTGACGATGCTGCGCGCGCCGTTCGATGCCGATGCGGCGCGGCGGGCCATATCCGGCCTGTGCGCCGGGCGGATCGTTTCCGCCAGTCGCGGCCTCGATGAGGACGAGCTGGAGGATCTTGTGAAGATCGCCGTCGGGCTGGGCCGCATGGCGATCGAACTGCCGGAAATCGAGGAAGCGGACATCAACCCCGTTCGCATCGCCGAAGGGCGCGCCCGGGCCGCGGATGCGCTGATCGTCCTGTCCGGCGCGAAGGAGGAAAAGGCATGAGTGAAACGGCAACGCAGGTCCGTCCGGGCCTTGGTATCGAAGACAAGCTGGCGGCACAGGAAGTCGTTCACCGTTTCGCCCATCATTCCGATTATGGCGAATGGGACGAACTGGCGACCCTCTATACCCCCGACGCGCTGACCGAAATGGACGGCCAGTCGCTCTGCTTTCGCGGCGTGCAGGCGCAAGTGGAACATGCGAAGAAATCCGCCGATGTGTCGGGCGGCAAGAACCGCCATTATTTCTTCAACATGATCGTCGACGGCGAAGGCGATACTGCGCGGGTGCGCTATTGCTTCCTCAACGTCTTCGCCGGCACGGAACCGATGAAGGCGCAGATCATATGCAGCGGGCGCCAGGTCGATACGCTGGCCCGCACCGCGGAGGGATGGAAGATCGCGCATCGCCGCGTCAGCTTCGACCAGGACCTGAACATCCAGTGGTGAGCGGTATGGAACGGGATGCCGCGGAAGCCTTTGGCGGCGGCCTTGCCGTCATCACCGGCGCGGGCGCGGGGATCGGTGCTGGACTGGCGCGCCGCGCGGCGACGCTGGGCATGACGGTCGTGGCCGCCGATATTGCGCTGGACCGGGCTGCCGATGTCGCGGCGTTGATCGAGGCGCAGGGCGGTGTTGCCCATGCAATGAAGGTCGATGTCGCGCGGGCGGAGGAAATGGACAGTTTCGCCGCCGAAGTACACCGGCGTTTCGGCCCCGTCCGCCTGCTCATCAACAATGCGGGGATCGAGACCGTCGGCTTCGCCTGGGAGATTCCGGCCGATCGCTGGGATGCGACGCTCGACATCAACATTCACGGGGTCGTCCATGGTGTACGCGCCTTCCTGCCGCGCATGATCGCGAGCGGGGAGGAATGCTGGGTCGCCAATCTCTCCTCGGTTGGCGGCTTCGGGCAGATGCCGATCCAGACTTCCTACATCATGAGCAAACACGCAGTGCAGGCCTTCACCGAATGCCTGGCACTGGAGGTTGGTCTGTTGGATCGGGACACGCCGATCCATGTCTGTTCGGTCATTCCCGGCATGGTGCGCACGCGCATTTTCGAGGCGACCGAGGCGGACCGGGGCGATGTCGCCGTTGCCCATCGCACCGCGATGCGCGAGGCGATGGCGGCCAATGGCATGGATCTCGACAAGGCGTGCGAGCGGATCATGGACCAGATGGCGCAAGGCAAGTTCTGGGTATCGACCCAGCCCCGGATGACGCAGATGTTCGTCGAACGCCGCGCGGCTTTTCTCAACGCACAAGCCGAGCCGGCACTGGCCCCGGAACTGGAGCCCATGTTCGCCCATGCGCGCTGATATCAAAGCTTGTTGATGGGGGCTCGTGAAATATGCCGCAGGCCGCTGCCATTCGTCATTGCGAGCCGCCAAAGGCGGCGCGGCAATCCAGAGCGCGCGTGAACCGCCCTGGATTGCTTCGCCTGCGGCTCGCAATGACGAAGAGCGGTGGCGTGAATTCTGACTAACGAATCTTGGTATGAAAGAACGTTTTCTGTTCCATGCCGATAGAAAAAAGGGCCGGATCATCCCCGGCCCTTTTTGCAATGGATGGGAGAGCGGGATTACATCTCCGTCTTGGTCAGCATGTTGTCCGGATAGCCGGGGAACACATAGTCGAATTCCAGCACGAGGTCGTCGCCCAGCGGGCCCGAGCACAGCAGGTCCGTGCGGATGAAGGCCTGGACTCCATGGCGCCCGTAAGTGTGCCGGGTGGCATCGCGGAACAGCGGCGAGGCATCGAGCCGCGCGTCGATGTCCGGCGTGCCGGGCGGCGCGCGGTTGAGGATGATCTCGACATGACGGCCGAAATCGGAGTCGGCTTCCGCCGCCTCCCGCACGCGCGCGAAGGCCTCTTCTATCCGTTCCAGCGTGGGCACCAGAAAGCCGACGTGAAAGCCGGCTTCAGGATCCTGCATCTCGCTTTTGCGGACTTTGGCGACGGCGGGGTGTTCCTTGTCCGTGCCGATGCCCAGCGCCTCGTGGATGCTGTCGTAGAGCCAGCGATGGGCGCGGCGCAGCGGGGAGAGATAGAGGATGCCGTCGCCATTGTTGGTGGCAGTGGCATCGACGAGGAAATGATAAAAGGTCGTGCCGTCCGGCAGGGGAAGGGCTTCCCGGGTCGCGAAGCCGAGCAGGTGCAGCAGGCGCGCGGCCTTCTCGCCGTCTTCCTTGTCCCGGTAATGCAGGGCGACATGGCCGAGCGTGGCAGGAGTCGTGTCTGTCATCGGATCTCCTCGCTGGTGGCCGCCGCGAGGTGTTGGCCGAGAAACGCCGCCGCATCGTCAATCGCGTCGCGGGCGCCTTCGATCGCGCCCAGCCAGGAGACAAAGCCGTGCACCATGCCGGGGTAGCGCCTGATCTCGGTGGGGACGCTCGCCTGGGCCAGGGTCTGGCCATAGATCTCCGCATCGTCGCGCGAAGGGTCATATTCGGCCGTGCCGATAAAGGCAGGCGGCAGATTTTCGTGCGAGGCCGCCCGCTGGGGCGAGGCAAGCGGATCGTGCTGCTGCCTGGCTGGATCGGTCAGATATTGGCTCCAGTAGTAATCGGTGTCCGACCGGCGCAAAATCGGCCCTTCGGCATAAGCCAGCGCCGAAGGCGTGGCGACTGACGGATAGTTGCAGGAACCATAGTAGAGAATCTGGGCGGAGAGGGCGGGGCCGCCCGCATCCCGGGCACGCAGGGCTACCCCGGCGGCGAGAACTGCACCGGAGCTGTCTCCGGCGACGGCCAGACGGGCGGGGTCGGCCCCCAGTTCCGCGGCATGTTCTGCAGCCCAGAGCGTTGCCTGCCATGCATCGTCGGGCGCGGCCGGGAACGGGTGCTCGGGCGCCAGGCGATAATCGACCGATACCAGTATGGCTCCGGCCGCATGGGCGAGTGCCCGTGCGATCATGTCCTGCGTATCGAGATCGCCTGTGATCCAGCCGCCGCCATGGAAATAGACGATCAGCGGAAAGGGGCCGTCCCCTTCGGGTGTATATGTCCGCAGCGGCAGGGGCTCTCCCGCCGGGCCGGGGATGGTGCGATCCTCAACCCGCGCGAGCGGCACGTCATAGGGTTTCTTCCGAACGGAATAGCGCCGGACGATCTCGCGCAATTGCGGCGCGGAAATGGTCCCTGCGGGAGGGATGGCAGGCGGCTGGGAAGCCAGTTCCTGAAAGCGGGGATGGAGCGGCATGTGTTCTCTCTTGCCGGATGCGCCGCGGACGGGAGTGGTATGTCCGGCCGTGGCGGGGAGAAAGGCGGGAGGGGCGGCGCATCGGCAGGATGCCAGGCCGCCCCTGCCTGGGTGTCAGAAGCTGTAGCGCAGCCTGAAGCCGTAAGTGCGCGGCTCGTTGTAGAAGGCGGAGACCAGCCCCAGCGAGTAGTAATAGGGCGTCCGTTGCTGCACGACGAGCTTGTTGGTCAGGTTGGTGACATAGACATCAAGGTCCAGCGCAGTGCCGCCGATCTGCTTGAGCGAGGCATCGAAATTCCAGAGGCCATAGCCGCCCATGATATTGCCCGGCTGATCCGGGTCGTTGAACCGGAAATGGCTGGAATAGGAATAGCTGATACGGGCCGTCCCTTCCCCGGCGGTGCCGAAGTCATGCGTATAGCCGACGCTGCCATAGACCTTGTATTTGGGGGAATAGGGCAGGGTGATGCCAGAGCGGTCGATGCCGCCGGGCAGCTCGAACTTCTTGTAGTGCGCATCGAGATAGGAAAAGCTGCCGTCCAGCATCAGTCCGCCGGCGCGCACCGCCTGCTGCCATTCGATGCCGGAAATCTTCGCCGTGGCTGCATTGACGACCAGATTGGTCACGCTGGGCGGGGTTCCCGGTACGGAAACGGTCTGGGTGCGCTGGATATCGTCATAATTGGACGTGAAGGCCGCCAGCGTCGTGTTGAAGCTGATATCGCTGATCCGCCACGAGGCTTTCAGCCCCGCTTCGTAATCGGTGATCTGTTCCGGCCCGAAGGTGATGTAATCGGCAAAAATGCCGGACGGATCGGAATTGGTGTTGAAACCGCCACTCTTGTAGCCGCGCCGCGTCGTCACATAGACCAGCACGTCGGGCCGGATCTTGTAATCGAGGCCCAGCGTGTACGTGCCCTTGCTGAACTTGCCCGCGAAGTCATAGCCGCAATCGGGATAGACAGCGCCGGCCTTGTAGAGGCAGGTGTCGCTAGTGGTGCTGTAGATGTTGGACGAGGCTTCTTTCTTGTCCCAGGTATAGCGATAGCCGGCCGTGAACTTGAGGCCGTCCAGCGCCGATGTCAGCAGTCCGAGATCGGCCGTGAACTGGCCATAGAGGGCCTTGCTGGTGCCGCTTTCCGTGCCTTCCTGAATCCGGCGCACGCCGAACAGGACATAATCCTGCGCGCTGTACCCCTTTGGTTTGTAATCGAGGTAGAATGCGCCGACGACCCAGTTGAGCAGGCCCCCGAAACTTTCGCCGGAAAGCTGCAGTTCGTCAGTCAGATACTTCTCGTTGGACAGCCCGTTCGCGGAGGTATTGGCCGCGCCCTTGAAGTCATAATAGGTCAGCAGCGTCTCGAGCCCGGTGCCGTCAAGGTCGAAACCGTTTTTCGACCGGCTGGTGAAATAGCTGAAGACGTTCTTCAGGCGCAGGTGATCGGAAAAGGAAAGGGTCGTCGTGTTCACGACGCCGGTCGTCCGGGCGAGGAAGAAAGTGCTGTTGTTGTCCACTTCCCGCTTGCCCAGCGTTTTCTGGAGGGCGAGCCCGTCCTGCAACTGCTGCTGGAAATAGGGGAAGTCGGGGTTGACCTGTTCGATGAAGAAACCCGTACCGTTGTTGTGGGACTTGCTGTCCTGAACCATCAGGTAGTTTTCCAGCCAGTCGTTCGGCTTCATCATCAGCGAAACGCGAATGCCGTAATAGTTCAGGTCGTCGAGTTTCTGCCCGGTGCGGATATTGGTGGTATAGCCGTCGCGTTCGCGCCATGTCCCGGCAACGCGCAGCATCAGTTGATCGGGCACCAGCGCCAGGTTGAGCGCGCCGGAAATCTCGCGATTGTTGTAATTGCCATAGCCGGCTTCGATATAGCCGCCGATCTCGTTGGTCGGCTTGCGCGGGGTGAAAAGTACCGCGCCGCCGGTCGTGTTCCGCCCGAACAGGGTGCCTTGCGGTCCGTTGAGCACCTGCACGCTGGCGAGATCGAAATACATGCCGGCCGCGCCTGCCCCCAGATAGGGCACCGGGGCCTCGGCCAGATAAGTGACGACGGATTCGCCAGCCGCCAGCGTTGCCCCCTGGCCGCGCAGGGTGAAGCGGTTGCCTTCGCGCGAATTGCCGGTGTTGACGTTGAGGGACGGGATGAAGTTCGACAGCTCCTTGGGCGTGATGACCTGAGCGGACTTCAGCTGGTCTTCATCCAGTGCCGTGATGGAGACAGGCACGTCCGCCAGTTTTTCCTCGCGGCGCCGGGCCGTCACGATGATGTCGCCGATATTTTCCGAAGCCACGTCATTGCCGGATGATGCGGGCGGGGCTGCCGTGTCCTCCGCACGCGCGGGTGACGCCATCGCGGTGGCCAGCGCCATCATGCTGCCGGCACCAATAATGAGGCCCTTCCTCATATGCATCTCTTCATCCCCTCCGTTGCGGGCTTGTCGATTTTGCGCCCGTTCGTTGTGTTTCGCCTCGTCAGCAGGCGGGTTCTCGTTTGCCGCGGTCCGTATGGATGACGCGGGGTGAGTGAGACGAGGGTGTAGGACCAACCGGAGGCGCCTGTCTTAGTCCAGCGGGACTATGCGGCTTTCTGAGCATTGCGCCATGATCGCATATCGCAGCGCATGTCTGCCAAGGGCAGCGCCAGCGGAACCGGTGAGAGAGGAGAGGCGATTTGGGAGGCCAGGCACAGGCTGCATTTCTGGAGACGATGCCGGAGGAAGCGGCGGCCGCCCGGCCCTCGCGGGAAGAACGGCCGCAGGATACGGCCTTCCCGCCCGCGCGGATGGCCTGGCGGTCGGTCGTGGTGCTGACGGGGCTCTATTCGCTCTCGCTGATGGACCGTCAACTCTTGACCCTGATCGTGACCGACATCCGCGCCGACCTGGGGATCAGCGATTTTCAGATGGGCCTGCTGCACGGGCTGGCCTTTGCGCTGTTTTACGTGACGTTCGGCCTGTTCTTCGGCTGGGCGGTGGATCGCTATCCGCGCCGCATCATCATTTTCTGCGGCGTGGTCTTCTGGTCGCTGGCGACGGCGGCGTGTGGTCTGGGGCGCAATTTCGGCCAGTTCATGCTGGCGCGATTCGGCGTGGGGGCGGGGGAAGCCGCGCTCAACCCGGCAGCCTATTCGATCATTGGCGACAGTTTTCCCAGGCACAGGCGGGCGGTGGCGCTTTCGGTCTTCGGTTCGGGCAGTTTTCTCGGCGGGGCCTTGTCCGTCGCGCTGGGGGCCTGGCTGATCGCTTCCCTTCCGCCGGAAGGCCTGACCTTGCCGCTGGTCGGACATCTGCGTCCCTGGCGCATCGCGTTGATTGCAGTGGGCCTGCCGGGCCTGCTGATCGCGTTTCTGGTGTGGGTGGTGGGCGACCCGCCGCGGCAGGAAAAATATACGCAGGGGACGACGGGCCTGCGCGAAACCGCAGCATTCATGCGAGCGCACTGGCGCCTGTTCGCATGTCATTTTACCGGCTTCGGCCTGCTGGCCGCCAATGCCTACGGCTTTGGCGCGTGGACGCCGACGTATCTTATCCGCAAATTCGACCTGCCGCTCGAACAGGTCGGGCTTGCGGCCTCGGGGCTGGTGCTGGTGTTCGGCATGGGCGGCACGGTGTTCAGCGGCTGGCTGATCGACCGGCTGTTCGCGCGCGGCCATAGCGACATTCACCTGCGCTTCTACATCGTCTGCGCGGCCGTGCAGATCGCGGTTCTCCATGCGGCGGCGGCCACCGATTCCCTGTTCGTGTTTCTGGCCCTGAACGGCTGCGCGATGTTCCTCTCGTCCTATGCCGGCGCGGCGGTGGCGGCGCTGCAGATCGCGACGCCTAATGAATTCCGCGGGCAAGTGTCGGCGGTCTATCTCTTTGTTTTCACGCTGCTCGGGATTGGCATCGGGCCGATGCTGGTCGGCGGGATTACGACTTTTTTCTACGGGAATGACACGATGCTGGGCTGGGCGATGGCCATGGCGGCGACCATCCTGCTGCCGCTGGCCATGCTGGCGCTGTTCCTGGGCCTGAAGCCGATGCGGGAGGCGGCGGCACAGGCGCGTTCCTGGTCCAGTGACGGAGAACAGGCATGAGCGGGCCGATGTTCGAAGGCAAAGTGGCGCTGATCACGGGGGCTGCGAGAGGGATCGGTCTGGCGACGGCCCGCCGGTTCGCCGAGGAAGGGGCGCACGTCGTCCTGGCTGACAGCAATCCCGATGTGGAACGGGTGGCCGGCGAACTGGCGCGGGCCGGCGGCCCTGTTCCGATGGGTATCGAGATTGATCTGCGCTCGGCGCGGTCCGTGGAGCAGGCGGTTGCCGCCGTCATCGCGCGCTTCGGGCGGATCGACGTGCTCGTCAACAATGCCGGGATATTCCCGCTCCGCCGATTCGAGGATTTCGATGATGCAGCCGTGGCGGATGTGTTCGATGTGAACCTCTACGGCACCATGCGCATGTGCCGTGCCGTTCTTCCGCATATGCGCAAAACGGGCCGGGGCGCGATCGTCAACATCGCGTCCGGCTCCGCCTTCATCCCGATCGAAGGGCTGACGGTCTATGGTGCGAGCAAGGCTGCGGTCGTGGCGTTCAGCCGGTCGCTGGCGCTGGAAGAGGCCCCGCTAGTGCGCGTCAACATCGTTTCTCCCGGGACGACCGCCTCACCCCCGGTTGCGCAGGCCATGGCCGCGCGGGGAGCGGACGGGTTTGCCGAGTTCCTGAAGCACATTCCGATGGGGCGGCTGGCCGAACCGGAGGACATTGCCGAGGGCATCCTTTTCATGGCATCGGATGGGGCTGGGCACATCACGGGGACGACCCTGCCTGTCAACGGCGGTTCGCTGATGCGGTGAGGCAAATGATCCCCATGCCTGGTTTGTGAGTACTTAATCCGGAAGGGTGATGCCCCGTGCGTGCGGCGGTGGATGATCCTTTCCGAAAAAGAAATGGGAGAGGAAACACCATGCGTATTATCGACGCCGACAGCCATTTTCAGGAACCGGCGGACTGGTTCGAGAAGGCGAACCCGAAACTCGCGGCGGAACTGCCGCAGATGTCGGCTGCGGAAAAGCTGGTCGACGTGGTGGTGGGGGACCTGTTCGCCTCGGTGCCGCCCGCGATCCGCCCGGACCCGATGAAACTGGTGCCGCCCAAAGTGCGCGATGCCTATGAGGATTTCATCAAGGGCGGCGAACCGCCTCTGCAGGTGGTCGAGGCCGGTGCCTATCTGCCGGCCGCGAGCGAGCCGGAACCGCGCCTTGCCTGGATGGACGAACGCGGCATCGACATGCAGATCGTCCTGCCGACGCTCGGCTATCACCCCTATCGCAACGCGGTGCGGGCAGGGCGGGCGGACCTCGCGCTGCAAACGCTCGACACTTATAACCGCTGGGCGGCGGAACGGCTGCACGGCTACACCGACCGGCTGATCCCGACCGTCGTTGTCGATCTGGTCGATGTGGACTGGAGCCGGGCCCAGATGCGCATGATGCGCGCGCAGGGCGCCACGGTCGTGTTCGTGAAGGCGGACCCGCAGGACAACAAGGCGCTCAACCATCCCGATTTCGAGCCCTTCTGGGCTGAAGCGCAGGATCTGGGCATGACCATCATGTTCCATGTCGGGGGCGGCCGGGCACCGATGCATCCGGGCTGGGGCAACATGGGCGACGACATTGTCACCTTTTACCGCCTGGCCTCCATCGCGCGCGAGCTGGTGCCGCAGATGGCGATTGCCTCGATGATCTTCGGCGGGGTGATGGAGCGCTATCCCCGGCTGGGCTTCATCGTGTCCGAACTGGGCATCGACTGGCTGCCGCATTTCATCGAGACCATCGACGCGCAGGCGGACATGAGCCGCCCCAAGATGCTGTCATTCGGCCGCTACGAACTGCCGCTGAAGCCCAGCGACTATATGCAGCGGCAAGTCAGGGTTTCGGTCGTCCATCAGCAGGATGCATTGCGCCCGACGATCGACCGGATTCCCGAGGGCATCGTCGTGTTCTCGTCCGACTTTCCGCATGTCGAAGGGCATCAGGATGCCGTGCGCATTTACGACGAGCAGCTCGGCGATGTCTCCCAATCGGCCCGCGAGGCCTTTTTCGGCAAGGCGGTTGCCGAAATCATGCACGTCTGATTGCAGAACGGAAGGAGAGGAAAGATGCGGAATTTCCGGGATAAAGTGGCTGTCGTCACCGGCGGCGCGAGCGGTATCGGCTATGCCCTGGCCGAAGCCTTGCTGGCCGAAGGCGCGAAGGTCGTGCTCGCCGATATAGAAGAGGGCGCGCTCGACGCTGCCTGCACCGCGCTGTCGGGCAAGGGCGGCGAAGTGCTGGGCGTGCGAACCGACGTCGCCGACCAGCGGTCGATTGAGGAACTGGCGCAGCGGACGGTCGACCGCTTCGGCGGGGTCAACCTGCTGTGCAACAATGCGGGAGTCGGCGGGTTCCAGCGCTTCGAAAGCACATCGCGCGAGATGTGGGAATGGACGCTGGCGGTCGATCTCTGGGGTGTGATCGACGGGACGCGCATCTTCCTGCCGCTGCTGAAAGAGCAGGAGGACGCGCATATCCTCAACACCGCGTCGATGTCGGGCTTTTGCTACGGGCCGTTTCTCGCGCCCTACAGCGTGGCGAAGGCGGGCGTCGTCGCTCTCACCGAATCCCTCTATCGCGAATTCCGGTACACCAAGGTGAATGTCGGCCTTTCCGTGCTGTGCCCGGCCTATACCGCGACCAATATCGGCGCGGACGAACGCAATGCGCCGGCCGATGTCGTGCTGCGGGAAGAGGCGGACCCGGCGCTGCAGCAGGTGCGCGATCACGTCGATGCGATGGTGCAGGCAGGCAAGAGCGCGGCGGAAGTGGCGGCGATCGCGCTCGACGGTATTCGCGCCGACAAGCTGCACATCATTCCGCATCAAAGCTGGCTGGAGGCGGTGGAGGAACGCATCGGTAATATTCTGGCAGGGCGGCCCGTGGGGGACGAGCCGGCCAGCGTATTGGCTGATCCGACGCGATAGCCGCCGGGCAGGAGCAGGACGCGGGAAAGGGGGACAAGGCTGAAACAGGGCCGCCCCGCCGCGATCATCGGGAGAGGATTGGGATGAAAGCAAACGATATCGAGGCGCTGGCCCCGTCGGTCGCGATACCGGCGCCGGAAGAGTTGATCGCCCGCGCCGAGGCGCTGATCCCCTATTTGCGGGAGCAGGCGGACCGGCATCGCCAGGAACGCAGGCTGCTGCCCGAGGCAATCGCGAAAGTGCGCGAGGCGGGCCTGTTCCGCGTTCTCCAGCCCCGCCGCTGGGGTGGCTATGAAATGAGCCCGGCGGTGTTCGGAGAGGTCCAGAACCGCCTCGCGCGCGGGGATACCAGCATGGGCTTCGCCTATGGCGTGATGATGGTGCACAGCTTCCATGTCGGCTTTTACGACGACCGCGTGGCCCGGGAGGTATGGGGAGAAGATCCCGATGCGCTGATTGCCTCGCCCTATATCCCGGCGGGCCGGGCGGTGAAGGTCGAGGGCGGCTATCGCCTGTCGGGGCGCTGGCCCTTTTCAACCGGTTGCGACAATTGCGACTGGAATTTCCTGTCCGGCACCATCGAGGGCGAGGAGGGCCCGCTGCTTACGCGGATGCATGCCTTTCTCGTTCCCCGTGCCGACGCGGCGATTGTCGATAGCTGGCATGTGATGGGGCTTCAGGGCACCGGCAGCAAGGACATAGAAGTGAAGGACGCTTTCGTGCCCGATTACCGGGTGGAACGCTTCCCCATTACCGATCCGGCGGCCTGTCCCGGCTATGCCCATAATGACGGGCCGCTCTTCCATGTGCCTTTCCTGCCGCTGTTCTTTCGCGCGGTGTCGAGCGCGGCGCTGGGCGCGCTGGAAGCGATGATCGAGCAGTTCTGCGCTTATACCGCCGGGCGCTATACGGTGCTGAGCGAACAGGTGGCGCGCGATCCGGCGGTCCAGATCGCACTGGCGCAGGCGCGCGCCGGGGCGGAGGAAATGCACGCGACGCTGCTGCGCGACCTGGAGAGCATGTATGAGGCGGCGCAGGCTCGCACGCCGCTGGCGCCGGATCGCTTCACCATGCTGATGCTGCAGAGCACGAATGTGCCGCACCGGTGCGAGCAGCTGGCACTGGGCCTGATGCGCGCGGCCGGAGCGAACGGCATCCGGCTGGACAGGGCACTGGCCCCGCTTTTCTCCGACATACTGGTGATTGGCCAGCACAGCTCGAACAATCCGAAGATGCCGGCGTCCAATCTCGGCAAGATGATGCTGAATGTCATGGATTGAGGACGGCTGCGGGCCGGGACTTGCCCGGCTCGCAGCCGTTCGGCGATCAGGCGCGGGTCAGGAAACCCGTGACGACCTGTTCGAACGCCGCCTTCTGCTCAATCATCGCCCAGTGGCCGCAGTTCGGGAATACGTGCAGTTCGCAATTGGGGATGAGACGCATCGGCATCATCGCCCCGTCGACCGGGTTGACGCGGTCGTCGCGCCCCCATGTCAGTAGCGTCGGCGCGGTGATGCGCGGCAGATGCGCGAAGCCCTGCACCGCGTCCGGGCCGCGCATGAAGGCGGCGATGGCGTTGATGCCCGCGCGCGAATAGACCCGCTTGTTGGTTTCCTTCGCCTCCGGCTGGGTGGCGGCGGCCAGGCGCGTTTCGATCATCTCCTCGGTGACGAGGGCGGGATCGAACACCATCGAGCGCAGCCATGCGACGATCTTTTCCCGCGTCGGGTCCTCGACGAATTCGACGAGCCGGTCGATCCCTTCATAGGGGAAAGGAGAGAACAGGCTGACACCGATGCCGCCGATGGTGACGAGGCGGCTGACCTTGTCGGGATAGGTTGCGGCAAACCGCGCCGCGACGATGCCGCCGAAGGAATTGCCGATCACATGGGCCTGTCCGATGCCGAGCCGGTCCATCATGTAGGCGATCGCGGCGACGGCCGCCGCCACCGGATCGCCCGCGGGAAGGGTGCTGCCGCCATAGCCGGGAAGATCGGGCGCGATGCACCGGAACAGGCGGGCGAAGACTGGCATGTTGCCGCCGAAATTCGTCCATGCGGTAACGCCGGGGCCGGACCCGTGCAGCAGGAACAGCGGATAGCCTTCGCCCGCTTCATGATAGCTGATCCGGCCCTCGCCATGTTCCATGACGAGGGGCGTGGGTGCTTCAGACATGTTCTCTCCTTCCATGTGGAGCCGCCCGGCTGTTACCAGCGGACGATCGCCTCGATCCCATATGTTCTGGGGTCACCGTAATAGCTCAGCCGCAGACCGCCAAGCTGCGCCCCGAGGTCGAGCGTGGATTGGACATATTTCCGGTTGGTGAGGTTCCGCCCCCACAAGGCCAGCTCCATTTCTCCTCTGCCCTGTTTCAGGCCGCCCAGGCTGATCCGTCCGTTGATGAGCAGCCGGGAATCGGCCCGGTTGTTGATTGCCGACTGGCCAGCGAGCGGATTGCGGGAATAGGGATAGAGATAATAGCCATCGCTGTAATCGGCATCCACCGCGGTGCGAAGCTGCACGCCGTCGCCGTTTTGCCATGCGATCCAGTCGACGGAGCCGCTCGCGGTGTTCTTGGGGGCCAGGGGAAAGACCCGGTCGTTGCCGACATCGTGCACGGTGCCGGTGAACTCGTCATAATCCTCGAACCGGCCGTAGCGGGCGTGGAGATAGCCATAAGTCGCGCGCAGGGTGAGCCTGCCTGTCGGACGGGCCATCGCGTCGATCTCGATCCCCCAGACATTGGCGCGCCCGGCATTGGTGATGACCGTGCCGAGCGCCGTGCCGCCGGCGAAGCGGGCCAGTTGGATATCGCTGCTGCGGTTGTAGAAGAGCGCGGTGTTGACGGTCAGCCGCCGGTCGAACATCTGCGCTTTCGCGCCGACTTCGAAGGAATCCATCTTTTCCGGCCGGAACGGCGTTACCGTTGCCGCCACGGTCTGCGCTTCGGCGTTGAAGCCGCCGCTTTTGAAACCCTGCGCATATTTGGCGTAGAGGTTGAGATTGCCGGACGGCTTGTAGGCGAGGATGACGGTCGGGCTGAAATTGTCGAACGTCTTGCTGGCTGTCGTCCCGTCGGGAATGACGACGGCGGTGACGGGGGAAATCGCCGTGGATTCCCGGTCGAGCCGTTTCTTTTCCTTGGTGTAGCGCAGGCCGCCGGTGAGCGTGATCCGGTCGGTGATGTCGTAATCGATCTGGGCATAGGCGGCGCCGTTATGCGTTCGGAAGCGATACCAGTTGTAATTGGTCACATAGCCGAACGCCTGCGGCCCGAGCGACAGGTCGGTTTCGCTGCTGCCCTTGTCGCTGAAATAATAGAGGCCCGCGACATAGCGGAGCGGGCCGCTGCTGCCCAGGATCTGCAATTCCTGCGAGAAAGCGTGATAGCGCCCGAACGCGCCTGCCTGGACGATGGGCAGGGGCGTGCCGTCATAGTCGCCCGCCTGATAAGTGCGCAGCGTGCGATAGGCGGTGATGGACTTGACCGTCATGGCGTCGGCGGGCGTCCATTCCAGCGTCAGCGCATGGCCTTCCACCCGGCTGCGATCGCGCGAGACAGCATTGATGGCGGCCGTGTTCTGGCGATCCTGCTCGACATAGAGATTGGCCGGAAAGGCGGCGACATAATAGGGAGAGGCCGGATCGAAGATGCCACCCGGCGCGATGCGGGTCAGCTGGCCATAGCGGGCGGGCTGATCGGTCTTGCTGTAGTCATAGGCATAGTCCGCGGTGAAATCCGCCGACGGCGCGAAGCGGACCGCTGCCCGGAAGCTGTCGCTATGCAGCCCCTGCAGCTTGTCCGCCTGGGGCGGCTGGGCCAGCACTACGGCGGGCAGCGGGTTGCCGATGACGTCGATCATGCCCGCGCGGCGGTTGATGCTGCCGCTCAGCTTCACGCTGAACGGACCGAAGGCGGGCAGGTCCAGCGAACCGCGCAGGCTCCGCGCGCTGTAATTGCCGGCGGTCGCGCGCAACTGGCCTCTCCATTCGCCCTTGGGCGGGGTCGTCACCAGATTGACAGCGCCGGCCAGCGCGTTCCGCCCATAAAGCGTGCCCTGCGGGCCGCGCAGCACCTCGACGCGGGCGAGATCGGCGACATCGAACACGGCGCCCTGCGTCTTGCCGATATAGACGCCGTCCAGATAGAGGGCGACAGCCGGTTCCCAATAGAGCGCCGGATTGATGGTCACGCTGCCGCGAATGGCGATCTGAGCCGCGCTGCCGAGGCCCGGCGGGCTGGTGATCTTTATGTTGGGGGCGAGCGAGCCGATATTGTCGATGGACGTGATCTGGCGGCTTTCCAGAAAATCCTGACTGAGCGCGGTAACCGAGATCGGCACGTCCTGAAGCCGCTCCTCGCGCCGTTGCGCCGTCACGACGATTTCGGCGGGGCTGGCGGCCGCCTCAGGGGCAGAGGGGCTTTCCTGGGCGTGGGCCGAGGCGATTGGAGCCATCAGCGCCAGAACGCATGTGGTGGAACAGAATGCGCGGATTTTGGTCATTGAGCCTCTCCCCTCCCGCTGTTTCTTGAATGCGGGTTGCAAGTGTGGAAGCGCCTGTCCGGCTTGTATCTTCCCACCAGAACAGGAAGCATGGCGGCTTCTGCTTTTCATAGTCCGTGCGGACTATGCCGCGTACTTTCGTCCCGGACCTTTGCGTCTCAGAGGATGCGCCAGGGCATCGGGCTTGCCATGGCGCAAATCGCCATGATGGGGTTTTGGGGGATATAATTGGATGGAGAGGATGCGGCACGACGGCTGACACCATTTGCCCTGCGACCCTCAGCCCGCAGGCGCGCGACCAATCCGGAGATGACCAGGGCGCTGCTGCAGAACATTCCGTCGGGCCATTTCGCCGGCGGCGGCGAGCACATCAATGGCGTTCCTTGGCGTCCCCAGGTCGAGGATTAAGGAAACGGAACGCCCGATGATCGAGGGGCGCATCTGGTTTTCGCCGCCCCAGTGCGGGAAGGCCAAGAAGCGCCCCTGACAGGGCAAGCGATACGTCGATCATCACCGAACTGGCAGGGTGGGCGCTCGCAAGGGCGAAGTGTCCCGCTCCGGTAGCCAGAAGCGCGCAGCCGAGGGCCGCACGCAGACGCGGCGAGGTCATGCCGCCGGGACGGACGAATGCCGCTGTCAGGCCAAGGGCGAGCAGGCCCCAGAATGCCGGGACCAGCGGCGCCTGATTGCCCATGACCACGCGCAGCCAGTAGACGAGCACGAATGCCAGGGGGCTGCCCCAGATGGTCACGCTCCACAGCGCTTCCAGCCTTGGGGACGGATAGCCGCGCGAACGGCGCTTCATCAGCCAGAGCGTTGTGCCGGTGGAGATGACGGCGCAGAGGGCAAGCCCGAAAGCGAAATAGGCAAGCGCCACCGGCACCCCGCCGAAAGAGCCGAAGTGCAGCTTGTAGATAGAGGCGATCGCTTGTCTGCCCATTGGTCCGTCGGACAGGCCGACGTGCCCTCGATAGCGGCCCTGGCTGTCGAACAGGTAGCTTTCGCCATAGATCAGCCGGCGGTCATGCTCGGCAAGCACCTGGATTCGCTGACCGGCGGTGCCGGGCTCCTCCACGGTTACGTAGGTAACGCGGTGCTGCGGGCGATGCGCGGCCATCCATGCCAGCGCGCGGTCGGCCCGGGCCATGGGGACAGGGCGCGGATCGGCCTTGGGTTCGGAGCCGAACAGCGGTGCATAGGATGCCTCGAAGTCGCCCTGATAGCGTTCCTGCGCAATGCTCAGGAAGACCAGTTCGCCCAGCCCCAGGATCGCCCCGGTGAACCCCAGTGCCGCTATGAAGGGAAGCAGCCAGACGCCGAAGCGGTTGTGCAGGTCGGAGCGGCTGAGCTGCGGTCGGCCGCGCAGGCGCATACGGAAGGCATCGCGGAAGATGCGGGGATGCGCGATCACCCCGGTCACGGCTGCCGCGCAAAGCATTACGCCCAGCGTGCCGGTGACGAACAGGCCCCAGACCTGCGGAAGGTTCAGGTAATAGTGGAGGAAGAGAATGAATTCCGTCCACACATGCGCTTCAGGCGCGTTGTAATTGCCCGAGGCATCGACATAGGCCGCGCCATTGTCCGTCGTGATGACGGTGCGGGGAAGCCCTTCGGTCGGCAAATGGATGAAGGCATGGGCGGTTGGCCAGCCTTGCCGGGCCATTACGCCTTCCAGGGCGCGCTGCGCCGCCTCCGGCGTGATGGAGGCCATCTCTGCTGCTGCCGGTTCCTCCCAGCGTTGCAGGTACTCCTGCAGCACTGCCAGAGCGCCCGACAGGCAGACGAGATAGAGCGCCGCACCGATCAGCAGGCCGATCGCGGCATGGCCGGACAGCGCCCGCTGCACCAGCCGTTCGGAAGGCTTCATATCATCAGCCAAAGGATCGCTCCCAGAGATAGGGCCGCGAGCGGGGCCCACATCATGGCGGCCAGCCGTTTGCAGGTCATCTGCAAGGCGGCTGCCGCAAACCAGAACAGGGGAAAGGCGAAGAGCGCCAGCGCCGTCGTGTCGGCTTCACGGCCGCCTGCATGGAACAGCGCGCGTTGTAAGGCCCACGCCAGTCCCAGCGCCGCCGCAAGATCGAGCAGCACGACGATGATGAAGACACCGAGGCGCCGCGCCATGTCCCGCCCCGCGATGGGGGGCAAGGGCAGGGGAGCCGGAACCCGCGCCGGCGTTGTCCGCTGCGGTGCCGGAGTGGTCATGGCAGCATGACCCAGAACCAGCGCAGCGCTGGCCATGGCCACCGTTGCCCCGGCCGCGAGACCCCATGCACCCTCGCCGCGCCCCAATATCATCGCGGCAAGGGCCATGGCGGCCCAGGCCGCGATCACCGCGAGCCGCTGGCGCTGCCATCCGTATCGCAGCAGCAAGGGCCCGGCGGCGCACAAGGCAAGCGCAGCGGCAAAGGGCAGTCCCGGCATGGTCAGAAGTTGACGCCGATGGTCGCACTGACTGTCCGCGGCGCGCCGTAATAGGCCTGATCCCACTGCAGGCTGGACCAGTATTTCACATTGGTCACGTTATCGACGTTCAGCGCCACCGACAGGTTTTTCAGCACCTGATAGCGGGCCATGAGGTCGACGATGGCATAGGCCTTCTGTTCCACCGTGGCATCTTCGCCTTCAGCGATGAAGTCCTCGTACACGTGGTAGATCCGGCTCTGGTAGCGCGCGGATGCACCCAGGCGGAGCTTGTCGAACGAGGGCGGCGAATAGACCATGCTGGCCCGGACGGTGTGGCGGGGGATGAAAGTGCGCGCAGCCTTGCCGTCGTCGTCTTCGATATGGGCGTAAGCATAGCCGCCCGAGAGTTGCAGACCCGGCAGGGCTTCACCCGCAAGGTCGACTTCGACGCCCTTCGAGGCGGCATCGACCGCTTCGTAAAGGGTCTGGCCGATAGCCGTATCGAAGCCGAGGGATGCAGCGACGTTCTTCTGCTTGGTCTTGAACAGCGCGACGCCAGCGGTCAGCTTGCCGTCGTTCCATTCGCCCTTGAGGCCGGCTTCGTAGGTATGCCCCTCAAGCGGGTCGAGGATCGAGCCGTTCCTGTCCAGATAGACTTGCGGGCTGAAGATCGTCGCATAGCTGGCATAGGCCGTCAGATTGCCGGTGAGGTCGAGAGTGAGGCCCGCGAAGGGCAGGAACCTGGTCCGGTCGAAGGCATAGGGCGTGCTGTAGGAGGTGCCGGTGCGTTCGGCGTGGGTCACGTTGCCGCCGAGCATGAGCTTGAGCGGATCGGCCAGCGACAGGCGGGCAAGGCCATAGGCGCTGGTGATCTTGGTCGTGAAATCCGCCTGCAGCGTGTAATCGCTCCAGTCCGGATAGGCGAAGCTCCCCGAAAATGCCGTGTCGCCGGGCAGCGAAATGCCGATAGCGCTCGCATCGACCGCTTCGCTTTCCGCCACATAGGACCGGCCGTAGTTTACGCCCAGCACTACGTCGTGATCGCGCCCGCCAATGTGCAGCTTGCCGGTTACATGGGCATCGAGCGTCGTTTCACGCAATTTGTCGAGATAGGCACCGGGATAGGAATAGAGGCCGAGGCCGGTGTCGGGATCCTGCGCGCCATAGACGTAGAACAGCTTGGCATCCTGATCGCGCGCCCGGCGCAGGACGGAAATCTTCGCATTCCAGCCGCCGCCGAAATCATGGGTGATGTCGGCAAAGAAATTGCGGTCGATCGTGTCCCAGCTCGACCACGGCTGTGCGGTATTGGCCGATCGCGCGTAGCTGGCGGGCGTGCCATCGGCCTGGAGGAACGGCAGCGCGCCCCAGCTGACGCCGCGCGGATCGCTGTCCTGCCAGGAATAGCCCGCAGTAAGGACGGTGTCCGGGCCGAGGTCGGCCGCGGCCACGCCGTAGAGGGTCAGGCGCGAGCTGTGGTAGTAGTCGAGATAGGAATCCCCGGTGTCATAGGCCCCCACGAAGCGCGTGCGGATGCTGCCGTCTTCGGTGAGCGGCGTGTTGACGTCGACATCGCCGCGCACATGATCGTAGGAGCCGTAACTCAGCGTGGCATAGCCGCCGAGATCCTTGGTCGGCCGCTTGCGCACGAAGTTGATGGCCGCGGAAGGATTGCCGGTCATCGAGAGCAGGCCGGTGGCTCCGCGCACGACTTCCACCCGGTCGAACAGGGCCGTGTCGATCTGCCCGGTCTGCAAGCCGTAGCTGAGCGACTGGCCGATGCCGTCGAACTGGAAATTGACGATATCGAAGCCGCGGGCGTTGTAATAGGTGCGGTCGGTCTCCGCGCTGTCCACATTGATACCGGTCGTCTGGCGCAGCACGTCATCGACGGTATCGAGCTGGAAATCCTCGATCTGGGCGCGGGTGACGATGCTGACTGCCTGGGGAGTCTCGCGCAGCGAAAGATCGAGACGGGCCGTCGAGCCCTGATCCTTGATCACGTAATCGTCGGGAATGGCGCCGGTGACGACGATTTCACCGGCCCGGGGCGGCTGCTCGGAATCCGCGGCATGGGCCGTACCTGCGGCCAGCCCGCTGGTCAGAAAGCTGACGGCGGCGACGGATACCCCTTGGAGCAGGAGCGCGCGCCAGTGCTTCGGGCGTGAAGGGGACTGGGCAGGGTACATCGAAAGCTCCTCCTTGATATGATAACGCGAATCACTCGCAATAATTGCATCCTCCTAAGAGCATCGTGACCTATCAATCAAGGGACGGGGGCACTTTCGAGGTGCATGGATGCGGGAAATCGACGCGGGGATGCCCCTGGCCCACGTGGCGATCGGGTCGGGAATTCGTTCGATCTGGAACTGGGTTTCGTGCGTCAGAGCCCGGAAATGTGGGCTTTTTGTGCGGAGCGGGGCGCTCCGTGGACAAATAGGGGGCCGGTCCAACCGGCTGCGATCCCGATCTATCTTGCTGAACAGCCCGGGCGGTTCCTTGCTGTCGCGGAACCGGCCCGGGCTGTCAGATGGGTCATCATCCGGGCGTGCAGCGCCGGATACCTGCGATTATCGCAGCATCACCTGCCGGAGACGGGCGAGATCATCGTCTCCAAAGCCCAGCACCTTGCGCAGATAGCCTTCGGAGCCGCCATACTGGGCATCGAGATAAGTGAAGAACTGCGCGAGGTAAGACGCTCCGCTCGGGGTGTAGAGCGGATTGGCCTTGATCGGCTTGTCCTTGCCCTGGGCCATGTACATCTGGACGATCGGGTTGTTCGGATAGTCCTTGGGGTCGACCTGCGGCATTTCCCATTGCGGGCGGCGCAGTTCGGTCGAGAGGTGATAGTCCTTGAGGATCGTCTCCCGGTCCACCCCGAGCACGTCGTAGAGCAGTGCCGTTGCAATACCCGTGCGGTCCTGCCCGGCCGAGCAGTGGTAGATCACCGCGCCTTCGTCGGCCATCAGACGGCGGAACAGCGAGCGGAACTGGGGCGCCAGCATCTTTTCCATGCCGGAGTATATGTTCTCGCCATTGCCCTCGCCGAAACGGGCCATCAGCGGCTTAAGCGAATAGTCGTTGGCAATGAACGTCGCGCCGGTCCGGTCGTCGACCAGATCGGGGGCGACTTCGCGTTCCTCAATCGCACGCAGGTCGACCACGCTGTCGATGTGGAGCTGCCCGATCAGCGCGTAGTCGGCATCGGTCAGCAGCGGCATGGCGCCCGAGCGGAAGGCCTTGTCCCAGCGCACCATGTGCCCGTCCCTGGTGACGTAGCCTCCGATGTCGCGGAAGTTGCTGCCCTGCTGGAGCGGCAGCACGCGCTCGGCGGCGATGGTGGTGTGGCCGTCTTCGCCCAGCAGGATCACATAGCGGCGTTCGCCGGAGGGAATGTCCAGCTTGAGCTTGCGGTCCCTGGCCGTGGCGGCAACGCGGCGGTCGCCATCGTCGATCCGGGTGTCGGCACTGATCCAGACCGAGACCGGCGCGGTATCGTCCCGGTCCAGTTCGACAGTCCTGCTATCCAGCCGCGTGACGGTCGTCATCTCCCGCGCGAACGCGGGAGACGACGCCAGAACGGCCAGCGTCACGAGAGCGGTGGAGCCCTTGATAAGGCGCATGGTTCCGTCCCTTCCGGTCAGTAGCTGAAACGCACGCCGAACAGGTAACGCGAGCCGATCCGCTCGACTTCGGTCGGCGTGGCGGTCGTCCCCTCATAGGCGATGTAAGTTTCGTTGGTGAGGTTGGCGAGATCGGCGAAGAGCGTCAGATTCTCGTTCATTGCATAGCGCAGCGAGACATCGAGATTGCCGTAGCCCTTGCGGTATTCACCGCTGCCGAGGCCGCCCAGCGTATCGAGCCAGTGCGACCGCCACTGATAGCTGACACGGGCCGAAGCGCCGTACTTCTCATAGAACAGCGAGGCATTGGCGATCGTGTTCGACATGCCCTGGAAGGCGATGTTCTTTTCGGCCGGCGTGTCGAAGCTGCCGTCGAGCAGGGTCAGGTTGCCCTGGAAGCCGAAGCCCGAGAGCGCGCCGGGCAGGAAGTCGAACTGCTTGAGCACGTTGAATTCGACGCCGTAGAGCTTGCCGCTCTCACCGTTGAACGTGCCCGAGAGCCGGTAGCCCGACCGGTCGACCCCGCCGAAGTTATAGAAGTCGGAACCCACGGTCTGCTGGCTCTGGTAAAGCACGTTGTCGACCCAGCGGTAGAAACCCGCGACCGAAATCAGGCCATTGCCGGGCAGGTAGTATTCGATGCTGGCATCGGTGCCCCAGGTATATTCGGGCTTGAGGAAAGGGTTGCCGCCGCTGATCTCGCCGGGGTTCGTCGTATCGTTGATCGAAGCGCCGATGCGCATCGCGCCGAAGGCCGGACGCGACACGCCGCGCTGGCCGGCAAGACGCAGGACCAGATTGCCCGTCGCCTCGTAGCGGATGTTCAGGCTGGGGAAGAGGTCGGTCCGGCTCGAATGCAGGGCCAGCGGAACATATGTCGTGCCGTCATAGACGGACCCGGCATTGTCGAGCACATAGTTCTCGACGCGAAGGCCGCCGATCGCGGTCAGCGGGCCGCTTTCGACTTTGGCCATGACATAGCCGGCCAGCGTCTTTTCCTTCTGGAAATAGAGGTCGGTGGCGGGCACGTCCTTGGCCGGATCGTAGAGCCCGTAACTTTCCAGCGTCGCCAGCAGGCTGTCGACATCGCGGCGCATTGCGACATTGTCGGCGTAATTGAACGTCAGGCCGAGCGGATAGTCCGAATCCCAGGACTTGCCGGTGATGTAGCTGTTGACGTTGAAGGGCTGGCCGATCGCCGCGGCATAGGCACCGAGATAGACAACATTCGAGAACGAGAAGTTGTTGCCCTGAATATCGCGGTCCGCATAGAGCCCGCCCGCCGACAGCGTAAGGTCTCCCATTTCCTTCGAAACGTCGATCTTGGCCGTGTAGCTGTCCGAAACCGTCTTCTGCTTGGCGGGGATCAGGACCGTGCCGGGGATCGAGAGCGAAGTCTGGCTGAACGTGCCGCTGTTCACGGTGAAGATCGGGAAGTTGGGATTGCTGATGTCATAGGACATGTCGGGCAACCCGGTGCTGGCGGCCATGACCAGCGGCAGGTAGCTGGTGTTCTCGGTGCGCGTGTAGTTCAGCTTGACCGATGCGGTCAGGCCATCGTCCGTGGCATAGTCGCCGCCGATCGTGCCGATGTAGTTGCGGTTGCGGTATTCGCCGAAGTTGAAGCTGCCGCGCATCCCGGCCACGTTTTCGCCATCGATGGTGAAATCGTACTGGTTGCGCTGCTCGTTGTCGTTGAATTCGGAGAAGATCGCCTTGGCATAGATGCGCTTGCCGTCTTCCGGTTCGTATTCGACGCCGCCGAACAGGCCGTTGTTCCAGCGCTCCAGCTTGTACTGGCGAATGCTGAAGTTGGTCGGCGTGCCGTCTTCGGCATAGGATGCCTCACGGTTGTCGGTGAGCTGCTTGCGGCGGTAGTGCGAGCCGCCCAGCACGAAGCCGACGGTATCGTTGGACCAGGAAAGGCGCAGCGATCCCTGGCGCTGTTCGCCGCCGCCGAGGTCCATCTTGCCGTAGCCGAGATCGCCCGAGACGTGCAGGCCG
Source organism: Novosphingobium naphthalenivorans NBRC 102051 (assembly GCF_001590985.1). GTDB lineage: Bacteria > Pseudomonadota > Alphaproteobacteria > Sphingomonadales > Sphingomonadaceae > Novosphingobium > Novosphingobium naphthalenivorans. Next base: position 43,267 of record NZ_BCTX01000011.1, read on the forward strand.
CGCTTCTGCATCGGTGAATAAGTCTTGAGGTCGATCGTCGCCACGACCGCGTCGGCCTGCAGGTTCGACGTCAGCGACTTGTTGATGACCATTTCCGACAGCAGGACGGCGGGGATCGCGTCGAAGCGGAACGCGCGCGTATCACCGCCTTCGTCGACCCCGACGACCGGGATGCCGTCGATGCTGACCGAGGTCCAGCGATTGGGCGCGCCGCGCACCTGGATGTAGCGTTCCTGCCCCTGGTCGCGCTGGACGGCGACGGCCGGCAGGCGGGCCAGCGCGGCGGCGGCGTTCTGGTCGGGGAAACGCCCGACGGAGTCGGCTGCGGCAATGTCGGTCAGGTTGTCGGCCTTGCGCTTGGCTTCGACGGAAGCCTGCTGCGAGGCGAGGATCGTGCCGGTGACGATGATCGCGTCTCCGTCGACGGCTGCATCATCGGCGGCATCAGTGGCATCGGCGGCAAAGGCGATGGATGCGTGGGAAACGGAAATAGCTGCGATCGCGGCAAGCGCGGTCGAACGCAGCAGCGCTGCAGATTTCATGTTCATTGGTAGTGCCCCTCTTCGGTGTGACGGGGCGACTAGAACGGTTGTATGTATGTCGGGTGACACATTTGTGAGCATCGTGTGACGCAGTGCAGCAAAGCCTCGGGGCTCGCTTGCGTCCTTGCGATCTGCTAGGCGTCATTGGGAAGAGGGAAATAGCCGAAGGCGCTGAATACCTTGAGTAATGCCGAAAAGACATCGTTAAACAGGTTGATAGATGCCGTCCTGGAAACATGGGAGGTTGACGGGCACGCCGCACTGTCTGCGAGAAAGGTCAGCCTTCTCGCAGGTGCTCCGGTGTCTTCAATCTACCATCACTTCGGATCTCTGGAACACTTGTTTTCAAGGACTCAACAGGCGGCGCTCGAACGTGCCCGTTGCTGGTGCGACGCGCAGTTGCATCTGGTGTCGATGGTGGGCGGTGATATGGCGGCGTTTCCCGGCTTCTTTGCCACAGTCGTGGACGAGTGGGCCAATTCGCAGCGCCAGCTTGCGTTTGCCTGGCGGGAGGGCCAGCTGCTTGGCGCAAGAAGCGTGGCCCAGCGGCAGGTGAGCGAGGGCTGGACCGCGCTCTGGGCGGATTTCTGGCAGGCCGCCGGAGAGCAGTTTGGCCTGGGAAGCAAACGGATCGTGGTCGAACGCGTGTTCGAGAATGAAAGCCTGCTCCACATGCTGCGCTGGGAGCGGATGCTCGACCGGGCCGGGCTCGATGAATTTTCCCGAGGCCTCGCGGCGTGGCTGACAGGTTCGAAAATGCCTCCGGCGCCCTGGCGCGAGGCGGCGCGCAGCGAGGCTCAGCGCACCATGCCGGAATTGCCGCAGCGCGACGGCACGGCGGTGGCGGTCATGGAGGCCGCGACTCTCGTTCTGGAACAGCAGGGCGTGGCGGGCCTGACGCATCGCGCGGTTGCCGCGCAGGCGGGGCTTACACTCGGGGTGGTCCTGCACAAGTTTCGCACCAAGTCCGAACTTCTCGCTGCAGCCTTCGAGGGCGTTTACCTGTCAAACCTGGGGCGGGCTGCGCGGGAAACCGAAGCGGCGCAGGCATCGGGCGGAGACCTCTCGATGCTGGATCTCCTGGCGCGGGGCATACACAGATCCGTGGGCAAGGTGGGCATGGAGGAACTGACCCTGGCCGCCGCGCGAGATCCTGCACTGCAGCAGTTCGCATCGCAAATGCGCTACTTGCGCGGCCGCAGTGCAAGAGGCGCGCTGGAGCAGATCGCCGGCGGCAAGCGGCGGATAGGCCATCTCGAAGCCGCCCTGTTCTCCAGCTTCGCATCGGCGCAGATACGGGTGCACACCGGCGCCGACCACGAGCTCGCGCAGCGATCCATACGCGAAGAACTGGAAGTGGTAAGCGCTTGCGTCCGCAATGTCGAAAGTGCCGAGGAAGACGGGTAGGATGATTCAGGTGTTACGTTGCCCGCTTTAGAGCGCGGCGCGGCATTGTGATCGCCTGCCGTTGATCCGGCAGTCACGCAGCTTCTGCCCATCCACGTCGAAGACGGCCGCGTGCCATGTTTTACGGCCGGTCCGTTCCAGCGTCATGTATCCGAAGGATGCAACGATCGCGTCGAAGCGGCGGACAGGCGTTCCGGGAAGCGGGGTAACTTTCGCGGGCAGGACTTGCGGCAAGGGCACGGTGTCTTCCTGGGTGCCCGAGAAGCCCGCGACGAATTGGCTTGGTTGCTTGCCGCCCAGATCCACCTGTTCCCACAAGTGCACGTGCCCGGCCAGCAGGACATCAACCCCCTTGGGCATGACGTGCTTGTTTTCCTTGCCGAACAGCCGGTTCAGCGCCTTGTTTCCGGCCTTCAGTTTGATCTGGCCGTTTTTCCCGGCCTGCGCCGTCACGGCGAGGAAGGGGTAGTGGTCGACTGCGAAGGTAAAGGTCTTGCCCGCCGCCATTTCCGCCAGCATCCGCGCGGTCTGGCGATATTGCGCAGCGTGCGGGTCCGAGGGGGCAATCTTGCCCGTGCCCGCATGGGAAAGGTCCATCACGACGACTTGTGCACCGTCGCCGAGCGGCACGGCATAAGGCGGGCTATAGTCTCCCGCCGTGTCGTTGCCGGGATCGTTGCAGTCGCGTCCGGCAAGCAGCGGCCGGGGATCGAGCAAACGCCACCAGCCTTGGCCCGCACGGGCGCAATTTTCGTGATTGCCGCGGGCAAGGGCCCAGGGGGCTACGGCGAGCAGGGGGGCGCCGGGTTGAAAGAAATCGGCATCCCAGGCATCCCACCCATAGCCCCAGGGCGAGCCCGTGCAGCCTGCCTCGCCCTCAGGGCAGGGGTTTTCGCGGTAGAGATAGTCGCCGACGTGAACCACCAGATCGGGTTTCCACGCGGCGGCTTGCGTGGCGATCCGGGCGAAGGGGTATTGCTGGGGATCGTTGCAGGCCTGCCAGGCATCGTCCTTGGCCTTGAGACGGCAACCGGTGTCGCCGATCACGACGATGCGGTTGATGTGTTTCGGGGGCAAAGGCAGCGGCCGGCTGCCGAGAACGGCACTGGCCGTGCCTTCGGGCACCGTAAGGTCACAAACCCGGACGGGAAAGGCGGAAGGCTTGGACAAGTCCGGAGTGGAGGCTGTCGGGCGCAGCGGTTCGGTTGCAGGAGCAGCGCGCAATTGCATCGGCACTTCGCGGCCGTCGAGCGTGAGAACAGGGCATTGCCCGGCCCGGGTGATCGCGCGGGCCGTGGGAACGCCGTCCGGACCCAGCGCCACGAATGCCGCAAGCACCGGGTCATCGGGACTGGAAAAGCATGGCGCGCCGGACAGGGCCAGCGCGCCAGCAATGGCGGGCACGGTAAGGCGAAGAACGGCCGTGCCCGCCCGTGCCATCAGAACTTGGCCTTCAGGCTGATGCTGGCCTCGCGGCCGGGCTGGAAGTGGTACTGGTCATTGCCCGTGATATCACCGGCGGGACCGTCGTTGATGTCGATCGACGTGACCTTTTCGCTGTTGAACAGGTCTGACACCGTGCCTTCGACCGCGAAGATGCCGAAATCATAGCCGATCGAGAGGATCGTGTTGTGATAGGGCGAGATGCGGTAGCCCGGCGTATTGGCATCGTCGGCATATTGCACGCCGGTGTACTTGTCGATGAGCGAGAACTTCACCGGGCCATGCTTGTACAGGACGCCGGCTGCTGCCGTGCCCTTGGGGGCCTTGGCAACCTGAAGCTTGGTGTCCTTGTCCTTGGCATCGTTGAGCGAGCCGTTGACGAACAGGGCCAGGCCGTTGTTGAAGGCATAGGTGATCTGGCCTTCCACACCTTCGTAGACGACACCGCCCAGATTGTAGAAAACCTTGTCGCCGTCCACGGTCTTGTTGGCGAACTTGTTGTTGAAGTCGATGTGATAGTAATCGGCGTCAATCGACAGGTGCGAGCCGTGATAGACCATGCCGACCTGATAGTTGTCAGACGTCTGGGGCTTCACCGTGTTGTTGGACGGATCGATGTTGTAGAGCACGCTCAGCGGCGGGGCGAGGAAGCCCTTGGCGTATTGGGCATAGGCTGAAAGGTTGTTCGTCACCATGTAGTTGGCGGTAAGGAACGGCAGCGACTGGTGCCAGCTTTCGGAGAAGTGCGCGGGCAGGTGCGTCTTCTGGTTGGCGATAGCGCTGATCGAGCGGGTGAACTCCAGATACTTGAAGCCCGGCGTGATCTTCAGGCCCGAAATCGGCTGCAATTCCAGCTCGGCGAAAAGCTGTTCCTGGTTGCCGTGCGAATCCTGATCGTAGTTGATGTAGGTGTAGTGGGTCTTGCCGTCCGTGCCGGTGTACTTCTGGTTGTAGTTCCAGTTGCCATAGCCGCCTGCGGCAATGTCGTACTCATAGCGCTTGCGGTGCGTGACGTTCCACTCGATCCAGCCGCCCGCGGTGATCTTGGCCCAGGGCGTGACCTGGACCATCGCCTTCATGATGTCGCCGTAAGTGCGGTAGCTGTTGAGCTTGGCGTAACCGGGCAGGCCATCGGCCGAGGTGCGGCTCGTCGCGCCGAGAGCTGCGGCAGTATAGACCGTGCCTCCTTCGACGGTGGTGTCGGCGGCCGTGTAGGTCGAGTTGTTGTAGAAATAGGTATAGGCGCGGTTCTCGAACCGCACGCCCGGCGCGATGTCCGCTTCGAGCTTCACCAGTTCGAAGTCGGTGGTCTTGTTCGTGTAGTTGTATTTCCAGTACTGCGACGAGGTGGGATCGTTGTTGAGCAGGTAGTGCTTGCCGTAATCCTGCACCTGCTGCAGCGTCGGGCCATCGTTGTCGGGCTGGTTGAAATGGTTCTTGTTGTAGGTCGAGAGCAGCGTCAGCTTGACGTCGGGCCCGATCGGAATGACCGCCTTTCCGAACAGGTTAAGCTGGTGATAGGGCGCATAGGACCGCACGCCGTCGGTATGGACGTACTGGCCGCCCAGCAGCACTTCGGTCCCGCCCAGCGCCTTGATCGCGCCCGACTGGAGCATCGGCCGGATCAGCCAGGTGTTGTTGGTGCCATAGGATGCGCGGACGTCGGCGCCCATGTCCTCGCGGGTGGCGCGGGAGAACAGGTTCACGCTGCCGCCGAATGTCGCCTGGCCGAGATTGCTGGCATTGCCCGGTCCGCGGTCGACGACCACGGTCTCGATGGTGTTCGACGGGAAGAAGGTGTTCGAGTGGTGGGTCGGATCGTTGGTGTCGCCGAACGGGACGCCGTCGTAAGTGATGTTGTATTCGCCGTCCTGGAAGCCACGCAGCTGCCCCTTGGATTCGCTGATCCCCATGCCGCCGTCGCCGCCGGTGCTGGTGAAGCTGGGCGTGATGAGGGCCAGCTGGTTGAAGTCGGCGGTGGCGGGCAGCGAGTCCTCGATGAACGAGCGCGAGACGATCGCCTGCGGTTCGGTCGTGTGCAGCGATGCCGTCACCGGCGCGATTTCGTTGGCGCGCGTGCCAGTGACGATGATGTCCGAGCCTTCGGCGATGACGGTGTCGGCGTCGGTGTCCTTGCCCGGCCCACTCTCGTCGGCCCAGGCGGGAGCAGAAAGGCCTGCTGCGAGGGCTGCGAGGCTCAGGCCTGTAAGACCGGCGAACCGGCGTGAACGGATCTTGTCATGAGGCATTGGGAAGTCCCCCCTGGTCGATTGTCTGGGATCGATTTGGGGCGGCTATGGCTGCTGGATGACGAAACGGCGTCACTATTGTTGCAATTCGAATATTGGGAAAATGTAATGTCTCAGGTCATTTGAAGAAAAACAAATAACCTATTTATCACAGTGTTTTGGTGTCCGATTTTGGTGGATGGGAGATTGTTGATTATTCCCAACCCCGCAGGCATGAGGCGCCGCGTTCGATAAGGAGCATGGCATGCACGTGCTTTTGGCTGAAGATGATCTGAAACTGGCCGCGATGATTGCCGAGCGGCTGCGCGCCGAGTCTCATACCGTGGCCCATGCTGGCTCCGGTCCCGAGGCACTGGAACTGGCGGAAGAGGCCGTTCCCGACGTGGTGGTGCTGGACCGTATGCTGCCCGGCATCGATGGCCTGTCGGTGCTCCGGCGCTGGCGCGAAGCTGGGCTGCAGGCGCCTGTGCTCATGCTTACCGCCCTCGACGGCATCGATGACAGGGTGGAGGGGCTGGAATCGGGCGCCGATGACTACCTTGGCAAGCCTTTCGCCTTTTCCGAGCTGCTGGCGCGCATCAATGCGCTGATGCGGCGGGCCGCGGCGATGCAGCCCGACCTGATGCTCGAAGTGCGCGGCGTCGTTCTCGACCTGCTCAAGCGCGAGGCGCGGTGCGGGGATCAGCCTGCCCTGTTGCAGCCGCGCGAATTCCGGCTGCTCGAAGAACTGGTGCGCAACAAGGGCGATACGGTCACGCGGCAGATGCTGCTGGAAAAGGTCTGGGGGTTCCATTTCGATCCGCAGACCAACATCGTCGAAACGCATATGAGCCGCCTGCGGGCAAAGCTGGCCGAAAGCGGCGCGCCTGATCTGATCCAGACGGTCAGGGGCGTGGGCTACAGGATCGACGAGGCCTGACATGCGGAGCCGGGTCCGTATGCTGGACAGTGCCGCCTATCGCATCGCTTTCGCTTGCGCGGGCGCTTTCGCACTGGCCAATATGCTGCTGGGCGGGGTCGTCTATGTCGCCGCGCACAAGGCGATCGTGGCGCAAGTGGAAGGGCAGATCGCCGAAGAATCGCAGTCGCTCGTCGCCGAATTCGGCGAAGGCGGCCGGCGCGAACTTCACTACGCCATTCGCGAGCGGGAAGCTGCCGGTTCGGCCAACGAACTGGTCTATGCGGTCTATTCCCCGCGCGGCGAGCAGATCGATGGTTCGATGCGGACCCGGCAGCAGCCCGCGCTGGGCTGGAGCGACATCCGTTTTGTCGATCCGGTCGAGGGACTGGACCCGGCCCGCGCGCTGGCGGTCAATCTGCCGGACGGATCGCGACTGGTCGTTGCGGCCGACAAGGAGAATGTCGAACGGATCGACGACATCATCGTATCGATTTTCGGTGTCGCCCTGGGAGTGATCCTCCTGTTCGGCCTTGGCGCCGCGCTGTTGATCGGCCGTTACCTGCAGGGGCGCCTCGCCGGTGTGGCCAATGCCGCCGATGCCATTGTTGCCGGGCGGATGCACGAGCGTATCCCGCTCAGCCCTCGCAACGATGAGTTCGACCGGCTTGCCGCGACGCTGAATGCCATGCTGGACCGGATCGCCGATCTCATGGCCAATCTGCGGCAGGTTTCGAGCGATGTCGCGCACGATTTGCGCACGCCTCTGGCCCAATTGCGCCAGCAGCTCGAACACAGTCTGGCGCAGCCGCCCGACGCCTCGGCCCAGCGCGAGGTGTTGCAGGATGCGTGCGAGCGTATCGACGAAGTGCTGGGGCTGTTCGCAGCGATCCTGCGCATATCCGCGCTCGAAGGCAGTCCGCGCCGTGCGTTCGCGCCGATCGAGCTCGAACCTTTCGTCACCGATCTGTGCGAGATCTATGCCCCCGCAGTCGAGGATGGCGGACGCAGCCTGACGTGGTCGATCGCACAAGGCGGCACGATCGAAGGCGACCGCGAACTGCTGGCGCAGGCGCTGATCAACCTGCTCGACAATGCCCAGATCCACACGCCGCCCGGAACCGGGATCGAAGTCACCCTGTCGGCCGATGCGGACGAGTTCCGCCTGACGGTTGCCGACCGTGGGCCGGGCGTGCCCGAAGCCGACTGGCCCCGCATCGCCCAGCGCTTCACCCGCCTCGAAGCCAGCCGTTCGACGCCCGGGCACGGGCTCGGCCTGAACCTTGTGCAGGCGATCGTGCGTGCGCATGGGGGACGCATGGAAATCGGCGGCAATGCGCCGGGCTTGCGCGTTACGCTGGTCTTTCCGAAGTCATAGCGGCCGCCGGTTCCGCCGGGCCTCCTTGCGGGTGCCGGTAGGCCAGGATCAGGGCGGGCAGGGCAATCAGGCTCATCGCGGTCGAGCTGATCAGGCCGCCCAGAATCACGATCGCCATGGCGCCCTGGATTTCGCGTCCGGCCTGTCCTGCCTCCAGCGCCAGAGGCGCAAGGCCGAGGCCTGTGACGAGCGCCGTCATCAGGATCGGCGTCACGCGTTCGCGCGTGGCGCGCAGGACAGTGGCCATGGTCCAGGCTTCGCCTTCGCTGGCGACGAGGTGATCGGTATGGGCGATCAGCAGGATGGCGTTGCGCGCGGAAATGCCGAACAGGGTGACGAAACCCACCAGCGCGCCCAGTGAAAGAATCCCGCCCGTCAGCGCCACTGCCACCACGCCGCCAGTCATGGCGAAAGGCGCGGTCGTCAGGATCAGGGCGGCGGGCCGCGGGCCGCCGAAAGCGAGCGCGAGCAGGGCGATCATGCCCACCGCGGCGATGGCGACATTGATTGCGATCTGCCGCTGGGCCGCCGCTTGCCCCGCCGCCTCGCCGCCGAAATCGAGATAGACGCCTGCCGGCAGCTTCACCTTGCGGGCGATCTGCGCCTTCGCGTCGCGGACGAAGCCGGCGATGTCGGCGCGGGTCGGGTTGGCGGTGACGATCTGCAGCCGCTGTCCGCCCTCGTGGTTGATCAGCGGGCGGCCTTCCGTCAGCGCCAGCGAGGCGATCTGATCGAGCGGGACGGTCGAACCGCCGGCCCCGCGCACGAGGACGGAGCCCAGTTCCTCGGGATCGCGCACTGTACCGGGCGGGAACGTCATCGACACGTTGGTGATCCGGTCCGCCTGCGCGACCTGAGCGGCCGTGCGGCCCTGAAAGGCCAGCTCGATGGCATCCTGCGCATCGGCCGGGCTGACCCCATGCAGCGCCATGCGCTCGGGGTCGAGACGGATCCGCATCATCGGTGATTGCGGCTGCGACTTCATCTGCACATCGGCCGCGTCGGGCACCGTGCGCAGCACGGCGGCGATCTGGGTGGCGACACGGTCCAGCGTATCGAGATCGGCGCCGTAGATGCCAATTGCGACTTTCGCGGTCTCACCCGACAGGGATTCGCCGATGCGATCGCCCAGGAAGGTCTGGGCTTCGGTGTTGAGGCCGGGATAGCTGGCCAGCACGCCGCGGATGCGGCCCAGGATTTTCTCTTCCGCATGGCCGCCGACGCTGCTGTCCAGTTCGACGTGAATTTCGCTTTCGCTAGGCGGAAAGATGTCTTCGCCCGCTTCGGCGCGGCCGATCTGCTGCTCGACGGTCGCGACGCCGGGGATGGCAAGGAGATCGCGTGAAATGCGCGCGCCTTGCTCGCGCATCCAGGACATCGACGCACCTGCGGGTCCCCTTACGCTCAGCACGTAGTGGCGTTCCCGGAACGAGGGCAGCAGTTCCGAGCCGAAGCTGGAAAAGCCCGCGAGGGTAAGAATACCGATGACGGCGCAGGCCAGCGCGGCCTGCCTGGGACTGGCGCAGACGGTTTCCAGAAGCCCGGCGTGACGGTCCTTGAGCCAGCCCAGAAACGCGGGCTCGGAATGCGGTTTGGTCTTGCCCAGCATCAGCATGGCGAGGGCGGGCGTGACCGTGACGGCAACGGCGAGCGACGCCAGTGTCGCCAGCAGGAAGGAAAGCGCCAGCGGGCTGAAGAAGGCTCCTTGCAGCCCGGTCAGGAACAGGATCGGCATGATCGTCAGTGCGAGCACATACGTCGCATAGACCACCGGCCCGCGCACTTCGATGGCGGCGGCTTCGATAATGCCCGCGCGGCTTGCGCCCTCGGGCGCCATGCGCAGCCGCCGGACGATGTTCTCCAGATCGACGATGGCATCATCGATCACCACGCCCAGCGCGACGGCAAGGCCGCCGAGCGTCATCGTGTTGATCGTCTCGCCCATCGTGTCGAGCACGATGAGCGCGGCCAGCAGCGACAGGGGGATCGAGAGAAACGCGATCACGGCAACCCGAAGATCGCGCAGGAACAGCATCAGGATGAACGCGATCAGCGCCGCACCGATCAGCAGGTCCAGCTGGATTCCGGCCAGTGCGGTCTGGATGAAGTTGGCCGGGCGGTGCATCGCGGGATAGACCTTTATCCCTTGCGCCTTGAGTGTGGGCATCAGGTCCGCCAGCGCGGCTTCGGCCGTGCGCGTGGTGTCCAGCGTGTTGGCCCCGTACTGGCTGGAGAGAGTCAGCAGCAGGCCGGGCTTGCCCATGACCAGCGCATCGCCGTACTTCGGCGCGGCGGCATAGCGGACATCCGCGACATCGCCGATACGGATCTCCGGGCCTGATCCCGCAGCAGGCAGCACGGCTTCGGCAATGGCCTGCGGGGTGACGGCGCCGTTCGCGGGCTCCACCAGAATGCGCTGGTTGGGCGTTTCCGAAAAGCCGCCGCCGCGGATCGCGGTCGCGGCCCGGACCGCGCTTTCGACATCGCTCAGTGCGATATGGCGGGCGACGAGTTCGGCGGGCTTCACCTGCACTTCGATCTGCCGCTGCTCGCCGCCGAAGACATTGATCCGTGCCACCCCGCGCGCGGCGAGCAGGCGCGGGCGGACCTGCCATTCGACGATATCGCGCAACTGCATCGGGCTCAGTGTGTCACTGAGAAAGCCGATCTTCAGCAGGTCCATGGTCGAGGAGGTCAGCGGCGTCAGTTTCGGTGCATCGACCCCGCCGGGCAATTGCGATGCAGCCTCTGCCACCGCCTCCGCGATCACTTGCCGGGCGCGGTAGGGATCGCTGCCGTCGACGAAAGTCACGGTAATCACCGAAAGGCCCGGCACCGATTCCGATCGCACCATGGCCACGCCATTGGCGCCGTTGACTACCGCTTCAAGCGGGCGCGTGACCAGCGCCTCCACCTGCTCGGGCGTCATGCCGGGCGCTTCGGTCTGCACGACGGCCTGGGGCGGGACGAATTCGGGGAAGACGTCGTAGCGCGCCTTCATCACGGTGACGGTGCCGAACACCAGCAGCATGAGCGCGGCCAGCATGACCATGACTGGATGGCTCAGGCACAGGCGGATGATCCGTTTCAGCATGGGATCAGTCGTCTTCCTGCACAGCCGAAGCGCCGCGCTCGACGGCAAACAGGGTCGTCGCGCCGTCGGTCACGATCGGCTCTCCGGCGGTCAGGCCGCGACTGACCAGCCAGCCTGCATCGATCGGCTGAGCCTCGTCGATGGCAATGCGCCGGAACGTGCCCTTGCCCGTCCGGCGATAGGCCCAGAGCGCCCCTTGCCAGCGCACGAGCGCCGAACGCGGGACGATCACGCCGTGCTGCACGGCGCCGCCTGCCGCACGCGCCGTGAACTGCCGCCCCGCCATCGCGCTGGCCGCCATGGGCGCGGGGAGCACGGCCAGCATCGCGGCATCCTGCAACTGCGGATCGGCCGCTGCGGCAGGGCCGATGATCCGCACCGTCTGGCTATGCTGACTGTCCGTGATCTGGACGGGCGTTCCGGGTGCCAGCGGCGGCCCCGGAATGTCGATGCGCAGCAGCGCGGCGCGCCCGGCGCCGGCATCGGCGATGAGAACACTGCGCGCGGCCGGGCTCATCCGGGCAAGGCCGGGGCCGAATTCCAGACCGAAGCGCCGCTCGGCCAGTTTGACTTGTGCCGCGTCGCTGCCGGCCTTCGCCCGCGCCGCCTCGACAGCCTGGCGCGAAGCGCTCTGGTCCTGTGCCGCAAGCGAAGCGAGCCGTTCTGCATCCGCCCGCGAGGCGGCCAGATTGGCGCGCGCGGTGGCGAGATCGGCATCGATCGAGGCCAGTGGCGACAGATCCAGCACGCGGGCAAAACCCCGGCGCAGGCCCGCTGCGGAACCGGCAACGACCGGCTGTGTCCTGATCGACGCGTGGGCCAGCTGCTGCGCGTTGAGCCGGACCACGCTGTCCTGCTCCGGCGCGTTTTCGGCAGGGCCAGCGGCCTCATCGTCGCCGTCACCCCCACTGCCGGTGCCGCTTCCGAGATGCAGCACGCCGGTTCCGGCCAGCACCAGAGCCATGACCACGGCCCCCAGCGCCGCCCAGACAGCGGGCCCGAATCCTTTCTTCATTCTTTGCTTCCCCGGTCTTGTGCCATCAGCAGTTCGGGCCCTGACAGCGGGCGCTGCAAGGCATCTTCCAGCGCGGCATCGGCGCTGTGGACCCGGACCAGCGCATCGCTGGCATTGATCCGCGCCGTCAACGCTCCGGCCTTGGCGGAAGCCCAGTCCACCCGGTTGATCGCCCCGGCCGCCATCTCGCGGTCTGCCCGTTCGGCCAGCCGCTCGGCATTCGGCAATTCGATCTCGCGGACATGCTGCAAGGCCAGGCGCGCGGCGGCGCATTCGCTCAGCGCGCTGTCGACGGCGGCCCGGGCGGAAGCGACGGCGGCTTCGACCTGCTTGCCCTTTTCGCTGCGGCTTGCCTCGGCGGCGGCGATGGCGTGGCGGTTGAGGTCCAGCGGCGGCAGCGCAAGGCCGATGTTGAACGGCAGCTTCACCAGCCCGCGTTCCCATGTGTAGCCGGGGCTGAGGGTAATCTGCGGATATTGCCGCGCCACTTCGCCGCGCAGCGCCTGTTCCGCCTGCCCATAAGCGACCATCGCGCGCAGGATACCCGGACGCGCGAGCATCGCCTGCCGGAGCTGCTCGCGGGAAGTGGCCTGCAAGGGAAGGGGGGCGGGATCGGCAAAGCCGGGCCAGTCCGCATTCGGGAATGCAGCTTCCGGAACGCCCACGGCTGCGGCCAGCGCGATCTTCGCGGCCTCCACGGCGTGGTCCGCATCACTGGCGAGCCGCGCCGCATCGGCGCCTTCGGCCCGGACCCGCTCAAGCTCTGTCCGCGATGCTGCCCCTGCCGTCACACGCCGTTCCATGGCGGCAAGCTGCCGCGCGCGCAGATCGGCAAGCTGGTGGTAAAGGCCGGCCCGTTCCGTGCTGCCGATGCTTTCGATCAAGGCCCGATCGATCGCCATTCGCGCCGACCAGAGGGTATCGGCATAGACATAGCGGGCATCATCGACGGCGAGTGCCGCGCCGGCAATGCGGGCTTTACGAACACCGCCGATGTCGAGCGGAACATCCAGCGCGCCGCCCAGCAGCCAGGGGGAGCTTGCGCTGGTGTCGTGGGCATATTCGCTGGCCAGCGTCAGCGTGCTTCCCGGCGCCTGCCGGGCGGCAAGCGCCTGGGCAGAGGCCGTTTCGATCCCCGCACGGGCGGCGGCAATATCGGGATTGTACAGCAGCGCAGCGGCGAGCAGCGACAGCTTGTTCCATTGCCATGGCGCCAGGTCCGCACCGGGCGCGATCCTGCGCACCTCGCCCGCGACGGCGGCTTCGTCCAGCCGTGCCGTCTCGCGCTGCCGGGCCAGTGCCTGCGTATCGACAGGCACGGCCTCATAGTGGGCGCAGCCTGCAAGAGTGAGAGCTGCCGCCAGTGGAACACTTCGCAGTTTCAAGGCAGAACCCATCCCCTGATTTGGAACGCATTTGAAATGCGCGAGCGCCCATACATTGTCCGCCTGCGCCCGGCGAATTGCAAATTCCCAAGGTTGTTCAGGGCTGCACGGCGATCCGTCCCGAGCCGGCCGCCTCCGCTTTACGCCATGGTGTTGATGGCCTTGCGGAACTGGGCGAGCGAAATGGCGTAGAACACCGCCCCGATCGCGATGATCGCGAGGAACTGCGGCCAGACCACGCTGATGCCCGCGCCGCGATAAAGGATGCCCTGCGCAAGCTTGACGAAATGGGTGGTGGGAGCGGCAAGCATCACGTTCTGGACGAATTGCGGCATACTCTCGCGCGGCGTGCTGCCGCCCGAGAGCAATTCGAGCGGCACGATGGTCAGGATCACCAGCAGGCCGAATTGCGGCATGGAGCGCGCCACCGTGCCCAGGAAGATGCCCAGCGAGGTGGTGGCGAAGAGCACGGCCGCCGTACCGAGCAGGAACAGGCCGATCGATCCCTCGATCGGCACCCCCATGGCCCCCTCGACCACGAAGACCAGCGCGAACCAGGCGGCGCACAGCACTACCAGCCCCATCGACCAGACTTTCGCCGCCATGATTTCGAAAGGCGTCACCGGCATCACCAGCAGATGCTCGATCGTGCCATGCTCACGCTCGCGGATCAGCGCTGCACCGGTGAGAATGATCGACAGCATGGTGATATGGTCGATGACTTGCATCACCGCACCGAACCAGAGCGAGGTCAGGTTCGGGTTGAAGCGTGAGCGCACTGCCAGTTCGATGGGCAGGGGCTCGGACGGCGCACCGCGGCTCGCGAAAGTGCTGACTTCGGTGTTGATGATCTGCTGAATGTCCGAATTGCCCGAAAAGGCCTGGGTCATTCGCGTCGCATCGATATTGAGCTGGATCTCGGGGCGGCGCCCGGCCAGCAGGTCGCGTTCGAAATTGGGCGGGATATCGAGAACGAAAGTATAGCGCCCCTGATCCATCAAGGGATCGATTTCGCTGCGGTTGATCAGCACCGGCGTGTTGAAATGCGGCGGGAAGAACGCGTCGATGATCCGCTTCGACAATTGCGAGCCATCCTCGTCCACCACCGCGATCGTGGCCTGGTGCAGCGTTTCGGGGATCGCGGTTGCGGCGATGTAGATCGAAATGGTGAAGGCGTAGATGATCAGCGCGACCATCATCGTGTCGCGCGAGAGGCTGCGCAGTTCCTTGATCCCCAGGCGCCAGATATTGGAAAGCCGCATCGTTTCAGTGCTCCTGCTTGCGCACGAGCGCGATGCCCGCCGCCATGAGGATCGGCGCTGTGATCGCCAGGGAAAGGAACGCGCTTGGCAGGTCGGAAATGCCAAGCGCCTTGCAGAAGATGCCGCGGCTGATGGTGAGGATATGCGTGGCCGGATAAATGACGCCGACCAGCCGTCCGGCGCCTTCCAGCGAGGCGACCGGGGTCAGCAGGCCGGAAAATTGCACGGCAGGAACGATCGTGATGATCGCGGTGCCGAAGATGGCGGCGATCTGGCTGTTGAGGAAGGTCGAGCAGATGAGGCCGATGGCGGTCGAGCTCAGCGAGAAGAGCAGGGCGCCGAGCGTCAGCGCGATCAGGCTGCCCTTGATCGGCACGCCGAACACGGTCACGGCCAGGAGGGCAAGCAGCACGAAATTGATCATCGCCAGCGCCACATAGGGGAGCTGCTTGCCGAGCAGGAATTCGCTGCGGGTGACGGGCGTTACATAGAGATTGACGATCGACCCCAGCTCCTTCTCGCGCACGACGCTCAAGGCCGTCAGCATCGCGGGAATGAGCAGCAGCAGCAGCGGAATGACGGCGGGCACGATCGCCACCAGGCTCTCGACATCGGGGTTGTAGAGGAAGCGCGTCTCGACCGAGGCCAGCCCCAGGGTAGGCCGCACGCCCAGCGACTGCTGGGAAAATTCGGAAAGCCATGACAGGTGCATGGCCTGGACATAGGATAGCACGGTCTCCGCCCGGCTCGGCATGGATCCGTCAACCCACATGCCGATCGAGACATGCCGTCCATGCTTGATGTCGCGCGCGAAATGGGGCGGGATCTCGATGACGACGCTCAGTTCGCCATTGCGCATCCGCCGTTCGAGCTCGGAATAGCTGTAGATCGGCTGATGCTCGACGAAATAGCGCGATCCCGAGAGATTGAGCGCATAGTTCTGGCTGGTGGTCGTGCCGTCGCGATCGAGTACGGCAAAGGGCAGGCGCTCGACATCGAGGCTGATGCCATAGCCCATGATGAACAGGAGGAAGATGCTGCCCAGCAGCGCCAGCGTCGCGCGAATGGGATCGCGGCGCAGTTCCATCGTTTCGCGGCGGCTGTAGCTGATCATGTGCCGCAGGCTGAAGGGGACGGGCCGTTCCGCCGGGCGCTTCAGGCTTGCCGTCTCCGGCGTGCTTCCCGAGTCCGGCGATACATCGGCCCGCGGTGCATCATCGTCATCGAGACCGCCCAGACGACGCAAATGGCTGATGAATGCCGCTTCCAATGTCGTTTCGCCGCTGGCCTGAACGATCCCGGCCGGCGTGTCGGTCGCCAGCACTTTGCCCATATGCATCAGCGCGATGCGGTCGCAGCGCTCGGCCTCGTTCATAAAATGGGTGGAGATGAAGATCGTGACCGCGTCGTTGCGGGCGAGGTCGATCATCATCTGCCAGAAGGTGTCGCGCGCGATCGGATCGACGCCCGAAGTCGGCTCGTCGAGAATGAGGATTTCCGGCGAATGGATCACCGCGACGGCCAGGCTCAGGCGCTGGCGCTGGCCCAGGGGCAGGCTGTCGGGATAGGCATCCATCAGCTCGGTGAGACCGAAGCGCAGGGCCATTTCCTGCACCCGGTTCGCGATCCGCTCGGGCGGGACGTGGTAGAGCTGCGCGTGCAGCTCCAGATTCTGCTGCACGGTCAGTTCGGTGTAGAGCGAAAAGGCCTGCGACATGTAGCCCACGCGCTTGCGGGTCTCGATGTCGCGCGGATCGACTTCGCGGCCCAGCAGCAGTGCCTCGCCTTCGCTGGCCGGGAGCAGGCCGGTCAGCATTTTCATGGTCGTGGTCTTGCCGCAGCCGTTCGACCCGATGAAGCCGAAAATCTCGCCGCGCTCGATGCGGAAATCGACATGATCGACGGCCGTGAACGCGCCGAAGCTCTTGGTGAGGCCGCGCGCCTCGATCGCGGGCGGGCCGTCGAGCGCAGCCGTGCGCGGGGGAATGGTCACGGCATGATGCTCGCGCCGCTGCTCTTCGGGCAGCAGGGCGATGAAAGCCTCTTCCAGCGTCGCGCTGCCGGTGCGTTGCAGCAGTTCGGCCGCCGTGCCTGTAGACAGCACCTGACCGGCATTCATCGCGACGAGCATGTCGAAACGCGCTGCCTCTTCCATATAGGCCGTCGCGACCAGCACGCTCATGCCGGGACGGTCGATGCGGATACGGTCGATCAGATCCCAGAACTGCGCGCGGGAAAGCGGGTCGACGCCGGTCGTCGGCTCGTCAAGCAGCAGCAGGTCGGGATCGTGGATCAGGGCGCAGCACAGGCCGAGCTTCTGCTTCATGCCGCCGGAAAGCTTGCCAGCCGGTCGCGTGCGGAAGGGGGCGAGCCCGGTCGCTTCGAGCAGTTCGTCGATCCGTGCCTCGCGCTCGGCCTTGCCCTGGCCGAACAGGCGGGCGAAGAAGTCGATGTTCTCCACCACCGACAGGGTCGGATAAAGATTCTTGCCCAGCCCCTGCGGCATATAGGCAATGCGAGGGCAGACGCGCCGCCGGTGGCCGGCATCGGCCATATCGCCGCCCAGCACTTCGACCCGCCCCTGCTGGATCGCGCGGGCCCCGGCAACGAGCGCGAACAGGCTCGACTTGCCGACGCCATCGGGGCCGATCAGGGCAACCGTCCGGCCTGCCGGCAAGTCCAGGTCCAGCCCGTCCAGCGCGATGGTATCGCCAAAGCGCAGGCGCACGCCGGAAAGGCGGGCGGCGAAATCGCTCATTTGAACGGCGTGAGCGCCAGCTTGGCAGGCCAGGGCTTGTCGTGATCCGTCCGCACATAGGCCATGCCGGGCATACCAGATTTCACAATCTTGCGTATCTTTGCCAGCAATTTGGGATCGATCGTGGCGCGGACGCGGAACATCAGCTTCTCGCGCTCATTCTTGGTCTCGACCGTCTTGGGGGTGAATTGCGCGACATCGGCCACGAAGCTTATCCGTGCCGGGATCACGCTGTCCGGCGCGGCATCGAGCACGAGCCGCGCCTCGTCGCCCAGAGCGACGCGGCCGGCGGCCTCTTCCGGCAGGAAGAACGTGAGATAGACGTCGTTGAGGTCGATGAGATTGAGCACCTTGCCGCCGCCGCCCACCACTTCGCCGGGTTCGGCGATGCGATATTGCACGCGGCCATCGCGCGGCGCGCGAAGCTGCGCGTCGGTGATATTGGCGTCGACCTGCCGGACCAGCGCCTGCGCCGCCGAGACGTTGTCCTGCGCGCCGGCTGCCTGCGCGCGCGCCGTGGCGATGGTGGCGTCGATCGCGGCGATCTGCGCCTTGGCGGCATCGACACCGGCCTGGGCGTTCTGCAGCCGCGTGTGATCGTCCTCCTGCTCCTGGCGCGGTGTCGCGCCTTCGGAGGCAAGCGCGGTCGAGCGCACGAGATGACGCCTGGCGGCTTCCAGATCGGCCTGGCGCTGGCGCAGCTGGGCCTGTGCGGCGGAACGCTGGCTTTCAGCCTGCGTAACCTGCATCTGCGCGGAGGTGACAGTCGAGAGCGCAGCCTGAACCTGGGCCTGGGCCTGGGCGCGCTGCGCCTGCAGCGTGTCGGTATCGATGGTGGCGAGCAGTTGCCCGGCCTTCACTTCATCGCCTTCGTCGACCAGGATCTTGCGGACCCGGCCCGGCGCCTTGGCGGCAATGTCGATCTCGGTGGCCTCGATCCGGCCATTGCCGCTGGCGATGCCTTCGCCCAGCCCGTCACGCGTCAGATAGTATCGCGCGATCAATATGGCCGCGATCACTATCGCGGCGACGGCGAGGCGGATCGCCCATTTCCTTGTCGTGCCATTCACGGCGTTGGTCCCTGTTTTTGGAGTCCCGTTTGCTGGGGGCCCTGTTGTCGGGATTGCTGAGCCTGAGCGTGAGCTTCGGGGAAAGCTCCGCCCAGTGCGGCGTAGAGTTTGACGCCGCTCGCCAGCCAGGCGCGGCGCAGCTGGATGAGCGTCTGCTCGGCGGAGAAACGGTCGCGCTCGGCATCGAGCACTTCGAGATGGGCCACGCGCCCCGCCTCGTAGCGGATCCGCGACAGGCGCGCGCGCTCGGTCAGGGCCGCAATGGCCTGTTGCGTGGTATCGATCTGCGCCGCCAGCCATTGTCGCTGGGCCAGCGCGTCGGCGACATCCCGGAACGCGGACTGGATGGTTTTCTCGTAATTGGCGAGCATCTCGTCGCGCCGCGCCTCGCTGCCGCGCAGATTGGCGTGCAGTTTGCCGGCGGTGAAGATCGGCAGCGAGATGCTGGGCCGGAACAGCCAGGCGCCCGTGCCCTTGGCGAACAGATTGTCGAGATCGCCGCTGGCGCTGCCGCCCAGCGCCGTAAGTTTGATGGAGGGCAGGAAGGCCGCGCGCGCGGCGCCGATATTGGCTTCGGCCTCGCGCAGCTGATGTTCGGCGGCAGCGACATCCGGGCGGTTGACCAGCAGGTCGGAAGGGAGGCCGGCGGGGATCGGCTGATCCAGCCCGACCGCGGCGAGATCGTGCGTGAAACGGGTATTGTCGACCGGGCTGCCGACCAGCAGCGTCAGGGCATTGAGATTCTGCGCGCGGGCCAGTTCGAGCGTCTGGATCTGCGCGGCGGCCTGGGTACGCAGTGTCTCGCCCTGCGTGACTTCGATCTTTGAGCCCGAGCCCAGATCGTAGCGGCGCTGGAGCAGATGGAGATAGGCTTCGCGATTGGCCAGCGTCTCGCGCGCAAGGGCAAGGCGCTCGGCATAGTCGCGGTCGGCGAGATAGGCCGCGGCGACCTGAGCGACCAGACTGGTGGCCAGGCCGCGGCGCGCTTCCTCGCTTGCCAGATATTGCTGCAGTGCAGCCGCGCGCAGGTTGCGCAGCTTGCCGAACAGGTCGATTTCCCAGCTCGCCTGGAGCAGGCCGTCATAGCCGGTAAGCTTGTCGTCCTGCAGCAGCGCGGCAAGATTGTCGGGCAGGCCGATCCTGGTCATCCCGGCCGAAGCGGCCAGTTGCGGCGCCAGATCGGCACCGCGTATGCGCACCAGCGCGTGGGCCTGCTCGATCCGCGTTGCCGCCGCGCGCAAGTCGCGATTGGACGCCAGTGCCTCTGCGATCAGCGCCTTAAGCTCTGAATCCGTGAAGAAATGTTCCCATCCGATATCCGCGGCCGAGCCCGAAGCGGTCCCGGCCGCCATGTCCGGATAGTGCGCCTGCACCGGCAAGGCGGGCTGGACCGGCCGGGGGGCGAACGAACAGCCCGTGACGCAGACAACCGACGCGAGCGTTCCAGCGATTCCGACGAAGCGATTTCTCAACATATCCGTCCAAACCGCCCCTGACGCCGGAACCCTGCTTAGGTGCACGAACTGCTGCACCGCACAAGACTAGCGCGATTTCTCTTTGTACGAAACGCCTTAGGATCATTGACAAGGATTTTTCCGGCTGTTGGCTGAAGCCGATTCTCTCTTTCAGGGGGTTGGCACGGTTGCGTCCCGGCCGGTCTGGGTGCTGATGGCGATACCGTAAGCGGCCCAATATCCCGTTGGGTCAGGGGCCGGGATGGGGTAAAGATTCCCCTCGAACCTGTCCGGCATTTTGCCGAACGATCAGGGACACGCGCGGCGCTGGTACAGGTGCCAGGACCATGAGCGGAAGGCGAAGCGCAGGACTGCTAGCCGGACTGCGCCGCCGGGAGAATGGGATATGCTGGAAGCAGCACTGTTGAAGGACGGAAAAGGCGATCCGCTGCTAGACGGCAAGCTCAACGAGTCGCGTGAGTGGGGAGTCGTCAACCGCTTCTGCGAACAGACCTATACGCGCCTGTCCAGCCAGCCCCTGACAAGAGGTTTGGATCCCAATGCGACGATCCGGATGCTGAAGATCGGCAGAATAAAGTTCAGCCGCTTCTGCTTTGGAACGCCGACGAGAGCGGACGAGTTCGATCCCAGTTCCGGCAACATCATCGTGGTCAACACGCTTAAAGGGAGCGTCAGGCACCCCCTCGACGGCAATGCCATTGTCGATACGCGTCCCGGGGACAGCTATGTGGTCGATTGCAGCCGCATAGACTATTGGAATGTTGCGGACGGGCATGACCTCCAATTGAATTTGACGGTGCCCCATGCCCTCATGGAGGAGATGGCCGCCCGCTGGTATGGCTTTGTCCCGGACGACGATCTGTGGCGCAGGAGGCTGGTCTTCGGGAGGCGGGAGTCCGCCTGGCTGTCGCTCCTCGATTATGCCACCCGCTCGCTTGACGCGCGCCATGACGGCATCGGGCATGGCCTGATCGAGCAGCGCATCGAGGAGGCAATCTGCCTTGAACTGCTGCGCAACTGGGCGCGGGAAGCGGGCCTGTGCCTTGATACGGGCGCCCGGGCCGCAGCTCCCCACTATGTGCGCGAGGCCGAGCGGCTGATGATCGAATGCGCCGGTGCGGCGCCGTCGATCACCGATATCGCCATGAAGCTCGGCATCACTACGCGCAGCCTCTCGGAGGGGTTCAGGCGCTTTCGGGGCATTACGCCGCACGCTTTCCTCAATGCACAGCGCCTTGATGGGCTTCGGCAGGCCTTGCTGGCGGCAGCGCCGGGCGAATCCGCATCTTCGATCGCGCGGGCGAGGGGTTTTGTGAATTTGAGCGCCATGGCGGCGGGCTATCGCGCGCGCTTTGGAGAAACTCCGGCACAGACATTGCGCGGCGTGCGGCCCCGGTCCTGAACAAACCCGGCGAGGGGCGGGCATTCACGCAAAGTTTGCTTCCGATTACGATCCCGGATTTCCGAAAGCAGACAGTTCCCCATCCGCGGCATTCTCCTCATTCGGCGGGGAAAGACTAGATGCAGGATCGTGGAGACGATGGTCGTCGCCCGAATCTGCAACGCCCCTCATCGGGGTTCCTCCGCATAGGTACAGGAGAGGAAAGTCATGAAAGCGCTTATCTATCAGGGTCCCGGCAAGAAGGACTGGGTCGAGAAGGAAAAGCCCGAACTGCAGAAGCCGACCGACGTGATCGTGAAGATCACCAAGACGACGATCTGCGGAACCGACCTTCACATTCTCAAGGGCGACGTTCCGGCTGTGACGGAGGGCCGCACGCTTGGCCATGAAGGCGTCGGCATTGTCGAGGCGGTGGGCTCTGCCGTGCAGAACTTCAAGCCCGGCGATGCCGTGCTCATCTCCTGCGTGACCTCCTGCGGGAAATGTCCGAACTGCAAGCGTCAGCTCTATGCGCACTGTTCCGACGGTGGCTGGATCCTGGGGCACCTGATCGACGGCACGCAGGCGGAATATGTGCGGATCCCGCATGGCGACAATTCGCTCTATCCGATCCCCGAAGGCGCCGATGAAGAAGCTCTGGTGATGCTTTCG
This sequence comes from Novosphingobium naphthalenivorans NBRC 102051, assembly GCF_001590985.1. Taxonomy (GTDB): domain Bacteria; phylum Pseudomonadota; class Alphaproteobacteria; order Sphingomonadales; family Sphingomonadaceae; genus Novosphingobium; species Novosphingobium naphthalenivorans. The sequence goes on from NZ_BCTX01000011.1 coordinate 65,296, forward strand.
GACATCATGCCGACGGGCCTGGAAATCGGCGTCCAATCGGGCCGGGTGAAGCCGGGGGATACGATTGCCATCGTCGGAGCGGGGCCGGTGGGCATGTCGGTGCTGCTGACCGCGCAATTCTATTCGCCGGGCCGGATCGTGATGATCGACATGGACCCGGCGCGTCTGGAACTGGCGGCCCAGTTCGGAGCGACCGACACCATTCAGGTCGGTGCCGAAGATCCCGTCGCGCAGATCATGGAGATGACTGACGGGCTTGGTGTCGACGTGGCGATCGAAGCCGTTGGTGTGCCGGCGACATTCGACATCTGCCAGAAGATTGTCTCGGCGGGCGGAAACATCGCCAATGTCGGCGTGCACGGCAAGTCCGTGGAGCTGCACATCGAAGAGCTCTGGATCAAGAACATCAACATCTCGATGGGGCTGGTGTGCACCAATACCACGCCGATGCTCCTCAAGACCCTGCGCAACGGCAAGGTCGACCCCGCAAGGCTGGTGACCCATCGTTTTGCGCTGGATGAGATTCTGGACGCCTATGAAGTGTTCGGTAACGCCGGACGCGAAAAGGCGATGAAAGTCATATTGGCGATCTGAGCCCGGCGGCGGAACGCGCCAAGAGCGCGGGATTGGGCGGGCGGCGTCAGGCCGCCCGTTCCTGTCGATTCTTTTTCCGTCTGCGATTTTTGCATGGCGTCTCGCGAGGGGCGCCTTGCGGTATTTCCCTTCGCCCAGCATCGGATGCCGCCACCGGCGTCCGGCGTATCATGTCCCTGAGGGATCGTGCGCAGGGGGCCGTCTGGTTGGCGCGGATTTAAGGAACAGCCTGGATCAGGCCAAGGGGTGCGATATCGCACCGGCTTTCCCGAGAAAGGAAAGTGGCTCCCTTTTCAGGATACGTCTAAAACAATTTTGCTATTCTTAACCGATGAAGCTCGAAAAACAATATCGCGGTTCAGGGCTGTTGGACGATCATCGCTGTTCAAGTGCAAAGATGAGGCTGTTACGTTTGTTTCCGATGCGCCACTGGCATCTATCCGGGAACCTACGCACGGAATACGAAAGCGAGAGCGCGACCGCGCGGAGCGCATTAGACTCGCCGGTGGTCCCAAGCCTTCCTTGAGGCAGCGGGCTGTAGCCTTGGCTCAGGAACGAGGAGAAGTTCGTACCAAGGACCTCACCGATATCGGCGTTCACCGGTGCTATCTGTCTCGCATGTGTGATGAGGGGCTGCTGGTGAAGGTTGGCTTCGGGCGATATCGTGCCGCATCGTCTGGGTGATGGCCTGCTCATTGGGCGGGGTTCGAGAACCGAAGGGGAACGTGGCCAGCCAATCAGCATCATTGTCGCGGCCTGAAACTTTGCTGAGCCGGTCGATTCCACCTGATGGCCTGACAAACGCGCGAGGTACGGCAGTTTACAACCATGGAGAGCATGTGGGGCATCCAGCCGCTAATTGATCTGACACCTGGATGCCTCATCGCGATTCGGCTCGCAAGAGGAAGGGCATTGAAGTGCCGTTTCGGCGAAAATCGGCGCAAAGGAGCAAATTTGAGGCGTTCAGCGCGTATTTGAGTTTTGCTGCATGCCCCGACTCCATCATTCCACGCTGATTTCACCAGGTGCGTGAGGCCCAGCGCACCAAAGGCCAGTATCTATATGGGCAGCGCACAGGAGGACAGAAAGTGTGACGCACTTGCCGCACCGATCAGGAACCAGGCTGGCATGCCGCCCCGATGACCTGAGTCTCGTGCCACGAGGATCGTGACGACCAACGAGAAGTGGAAATTTGGGATGGCTACCAACACAAAATATCGGCAGGTGTCTAGCCGATGGCTGCAAACGACCGATCTTCGACTAAAGCGAGCTTAGAGGACGGCGCCCGTGTGCGCCGCCAGGAAATACTGGAAATCGCTGCACAGCTTTTCGCGCGCAAGGGCTACAGAGGCACGTCCATCCGCGACATCGGCGAGCAGGCCGGCGTGCTCGGCGGCTCCCTCTATCACCACATCAAATCCAAGGACTCGCTGTTTGTCGAACTGCACCATGCGGCGCTGGATGCTGCGGCCGAGAGACTTGCCGGAGCGGTTCAGGCTCAAGCTGATCCTTGGTCGAGGCTCGAGGCCGCATGCGTCGCGCTCATGGAAATCCAGCTCGACCCCAACTCGGCGACGCTGCCGATGATGAACGACTTCCGCGAAGTCCCGGACGCTGTGAGGCTGCAACTCGTTCGTCGGCGCGACGAATTCGAAGATCAGTTCAGGGGGCTGGTGGATGCGCTGCCGCTTCCGGGCGATATCGACCGCTCCATCTACCGTAATCTCCTGCTGTCGCAGCTCAACAAGGCCGCCGATTGGTATCGGCCCGGCCGCTTGTCGCCAGCGGAGATCGGCAGGCAGATCACCCGGATCTTCCGGCATGAGGCGGCGGCCGCAAAAGCCTGACGTCTACGTCCGGTCGTTCCAATCAGTTTTGAATCGGGCGTGGAGAGCAATCCGCTTGTGAGTGTAACAAGTGTTTGGTAACTCTCCATGTAACGATCGAAAGAGGATTGCATGCAGGATTACTGTGCCCCCATCGACGACTATCGCTTTCTCCTGACCGAGGTGCTCGGCTTCGACGCGGCGATGGCCGAGGCAGACGGAGGCGAGGTCGACGCGGACACGGCCGTCGCGATCCTGGAGGAGGCCGGGCGCCTGTGCGCCGACCGCCTCCATCCGTTGAACCGAAGCGGCGATGAGCATGGTTGCCACCTCGCGGGTGGCGAGGTCAGCACGCCAGCCGGATTCCCGGATGCGTGGCGTGCCTTCATTGATGGCGGATGGGCATCTCTGTCGGGCGATCCCGCCAATGGGGGGCAGGGGCTCCCCTTCATCCTGCAGCTTTGGCTCGACGAGATGATGGCGTCGGCGAACCTGTCTTTCGGTCTCTTCGCCGGGCTGACGCGGGGTGCGGCTGAAGCGATTGCCGCGCATGCCAGCGATGCTCTCAAGGAAATCTATCTGCCGCGGCTCGTCAGCGGCAAATGGACCGGCGCGATGGCGCTGACCGAAAGCAACGCGGGCAGCGATCTCGCGCAGCTCAAGTCCAAGGCCACGCCCAATGCCGATGGCAGCTACGCCATCTCGGGCACCAAGATCTTCATTTCGTCCGGCGACCATGATTTTGGCGGTAACATCGTCCATCTCGTGCTGGCGCGCCTTCCCGATGCGCCTCCGGGGGTGAAGGGGATCAGCCTTTTCCTTGTCCCCAAATTCATTCCCGGCGCGGACGGCGGCTTCACCGTCCGCAACGCGATGTCGGTCGGCGCGCTCGAAGAGAAGATGGGCATCCATGCCCAGCCCACCTGCGTCATGAACTATGACGGCGCTGTGGGATGGTTGGTGGGCGAGCCCCATCGTGGCCTCGCCGCGATGTTCACCATGATGAATGCCGAACGGCTGATGGTTGGCATTCAGGGGCTTGGCATCGCGAGCGCCGCCTATCAGCAGGCGGTTGCCTATGCCCGCGACCGGCTGCAGGGGCGCGGAGCCGACGGAAATCCGGGGCCCGTTCCGATCATCGGCCATGCCGACATCCGCCGCACCCTGCTGACGATCCGTGCCTTCGTCGAAGCCGGACGTGCGCTCGCAGGATGGACGGCGCTGCAACTCGACCGGGCGCATTCGCATCCCGATCCGCTCGAACGGGAGCGCAGCGACGGCCTGGTGGCACTGCTCACGCCGGTCATCAAAGCGGCCTTCACCGATTTCGGCTTCGAGAGCGCGGTTCATGCCCAGCAGGTGTTCGGGGGACATGGCTACATTCGCGAATGGGGCATGGAGCAATATGTCCGCGATGCCCGGATCGCCCAGATCTACGAGGGCACCAACGGCATCCAGGCTATGGATCTGGTCGGCCGCAAGATCGGACTGGCGAGTGGCGCCGTCGCGAACAGCTTCTTCGATCGGATAGAAGCCGATCTCACCGATGCCGCAACCGTGCCGGAGATCGACCTCGTGGCCCGGCGAGGCCTGGAGGCGTTGACGCTTCTGAGGGAGGCTACGGCCAGCCTGCAAGGTGCGGACCCGGACACGGCGGGCGCCGTCGCGGTGGACTATCTGCGCCTGTTCGCGCTCGTGGCGCTGGGCTGGATGTGGGCGCGGATGGCAGCCGCGGCGGCGCGCGGCGATGCCGCCCGACACGAGGCGAAGATCCATACCGCCCGTTTCTTCGCCCAACGCGTGCTCAACCAGGCCCATGCGCTCGCGCGGGCGGTGGCCGACGGCTCGGCATCGGTCGTGTCGCTTCCGGTCGATCAATTCTAGCGCAGAGGATATCCGGTGGCAGTCGCTGAGGAAAAGTTCGGCCCCGTTTCCTCGCGAGCGGGGCGGTCCGATGTTCCAGGCCGACCTGATGGGCTTGCCTGCCGCTCTGAACACGCTTCGCACCTATGCCGAGGGCCGCAACGGCTGGGCTTGGGCGCTGGCCGCGCTTTTGGTGGACCTCGCCGCGCGCAATGCCCGGTTCGAAGACCTCAACGGATGACGACGATGCCAGGACGCATCTGCGTCCGGGGCAGTGGAGCAGGAGTTTGGAATGGCTGACGTTTATCTTGTCTCAGCAGCGCGCACCGGGATCGGCAGCTTCGGCGGGTCACTCAAGGACCAGAGGCCAGGCGAGCTTGGCGGGCATGTCGCCCGGGCAGCGATCGAGCGCGCCGGTATCGGCCCCGACTTGGTGCAGAATGTGGTGTTCGGGAGTGTCGTCCCGACAGAACCGCGCGACGCCTACGTGTCGCGTATCGCGGCCGTCGGCGCGGGCATTCCGCATGAGGCTCCCGCACTCACCGTGAACAGGCTCTGCGGATCGGGGCTTCAGGCCATCATCTCGGCCGCGCAGTCCATCCTGCTCGGCGACCATGACATCGGCATCGGCGGCGGGGCGGAGATCATGAGCCGCGCGCCCTATTTCGCGCCCGCGGCCCGCTGGGGCCAGAAGATGGGCGACACCGCCATGCTCGACGGGCTGATCGGCGCGCTGTCTGATCCATTCCACGCTTATCATATGGGCGTGACCGCGGAGAACGTCGCGTCCCGCTTCGGCATCTCCCGCGACGAGCAGGACGCGCTTGCCTTCGAAAGCCAGAAACGCGCCGCGCACGCCATCGCGTCCGGCTATTTTCGTGACCAGATCGTGCCGGTCGAGATCAAGGCACGCGGCCAGGTGAAGACGTTCGATGTCGACGAGTTCGTCCGCCTGGATGCGGCCGCCGAGGATTTCGGGAAGCTCAAACCCGTGTTCCAGAAGGAGAACGGCACGGTCACGGCCGGCAATGCGTCGGGCATCAACGATGGCGCGGCGGCGGTGGTGCTGGCGAGCGCCGGGGCCGTAGACCGCCACGGGCTCAAGCCGCTCGCTCGGCTGGTTGCCTATGGCCATGCCGGTGTTGATCCCGCCTATATGGGGATCGGTCCCGTACCGGCGACGCGCAACGCGCTCGCGCGGGCTGGTCTCAAGGTCGAGGATCTCGACGTCATCGAAGCGAACGAGGCCTTTGCCGCGCAGGCCTGCGCCGTGGCGCGGGAGCTTGGCTTCGACCCGCAGAAGGTCAATCCCAACGGGAGCGGCATTTCGCTTGGGCATCCGATCGGCGCCACCGGCGCGATCATCACCACCAAGCTCGTCTATGAACTGCATCGCACCGGCGGCCGGTATGGACTGGCGACAATGTGCATTGGCGGAGGGCAGGGCATCGCCGCGATCTGGGAGCGGGTCTGATCTGCCGTCCTGGCCACGCGGAGCAGGCGGCGTGAGAATGCTTTTCCTCAAATAATCGTAAGGACGATACCGATGAAACTGCTGGTGCCCGTGCCGAAACCGAGTTCGCAAGCTACCTCATGTATCCCAAGGTATTCACGGCCTTCGCGGAGGCCAAGCGGCGCTATGGCCCCGTCGCAGCTCTGCCGACGCGGGTCTATTTCTATGGCATGGAGCCAGGGCAGGAGATCAACGTCGAGATCGAACGGGGCAAGACTTCGGTGATCACGTTGACCGCGATCGGCAGAACCGAAGAGGATGGCTCGGTTCGCGTGTTTTTCGAACTGAATGGGCAACCCCGTATCATCACCGTCGCCGATCGAAAGGCCAATGCGGGCAAGGCGGCGCGGGGCATGGCTGATGCATCGAATGAAAACCACATCGCTGCTGCACCCATGCCGGGCGTGGTCGCTATGGTAGCAATTGCGCAAGGCCAGGCGGTAAAGGCGGGCGATCTTCTGATCACGCTTGAAGCCATGAAGATTGAGACCGCGATCTCGGTGCCGAAGGAAGCGACGATTTCGGAAATTGCCGCGAAGACTGGACAGCCAATCGACGCCAAGAAACTGCTCGTTGTCCTCGATTGAGCTTGGCTTGGCGGACTCCGATCGTCGCCCGGCCGCCATCGGGCAAGAGGAACGCTTTCGGCAGGGTCAGGAGAACCTTCCCGGGGAGCGAACATGAGAGTCCAAAATGTCGACGAGCCATAAGAGGCTGCCTCGCAAAGGACCATATAGACGCGTCTGATGTCGCCGGTAGAGGAGAGAATGCCCGAGTTGCGCGACCCGACCACGCAGAAAGCCGCCTTCAAACAGACCAAAGCGGGCGAGTGTCCCATAGGCGTCATAACCACCGAGGGAGACCAGCGAGCCGAAATCGTGGTAACGGAAATCGGGAACACGGAGGCCTTGCACGATCGCGGGCAGATGCCGGCAAAGATACATGCATTGCTGATACGCTGCCTGTGCTGTCGTTGGTAAAGGAGCTTCGCCTTCGGAAGTCTGGACGCTTGCACAATCCCCCAGGGCGAGAATTTTGGGGTCGCCCACGGCCATGAGGGTTCTGTCGACGATCACTTGTCCCAACCGGCTATGTTGAAGCCCTTCTATATCTGCAATAAATGCCGGTGCGCGGACGCCGGCTGCCCATAGCTTCAGATCTGCATCGACCCTTCTGCCGTCTGCTAGGGCAAACCCCGTGTCGTCGGCTGATTGCACGCGCGCTGACATCAGAACGGTAATTCCCAGGCGCTCCAGCACTTCAAGAGCTGCCTGTGCAACCTTAGGAGGGAAGGGTCCCAGGATGCGATCCTGTGACTCTATGAGCGTTATCGAGAGATTGCCCCGTAAGCCCAGAGCCCCATGCAACTCCAGCACATCGGCCAACCGAATAAGCTCCGCGACAAGTTCGACGCCCGTCGCACCTGCTCCGACCACCGCGACCGATAGGGGCCGCTGGCTGGCGACGGACCGTATCAACGCTATCCGCAGCCTGTCGTTGAATGCGAGCGCCTCTCGCCGACTGTCGATGGTCATGCAATGCTCCGCGACACCGGGCGTTCCGAAATCATTGGCACGGCTTCCGGCTGCGAGGACCAGCGTATCATATTGAAGGGAGCGGGCGGGCAGCACCTCTTCACCGGTCGCCATGACCGGACCGATCCGAATGAGGGACCGCTCGCGATCGACGGCAACGACCTCGCCAAGCTCGAATGAGAAGCCCCTGCGGCGCGCTTGCGAGAGATAGGCGGTTTGATGGGCGCCGGTATCCGCCGTTCCAGCGGCAATGGTGTGGAGCATGGGTTTCCAGACATGAGCCAGTTCGCGATCGACAAGTCGAACATCCCAGCCCAGCTTGCGTGCAGGCTTGCCTGAAACATGGCTGGCAAGATCGAGGCCCGCGACACCTCCACCGACGACCACGATCTTGTGCTTTTCAGTCATGTCTATCCATTCTTGGAAATTTTCACTTGTTACGACTTCGTCTGACCACATGGTCGCCATTCAGAAATAGCGGCGCTGCCGCAGCCGAAGAGCCAGCCAGATCAGGAAAAGGCTGCGTACCAGAAGACTCAGGCCGATGGCGATGCCAACATAGGTGATGGCGACGATCGGATGCACAAAAAGCAAAGACAGCCCAAGTACTACGTTGACGATACTCAAGCAGATAAGCCAGGGCCGGTCTTCCCTTTTTCGTAGGGACGCGGAAAAGGTAAAGCGCGCTCCAACGAGAAGCCACGCACTGCTCAACCAAACGAGTGACAGGCCGCCGGCGAGCGGGTGAAAGAGGACTATGCCGCCCCCGATCAGGGTGAGAGCGCCAAAAAGCGCCTCCGAGCGATCCTTGCGGCGTCTGGAAAGCCCGGCGACGACCATGAGAACGCCATAGCCCAAAAGCCCGAAACCAAGTGCTGTGCCGGCGGACAGTCCGAAAAGAAATGGATGCAGAAGACCAAGCATGCCAAGTATTGCGACGGCAATGCCGTAGGCGAGCATCCAGGCCTGCTCGCTGCGTAAGAGGTGTCTGGTCACATGGTTGATCCGCTTTTTGGTCATCCAATCGCCCGGGTTGCCGAGAGTGCTGGAGCCGATTTTTAAGACAGCTTAGAGCGATAGGATGATTGGAATCGCCGAGTTTCTCAGCAAATGCCGAGTTGTTCCTCCTAAAACGCTCTCGCTCAACTTGGATCTTCCGTAAGCGCCCATGACGAGCAAATCAGCGCTGTTGCTTGTCGCGAAATCAAGAATGAGCTTTCCCGTTTCACGACCCTCGAGCAGGTGCAACTCGGCGTTGAGGCCACTTCGGGCGAGGTGCGCCTTCAACTCGCTGCCGGGATCGAAATCCACGATTTTGTGAGCGCCTATTTGCTGTACGACGACGACATCGATCCGCGCTGCCTCGAAGAGGAACGGCATCGCGTTCGCAACCGCCCGAGCGGCTTCGGCACTGCCATTCCAGGCAATGACAATGCTGTTCGGCATACGGCTGACCGGCCAATTCTCCGGTAAAAGGAGGACAGGTCGTCCCGACGCAAAAATCAACTCGCCAGATAGGCCGAGCCTCGTTTGTGCTTTGTTCGGCCGTGCTCCCCCGCCGATAATCGCAAGGCCCGCGTAACGGGCGTACAACATCAGCCTTTGATCACGTTCGTGGTTGAAGCGCCGCCATGTGCCCTGGAGATTTAAGTCGCAGATGATCTTGTCGAAGGCTGCCCGCATTTCGGCTTCTGCCGTACGCATGCTGTCACCGAATGTCTTAAGCATCTCCGTAATGCCGTCGCCAATCGCATAGTCCGAATGGAGATGTAGCTCGAGACCATCGACGACGAAGACGCATGTCAGATGTGCCCGCCATCTATGTGCCAGTTTTCCGGCATATGATAAACGAGTGTTCCAATGAGGCGTATCTTCCAGGAAGACAATGATATCCTTAGGTGTCATCGGGATTCTTTCTGGAGTGGTGGTTGTCGGGTAACGTCGTGGCGCGGTCGCGGCTCAAAATATTGCCGTTATCGATGCCTTCGAAGGAGGCGAAGCGTCGGACACCGTCAAAGACGTTTGAGTTGGCGCGACGCAGATATCGCCTCGCTGCCTCGAGCAAAGGCGGATCAATCTCTTCGAATCCGGTCACGTCACCGCCGGGTGCGAACTGCCACATCGCGAAAGCGCGCAAAGCTTCGAGTTGCGGATTGGCCAACGTCGTGACTCGCTCGACCCCGAAGACTGACAGGATGAAAGACATTCGCCTGCCATCTGGAGGTCTGGCGACGCGACGACGGTTTCGCGCATCGGCTATACCGATGAGCAAAGCGCTTTTCTGGATGCGCGTGAGAGGCGGAAGATGCATCATGTTCCCGCAACTCCCGCAGAAGCGAGCGGACCGGCGATCAACAAGAAGGATGAAACAGCCCGCTCAAGATGTTGGCGGCGCGCACCACCACTCGGAGGGGCCGCGACGCCCGCGAGAAGGCGTAACGGAAGATCGGCAACCACCAGTCCGGAAAATGCTGCGTATAAATCCTCAGGTCGGGCGCTCTGGCTGTCCGCTATCCATCTCCAGTCGGTGAAATATGCATGCAACTCGGCTTCAATGGGCGCGATTCCCGCATCATAGATAAACACGCCGAGATCAGACTCTCGCGGCACCTGGGGCAGCACGAGTTGCACCAGGTCGAGCCATTCTTTGGCGGTGACGAACCCTAAAAGCTGATCGGCGATGTCTACCAGAGTCGCAGCGAGATGGAGCCGCTTCCCTGCAAGGGGCGAGGTCGGCCGAATGCGCTCGAGACGATCCTGGATCAGCGCTTCAAACAGCCCTCGCTTGCTGCCGAACAAACTGTAGATCGTCCCTCGCGAGCCGCCTGTTTGCTCGATAATGTCGGTGATGCTCGTCCCGTCATAACCCTGCCTGAAAAAGCAGGCGGCGGCGCCGTCCAACATCCGTTGCCGCTTGAGCACGGTACCGGGCCGCATTCTGCGGGCGACAGCCTCATCTGGCGGTTTCCTCCCCGTGGATATGCGCCGATAATTCACGGTCTCGCACCCGCTATGGGGTTGCCTTCGTCCGTACGGCCGGGAGAGCTCGCGCGGCAGGTGGAGCGCAGATCAGCGCAAGCCACCGCCAAAAACCCTGTAAAGATCGACGAGGTTAGATTGCTTTGCCAACCTTGCGTCGATCAAGCTCTGTTGAGCGGCCAGAAGCGCTCGCTGGGCATCGAGGGTCGAAAGGAACGGATCCAATCCCCTGCGATAGCGCGCCTCGGCCAGTTGGTAGCTCTCGGCGCTCGCCCGCTCCAGCGATTGCTGGGCGTCGAGTTGCTCCGCGATCGTCGACCGCCGGGCGAGGGCGTCCGCCGCTTCCCGAAAAGCCGACTGGACAGCTTTCTCGTAGCTCGCGACCGCCGCATCCCGCTGTGCCTTCGTCGCCGCGAGATTGGCGCTGTTCCTGCCATAGTTGAAGATGGGCAGAGTTGCCGCGGGGCTGAAATTCCACGTGTCCGAGCCGGACTCGAACAGATGCGACAGGCCGGGAGCCATGGTTCCCACAGCTCCGGTCAACGAAATGCGGGGGAAGAAAGCCGCTCGCGCTGCGCCGATGTTGGCATTGGCGGCGATCAACTGGTGCTCGGCGGCGAGTACGTCGGGACGACCGACCAAGACCTCCGAACTCAGGTTCGGGGGCAATTGGTCAATCGTGTAGGAAGCTTCTCCCAGCCGGATAGGCAGCATGCCGTCGTCGGGTGATATGCCCATCAAAAGAGCGAGCGCATTGCGATCCTGGGCGACTGCGGTCCTTAGCTGGGCAACCGTGCTGCGCGCCTGTTCGAAACTGGTCTGCGCCTGCCGCACGTCGAGAGCCGAGGCATAGCCACGCTCATGCCGTGCGCGAGTGAGACCAAGTGTGCGTTCGAATGCATCGCGGCTTTGCGATGCGACATCGAGCCGCTCGGTGTCCGCACCCAGTGTTAGCCAAGCATTGGCGACTTCTCCCACAAGTGCAATCTGCGCCGCCTTGCGCGCTTCATCGGTCGAGAAATATTGTTCGAGCGCGGCCTTCGACAGGTTGCGAATGCGCCCGAAAAGGTCGATTTCCCAAGAAGCGCCGATGCTGGCTGACCAAGATTCCGGCGTCCTGTCGCCCCCGTAGAGCGCTGCCTGGTCGCGCGTTACACGCTGCATCGCGCCGCTCCCGTCGGCGGAGACGGTGGGAAGCAAGTCCGATCGCTGGACGCGATACGAGGCCCTCGCCGCCGCGACATTGGCGACCGCGACCCTCAGATCGCGATTGTTCCGTAGGGCCAGGTCGATCGCACCGCGCAGACGCTGATCGGTAAAAAATGCCTGCCAGCCGACCTCGGCGAGGGGCGTTTTGTTATCGTCGCCGAGTTGGGGAGGGTGCGCGTCGGCCGGCAGGCTGGCAGGTACAGGCAGCGACGGACGTCTATATTCCGGCGCAAAACTGCATCCGCCAAGGAGAATTGCGGTTGCGAGAACCGCCAAAGAGCAGCGCATGGAGATGTTCCTGTTCATTCCGCCGGCTCCGGCAGAGCGGTTTGCGGGGCATCATTCGGCTTGTCCTTGCCCCGAGTGATCCGGCTGACGAGGACGAAGAACAGCGGCACGAACATGATGGCGAGGACGGTGGCGGCCGCCATGCCGCCTGCTACCACGATGCCGATCGCATTCTGGCCGCCCGCGCCCGCCCCTTTTGAAAGGGCGAGAGGGATGATGCCGCCAATAAAGGCGAAGGACGTCATGAGGATTGGCCGCAATCGGAGCCGGGCAGCATAAAGCGCTGCTTCGATCGCCGTTGAGCCATTCCGTCGTTCGGCTTCGGCAAATTCCACGATCAGGATCGCGTTCTTGGCTGAAACACCAACGGTCGTGAGGAGTGCCACCTGGAAATAGACGTCATTGTTGAGGCCGCCGAGGGTCGCGGAAAGAACTGCGCCGAAGACGCCGAGCGGCGCGGCCGTCATCACCGCGAAAGGCACGGACCAGCTTTCATAAAGTGCCGCCAGGCAGAGGAAGACCATGAGCAGCGACAGCGCATACACGGCCATTGCCTGGTTTCCTGCAAGCCGTTCCTCATAGGATAGACCGGTCCATTCGAACCCGACGCCAGCCGGCAGCTTGGCGGCCATTTCCTCCATCGCCTTCATGGCCGTGCCGGAACTCTTGCCCGGCGCGGGCTCGCCCAGGATTTCGAAGGCAGGAAGGCCATTATAGCGCTCGAGACGAGACGAGCCGTACATCCAATGGGTGGACGCGATCGTCGAAAGCGGCGTCATCTCACCGGAGATGCCCCGGACGTTCCAGCGATCGAGATCGTCCGGCGCCTTGCGGAAAGGTTCGTCAGCCTGGACATAGACCTTCTTGACGCGGCCGCGATCGATGAAGTCGTTCACATAGGCGCCACCCCAGGCTGTCGAGATGGCGTCGTTCACATCGGCCTGGGAAAGGCCGTGCGCGCCCGCCGCTGCCTGATCGACGTCAATCTGCAACTGAGGCGCGTCCTCCTGGCCGTTGGGACGCACGGCGATCAGGTCGGGATTCTTCGCAGCCATGCCCAGAAGCTGGTTCCTGGCATCGAGCAACGCCTTGTGGCCAAGGCCGTTACGATCCTGAAGCTCGAAGTCGAAACCGGTCGCATTACCGAGTTCGATGATAGCCGGCGGAATGAAGGCGAAGACCGTCGCATCGCGCTCCTTAGCGATCGCGGCGTTGAGGCGCCCGGCGACTGCCGAAGCCGAATTTTCCTTGCCCGCGCGCTCGTCCCAGGGTGTCATGCCTACGAAGGCCATGCCGATGTTCTGGCCGCGTCCCGCCAGGCTGAAGCCGTTGACGGTGAAGACCGAAGCCACGTTGTGCCGTTCGTTCTTCTGGAGGAAGTCTGCGATCTTCTCGTTGACCTGGATGGTCCTCGAGACGCTGGCTCCGGCGGGCAACTGGACCAGCGCCATCACGGTGCCCTGGTCCTCATCCGGCAGGAAGCCAGTGGGCAGGCGAGCGAACAGTGCGGTCAGGCCGATGATGATGAGGCCATATAGCAAGAGAGAGCGCTTGGGGGATCGGATCGCCCGCGAAACGCCATTCTCATAGCGTGCCGCGCCGCGATCGAAGGTGCGGTTAAACCAGCCGAAGAAGCCCGTGGTTTTGCCGTGCGAACCCTTTGGGATGGGCTTGAGGATGGTCGAGCAGAGCGCGGGCGTCAGGACCAGCGCCACGAGCACCGAGAGCGCCATAGCGGACACGATGGTGACGGAAAACTGGCGGAAGATGATACCGGTCGACCCACCGAAGAAGGCCATCGGAATGAACACCGCCGAAAGCACAAGGCCGATGCCGATGAGCGCGCCGGAGATTTCTTCCATCGATTTGCGCGTCGCCTCAAGCGGCGGGAGGCCCTCTTCCGCCATGATGCGTTCGACATTCTCCACGACGACGATCGCGTCGTCGACGAGCAGACCTATGGCCAGCACCATGCCGAAAAGCGTGAGCGTGTTGATCGAGTATCCCATGGCCGCGAGCACGCCGAATGTGCCTAGCAGGACCACGGGGACCGCAATGGTCGGAATGAGCGTTGCCCGGAAGTTCTGCAGGAACAGCAGCATCACGAGGAAGACGAGAACCACCGCCTCGAACAGCGTTTGCACGACGTGATGGATCGAGACCCGCACGAAAGGTGTGGAGTCGTAGGCGAAAGCAACCTTCACGCCGGGCGGAAAAGTGCTCGACAGCTCATCGACCCGCGCTTTGAGCGCGTTGATCGTGTCAAGGGCGTTGGCGCCGGATGCCAGACGGATCGCAAAGCCTGCGGCAGGGTGGCCATTATATTTGGCGTCGACCTCATAGCTCTCGCTACCGATCTCGACACGCGCGACATCAGCAATCCTGACCGTCGACCCGTCGGTATTGGTGCGCAGCAATATCTGCCTGAACTGCTCAGGCGTGCGCAGGCGGGACTGGGCGTTGACAGTGGCATTGAGCTGCTGTTCGGGTCCCGAGGGTCGCGCGCCAACCTGACCGGCTGAGACCTGCGCGTTTTGAGCACGGATCGCCGCCTTCACATCGGCAGGGGTAAGTCCGAAGGTCTGAAGCTTGTAGGGATCGATCCAGATGCGCATCGCATATTGCGCGCCCAGCACGATCGTATCGCCAACGCCCGTGACGCGGCTCAGCGGATCCTGAAGCCGGGAGGATATGATGTCGCCAAGGTCGCCGCTGTCATATTTCCCGTCCTCCGAATAGACTGCGAGCACGGCAAGGAAGTTGATGGTGGACTTGGTAACGCGCATACCCTGCTGCTGCACTTCCTGTGGCAGCAGCGGCGTTGCGAGCTGAAGCTTGTTCTGTACCTGCACCTGGGCGATGTCGGGATCGGTACCCTGCTCGAAGGTGAGGGTAATCGTTACTGTGCCGGCGGATTCGCTCGTCGACGACATATAACGCAGATTGTCGATGCCCTTCATCTGCTGCTCGATCACCTGCGTGACGGTGTTTTCGAGCGTCTCAGCTGAAGCGCCAGGATAGGTGGCGTTGATCTGGATCGCAGGCGGTGCGATCGGGGGGAATTGCGAGATGGGCAGGCGAGTGATGGAAAGGCCGCCCACCAGCATGATGACGATGGCGATGACCCAGGCGAAAACCGGTCGATCTATGAAAAAGCGAGCCATGGGATCACCGTGCCGATGCGGTTTTGGAAAGGGACGCCCGAACCGGTTTTACCGTCGCGCCGGGTGTCGCGCGCTGAACGCCGTCGACGATCAATCGGTCGCCGGGCTGCAACCCGCTGGCAATCAACCAGCGGTCGCCCACGGCGCGCACCGTCTCGATATGGCGCTGTTCGACCTTGTCGCCTTTGCCGACCACCAGCGCGGTGGCGCGGCCGCGCTCATCGCGCGTAACGCCTTGCTGCGGAACCAGGATCGCGTGATCCTCAACGCCATCGACCAGCTTGGCCTTGACATACATGCCGGGCAGAAGCGTTCCCGTGGGGTTGGGGAAGACCGCGCGCAGAATGACGGCGCCTGAGCTGGGATCGACCGACACCTCGCTGAACCGCAAGGAACCCTTGATCGGATAAGGGCTTCCATCCGGCAGGGTGAGGCTCACCGGCGCCTCGGCATTGCGTGCTTCGCCCTTGGCAAAGGCATTCTTCAGGCGCAGCAACTCCGCGCTCGACTGCGGCACGTCCACGAAGATCGGGTCCAGGGTCTGGATCGTTGCAAGTGGAGCAGCCTGTCCTGTTGTGACCAACGCGCCAGCGGTAATGAGCGAGCGGCCGATGCGGCCGCTGATCGGAGCGGTGATGCGAGTGAATTCAAGATCGATCTTGGCCGAGCGGACTGCAGCCCTCGCGGATTCGACGTCGGCGACTGCCTGACCCCGCGCCGAGGCTGCATCATCCGCGTCCTGGCGGCTCACCGCATCAATCCCCACCAGATCCTTCGTCCGGGACGCGCGGCTGTTCACTGAAACCAGGGTTGCCTCCGCGCGGGCGAGCGAGGCCCGCGCCTTGTCGAAGGCCGCCTGATAGGGAGCCGGGTTGATCTGGTAGAGGAGCTGCCCCTTGGAAACATAGGCGCCTTCCTCGAACAGCCTGCGCAGAACGATGCCGCTGATTTGCGGGCGGACCTCGGAGATCAGCGAGGGACTCGTGCGTCCGGCAAGCTCGGTCACCAGCGTTGCCGGTGCGGATTCGACCGTGACAATCCCGACTTCCGCCGGACCCGGTGTGGGTTGGCTACCGCCATGATTGCAAGCCGCGGTGCCCAAAACCAGGGCAAGTGCGAGCGCGGAGCGCCGCATTGGGGATCGTTTCATCGGCCAACCCTTAGAAAATGAGAGCAATCGTTCACTCTTTATTTTTGTGCCGCTAATCTGCTAGGCGTGATTCGTCAAGAATGAGGTTTGAGAAAAATCACGATGGTTAAGACCCCGGATGCTATCGCCAGGCAGCAGCAGCGCGCCGAAATGCGCCGCGATCAGGTGCTGGACGCTGCGCGCGCCTGTTTTCTGCGAGAGGGATTTCATGCCGCGAGCGTCAATCGCATCGCGGCCGAGGCCGGCATGAGTGTTGGCCACCTCTATCGTTATTTCGAGAGCAAGGAGGAGATCATCGTTGCGCTTTGCGAACGCAACCTGGACGAGTTTCTGAGCCACGCGCCCGTCCTTCCGCCCAATCAGAGGGCCGACGGTGAGGCTATGATCGCAGCGAGCCTCGCGGAATTCGATGCGCTGATCGATCGAAGTCATGCCGGCTTCGCAATGGAAGTTTTGGCCGAGGCCGCGCGCAGCGAGGCCGTTCAGGCAATCGTGACCGAGAACGACCGCAAGTTTCGCGACAGCCTGAGGGACCTGATGGTCCCTCTTCTATCAGCGAAAACGCAGGATGTGGTCGAGGAGAGGGTGGAAATGGCGCTGCTCCTCCTTCACGGCCTCATGATGCGCACGATGAGCGGATTGACGTCCCAGGATGTCGAGCGCCTCAAGATTGCATTCCAATATCTTATGCGAGCAATCCTGCTCTAAAAAATAAATAGTCTAGGACATGGTGCATGACGAATCTGATGACGGGCAAGCGAGGCCTGATCATGGGCTTGGCCAATGACAAGTCACTTGCCTGGGGTATCTCGAAAGCCCTGTATCAACAGGGCGCCGAACTGGCATTTTCATATCACGGGCCGGCTCAGGAACGGCGGGTGCGTCCGTTGGCTGGACAATTGGACTCAGATTTCCTGGTCGAGTGCGATGTCGCCGACATGGCTGACCTTGATGCTCTCTTTGCCCAAATCCAACAACACTGGGATACATTGGATTTCGTTGTCCATGCTATCGGTTTCTCGGACAAGAATGAACTGCGTGGAAAATATGCCGATACAAGTCTGGAAAATTTCGTTCGTACTATGAACATATCGGTATATAGTCTTGTAGCCATCGCCAAGCGAGCGTCTCTGCTCATGAAAGATGGGGGTTCGATCCTGACGTTGAGCTATTATGGAGCCGAAAAAGTTCTTCCTAACTACAATGTGATGGGTGTGGCTAAGGCTGCTTTGGAAACCAGTGTCAAGTATCTCGCATCTGATTTCGGTCCGCAGGATATTCGAGTCAACGCCATTTCAGCAGGGCCAATCAAGACATTGGCTTCCAGCGGGATCGGTGATTTTCGCTATATCCTGAAATGGAATGAACATAATTCGCCTCTTCGCCGCAACGTCACGGTGGAGGATGTGGGAGGAGCTGCACTCTACCTGCTTTCCGATCTGGCAAGTGCGGTGACGGGGGAAATCCACCATGTCGACGCAGGCTACAACATCATCGGCATGAGAGCCGAAGATGCTCCCAATTTTACGAACGCATCAGCCTAAGTGCTCTGCCAGCCGGTAACGATCTGCGTTGAGTTCAGAATATCTACCAGATTGTCCCATCGTCGTCGGTTGTGCCCCGCCGGCTGCCTGGCTTGGAGGGCGCTCATCCTGTGTCTTGCGCCCTATTCGCCTAGATAGATCAGCGATTTTCCGTTGTTCCGTCCATCATAGAGGCGAGCGATCGCCCCTGGGGCGTGGAGAAGGCCGGTCACAATGTCTTCCTCGTAGTGCAACATTCCAGATCGGATCCGGCCAGTGAGATCGGCAAGAGCCCCGGGAAAATCCTCGCTATGGTCGAAGACCAGCAAGCCCGACCAGATTAGGCGACGCGTCAGTATTTCCCGTTCTGCACGTAAGCCGGTGGGGGTAGGGGACCATTGAGATACTGCGGCCGTCCCGCATTGTACGATACGACCGCCCGTCTTCATCCTTCGGAGCGCCTGATCGAGAAGGTCGCCCCCGGTATTGTCGAAAAAGACGTCAATTCCATCGGGAACAAGCCGATCGAGCAATGATGCTGCATCGGCCGACTTGTAGTTGGCGGCCGCTGCATAGCCGAACCGGGACGTGCAACGCGCGAACTTGGCGTCGTCACCGGCAAGGCCAATGACATGGAATGCCCTGGCCTGCGCCAGCTGGCCGACAAGGCTGCCCACCGCGCCCGCGGCAGTCGTGACCAATATGGTGTCCCCTGCCTTCGGACGACCGAGCTTGAAGAGGCCGAGATAGGCAGTCAGTCCATTGATACCGAGAACTCCGGCATAGGCAGAGAGGGGAGCCTGGATCACGTCGATTCGCGTCACCACCGCTTGAGGCCCGACGACCGCATAATCCTGCCAGCCGAACCAGCCATAGAGATGCAGGCCCTCCGGGAATTCCGCATGACGGCTTTCGACGATCACGCCTACAGCGAGTGCGCGCATTACGTCGCCGACAGGGACCGGCTGCGAATAATTGCTTCCCTCGTTTGTCCACCCTCGCTGCGCCGGATCGACCGAAAGATAGATATTGCGCACGCGAAACTGGCCTTCGGCCAGCGACTCCAGTGACGCTTCGTCAAACGTGAAATGACTGGCTTGCGGGATGCCGACGGGACGACTGGACAGGATCACGCGGCGGTTTCTACCGGGAAGGTTCCGAGGGGTGGCAGGCGTGGACATGCAGATATCCTGAAAGCTTCATGTTGCCATGACGTGTGGAAAAACGGAGTCGTCGTCCTTCGAATATCTTCCTAATGTGGCCGTGCCCACTCAGACATTCTCGGCTGCGATTAGTGGCCTAGCGGGAAAGAGGCAGAA
>NZ_BCTX01000012.1 GCF_001590985.1 Novosphingobium naphthalenivorans NBRC 102051
GGGTCCGGAGCTTTTCCATGATCGTCATGGGCTGCATGGGCGACCAGTCGGACAGCATCAGCACATATTCCCGGTCCCAGGTGAAGGGATCGGGCTCAAGCGGATCGATCACGATCGGGCCGTAGTGCCCCATCGGCTCCTGCAGCGTATGGGCATGCCACCAATAGGTGCCAGCCTGGCGGATCGGGAATTCGTAGCGAAATGTCTCGCCGGGCTTCACCGCCGCCATGGTCACGCCCGGTACGCCGTCCATCAGGAACGGCACCAGCATGCCATGCCAGTGGATGGATGTGCCTTCGGAGCTGTCGTTGACGAGGTCGACGACAAGCTTCTGGCCTTCCTTGAGCCGCACCAGCGGCCCCGGCAGCGTGCCATTAACGGTAACCGCCGGCCCGTGGCGCTTGCCGGTCCGGAAGGCGGCGTCGGCAACGGTCATGGTGAGGTGCTCGCCAGACAGCACATCGCTGCCGCGCCGTGCCAGAGTGCCCCCCGCCGCGCCACGTGCCCAGGCCGGCATGGCATGCGCTACGCCGAGCGCTCCCAACGAGGCTGTGCCCGTGGCCAGAAATTTTCGTCGATTAAGTGTTGGCATAATGAAAACCCGTTGTTGGATGTCAATGGCTGGTACGAGGCAGGACGCACGACCCCTCAGATTATTTCAAACTTCTCGCGAAGAAAATTTCGTGCGCGGTATATGCGTGTTTCCACCGCCTTTCTGCTGATGCCGAGAATCTTTGCGGCTTCCTCGTGACTGCGCCCATCGAACACGACCAGGATGAATGGTTCCTTCAGTTTCGGCGGCAGACGCACTATTTCCCGCTGCAAGAATTCGAGGTTTTGACGGATTATCAGCCGTTCTTCCTGATGGGGGTCGGGATGAGCGATGGAATTCGCGTCATCTTCCGCTTCGAATCTCAGCAGGCGGGAAATACGGCGCCGTCGCATAATATCGCGACATTTGTTGATTGTGATTGTCGTAAGCCATGGCGCGACCGGTTTTGTTTGGTCGAAACGATACAGCGCCAGCCACGCTGAGGACAACGCATTCTGCACGGCATCTTCGGCGTCGGATTTTTCGCCAAGCATTCGCAGGGAAAGACCAAGGAGTCTTGAAGCATGATCTGCGACGAGCCTGTCAAATGCGCTGCGATCACCGGCTCTCGCCGCAACGATAAGCCGCCGGTCCTCGCTGTCGCAGTCCTCGAACACAACCGTCTAGCTCTTTGGATCACTGGTGAGAGCCTTGCTTACCTCGCGGTCGAACGCCTTCTGTTGCGCGGGATCGAGCAGGGCGCGCATATCAAAGACGTGTCGGACGGTCGCCTTCTGGAGATCTCCCATCCGTGCGTGGACCTCGTCGATCTCGGCAGCGACCTTGGGGCCGTAGCGCTGCTCCTCGCTCATTGCCTCGGCAAGGCCCGCATTGGCGGAGCGCAATGCAAGTTCGAGTTTACGATGCTCTATGGCAAAATTCCGCTCCAGCGCACCGAGGCGGACTTCCTGCGCGGATGTAAGGCGCAACTCCTTGTGCACGAAGTCGTGCATGCCGCGGGACGTATCCTCTTGGGCAAGCCAGCGGTTGGTCGCGAATGCACCAAGACTGCCGGCCGCTACCGCCAAAATCAGCAGCAGGACCGCGTAGAAGGGCGTGACCTTCATGGCGCGATGTGGAGAAGCGCAGAGGGAGCCAGATCGGCCCCGTCCACCAGCGTATAGCCGACAGGATGCGCTGGGCCAGGATATTGCGTTCCCATGCCTGCTCCGAGGCCGATCGCAAATATCAGCAGGCCCAATATGGTTCTGCGGCGATGTTCGCGCGCCTCAGTCATTTGCCCGATGCGCTGCCAAAGACTGTCGTGAAATTCCGGCCCCGCAACCATAACGGGCGCATCGGCCGCAAGCCTTCGCAGGAGCATATCCAGCGCTTCGTCGTCCATCGTTCGGCCTCCTTAATCATGGCTCCGGTTGTCTATACGCAGCGCGGCCCTGCAGCCCTCGAAATATTTTTGAGGGATCATACTTCCGCAGGCGTAAAGGCAATGAATCGAGCCGAGCCCCTCTCGTTCAGTGCCAACTTGGCGGAGAGATCGTGTTCCACTCCAATCATCGGGGACTCAAGCAGAGATGGAAGCTTCCAACACAGCGGCGAAGGCGGACCATGGCTACACGCCTCCTCTTGGTCACCACCTTCTGACACCGTTCTATGATCTGGCCATTCGCGTGTGCACGTCGGAATCTGCGTGGCGCGGCGCCATCATTCAGCACGCGCGATTGAAGAAGGGGGACAGATTGATCGATGTCGGCTGCGGCACAGGGAGCTTGTTGGCCGAGCTGACGCAGTCTTGCCCAGATGCCGACATGATCGGCATCGAACCCGACGCCCAGGCTCTGGCTCTTGCGAAAAGGAAGTTTTCAGGCGTCGCCAATGCGCCGCGCTGGCACAATGGCTTTCTGGACAGCTTGGTGCCGGAAGCAAACTGGCGCGCAGACAAGATCGTCAGCAGCCTTGTCTTCCATCAGGTCCCCTTGGTGAGCAAGAAGTCGCTACTCGACCAGATGATTGGCTTCCTTGCGCCGGGAGGTGAGTTGCTCATCGCCGATTATATGCGGCAGGACGGTCGGCTGATGCGCGCTCTGTATCGCAACAGTGTCCAGCGCCTGGACGGCATTACCGATACGCAGCCGAACGCAGACGGAGCTTTGGAGCAGTTGCTCCTGAGCCGATTTGACGACGCTCAATGCCTGGAACGCTTCAACACACTCACAGGCACCATTTCGCTCTGGCGCGCAAGGAAGATCCGACAGGACAATGAAAGGACCAGCCGATGATTGGCAATTTCTCCAGATCCATACGCGGAACGAGTGTATCCGGTCTGCTCATGCTCGGGCTGGCCGCGTGTTCGGCCGGAGCTCAGGCGGCCAGCTACACGATGTATCGCGATCCCCAATGCGGTTGCTGCGAAAAATGGGCGGCCCACATCCGCTCGGATATGAAAGCGAAGGTTTCGGTTGTGGACACGGCAGACATGACTTCGCTCAAGGACCGCAAGGGCGTCCCGCAGCAGCTTCGCTCATGTCATAGCATGGTTGTCGATGGCTACGTAATCGAAGGCCATGCGCCGGCGCGCGATATTGCCAGACTGCTCCGCGAAAAGCCTGCAGGTGTTCGCGGACTTGCCGTTCCCGGCATGCCGCTCGGCTCGCCCGGGATGGAAGTGGGTGGCCGCATCCAGCATTACGCAGTCATCGCCTTCGGCCCCGGCGGAACGAAGCTCTTTGCCAGCTACCCCTGAAGGCCCTTCAAATATTGCGAAACCGGTGGGGAGTTGGAACTTGCAGGTAAGGTATCGGTCTTTCCACGCCATCCAACGGATCCTGCGTGCGTCAATCGGGCGCATTCGTGCGAATGCGCGGCAGAACCTGTTACCTGTCAATATTCTAATGCCATTTTGTCGGACAAGGCGGCCTCAAGCCCGCAAACAAAAATTTTTGCCCCTCATGTGAGGGATTACCCCGCGACGCGCGTATCAATCGTCGTTGCCGCCAAATGGAGTATGCCATGACCCCCGTTCGCACATTGCTCGCCGCTTTTGGCCTCGCTACCGCACTCATCAGCGGAACCGCGGCCCAGGCCCATCCCAAGCTAGTCTCATCGACCCCCGCAGCCGATGCGACCGTGGAGAGGCCGGCGAGGATCGAGTTGCGCTTCAACGAAACGCTCGTGAACCAGTTCTCAGGCATCGACCTCGTCATGACCGACATGCCGGGTATGAAGATGCCTCCAATGAAGATTGCGGTCGATACCAGCGTGGGCGCCGACGGCAAGACGCTCGTCGCGGTTCCCAAAAGTGCTCTGCACACGGGCACCTACAAGCTCGACTGGCATGCCGTTACCGCGGACACCCATCGCGTAAATGGCACATTCAACTTCAAGGTGAAGTGAGCCTGTGCCTGACGTGGCCGCCGTCCTTATCAGGTTCGCGCTTTACATGGACCTGATGCTGCTCTTCGGTTTGCCGCTCTTCGCGCTTTACGGCCTGCGCGGCGTGGAACGGTCTCCCGAGGCCGCTCTCACGCTGCGCAGGCTGGTGGGTGGAATTGCCTTCATCGGTCTGCTCTTGTCGGGCCAGGCGATTGTATCGCTCACCGCTTCGATGAGCGGCGTGGCTCCTGGCGAAGTTGACAGCTCCGCACTGCGCCTGGTGATCGGTGGCACGAGCGTCGGGACGACATGGCTCGTCCGCATCGGCGCGCTGTTGCTTTTCCTGGTCATAGCCCTGAGCCCGCACGGATTGCGCACGGGCTGGATGTGGCTGCTGTCGCTGTTGGGAGCGGTGGCGCTTTCGAGCGTCGTCTGGACAGGGCACGGCGCGATGGACGAGGGATGGGTTGGTCTCATTCACCTCGGTGCCGACATTATTCATCTGCTAGCCGCGGGTGTGTGGGTGGCAGCGCTGCTGGCGCTCACCACGCTGTTATTCCGGCCGCATCGCCGCATGACCCAGGCTCATGTCGAATTCTCGCATCGCGCATTGGCAAGCTTTGCCGTGGTCGGAACCGTTGTCGTCGCGCTGCTGGTTCTGACGGGCGGCGTGAACAGCTGGCTTCTCGTCGGCCCGGAGCGCTTCGGTTCGCTGCTGGGATCGCTCTACGGCCAGCTCCTGCTGGTCAAGCTGTTGCTTTTCGGAGTCATGCTGGGACTCGCCGCCGCCAACCGCTTCTATATGACCCCTGTGCTCGAGGCGGCCATCGCCTGCGGCGATCACATTGGCGCGGTCAACGGGCTGCGCAAGACTCTCCTTACCGAAACCACCTGCGCGATCGTAATCCTCGGCTTGGTAGCATGGCTCGGCATGCTCGAGCCGCCGATATCCGGGATGTAGCCCCGTTCGCCCTCAGGGCAACCGATGCGCAATCGCCTTGATGGCCTTGAGGCCGGAGCCAAAGCGGGCGATCGCCTCGCGGTGCTGCTCGAGTTCGCCATAAGGGAGATAGGAGATATCGAGGTCGGCGACCCGGCTGAACGCCGGACGGCGTAGTTGGGCGCGGACATCGGCCTCGCGCGCGTCCGGCGCGACGAGAAACAGCCCGGCGGAGGCGTGAAGGTCTCCGCCGCTCAGCGCCAGGTCGAGCATGCGGACAATTCCTGAATAGATCGACGTCGAATGCTCCACTTCGAAAGCCGCGGTGACATTCGCATTGCCCCGTTCGAGCCAGAGGACGTCGATCAGACGGATGGAATCTCCGCCGGAGGCGGTTGCGACGGCATTGGGTAAATGATCGAGACAGCGTGTCCCAAGCGGCATGCCGTCGTGAAGCCGCCCCCGGTCGTTTGCGGCGATCCAGACATCATAGCCCAATGCATGACCAAGATCGCGCAGCCAGGCCTGGATCTCGGTGTGGCTGCGATCACTTTCGTTTTGGGCGATCGTCACCTTGTCGAGCTTTTGCGCCTGCGCTCGCGCCTCGTCGAGCCGGGCCAGCCAGTCGCCCGCCAGAGCCTGAGCATCGTCGGGAGGCGGCGGCGGATAGCGGCCGTAACCCACATCAAACAACAGCCCGCCGATCGCGCCCAGATCGTTCGAAAGCAGATTGCGGTAGCGGTCGTTGAGATCGAGGATGCCGGAGCGCATGGCAAGAAAATGCTCCCAGCTTCCAAGCTTCACATTGGCGCCGGAGAGCGCATTGTACCCCTTGACGATGGCCGTGTTGAACGGGGGAACCAGCGTCGGGTGCAGAAAGTAGAGCAGATTGGCCACCGCCGGACCCAGCCCCTTGATCTTCAACCGGTCGATAGCGTGGATGCCTGAGATGATCTCCTCCGCGTTGTCGCAGCAAGAGCAATGATGAAGCAGCCGCCCGAAGGCGCGCTGGTTGTCCGGATTTTCGTAAATGTCGGGGATCCGGAGCTTTGGCTTCCAGAGGAAGGCGTGATCGGCGCCCTTGAAGATCTGGCGCTGTTCGGCCACCGAATGCACAACCGTCTCGAGCGAGGATCCGCGGTAGGCGACACCAAAGCGGCCCGCCTCGATCTCTGCAACGACTTGTGCAATCCCGCGCCGGATCGAGCGAAAGTTCTTCAAGCGCTCGTCCCAGAGGAACCAGCTCCGGTAAGTTGCTCCCGGATCCTCGCGCCAGCGACCGATCAGTTCGCGGACCAGATCGCGCCCGGTGTTCATACAGATGGTCCCCCTTCGACTCGTCGTGCCTACGGCATTATATTTCGACGTAAATCGATCGCGTCCAGTTATTGGGATCTCAAGTCCCAAGTTGAAGACGGGCGCTGCTTCCGGCTTTTGGAAGGGGTCAATGCGTTCCCTCATGATGCGAATCGGGGTGAGCATCGTCGTGCGGCTTTTTTGGCGTCCCCTCCATTTCGTTCATCATCATCGCATCATGGTCCTGCGGTGCGCTTTTTATCACCGCTTGATATTGAGCGGGTGAAAGCTTCGGGAGTTGCTGGACGAAGGCGACCATGTCCCAGATGAGCTTGTCGTCATGGGTTTTGCCCCATGCGGGCATCGCGGTCAGCTTGACACCATGCTTGATGATCCAGAATTCCTGTGCCGGCGTATGGTCCGATACTCGGGCGAGTTCCGGCGCCTGTGGGTAGAGGCCCTGACTGATTTCGGTCTTCTCCATACCCGGCGCCAGATGACAGCCGCTGCACATCTCTGTGTAGAGGCCCGCGCCTGCGGAGACGCGCTTTGGATCGGCCAGATCCCTGGGCACGGCGATCGACCGCGCGCGGGTGGCAATCGACTGGTCGCGAAGATTCTCGATGAGCCAATAGGTGAAGCGATAATGGGGCGCGTCGGCAGCGATGTTGTACACACCGAGATAGATTGCGATGCCACCCAGTCCGGAAAGGATCAGAAGGGTCAAGATGATGAAGGTCGTGCTCGGCAAATGGTGCCGCAAGTCGATGTTTCGCAAACCAGCCATTGGCTATCTCCCGTGACAGCGCCCGGATTGGGCGTCAAATGAGAGGCACTGCTTGCCGCGCCTACTTTGAACGTGATACGCGCGCCGGTGCAAAATCCCTCAAAAGGCAGGCGCTTTTTTTCGAAACCGGGGTCCGGTGGGTTCCGGTCGGCCTGTAACCACAGGGTTTGTCGCGCGTCCGAGTAGATGGAGACGGTCGCGCATCGCTTTTGGCTGTCTTTCGCTACCTAATCGGGCAAGAGGGCCATATGAAGTTGATCGCATTCGAAACCGAAGCTTGGGAGGCTGAGGCGTGCCACGCCCTTCCGCCGGAGATCGAGTTCACCTGCACCGAGGGCGCGCTCGACGAGACCAATGTCGCCGCTTACCACGACGCGGAAATCATAACCGTTTTCGTCCATTCGAGATTGACGATACCGGTTCTGGCCCAGATGCCACATCTCAGGCTTATCGCGACGCGGTCGACCGGTTATGATCATATTGACCTGAACTTTTGCGCAAAGGCGGGCATCGCTGTCGCGAATGTGCCCGGTTATGGCGATGTGACTGTCGCCGAGCATGTGTTTGCACTACTGCTGGGCTTGGCGCGCCATCTGCCTGCCTATAGCGAAAGGGCTCGGCACGGTGATTTCAACCCGGCCGATCTGCGCGGGTTCGATCTGTTCGGCAAGACCATCGGCGTGATCGGCACCGGGCGGATCGGCCAATGCGTCATCCAGATTGCCCGCGGTTTCGGAATGAAAGTGCTCGCCCATGACATCGCGCCTCGCAACGAGGTCGCTGAGGCTTTGGGCTTTCGCTATGTCGATCTTCCTGTCCTGCTTGGTGATGCCGACGTCGTTTCTCTCCACCTGCCTGCGACGCCCGGCACGAAGGGCATGATAGGTAATGCCGAATTCGCACTGATGAAGAACGGAGCTGTCCTGATCAACACGGCGCGTGGCAACATCATTGAGACTGAGGCGCTCGTTCGGGCCATCACCAGCGGCAAGATACGGGCAGCGGGTCTTGATGTTCTTCCGCAGGAACCGCTTATCCGGGACGAAGCCGAGGTCTTTCGTGGACGTGAGATTGGGGCGGACGCACTCAAGGAACTGCTTGCTCATCATGTCTTGGCGAGCGCTTCCAATGTCCTCATCACGCCGCACGTTGCCTATAACACTGAGGATGCTCTTCGCCGGCTCATCGACATGACGATCGAGAACATTCGTGCCTTTGTCGCAGGTCATCCGATCAACCTTGTGGCGATGGACTCGGGGCAGGCCCGTGCGGTGAACGGTTGAAGCTCTGGGACCGTCAATGCGACAGAAGTAGTGAGATCGGGCAATCCTGCAGCATTGCGCGCGTGACGCCTCCGAACACCCGCTCGCGGAAGCGCGAATGGCCGTAGCCGCCCATGACGATACAGGAAGCGCCCAGTTCGCGGGCTGAGGCCTTGAGCGTCTCGGCCACCGATGGTTCGGCTTGCCGTTCGTGTATCTCCACATGGATCCCGTGCCGCGAGAGGTAACTGGCAACTTCGGCCGGTGGAGAGTCGAGGGGGTCTTCCGTGATCGTCACAACATGGATGCTTGCTGCTGCCCTGGTCAGCGCGAGGCTGTGGCGGACCGAATTGGCGGCTTCCACCGTCCCGTTCCATGCAATCATGACCGGGCTGCAGGGGTCGAATTGCAGCGTATTGCCGGGAACGGCGAGAATGGGAACGTGGCCATGCACGAGGAGGGCTCCGGCCACGGAAAGGTCCGGTGCCTCGTCTCCGGTGCCGACAACGATCACATCGGCCAACAGCGCCTCGCGAAGGATCTCGATTGCCGTGTCCCCACTCCGGACCCGCCAGTCCCAGGAGACCATATCGCTGTTCAATCTCGCTTCCAGAGCAGCGCGCAGCTCGCGTGCGGGCACTTCCACGCTGTCAATGAAGAGATTGAAAGTTTCCGGCGATATCGCACCATCGGCAGGAAAATACGGCGTCGGCGTCACCTGCAGGCAGATCAGATGCCCATCTTGATAGCGGGCCAGCGACAAGGCCGTCTGGAAGCGGGCTTCCATGCCAGGGTCGTCCTCGACATGCAGTAGGATGTTCTTCACGCGCGTCTGCTCTCTGAATGATGGCGGCAGCAGGATCAATGCCGCCCATTAGACGCTCCCGGATTCCGGAAATTACAGCATCAGAAATTTTTTTCGTCCCGCCATAAGGGATGTGCGTCCGGGCTGCGTATAGCCCATTGGGATCACTCCTTGTCCGCGCGGAGCTATGACGTGCGTCCACGATGCCGGCGTTATCAGGCTGAGAGATCGGGGGAAATGGAGCGGCAAATGGAAAAAGATGCACCGAGCCAGTCTGTCGAGTGCAGAGACAAGTCGGCGGCGCCGACAGCGGACGAGGTTCTGCATTTCATCGACCAACTAAATGACGAAGCCATAGTCATGCTCGACCTCGGTGGGCGCATAACGCTGTGGAGCAAGGGCGCTGAGCTCCTAAAGGGATGGAGTGCGGAAGAGGTACTGGGCAGGCACTGGTCGATGCTTTATCCGGCCGCTGCGATTGCCGGAGGCAGGCCAGATCAGATCTTAGAGATCGCCCGAACAGATGGGCGCTATTCTGGCGAGGAGCCCCGGGTTTGCAGCGATGGGACCGAGTTTCTTGCGCACGTGACAGTCTATCCGTTGCTGGACTCAGGCGGTCGTGTGACGGGCTATGGCAAGGTTGTTCGCGACATCACCGAATGGCAGCGTGCCCAGACCGCCTTGCAGACGCAGGAAGCCCACTTGCGCTCGATCCTGGACACCGTGCCGGACGCAATGGTGGTGATCGACGAACGGGGATCGATTCAATCCTTCAGTGCGGCCGCCGAGCGGCTGTTTGGCTATGAGGAGAGCGACCTTCTGGGGCGTAATGTCAGCCTGCTTGCTCCCTCCCCCCATCGCGAGGCGCATGACGGCTATCTCGCCCGGTATCTGGCGACGGGCGAGCGCCGCATTATCGGCATCGGCCGCGTGGTGTCCGGCCGCAAGCGTGATGGCGGCATTTTCCCGATGGAGCTCGCCGTGGGTGAAGTCGTGCAGGACAATGGCCACCGGCTTTTTACTGGCTTCATTCGTGATCTGACGGCCAGGCAGGATATCGAGCGGCGTCTGCAGGATCTCCAGGAGGAGTTGATCCATATTGGGCGCGTATCCGCCGTGGGGACCATGGCCTCAACGTTGGCCCATGAACTGAACCAGCCGCTGACCGCTGTTGCCAGTTATGTGATGGCTGCGCAGGCGCTCCTGGACGCCAATCAGCCGGGCGCCTTGGCAGAAGCCCGTGAGGCGCTTGCCGATGGCATTGCCGAGGCGGTCCGGGCCGGCCAGATCGTGCGCCGCCTTCGCGATTTCGTCGCGCGCGGCGAAACCGAGCGGGAAATTGTCAGCCTGACCAAATTGATCGAGGAGGCCGCGGCGCTTGCGCTTGCCGGCGCAAGCCTGCGCGGCATTCGGGTGGAGATGAATCTCGATCCGGCCGTGACGCGGGTGCTCGTCGATCGCGTGCAGATCCAGCAGGTGCTGCTTAACCTGATCCGTAACGCGGTCGAGGCTATGGAAGGCTGCGAGCGCCGAGAGCTTGTGCTTTCGACGGCAGCGATGGGCGATGAGGAGGTTGAGCTGGCGGTTGCCGACACCGGCGCGGGGCTCTCGGACGAGATTGCCGAACGGTTGTTCGAGCCGTTCAACAGCACCAAGGCGCAAGGTCTTGGCGTGGGTCTTTCCATATGCCGCACCATTGTTGAGGCTCACGAGGGACGTCTTTGGGCAGAGCCGGGTTCGGAGGGAGGCACGGTGTTTCGTTTCACCTTGACGCGCATGGATCGAGCGGAGCCGCAGGATGACCGTTGAGAAGCTTGTCTATATCATCGACGATGACGGCGCCATTCGCCGCTCGACCAGCCTTTTTCTCCGCACTCAGGGTTATGCCGTGGAAAGTTACAGTTCGGGCGTGCCGTTTCTCGAGGCAGCGGGCTCTCTGCGCCCGGGCTGCGTAATGCTCGACGTGCGGATGCCCGAAATCGACGGGATCGCTGTCCTGGAGCAGATGCGTTCCGCCGGAGTGGATTTCCCGGTTGTCGTGATGACAGCGCATGGCGATGTCAGCACCGCAGTCACGGCAATGCGCAAGGGTGCCCACAACTTTATCGAGAAGCCCTTTGAGCAGGACACGATCCTTCAAGCGCTGGAGGAAGTCTTTGCTGTCGCCGAGCAGGCGGATGCTCAGCGGCTTACCGCGGCCGCTGCGTTGTCGCGTATCGAAACACTGACGCCTCGTGAACGGGATGTTCTGGAGGGCCTCGCCACCGGGCAGACCAACAAGATGATCGCTCTTGCCCACGGCATCAGCCCGCGGACCGTGGAGATCCACCGGGCCAACATGATGGAAAAACTCGGCGTGCGCACATTGCCCGAGGCATTGCGCATCGCACTGATCGCGGGTCTCGGCACCGAACCCTAGCCTGCCCACCGATTAAGGAATCGCACTTATACTGCCCGGTTTGGCCCGAACGTAGATCAAGGAGAGCAGCTTTCGCGCTGCCGACACAAATTGTATGGGACGTGCCGGGTGATCAGGACAGACGAGAAGGATGATGCCGACCATTGCGTGCTGCTCGTCGACGACGACCAGGCAGTGCGTCGCTCGATCAGTCTGCTCCTTCGCGCACGCGGGTTCAGCGTTCACGACTTTGGCTCGGCCGCTGAATTGCTGGCCGATCGGGCGTGCGCTTTAAGCCATTGCCTGATCACGGACTATTCGATGCCCTTGATGGACGGATTGACGCTGCTTGCGCGGCTTCGCGAAAGCGGATGGCCGGGGACTGCCATTCTCATTACTGGACGCTATCAGAACGATCTGGAAAAGCGCGCGCTGGAAGCCGGGTTTTCGGCTCTGGTTGAAAAGCCCCTGACCGACGAGAAGTTGGTCGGCTTGATCGCGCAGTGCCTCGACAAGCCGCCATTGCAGGGCGGGTACCGACCTGCGTCCTGATCAGAGCAGAAGCGCCCGTCGAATTGCCTTGCCCGAAAACTTGATGTCTGGCTTTCATCCGCTGTCAGATCTCCCGGCCGAACCCTGTGATCGCGGTCATCCGGACTCGCGTCTCGTGCAACTTCACGGGAGCCATGCCGCTTCGATTACAACGCCAGCGATACGATGTCGCGTAGTATTAGGTAACCGCCCGTAGTCCTTCTGGCAGAAGCGCATGATAGCCCATTCTCATCAGATGAGTGGAGGGCACCATGCTGGCGCAGTTGGGTTCTATTGGATGTCGAATAGAAATCATCAAGATACCTGACAATAATAGCGCGTCTATTTTCAATAGGATGGAACAATCTCCGAGTGCCACGTACAGCATGGCTCTGAAAATTGTTTATGAACTTCGGAATATATTGACGGCGCTGAATGGCGGCGTGCGGATGCCTGGAGCACGCGCCGGTCGGGAACCTCAAAAATGCTGTTCGCCGGCTTTGATCAAGCCCTCCCTTGGCATCCAGCCGTCGAGGCACTCGTCACAAGCGCCACGCGGTGAAACCTGAAGCGCTGCCCTTTGCGGTCCGACTCAA
Organism: Novosphingobium naphthalenivorans NBRC 102051; assembly: GCF_001590985.1. GTDB lineage: Bacteria > Pseudomonadota > Alphaproteobacteria > Sphingomonadales > Sphingomonadaceae > Novosphingobium > Novosphingobium naphthalenivorans. Next base: position 12,538 of record NZ_BCTX01000012.1, read on the forward strand.
TTCAGGCCGCGCCGGGATGGGACCGTCGTCGAAATAGGGAGTATAGCAATGTTCGACATATGCCCTAACAACGAAACTCACACCGAGGAAGGCGATTCCTTTGGTGGGGACGCGGCAGATGAAACGAAGCGCCGGATCGTGCGCAAGGAACTGGCGTCCTGCTATCAACGCTACCGCGTCATGGCGGCGCGGCGCCTGCGTGACGAGATCGCGGCCGATGACGTGGTGCAGGCATTCGCACTCAAGGCCCTGGAGCGCTTCGAACAGCTGCGCGATGTCGAGGCGGTCCATGGCTGGCTTCGCCGCTTGTTCGAAACCACGCTAATCGATTTCTGCCGACGCCGGGGAACTCGCGGTCAGCGGGAGGTGGCATTTGAGCTGGAGATTCACGATCGTCCGCATGAAGCCTTGACGGACAGCGTGCCGGATCCGGAGAGGACGATTGTGAGCCTGATGTCGAACATCAAGCAGGAATATGCAGATGTCATCTACCGGCTCGATCTGAAGGACCAGCGCAAGGAGGATGCGGCGCGGGAGCTCGGCATAACCGTGAACAATCTGACAGTCCGGGCCCACAGGGCGCGTCGCGCCCTTCGTGACGCGATCGAGACCGTATCGGTCTCGTTTAATGGCGCCGCCTTGGCATCGGTAAGTAGCGCCTGTTCGCCGGCATTCGCGCTCGCCAGGTCATAGCCGCGAACCAGAAAGGGTACAGTGTGGGCGATCTGGGCGCCGCCTTGTCAGCGTCACACCAAAGGGTGCACGCCGCGTATGTTGTAGGCGCTGCACCTGCACGCTGATCCAGTAGTCGCTGGCCTTCGCAGAGGTGGCGTAACCCTCCGACGTTTGAGCTACATCAGCTGTAATAACATGTGCCCAACGGCGTCGAATGGTGGACTACCCTACGAGAGAACTCTCTCATTTGCTCGAAAGAAAGGCAGAGATGATTAGTTTGCCGAAGTTCGCCCGTACTTGGGTAATTGCCACCATTGCAGCGCTCGGGCTTACCAGTTGCGGAATCAACTCGGTGCCGACGGCGCAGGAGAACGCAAAGGCGAAGTGGGCCGACGTCCAAGCAGCCTTTCAAGAGCGCGCCAACCTGGTTCCGAATCTCGCCGTCGTCGCTAAGGGCGCGGCCGAGCAGGAGAAGGGCATTCTCACCGGCGTGATCGAAGCGCGCGCCAAGGCGACCAGCATCCAGCTCAATGCCAATGAGCTCTCCGATCCCGCCAAGATGGCGCAGTTCCAGGCCGCGCAGAACCGGCTTTCCACTTCGCTGGCCGGCTTCGGGCGACTGCTGGCCAATGTTGAGGCATATCCCGAACTCAAGAGCATCACGAACTACCAGATGCTGCAGAGCCAGCTTGAAGGCCAGGAAAACCGCATTCGTGTGGCGATCCGCGACTACAATGGTGCGGTTCAGGATTACAATACGCGCGTGCGCACCTTTCCCGAGATGATCGGCGCCGCGATCCGCGGCGCCAAGCCGATAGTGCCCTACCAGGCGGTTACATCCGGCGCCGAAGTCGCGCCGAGCCTCAACGGCAAGCTCTGAGAACGACCTAGGCAATGTGGCCGATCCGTCCCCTCCTCACCCCTATCCTCGCGTTCTTTCTCGCGCTGACCGGCTTTGTCGCGCCAGCGCTGGCCGAGCCGGCATTCCCCAAGCTCACCGGCCGGGTGGTCGACGCTGCGAACATCATACCGGCCGATGTCGAAGTACGGCTGACGCAAAAGCTCGAAGTGCTCGAGAAGAATTCCCGCCGCCAACTAGTCGTAGTGACCATCCCAGATCTGCAGGGATACGAGATTTCTGATTATGGCTATCGCTTGGGTCGAGCTTGGGGCCTTGGCGACAAGCAGCGCAACGACGGGGCCCTGCTCATCGTTGCCCTCAGCCAGCGCAGGGTTCGTATCGAGGTTGGCTACGGTCTTGAAGGAATTCTGACCGATGGCCTGTCGTCACTCATCATCGAGAAAACGATTATTCCGCGCTTCAAGGCGGGCGATATGCCCGGCGGCATAGAGGCCGGCGCCGATGCGCTGATCCGTCAACTGACCCTACCAGAGAGTGAGGCACGGGCCCAGGCAAAAGCCGCCGACCAAGCGGCAGAGCGATCGCAGAGCGGCACTGAGTTCGGACCCGCCTCGCAGTTCCCACTACTGATTTTCGGCATCTGGGCGCTGATGGCGTTCGGCGGCCATGGCCATGGCCGCCGGCATCGGCATGGATCGGGCCTGCCAACATTTCTTTGGGGGTTTGGCTTAGGAGGACGCGGCAGTGGCGGCTCTCGCGGAGGTTTCCGCGGTGGTGGCGGCTCATTTGGCGGCGGCGGCGCATCTGGAGGCTGGTGAGATGATATTAAGTAATACCGAAAACCAGCAGGTCGCGGATGCCATCCACCGCGCGGAAATCGGCACCTCCGGTGAAATCCTGTGCGTCTTAAGCGAGGCTGACAGCTACTATCCGCATGTGGCGCTGGGCTGGGCTGCCGCTATTGCCCTGCTTATACCCTATCTTCTGTGGCTCACGGGAATCAATATCGGGATGATGATGCCCCCTGGCTGGCAGCCTGGTCATTGGGAGGACGCAATGACGATCGCCTATCACCGTTTCGGGCTCGGATACACCGTACTACCTATCGCGTTGTTCATCGTGACATATGGCCTCACGCTTGTCCCGCCGGTTTCTCGGTTTCTCACGCCTCAGCGCGTTCGGCGCAAACATGTCCATAACTCGGCGCTCGAGCAATTCCGAGCCATGGGCTTGCGTCGGACCGCTAGGCGCACCGGCGTGCTCATCTTCGTCTCGCTCAGCGACCGGCAAGTCGAGGTCATCGCCGATGAGGGAATCTACACGAGAGTTCCGCCAGATGCTTGGGCCGATGCGGTTGCCGCCATAATCACCGGCGTCAAGCGCAAGGAGATAGCAACAGGTCTAGTCGAAGCCGTCGAACGCGTTGGGACACTGCTGGCGACACATTTTCCGCCAAGCGCGGAGAACCCCAACGAGCTGCCCGACAAGGTCATCGAGCTTTGAAGCGCTACTAGGACCGGCTGATCTGCATGCGGGCATCAGAGCCGCTATTCATCGCGGGAGGATACGGAATGACGCCTGAGCTGTTTACCACCAGATGATGTCTCCGCTAGCATCCGGCCCCCTGGCGCTTGCCTCGCTGCTGGTTGCGGTCTTTGTCGTCTGGTTCGGCTGCAGTGCCATCCTTCCCATTCTTGCATCCCTTATCCAGGCGGCTGATGCAACCCTCGCTGCGAGGGCGGTAGCCAGACACACGGGTATGGCGTCCTCGTTGTACACATTTGCCTTCTTCCTGTTTGTTCCGATGTGGGGCTGGCTCTCGGATCGGCACGGCCGGCGGTCGGTGATCGCCGCTGGGCTGCTGGGCTATGGTGTCAGCTTACTTGGCGTCGCTTCGCTCGGAGGTATTATCGGCCTTTGCTGTCGGAACCATTCGCTGCTGCGATCAGCCCTGTGGCATCGGTCATGATGGGCGACAGCGCCCCAAACAAGGCGTGGCGGGCGCGACGGACTTGCCTGGCTCGGCATCGCAGCTGCGGCCGGTTTGTTTCCGGGGTCGGCCGAAGGGGCTTGCTACCGCAGCTCGTTCGAGAGCTCAGTTGGCCTTTGCCGCAACGGCGGCACTGGCCATCATCACCGGGATTTGCTCCCTCATGCTGCTTCTCCTTCACCTACCCTCCGCGACAACGCGCCTTTTTGAAGGCGGAGCAAAATTCGCCCAGACCGACCTCACGACTGTAACGAGATCAGCCCGACAGCGTCTCTTCGTTGGAGGCCATTGAGCCAGAACGACACTGGAAGCGGATCGCATGACCGGTCGGGTGCGCCTCTCACATACGGGAAAGGCGTTCCGCGAGCGCCAGGTCCAAAAAGGGAGTGTGGAGGATTCGAGATGCAAGAGCTGACGCAGAATTGGAGCTGGATCCTGATCGCCATTGCGGTCGTGGCATTCTTTCTCTTGCGGCGAGGCCGCGGGCACGGCGGCTTTGGTCATGGCGGACATGGCAGCTTCGACCTCGGCGCCAATCATGGGCATCATCACCATCGCGATTCGGATGATGCTGCTGATCGCAGGGCCGCGCCCTGGCCGCAGCAGCTCCCAGAGACCGTGGTGGATCCGGTGAGCGGAGCCGCGGTACGCACGGCTGACGCGATCACATCGGTCTATCAGGGAAGAGCATATTATTTCGCGTCGAAGGAGAACCGCGACCGTTTCGAGGTCGCGCCGCAGAATTACGCCAACAAGGTGCAGGGAATCCCGGTTGGAGGCGAAGATGGTGGCGGGCGAACTCGCCACCGGCATCACGGGTGTTGATCACCAACTGGTGGGCGAGGCAGCGGACTGTTCGGACGCTTGGCAATTTGCCGGGCGATGGGTGGGCAGCGACGGCAGGTTCGGCCGAGCTGTTCCGGAACGTCGACTGCGCATGATTTGGCGAAGGATCATCACGCGCCGTCAAGCCTGCACACATACGACGAAACGGACATTTCCATGAAAACGATAGCCACCCTGACAATGAACCCGACCATCGATGTCTCCTACGAGGTTGAAAGCGTTTTTCACACGCGCAAGATGCGCACCCGCAACGAACGCTATGCTCCGGGCGGCGGCGGCATCAACGTAGCCCGGGTCTTCTGCCGTCTGGGCGGCACCGCACGTTGCTATTACCTGTCAGGCGGCGCGACCAGCGCGGCACTCGACGGTCTCGTCGATTTGCATCAACTGGTGCGCACACGCATTCCCATCGAACATGATACGCGAATCGCCGCTGCGGTGCTGGAACGCGAAAGCGGCAAGGAATACCGCTTTACGCCGCCGGGACCACCGGTGGCGGCGGAAGAATGGCAGGATTGCCTCGACCGGCTTGCCGAAGCGGATTGCAGTCATCTTGTGGCAAGCGGGTCGCTGCCGCCCGGCGTTCCTTCCGATTTCTATGCCCGTGTGGTCAGGATCATGCAAAAGCGTGGAATTCGGACAATACTCGACACCTCCGGGGATGCATTGAAAGACGGGCTGGCCGGAGGCCGTGTTTTACTCGTCAAGCCGAGTCTGGGCGAATTGCGCCAGCTCGTTGGCCGTGATCTTGAATCCGTCGAGGAAATCGGTGCGGCGGCCACGGCCATCATCGACAAGGGACAAGCCGAGCTAATTGCGGTTACCATGGGTCACAGAGGTGCCTTGCTGGCTTGGCAGGATGGCACCCTGCACTTGCCCGCCTTACCCATCGAGGCGAAAAGTGCGGTCGGAGCTGGCGATAGCTTCCTCGCCGCCATGGTTTACGCACTAACTGTTGGGCAGGAGCCAGTCGACGCCTTCCGATACGGCATGGCCGCGGGCTCCGCTGCCGTTCTGACCCCAGGAACCGACCTCGCCTTTCCAGAAGACATCGATCGATTGTTCGCGCTCGTAGTGGGGGGCCGTAAGATGGCACCTTTGCGACCACAAAATTCTTGAGTCAACTCGTTCTGCCATGGTTTCAAATTAGCTGCTTGGACGACAAAACGGACATGCACACGCCATGCTTACCGAATGATTATTAAACGAGAGGATGAATATGAATGCTGCTCATGAACCCTCGCTCAGTTTTCTTGGCGCGACAGGAACGGTCACCGGCTCACGCTATCTGATCGAGGCCAACGGTCGGCGCATTCTTGTAGATTGCGGGCTGTTCCAGGGATACAAGCAGTTAAGGCTACGCAACTGGAATCCGTTCCCCGTTCCGCCAAAGTCAATAGACAGAGTCCTTCTCACACACGCCCATCTCGACCATTCCGGCTATCTGCCCGCGCTGGTCCGAAACGGCTTCCAGGGCCATATCCATTGCACGCCGGCCACCGCCGAACTCTGCGGCCTGCTGCTTCCCGACAGCGGGCACCTGCAGGAGGAAGAGGCCCGCTATGCAAAGCGCAAGGGTTATTCCAGGCACGCGAACCCGAAGCCACTCTACACACTCGAGGATGCCCGCGCGGCGCTGGACCATTTCCGGGAAACGCCTTTCGACAAGGTTCTTGACCTCGGAGACGGCATCTCAGCCCGCTTCATTCCGGCGGGGCACCTGCTCGGCGCGGCGCAGATCCAGGTGACCGTCGACGGGCGCACGGTACACTTCAGCGGAGATGTCGGACGCGAAACCGACCCGTTGATGCACGGGCCACGGCCATATCCAGGCGCCGACATTCTCGTGACCGAATCCACCTATGGCAACCGCGTTCACCCGCAGAATGATCCCGAAGCCGAACTGGCGGAGGTTATCAACCGGGTCGCACGGCGCGGCGGGGCGATCGTGATCCCCGCTTTCGCCGTGGGCCGTATCCAGGGCGTTATGTTGCAGATCGCACAGCTGCGAGAGCGGGGCGCCATTCCCTACATACCGGTCTATCTCAACAGTCCGATGGGCGTCGATGCGACCGAAATCTACCACAACCACCACGATGAGCACCACGTCAGCTGGGAAGACTGCAAGGCCATGTTCAACCTCGCCGAACGCGTGCGAACGGTCGAGGAATCGAAGGAGCTCAACCGCCGCACGGGGCCGATGATCATCATTTCCGCAAGCGGCATGCTCGCGGGCGGCCGGGTCATGCACCATCTGGTCAGTTTCGGGCCCGATCCCAAGAACGCGATCGTGCTGAGCGACTTCCAGGCGGGTGGCACGAGGGGCGCTGTGCTCGCCAGAGGCGAGCGGCATTTGCGGCTCTTCGGGCGCGAGATCGAAATCCGCGCCGAAGTGATTCAACTTGAGGGCATATCGGGTCATGCCGACGCCAACGAGTTGCTGGGCTGGATGGGACAGGCCAAGCCGCCGGAAATGACCTATGTCACCCATGGCGAACCGGACAGCGCCGATGCCCTGCGCTTCCGCATTGACCACGAGCTCGGATGGAATGTGCGCGTACCTGAACATCTCGAGCGGGTCAGCATCCGGAAGCCGAGATGACCTTGGATGTGCACACGATTCCCCTGATCCGGGCCGGTATCGACACCTATCGTCAGCCGGTCGTCTACATGCGCGAGGACTGCCATCTGTGCCGGGCCGAAGGATTCTCGGCGCTCACACAAGTAGAGATCGCTCTTGGCCAGCGGTCGATCGTTGCGGCGCTCAATGTCGTTACCGATGCAGACTGGCTGCCACCCGATACAGCGGCGCTCAGTGAGACCGCGTGGTTAGCGCTTGGCGCGAAGATCGGTGAGCATGCGATTTTCTCACATCCGGAGCCGCCTGCCTCAGCTTCCGCGATCCGCTCCAAGGTTTACGGGCAGCGCCTCGATGCCGACGGCTTCAAGGCAATCATCGGCGATACAGTGGCGCACCGCCTGTCCGATCTCGATCTTGCCGCTTTCATCACGGCTTGTGCCGGTGACCGCCTCGATATTGCCGAAACGATCGCGCTCACCCGTGCCATGCACGGCGCGGGAAAGACGCTTGACTGGGGTGCGGGGCTGGTCCTCGACAAACATTGCGTCGGCGGACTGCCGGGCAACCGGACGACCCCCATCGTCGTGGCAATCGTTGCCGCCGCGGGGTACAGGATCCCGAAAACCTCGAGCCGCGCGATTACCTCTCCAGCCGGCACTGCCGACACGATGGAAGTTCTGGCGCCGGTCGCGCTCGACATTGCAGCCATGCGCCGCGTGGTCGAGACCGAAGGCGGCTGCGTCGTGTGGGGCGGTGGCCTCGATCTCAGTCCCGCCGACGATCTGCTGATCCGGATCGAGCGGCCGCTCGATTTCGACAGCGACGGTCAGCTTGTCGCCAGCGTGCTCTCCAAGAAGGCGGCAGCGGGTTCAACCCATGTGCTGATCGACATGCCGGTCGGTCCCACGGCCAAGGTCCGAACGGATGGGGCTGCACGAACGCTGTCCGAGCGACTGCATGCTGTCGGTCAGGCGATCGGCCTATCCCTGCGAATCCATGTCAGCGACGGATCGGCCCCGGTGGGGCGTGGTATCGGCCCGGCGCTTGAGGCCCACGACCTGCTTGCGGTCCTGAGGCGTGATCCTGATGGCCCGATAGACTTGCGCGAAAGAGCGCTGGACCTGGCAGGCGCCTTGCTCGACCTGGCCGAAGCGAACGGCGGAAAGGGTCGCGAGAGGGCAAGGAACCTCCTCGACAGCGGCGCGGCCGAAGCGAAATTCCTTTCCATCTGCGAGGCCCAGGGCGGATTTCGCGAACCGGGCAGCGCACCTCACCAATCCATCGAATCAGCCAGGGTAGGCGGCGCGATCAGGGAGATCGACAACCGCCGCATCGCCAAGATCGCGAAACTGGCCGGTGCTCCCGGCCGCAAGCACGCCGGCGTACGTCTGCTCGCACGGCCGGGCGATGTGATCGAGGCAGGCCAGCCGCTCTACGAGATACACGCGGAAACGCCAGGCGAGCTTGGCTGGGCGCAGGACTATGCCCGTTCGGGCGCTTCTCCCTTCCGGATCGGAGAGGCGCCGTGACCCGTATCCTGGCATTTCCAGGCATGATGCCCCTGGGCGAAGCCATCGCCGCGCTATCCGGAGCACAGACGGGGGAAGTCGATGTCCACCGCTTCCCGGATGGCGAGTGCCTCGTGACGTTGCCTGGCGACCTTACCGGCGAGGATGCCGCTATTCTCGCCACCCTACGCGACCCCGATCCGCTGGCCCTGCCCCTGCGATTTGCAGCAGAAACAGCCAGGGAACTGGGGGCTCGCCGCGTCGGGCTGATCGCGCCCTATCTCGCCTATATGCGCCAGGACCGGCGATTTGCCGAAGGTCAGGCGGTCAGCGCTCCCCTATTCGCCCGCTTTCTGGAGGAGAGCTTCGACTGGCTGGTAACGGCAGATCCGCATCTGCACCGGATCCATTCGCTCGAGGGCCTGTTCGACATTCCGGTTCGCCGGATTGAGACTGCCCCCCTGCTCGCCGAATGGATCGCCGCAAATGTGCCCGATGCGGTGCTGCTCGGTCCCGACAGCGAGAGCCGGCAATGGGTATCTGAAGTCGCCCGGCTCGCGGACCGGCCCTATGAAGTCCTCGAAAAGCGCCGCAGCGGCGATCGCAGCGTCGAGGTCAGCGTACCGCACAGTGAGGCGCTGCGGACCGGAACACCCGTGATACTCGATGATATCGCCTCGTCGGGGCGGACACTGATCCAGGCGATCGAACGACTGCTCGCAGCAGGAACCAGGCCGCCGATCTGCGTCGTGATCCATGCAGTCTTTGCCGGCAATGCCCATGACGATATTCTTGCGGCGGGCGCATCACGGGTCGTGACGACGAACTCCATTCCGCATGCCAGCAATGCGGTATCACTTGCGCGGGTACTGGCTGACGCTGCCAGCGACCTGCAAGGCGGCAATCCACCGATCAGGCGGGCCGCAACACGAACGACAAGGTGACCTGTATGAACGACCACACCCATCACCAGCACCACGAGGCAAGCGAGCACACGATCTACACTTGCCCGATGCACCCTGAAGTGCGGCAGGAGGGGCCGGGAGATTGCCCCAAGTGCGGGATGCATCTCGTGCCGGAAGGTAGCGACCAAGCGAAGGACGACCACGCATGCTGCCATAGCCACGATCCCCATTCCGCAGACGCCAAGGTCGTAGCGGACGACAAGCGCTACGACAAGGTGCCGGCCGGATATTCCGGGTCGGTCTACACCTGCCCGATGCATCCGCAGGTTCGTCAGACGAAGCCCGGTTCCTGCCCGATCTGCGGCATGGGGCTGGAGCTCGAATCCGCGGCGATGGTGGAGGAAGGGCCCAATCCTGAACTCGTGGATTTCACGCGGCGCTTCTGGATCGGCACGGCGCTAACGCTTCCGCTGCTGGTCTTCACCATGGGGCCTTACCTCGGCCTAGGTGGCGTCAGGGAGATTTTCGGCGAACGCGCGACACTGTGGATCGAACTGGTGCTCGGCACGCCGGTCGTCCTGTGGTGCGGCTGGCCGTTTCTTGTGCGGGGATGGAGCTCCTTCCGCACGCTGAACCTCAACATGTTCTCGCTGATCGGCATGGGCGTCATGGCCGCCTGGGCTTTCAGCGTCGTCGCAGTGATTGCGCCGGGCATATTCCCCGATGGCTTCCGCGATGCGGAAGGGCATGTCGGGGTCTATTTCGAGGCTGCGGCGGTCATCGTCACGCTGGTGCTGCTGGGCCAGGTGATGGAACTGCGTGCGCGTGAGGGAACCGGCAAGGCGATCCGCGCGCTGCTCGATCTTGCGGCGAAGACCGCGCGCGTGATCCGCGAGGACGGCAGTGAGGAGGAAATCCCGCTCGAAGACGTGCTGGTCGGAGATCGCCTGCGCGTGCGACCCGGCGACAAGGTGCCGGTCGACGGGGTCGTCACTGACGGTCGTTCCTCGGTCGATGAGAGCATGATCAGCGGTGAACCGGTACCGGTGGAGAAGGTCGCCGGCGATCCCGTCACCGGCGCGACCATCAACGGCACCGGCAGCCTGGTCATCGAGGCTACCCGTGTCGGTGCCGACACCATGCTTTCGCAGATCGTCGAAATGGTCGCCAATGCCCAGCGCTCGCGCGCGCCGATCCAGAAATATGCCGACAAGGTCTCGGGCTGGTTCGTGCCGGTGGTCATTGGCATCGCGATCCTGTCCTTCATCGGCTGGGCCTTCTGGGGCCCCGCGCCCGCGCTGTCCTATGCGCTGATCGCAGCCGTCGCCGTGCTGATCATCGCCTGCCCTTGCGCGCTTGGCCTCGCCACGCCGATGTCAATTATGACCGCGACGGGGCGCGGCGCGCAGGCCGGCGTGCTGATCAAGAATGCCGAAGCGCTGGAACGCTTCGAAAAGGTCGATACGCTGATGGTCGACAAGACCGGAACCTTGACCCTGGGCAAGCCGAAGCTGGTTTCCGTCCTGCCCGAACCGGGACACGATGAAGCCGAAGTCCTGCGCCTGGCGGCAACGCTTGAAAGGGGCTCCGAACATCCTCTGGCCGAAGCGATCGTCGCGGGCGCGGAGGAGCGCGGAGTGGCACTGGGCGAAGCGAGCGACTTCGAGGCGGTCACAGGCAAGGGCGTGAAAGGCGTGGTCGATGGCAATAGTGTCGCGCTCGGCAACCTCAAGCTCGTCACCGATCTGGGCCTCGAGGCGGCCGAACTGACCGAGAAGGCCAATTCCCATCGCGATCAGGGCGAGACAGTGATGTTCGTGATGCTGGACGGCGCAGTCGCCGGCCTCGTCAGCGTCGCCGACCCGGTGAAGGAAACGACGCCCGCCGCGCTTGAAGCGCTCCACAAGCTGGGCTTCCGCATCATCATGGCAACGGGCGACAATGAACGCACCGCCAGGGCGGTGGCCGCGCGGCTCGGCATCGACGAAATTCGCGCCGACGTGCTGCCCGAGGACAAGGCGCGCATTATCCAGGAGCTTCAGGCCGAAGGGCGCAAGGTCGCCATGGCCGGCGACGGCGTGAACGATGCACCAGCCCTTGCCCAGGCCGATGTCGGCATCGCCATGGGAACGGGAGCGGACGTCGCCATCGAAAGTGCCGGCATCACGCTGGTGAAGGGCAATCTCGACGGGATTGTCCGCGCGCGTAGGCTGGCGCGGGCGACCATGCGCAATATCCGCCAGAACCTGTTCTTCGCCCTGATCTACAACGCCGCCGGCGTGCCGGTGGCGGCGGGCTTGCTGTACCCCTTCTTCGGCATCCTGATCAGCCCGATATTCGCCGCGTTCGCGATGAGCGCGTCGTCGATCTCGGTCGTCACGAACGCGCTGCGCCTGAGAAGCGCGAAAATCTGAGTGCGTAACATGCTCCCAAGTTGCAAGAGCGAGTGTCGCGCATTCTGAAGAAGTTGAAGCACGCAGGCGCGTTCCATCGAAGTTCGAGCTTACCGTGCGGAAGGTCCTGCGATGTTTAAATGAGTTTCATCCGTTGAGGCTTGAGTCTGGAGGAGAAGTTGCGACACGGCTACTCTCAACGACCCCAGAAGTAATGAGGGCCATAGGAAGATGTCCAATGCTTGGCCGTCCTTGGGCTCCATCACCCTGATGGTGCAGAAGATTTACGGACCTGAAGCCCACGAAGCAATTCGTGCTCTGAAAATATTCATGACAATAGGAAAGGGTAAAAATTATGAGTGGGAGATTCAAAGATAACATCAAGACCATACTGATAACGATATTATTTATAGCCGCTCTTGGTTATGCAATCCACATCGGGGTGAAGCTCTTTGGCTAAGTTTATTTGCCTCGCGACTTTGCGCATGGGCTGGGAGTTTGCGCCCGCCCAAGGTCTTCGAAGCGCCGGCACACTGCATGGGCAGCGAACCCGGGCATTGCCCACGGCTTGGTGAAGGACACAATTACGTAACCGCCCCTAATGCCCGCCGCTCCGCTCACAGCCAAAAGAACATTCTGGCAATCGAGAGAAAGACTCATGTCTCATGCGCTCATCATCGATGACAACATGATCGTCAGCCGCGCGATCCAGGATCGACTCTCGTCTCTCGGCTTCCATTCATTCGATCAGACATGGACCGAAGAGCTGGCCGTTGCGGCAGCGGCGCGACGCGAGCCCGACCTCGTGGTCGTCGGTGATTCGGTTGAGACGGGTTCAGCCTTGAGCGCTGCCCGGCGCATTGCGAAGCAACGCAGCATACCCATCCTGATGATCACCGCGGACCCGGGTCGCTTGCTCCAGCGTATTCCTAAGGACACCTCTTTCGACGGCCCATTTCTTCTCAACGAGATCGAAGCAGCCGTGGCCCTGAGCCACGCTACCGGCTGACCATTTCCCTTACTGGAGCGCATCTCTTGTCCCAAAATGCATGATGGAAGCGATAACCATGCTTGAAACATGTTCCGATAGCGCAATTAACGCCGAGAATAGGCCCTCCTCCTGCGGGGACGAGGCAGGTGAAACGAAGCGGCGCCTCGTGCGCACCGAACTGGCCTATTGCTACCAACGCTACCGGTCCATGGCGACACGGCGATTGCGCGACGAGATTATGGCCGACGACGCAATGCAGACATTCGCGCTGAAGGCCCTGGAGCACTTCGAACAATTGCGCGATGCCGAGGCGGTCCAAGCCTGGCTTCGCCGCCTGTTCGAAGCCACGCTGATCGATTTGGGAACACGCTGTCAACGCGACGTCGCATCGGGCAGGCCAAACGCCGCCGAACTGTAATTTGGGGCATATCCGAACGTCTTTTCGGTTAGTTTCGCCGATGCTGTCGGCGGGTCATCAAGGAATAAAGGAGATTGAGAAATGGCAGATCGCTTCAGACCAGCCCCACCTCCGACCGCTCGTGCTGGAATGGGAGCGCCAACAGCCGTCTTCGACGCCGGCCTGCGGTCTTATATGCTGGCGATCTACAATTACATGACCAGTGGCGTGCTGCTCTCCGGCGTGGTTGCGCTGCTGGTCGCGAGCAACGTCGCCGTGAGGTCGGTGTTCTTCGCTGCCAGCGGAGCACCCACATTGCTTGGTTGGATCGCGGTTTTCGCTCCGTTAATTCTCGTCTTCGTGCTCGGATTTGGTATCAACCGGCTTTCGGAGTCGACCGCCAAGTCGCTGTTCTGGGTCTACGCCGCCCTCATGGGTGTATCTCTGTCGACGGTACTTTTCGCTTATACGGGCGTAAGTGTCGCGCGCACGTTCTTTGTGTCCGCGGCAGCTTTCGCTGGTCTCAGCCTGTGGGGCTATACCACGAAGAAGGATTTGTCGGGCTTCGGCACTTTCCTGATCATGGGGTTGGTAGGCCTGTTGATAGCCATGCTCGTCAACATGTTCCTGCGTTCATCCATGATGGACCTGATCGTGAGCGCCATCGGCGTCCTGCTGTTCGCGGGTCTCACGGCTTACGACACCCAGAAGCTCAAGAGCCTCTATTTCGAAGTGGGCGGCAGCGAATTTCGCGGCAAGGCTGTCGTCATGGGCGCGCTGACGCTCTATCTCGATTTCATCAACCTGTTCCTGTTCCTGCTTCGCTTCATGGGGGACCGGCGCTGATGTGGAGAGCGGCGTTCATGCCTAGACCTGCACCGGTTCGGAGCCCCTGGGCATCGCACTCTCGTTCAGGACTCACAAACCCATTCCTGCTTTCGCCCGGCAGACGATGCGGCGTAAGAACGTTCGGCTGATTACGTATTCACTAGACCGTGAGCATCCCAGTCGAAGCTCGCAGGAGCGAGTGCTGATTTGGGTTACAACGCGCTGATCGGGACAGGCATGGCGCTGATCTTCGGTGGAGTGCTGGCGTATACCCTGAAGACTGGAGAAGTGCCACTCGCGCCTTCTCATTTTGCGTAAGCGCTGTGCGGCCCCCACCTTGCGCGGGTGACGTCCGGCGTTGAACTTACGCGGCCTGATTTGGGCCGAGGCGCTACTCCTATGATAATCCCGTGTGATGATCCTGTGAGCAAGGGCGCGCAGCGGTTTGAGATATTCACCGGTGCCGGCAAGCGGCGCGACTGGCCACCGGAGGTCAAGGCGTCGATTGTGGCGGAGTGCTATGCAGGCAACGAAGGTGTCGGCGCCGTTGCCCGCCGCCATGGCCTTGACCCTTCGCAGGTTTATGCCTGGCGGAAGGATTTGCACAAGCAACTGGCGGACCAAGGATCGGCACCATCGTCTGCAGAACCAGTCGCCGCGACGTTTGTCCCCGCAGTGGTCGAGTTGGCCCCACAACCGGATCCGGCACCCTCGCGCCGAGCCCGGCGCAGGCGGCGTGCTCTAATGGCGGCGGTAGAATTGGAGATTGACGGCGTAGCGGTGAAGATCGCGCGCGGCGCCGATGCCAGTGTCATTGCAGCGGTGATCGAAGCGCTAAAGGCAACCCGATGATCGGACCTGGTGCTGGCGCGCGCGTTATGGTCGCGACGCGCCCAGTGGATTTCCGCAAAGGGCCCGACGCGTTGGCTGCGCTGGTCGGCAAGGAGTACGGCGGCGATCCGTTTTCTGGCGTGATCTATGTGTTCCGGGCCAAGCGTTCGGACCGGGTCAAGCTGGTCTGGTGGGACGGCACGGGCCTGTGCCTGATGGCCAAGAAGCTGGAGTCCGGCGGCTTCAAGTGGCCGGGCATCCAGGACGGCGTTATGCGGCTGACGGCGGCGCAACTCGGCGCTTTGCTGGAGGGTTTGGACTGGCGCCGGGTGCATGGCGGACGACGGCCGATCGCCCCGCAGATTGCCGGTTGACGGGGCTTTTGACTGCTGATTCAATGCCTCCATGCTCATGGAAGCGGACCTTCCCGAAGACATCGAAGCGCTCCGCGCGCTGGTCCTCGAACAGGCCCGCGAGCTCGATGCGCTCAAGGTTTTCAAGGCTGAGGTCGAGCGCCTGAAGGCGATCATTGATGCCCTGCAACGGCACCGTTTCGGTCGCCGATCCGAACAACTTGATTCCGATCAGTTCGAGCTGGCTCTCGAAGAGGTTGAGGCGGCATTGGCCCAGGCCGAGCACGCCTGCGACAAGGCAAGTCGGGCGCCGACCGAGCGGCCGCGCAAGACCAACCGCGGTTCGCTGCCCGCTCATCTCGAACGGATCGAGCAGGTCGTCGATATCGAGAACAAGGCTTGCCCCTGCTGTGGCGGCGCCCTGCATCAGATCGGCGAGGACGTCGCGGAGCGCCTCGATGTCGTGCCAACCACCTTCCGCGTCCTGGTCACGCGCCGGCCGCGATACGGCTGCCGTTCGTGCGAGAGCGCAGTGGTACAGGCCCCTGCACCGGCAAGGATCGTCGAAGGTGGCATTCCCACCGAGGCGCTAATCGCGCAGGTGCTGGTCGCCAAGTACGCCGATCACCTTCCGTTGTACCGGCAAGCCCAGATCTATGCCCGGCAAGGCATCCAGTTGGATCGATCGACATTGGCGGATTGGGTCGGCCGGGCCGCCTGGTATCTGCGCCCGCTGCGCGATCACATCCTCGAGCGATTGCGACGATCGGAACGACTGTTTGCCGACGAGACGACGGCACCGGTGCTAAATCCAGGGACCGGGCGGACCAAGACCGGGCAGCTATGGGCCTACGCCCGAGATGATCGTCCATGGGGTGGCGATGATCCGCCGATGGTCGCCTATGTCTACGCCGCCGACCGTAAATCGGAGCGCGCCGAAGCGCATCTGGGAGACTTCGCCGGCATCCTCCAGGTCGACGGTTATGGCGGCTACGCAGCGCTAGCCAAGCGCCGACAGCAGGTCCAACTCGCCTTCTGCTGGGCACACGTCAGGCGCAAATTCTACGAACTGGCCGAGAACTCGCCGGTCGCGACCGAAGTGTTGCGTCGCATCGCCCAGCTCTACGTCATCGAGGACGAGGTGCGAGGGCAACCTGCCGATCAACGGCGCCAGGTTCGCGCAGAGCATAGCCGCGTCATCGTCGACGATTTGCGTCAATACCTCGACGCTCGCAACCGCCAGGTCAGCTCCAAGTCCAAGTTAGGCGAAGCAATGCGATACGCGCTCACCCGCTGGGATAGCCTGTCAGGCTTCCTCGACGACGGTCGGATCGATCTCGACAGCAACACCGTCGAGCGAGCGATCCGTCCCTTGCCGAAGCGTGTTTCATTATGCACTCCATATTCAAGTATCTGTAAACATTGGAAGCATATCCGCGTCAACAACGCGACACGGGCGACCCTTTCGGGCCATCGCAGATTTTACCGCTTCCGACATCAGATCGGCGGAGCGGATTTGATGCGGCGCGCGCGGTACGACCTGCACCGCCGGAAGCACGCCGGTTTTGATGAGAAGTCTTACCGTATGGCTTGAGGTGCCAAGCGCTTTGGCCGCCTCAGTCATGGTGAGCCATTCGCCGTCTTTCACCGCAGACCGGTAGGCATCGATCCCTCGCACGCGCCGAACAGAGTAGACCCGGTGCGCCGTCCAGGTTTTGCCCTGGCCTGTAGGCAAGCCCATCCGATTGAGCGTCGCGGCGATATGCTCGTCGGACCAACGGCCCGCCATGCTGCGCATCACCTCCAGCGCATCCTCCGCTGTTGCACAACCGTGCTCGCCGGCTTTCGGCTTGCGAACCCGCAGTTCCGAGTGCTGACCGCCCCGCCAATGGATTGTGAGCACGACGTCACGCACGGCATCATCGACATCGACGACGATGTCGGCGATCAATGTGCGTAGCAGTTGCTGGCGAGCGCGCATCGTCACATCCGGAGCGTTCCACGCCGCCGACAGGTTTTCCGCCAGATTGGCGAACGCACCCTGATCGACCTCGATGGTTGACGGGTTTTCTGCGGGCTGGCGCGCCTCCAGATCACGGATGCGCCGCAATGCGGTTTCCCAGTTTTTCTCCAGCTGCGCCGCTATCAGGCGATTATCGGGATCACAGGCAGCGTAGCGGCGCTCGGCAAGGCGGGCCTCGTAACGCGCCTGCTGGAGTTCCAGGTCGAGAATCTGGCGCTGCTCTTCTTGTCGTTCCCTGTGCATCCGCTCCGCCTCTAACGCGGCCTCGATCGCCAAGGGTTCTACCGCGCGTAGCAGTTCGCGCGCAACTGCTGCATCCACCCGTGGACCGCCGAAGGTCATGCATCGGGGCAAGCCCATCATCAGGTTTGGTTTGTCGCAGCGATACACCGGTCGGCTCTGCGGGTTTCCGGTATAGGTGACCGTCAGTCGCCGTCCACACCGTCGGCACGTCATGATGCCCGAGAGTAGCGCTCGGCCTCCTCGGCCGGATTTCACACCGCCGGCGCTGCCATAGTTGTTGAGTGCCAGCTGCTTCTGGTTGCGCTCGTATTCTTCCCAGCTGATGTACCCCTCATGGTGATCCTTGATGAAGACTTCCCAGGTCCCCACCGGCTTGCCGTGCCCGTAGCTCCGCCGGGCTCGCCCATCGACAATGGAGGTTCGCTTCTCGCTTTTTCCGTAAACGTAAACGCCTGCGTAGAAGGGGTTTTTGAGAACGGCGATGACGTTGCGATAGCGGATCGGCAACCATGTGAAGCTGGTCATGCGGCCTTCGTCCGACGGTCGCGGGAAGTGGATTTGATCGGCCTTCATCGACAACAGCACCTGACGCGCACTGCCCAGCTCTCGGAAGCGCGCAAAGATGAGCCTGATTACCTCTTGCAGGCGTAGATCGGGATCGAGGTCCAAGCCCGCTTCGCGGTGCCAAATGTAGCCGAACGGGACAGACAAGCGCAATTCGCCGCGGCGCGCCTTCGACTTTGCTGCATCGAGCATTCGCGTCCTGAGAACGCCGAGCTCGAACTCGCTGATGCTCCCCTTCATTCCCAGGAGCAGGCGGTCGTTGGGCTGGCAAGGATTGTACACGCCATCATGATCGATGACACGGGCTTCAACGAGCCCGCACAGTTCCAGCAGATGGTGCCAGTCGCGACCATTTCGCGCGAGCCTGGACGCATCAAGGCACAACACGGCACCCACCTTGCCCGCGCACAACGATGCGACCAAACGATCGAAGCCGGGCCGCGCAACGGTTCCGCTCGCGGATCGTCCGAGATCATCGTCGATGACTTCGATATCGGTGAAGCCGTGCTGACGCGCAACGTCGACGAGGTCGTATTGCCGTCGCTGGCTTTCCAGGTTGGCCATGACCTGGGATTGTGTCGATTGACGCACATAGACGACGGCCTTGCGCTTCAGCAGCTGCGCCGGGATCAGATTAGCGTCGGTCATCGCCGAACTCCTCGACGACGAGGCCGGCGGCCTGCATCAGGATTTGAGCGAGCGTGATTACGGCCTTCGCCCGTTCCGCATCGTTCATCCCGTCCACCCTGCGGGGCTCGAATATCAGGCTCATCTGTCTGCCCGAGGCCGGTGCGGGCCTGTCGTGCTTGTTCATCGACTTCCTCCCATGCGACTCCATCATCGCGTTGGGAGTTTGGTGAAGCAGCCACCGCGGTGACCAGCCCGTTCAGCTCGGTCAGCGCCGCGACATCAACTTGGGGCGGGCCGATTCTCATCTCGGCGCAGGCGACGGGATCCACCATCCACTCCGGCATTGAAACGACAATGCCAGACGGGCCTTCCACCCTAAGGAACCTGCCGGTCGCTCGTTCCTCTACCCGCCGAACGCTGACTTTCCGCCCAAAATAGGGATGCCAAAGATAGTGAACTTCCCGCTCTTCGCCGACATGGGCAGAATGAACGGGCGATGGCGCTCAACCGCAAGAATGCACTGTTTGCCGGCTCCGATGAAGGCGGCGACAACTGGGCCGTCATCGCCTCACTCATCGAGAACTGCAAACTGTCCGGCATCAACCCGCACACCTGGATGACCGAGACTCTCGCCAAACTCGCAGCCGGCTACCCAGCCACCGCGGTCGGAGAGCTCATGCCCTGGACCTCCGTGGGCTGAAAACACCGCTTACCATTTTGCGCGCCATACGACGCCAAGGCTTTACTGGATAGTGGTGCTTCTCTGCGGCCTTCTTTTGGCGCTTAGCGTGAAGGTAGCACTCACGCCTATCCGGCGGGACGAAAGAACCGGTCGATTGGCGCTTCACCGCACCGCTATTGCCGCCGCCGGTGAGCAGGAGGGGAAACGTAGTGCAGACGAGAAGGCACAGCGTCAGCGTGAGGAGGTTGATCGTCGCTACGCGGAAATCGCCGGCATCTGGAGCGATGACGCAAAATGCGCGTCCGATCCCGGTTCTCAGCTCCGCATATCTGCTGACGGCTTAGACTTCGGGCACAGCCATTTCCATGTGGAGGCAGTCGAGCTTAAGGGTGATACCCTCCTCCTGCAAGGGCATTACATAACTCACAGAGGCATCAAAGACGATATATTAACTGTAATAGTAATAGATCACTCTCCCATGCGCATAAAGATTTTTGATAAGTTGTATTTTATTTGCTCTTATTAACTATTCCCACGTTGTCGGCAGCGAGCTCCTGGGCAAAGCCAGCATCGTGGGTGCGCAGCCCCCTTACTCGATTTCTTCAACCTGTTCCGTGTCGTTCCAAAGGGGGCCGGCGCTGATGTGGAGAGCGGCGTTCATGCATCGCCCTGCCCCAGTGCGGAGCCCTTGGGCATCGCACGCTCTATGACAGCCCGCGCGTCGGTTAAACCGGGGGCAGCACCGTAGGTGAATCCCATGGCACCAAGCCTCGACCTGCAGAAGACCGGTGCCAGGGGGCTTTGCGCCAGGAGAAGGATCGCCGCCTGCGCGGCGAGCGCAAGCCGTTCCACAAGTTCTCTCGCGCGGGCTTCCTCGCAACAGTCAAGATCGATGCAGTTCAGCCATTGGTCATAATTCGCCTCTCGCCCGATGGGCTCCGCAAGAAAGGCTCGAAGCGCTTCTACCGCCTCGGGTTCGCGCTGCAGAACTCGGAGCACATCGAGCGCGACAATGTTGCCCGAGCCTTCCCAGATCGCATTGACGGGGGATTGGCGAAAATGGCAAGGCATGGGGCTGCTTTCGACATAGCCATTGCCCCCCAGGCACTCCATCGCCTCCGCGGCAAAGCCTGGCAGACGCTTGCAGATCCAGTATTTGGCGACGGGCGTGAGCAGCCGTGTCAGCGGATCACCGGCGTCAAGCGCCGCAGCGATCCGAAGGGCGAGCGCGGTCGCGGCCTCGCTTTCTACCGCGAGATCAGCGAGCACCGCCGCCATGGCCGGATGATCGGCAAGACGGCGCCCAAAACATTGGCGATGCTGCGTGTGCCAGAGTGCCTGCACAAGCGCACCACGCATGCCAGCGGCCGATCCGACGACACAGTCGAGGCGCGTGTGCTGCACCGCCTCGAGTATCGTGGCAATGCCGCGACCTTCCTCTCCGATGCGCCAGGAGAAAGCCCGATCATATTCGATCTCCGCCGTCGCATTGGACCTGTCGCCCAGCTTGTCCTTGAGCCGCACGATTCGGAAACCTGTGTTGCGCCGGCCATCGGGTAGCCACCGCGGGACGAGGAAACAGCTCAGTCCCCGCTCTGTCTGGGCAAGGGTCAGGAAAGCATCGCTCATCGGTGCCGAGCAGAACCATTTGTGTCCCGTAAGCGAGAACGTCCGGCGTGCGCGATCAACCGGCTCGGCGCGAGTGGTATTGGCGCGCAGGTCGGAACCGCCCTGTTTTTCGGTCATCGTCATGCCGATCGTCACGCTCGCCTTGTCGGCGGCGGGCCGTGAAGCCGGATCGTAACGGGCGGCGAGGATACGCGGCAACCATTCCTCGGAGACTGCTGATTCCCTACTCAGAACCGGCACTGCGGCGTAGGTCATCGTCATCGGGCAGATCGTGCCGGCATCCACCTGACCAAGAAGATAGCTCATGGCGGCGTGAAGCACATGGCCGTGCGACGTGCCATCCCAAGCTGCCGCAGCGATGCCATTGCCAAGTCCCAAGCCCATGAGCTGGTGATAGGCCGGATGGAATGCGACTTCGTCGATGCGGCGGCCCTGGGAATCGTAATTTTCGAGGGTCGGGACATGGCGATTGGCTAATATGCCCCACGCAACCACCTCGGCCGAAGCCGCCCGGCGGCCCAGGCGTGACAGCCGCCTTTCGAGCTGTGCGCCACCCGCCCTTCTCACCGCTGCAGTCAAAGCCCGATCACTGGTAAACCAGTTGCCGACATCCAGGGCTGGTGTCTGATTGAACACCTCATGCACATCAGGCGTGGCGAGCGGCCTTGATACAGGCATGGTCGTCTACTCCGTTCCATCGGCGTCATGTCCAGCGGTGCAAAACTCCAGAGCCACTGAACGCCGGGCCTTCGTTCCCGCGAATGCGGTGGCGTCTCCGCAGTAGTTGAGCGGCGTCGGCCTGATCGCAGGAGGCCATTTCAATATTCGGTTCCTATATCTGGCGATCCCCGGTTCGAGTCCAAACCACTTTCGAATTCTTCACAAGCAGTCGGCGGACGCTGATCTTTATCGGCGCGCGTTTCCCTCATCGACAATGGTGATGAAAAACACAAAGGGCGAACCCTTTCCGCCCGCGACCACCTCATTTTCGCCTGCGACGAGCGGTGCCAAATCCGAGCCAAAATGCTCGCCGATAGGCCGGCCATTGACCAGCGTTCCCAACGTGCTGCGAAGGTCGCGGACGTGGTAATGCCCGTCATGATGGATGATCGCGAAATGGTTGCGAGACAATCTCAACGGAACCTCGTCCTCAAGCTCGAGGTTCAATGCCCGTGGCGGCGCCTGTTCTCCCGGCAAAGCCGCCCTCCCGACCAGGAAAGGAACCGCGTCAATACACAGCGGATCGGGCAACTGCCGGCGCAAACCCCGGGAGTCGGCCGCCAGCATGACGTTCTGCACCACAAGGGATTCGCCAAGGCTATTCCTGGCCGACGGCGGCTGCTGCCTCTGCTCATCTTCGACGAAGCGATCTTCCAGATCGTGGAGTCGATGGCAAAGTCGTTCAATCAAGGTTCGCGCGTTTTCGGGGGAGCGGCTGATACGATCGAGGAATTCGGCCGAGCCGATGAACTCGACTTCGCCGTCCGTGACGGCACGCGCTGTCGCGCTGCGCCGAGCTCGTTTTTCAACAACGCTCATCTCGCCGAGGACCTGGCCGCTGTGGATGGCTCCAAGAACAATTTCCACACCGTCCCGCCGACGCAGAATTTCGACGCTTCCGCTGCGGACGTGCAGAACGCCTTCAACGGCGTCACCTTCACTGAAAAGAATGTCGCCTCGTCCGAAACGTCCGGTGCGCGTCATTGTGTCCCCCAATCGTGATCGCCATTGCAAGAAGGAGGCGACCCAGTCGCGGCATTCGCTGTTGGGATGGACGCATAGGGCGTCGAACGATTACAGGTCGCTGGCACACGATCCCGCTGGCGCGGAACGCAATTGGGCATGGACATGCACAGGAAATGTTGCGCCAGGCTCGCTCAAGCCCGTAAGGATCTGTGGCTGGTGCAGATCAACCAGGATCCGGAGCGCGTTTTTCGAGGCCACAAAGCTCGCAAAGAGGTGACATCATGCGGATCGATCTCACGCCATTGACCGAGCCCAGCGGTGACTTGCTCCCCGTCGAGATCGTCGAACGCAATGGCGCCGGTCATCCCGATTCGATCTGCGACCATCTGACCGAAGCGCTAAGCAGGGAGCTCACGCACCGCTACCTTGACACATTCGGTCGCATCCTGCACTACAACGTCGACAAGGCACTGCTCTGGGACGGCTGCTCCGAACCCGCATTCGGCGGCGGGCGGATCACGCAGCCGATGGAAATATTTCTGGCGGGACGCGCGATCAGCCAGTGCGGTGAGTAAGGTCTCCCACTTGAGGATATCGTTCGTGAGGTCGCGGAGGCATGGTTTAGTAACCATATTCCACTGTTTGAACCGGCTTCGCACTTGCGGACGCACTGCCTCGTCCGTCCGGGTTCGAGCGATTTGAGCGCGCTCTTCGACCGCAGTGCAACCAATGCCTCGCCTCTTGCCAACGACACTTCGATCGGCGTCGGCTATGCGCCACTCAGCAGGCTCGAGAAGGTCGTGCTCGCCGCCGAGCATGAACTCGGACGTATGGCCACACAATGCCATCCGGAAATCGGCCGGGACATCAAGATTATGGCATTGCGGCACAGGGAACAGGTCCGCCTCACCGTCGCCTGCGCCTTCGTCGATCGCTACATTGACGGCCTGCCCACCTATTTGCGCGCAAAGAATCTGGTCGCCGCCACCGTCGGCCAGATCGCCGAAGATCATCAGCTGCCCGCCGTTGTCGCGGTCAACACCGCCAACGACCCGGACGTCATGAGCCTTTACCTCACGGTTCTCGGCACATCGGCCGAAAGCGGTGACGACGGGCAGGCCGGGCGCGGCAATCGCGTGAATGGACTGATCACGCCCTTCCGGCCGATGACAATGGAATCGGTTCCCGGCAAGAACGCCATCTCGCATGTTGGCAAGCTGTACAATATCGCCGCCGGCCTCATTGCCGAGCGGGTCGCGCGACTGGACGGAGTTGGCGAAGCGCATTGCTTGCTCGTCAGCGGCATCGGTGGGGCCCTCAGCGAACCTCAAACGGCAACCGTACGCCTCCGACCGACGCATGCCGCCAACTGCGAGGACTATCGGGACGCTATCGCGGCGATCGTCGAGAATGAACTGTTCGGTCTCTCGACGGCAAGTGCCGATCTTGTCTCAGGAAGGCTGCGTATAGGCGACTGGCCCCTGCGCCGGGACAACTGATTCAGGGACGCTGCCCTAATTTTGCGTCCGATCGAAAGTTCGACTGTAATCTCCGACCCCATGAAACGTCGGATGAATGACGCAAGTCGATTGCAAGGAGATCATCTATGAACGGATTCGGACGAGTGAGCATTGGTGCCATGGCGTTGGCTATGTTGGCCGCGTCGCCTGCCGTGGTGCAAGCGCAGGATACACATTCCGGGCACCATCCGGTCGACGCGCCGGCGGCCACGCCACAGCCTTCCACTCAACCGCCCGCCCAGCCAGACACCATGAAGGGCATGGCTGGCATGGGCGGCAAGGAAATGCCGATGAAGGGCGAAATGATGGATGGCATGCCAATGTGCAGGATGATGGGTGAAGGCATGAACATGACTGCCCATGTCGAGCAGCGTCTGGGTGCGGTCCGGAGCGAGCTCAACATCACGTCCGCCCAGTCGCAAGCGTGGGACGCCTATGCCAGCGCGCTGCGCGGTGTCGCCGCCAATATGGAGAATATGCGCGCCTCAATGATGGCGGGACATCAAGGGAACGCAACCATGTCGCCGATCGCGCGGCTAGACCGTCACGAGCATATGCTCGAAGCCATGCGCGACAACATTCGCACGCTGCGTCCCGCGCTCGAAAGACTCTATGCGGGGTTGTCCACCGAGCAGAAACAAAAGGCCGACACCCTGCTTAGCCCGCAAGGCATGATGCAGCAGATGCCAATGAGCGAAAAAATGCGGAGATAGCGATGACCACAACCCTCTATCTGCTCTTCTGGGCAGCCCTGTTCTTCGTGATGATGCGGTTCGGGTGTGGCGCCCATATCATAGGGCACGGAGGTCATGGCCATCATGGCTCTCATGAAGGATCGGGCGACAGACTGCAGGAGCCGGGAACGGCGATTGATCCGGTGTGCGGGATGACGGTCGCTACGCCTGGAGCAAAGAGCAGCATTTATCGGGGCAAGGCCTATTATTTCTGCTCGGCGGACTGCCGGGACAAGTTCGAAGCCGCACCGCAGGAATTTGCTGGCGAAGCGCCCGCAAGGACAGTTCAAGGAGCGCATCACCATGGCGCATGATGCTCGACGGCCCGGTCCGGCCTTGATCCCGGTTTTCGCCTTCGGCTTCGCCCTCAGCCTGTTCCTCGTCTTCTCCTACGTCCTGTGCGTAATCGGCTATCTGTTATTCCCCGGAAGCTTGATCAATCATTCGGCGCTCGCGATCTTTTTGCCCGGATTCGAGCTCCTGAGCTGGCGCACTTTCTTCCTGGGTTTCGCCGAAAGCTTCGCCTGGGGCTGGTATGTCGCTCTTGTTTTCGGACCGCTGTACAATTTTCTGGCCTCCTGGCGCAGGTAACTTCTCTTGGAAAAGGACCGGAACATGGAACAGGGGGACAGAAAACGGAAAGGCTTGTCGCAGCTCGATATCGTGTACATCATCGTGGCATTTTTGCTGCTCGTGATCCTGCAGAATTACTGGACGAGTTCTGGCCACCTGAAGACAATCCCGTTCAGCGAATTCCAAGCGCTCGTCGAGAAAAACGCGATCACCGACGTCGTGGTGGGCCCAACGACGATAACCGGCGCGTACAAGACTGCTGGTCAAGAGGCCAAAAGCAAAGGCAAAGGGGCAGCCGAGACACAGCATTTCTCCACGATCCGCGTCGATCCTGCGATCGCCGATGAACTCCAAAAGCGCGGTATCACCTACCGAGGCGAAGAGCCGCCTGGATTTCTGTCGAACCTTCTTTCGTGGATTCTGCCCACGGCGCTGTTGATTCTGGCGTGGATGTTCCTGCTGCGCCCGATGGCTTCGGGAGGCCATGGCGGCCTGATGGGCATTGGTCGCAGCCGCGCCAAGGTTTACTCGGAAGAGAATGTCAAAGCGACCTTCGCCGACGTGGCCGGCGTTGATGAGGCCAAGCAGGAGCTTTCCGAGGTCATCGGCTTCCTGCGCGATCCCGAGAAATATGGTCGGCTCGGTGCCCGCATCCCCAAGGGCGTGCTGCTCGTGGGACCGCCGGGCACAGGCAAGACGCTGCTCGCACGCGCCGTCGCCGGCGAGGCGCATGTGCCCTTCTTCTCGATCACAGGCTCGGAATTCGTCGAGATGTTCGTGGGCGTGGGTGCGGCCCGCGTGCGCGACCTATTCGCGCAGGCGCGCAAGCAGGCCCCGGCGATCCTGTTCATCGACGAGCTCGACGCGCTTGGCCGGGCACGGGGGATCGACCTGCCTGGCGGGGGGCATGAGGAGAAGGAACAGACACTCAATCAGCTTCTCGCCGAGATGGACGGCTTCGACCCGAGCGCCGGAATCATTGTTCTTGCGGCAACTAACCGCCCTGAAGTTCTCGATCCGGCACTGCTTCGTGCGGGCCGGTTCGACCGTCAGGTGCTGGTCGATCGTCCGGACCGCAAGGGACGCGCCGAAATTCTTCGCGTGCACATGATGCGGATTCGCGTCGAAGCCGATCTCGACATCGACACCGTTGCGGGCCTTACACCGGGCTTTACTGGCGCCGATCTTGCCAATCTGGTCAACGAGGCGGCGGTCGTCGCCACCAGACGCGGCGCGGAGGCGACAACCCTTGAGGATTTCACACAAGCCTTCGAGCGTTTGGTCGCCGGCATTGAAAAGAAGAGCCGGGTGCTCAGTCCACGCGAGCGTGAGACTGTCGCACATCATGAGATGGGGCACGCGCTGGTCGCAATGAGCCTGCCGGGCACCGACCCCGTCCAGAAGGTCTCGATCATTCCACGCGGTATCGCCGCGCTCGGCTATACGCTGCAGCGGCCCATGGAGGATCGGTTCCTCGCCAGCCGCAGTGAACTCATGAACCGCATGGCGGCTTTGCTTGGCGGACGAGCGGCAGAGGATCTCATCTATCAGGACGTGTCCACAGGGGCCGCCGACGACTTGCAGCGTGCGACCGACATCGCCCGCAGCATGGTGGTGCGTTTCGGTATGACGCCTGAACTGGGTCAGGTCGCCTATGAACCGGAGCCCGGAAGCTTCCTTGTCGGCCAGACGCCGCTCTGGCGGCCGAAGAGCTACGGCGACGGCACCGCGGAGGCCATCGACGAAGCTGTCAGAAAGCTGATCGACGAAGCCTTCACCATCGCACACGACGTCCTCAAGGGCAACCGGGCGCTTCTGGAAGAGAGCGCGAAGGATCTACTGGAGCATGAGACGCTCGGATCCGCGGAACTCGAACATTTGAAGGAGGGGTTGCAGGCGGCCGCGATGGCGGGTCGGAGAACGCGGCCGTCGCTCAATGCCGAGCCAGTCAAGTGATCTGCCTATCACGTGGCGCCGAGCGACGGCGGGCGCGTAGGGCCTGGCGCATCCATTAGGGGTGAAGATGAACACCCCCTCGAAATCGAGGCTGATCCCTGCAAATTGGCGCAACAGCGGTGTTTCCCACAACGCTTCTTCCATCGCCGGGTCGGACAGCCCAAACCATTGCTGCATAAAATGGATCTTCAGCATAGACCGCAACGGGTATGGACGACGCCCCCGGCCAGCCACCGGATAATGCGGGACGATCAACTGCTCGAACCGATCCCACGGAACAACTCCCGTCATCTGATCCAGAAACATCGCCCGCCGCGTCTGTTTGCGTGGCCGTGATATGCCAACTTCTGAAAAACGACCCTGCTCCATCCGGCCCTCCAGTTGCGAAGGGAATCACATCATCATTGTCGCAGCAAGGCCAACTTGTTCAGAGGCTCCCGAAATAGCCAGCAACGGTCCTGACTATGACTTCAGCGGAGGCCGCGCGCCGCCTTTCGGTCCACGGGCCAAACTTTTTGGATGCGAAGCCCTCGATCGGGCTGGACGTGATGGAGGAACATTGAGCGGAGCGCGGCGCCAACGTCGCGCTCCGCGATGTCGCCAATCTGGGGCGCCAGCTTCTGGCAGTGTCACGCTGCAAAGCGACGCTGGCGGATACGCTCGCCATCTATGAACAGGACATGACGCGCTACGGCTTCGAAGTCGTCCGCGGCGCCGCCCGAAAGGGCGCAATGGTCATCGGCTATGACCCGGTTCTCGAATCTTCGATTGTTGCGGAGGGATTTAGTGGGGGTGGAAAGGCGCGGGCCGACGATCGTCGAATGGGCGAATCGGCAACACGAAGAAACGTCGCGTATACGATGAACCGGATGCGCGACGATTATTCAGCAACAGACCTGCCTCATGAGGCCCTTTTTCGCAGATATTCCGCGATATCGGCCACCTTGGCCCCGACGGTTTTCAGGAAGCCGTCGCCCATCTTCATCAGCTTCTCGAACTCTTGCTCGAAATGGCCGTCTTTTTTTGCCTCGGCTTCGGGAAGCGGAGGCAAAATATGGGCGAAGTAGGTGTTGTCGAGCAGCCGGTGCAGCAACCGTTCGCCCAGGAACGGCTGGTTGTTGTTCAGCGCACGGGCGCCCTTCAGCATGTTGCGGATGTCGTATTGCGTCGGGTTGAGGTCGGGCACCTGCTTCGGAATGTTCACCAGCGTGTAGACGGCAACGCGCGCGGTGCGGACCGAGCTTTCCATCGTGAAAACGATGTCGTTGCGGGTTTCGACGAACTGCCCCAGCAGGCCGAGGTTGGTGCAACCTTCCGGCACGACATGCGGCCGGTCACCGGCGGCACGCGGCATGAACTCGGCCGTGATGTAGGGCATCAGCGCGAGGCGAACCTTGGTATTCGCGGCAATCTCTTCCAGCCGATCGACAATGCCGAGGTGATAACAAAGCTCGGCCAGAACCTCCTTGCCGGTGCATTGCGGCATCGGCTTCTTCACATAGTCGCCGTTCTTGTCCATGAAGAGACCATAGACCCAGAGAACCAGCGTGTCGGAAGGCTGGGTGGGGAAATGGGGTTGGCGGTTGCAGGTCATGCTCAAGAGCCATGCGCTGTCGGTGAAGGTGATGATCCCGCCTGTCACGGTACGTCCCGAATAGGGATCGTTGACCGAAAGCTCGTTGAGTCTTTCAACGAAGGGCGACGGCTTGCAGGTCAGCGTGGCCGATTCCCACATCGACCGGTCGGTGTCGCAATAGAATTTTTCGGGCTTGCCGAAAACGGGCGAGGTCTTCGCAAGGTTCTTCCAGAGAACCCAGTCGCTGTCTTCCCCGGGCTCGACCTTGCCGCGCTGCAAATTCGGAGGGGTCTCGAGATCGCCGTAAGCGGTGCCTTCCGTCAGCGAACCGGTGATCGCGAAAACGAGATCGCGTGCATCGACATCTGTCACCTCTTCAACGCCCTCGCGCGTCCGGCATACTAGACCCGTCACCGTCTTCTTATCGCCCACAATCTCAAGCCTGAGATTGCGAACCTGCACATCGTAACGGACCTTGACGCCCTTGTCGCGCAGCATCTTGGATAGCGGACGGACGAAACTGTCGAACTGGTCGTATTTCGGGAAGACCAGGGTCGACATATCGGCAAAGCCATCGACCGCATCCAGGAAGCGATGGAGGTAGAGCTTCATTTCCAGCACGCTATGCCAGTTCTGGAAGGCAAACATCGTGCGCCAGAACATCCAGAAATTGCTGGCAAGGAAACCCTTCGAGAAATACTGCTCGACCGTAACGTCGTTGAGCTCTTCCTTGCGCTTCAGGAGGAGACGCATCACCTCCAGCTGCTCGGATTTGCTGAGGCCAAAATTCGAGAAGTCCTTGATCTGGCCCTGCTTATGGATCAGCCGTGCCTTCGACCAGTTTGGATCGGCATCGTTGACCATACGGTATTCGTCGAGCACCGAATATCCTTCGGGCAGCTCCAGCGCCGGAACATCCTGGAAAATGTCCCAAAAATTATCGTAGTTCCAGTTCATCTCGCGACCGCCGCGAATGATGAAACCGTCCTCCGCATTGCCCGCGCCATCGAGCGAACCGCCCTCGACGGGGAGATTTTCGAAGATGGTGATGTTTTCAGGCGGCATGTGTGCATCGCGGATCAGGTAAAAAGCGGCGGCCAGGCCAGCAATACCGGTGCCGACGATATAGGCCTTGCGGGTTTCGATGCCGGGCGTGGGGAGCGGCTTGTTACGCTGATACATGCCGATCATATCGAAGGGCGGACGCGTATTTTCAGGTGTATGATGCCAATAGCTTCCTGCAGCATCCGGCTCGAATTCAAAGCCCTCGGGAGCAATGACTGGGGCTTTCAGTCCGGGGAAATGCTCTGTGCTCATTGTCTCAATCTCTTCTTCACGACGTACAGAATTTTGGGAACAGCTAAGGCAGATGGCTCTGCTCACCCATTTGAAGCAGAAACTCCCAGGGTGCGCTCTTTGAAGCAATTTTGATCCCGCTGCGACAGCTGTATCAAGCGCCAAGACGGAACAAGATAATGTCTTGGATTCGGCGACTTATCCCCTCGCATTGATCCGCTGCCTTGCCCCGAAGAGGCGGTGTCCTGCTTACCTGGCACTTCTGGATCAGCCGATCCATTCCGGTGTCGGCCCTGGTTCCAACATGCGATCAAGAGCAAAATCTGTTGCGGGATTTCTCAGTAGCCATCGGATCTCCTCGCCGGAAAGGGTTTCGTGCTCGATCAGCGCCTCGGCCAGCTGCCGAAGCTGGTCCCTGTGGTCGGTGAGCAGTTTGCGGGCTCGGGATTCGCCTTCCTCGACGATGCGCCGGGTCTCCTCATCGATCATGCTTGCGGTCGTTTCGGAAATGGCAGCGTGACCGTGTGGGAAAACTTCCTCGTCACTGCCAATGTAGCGCAGCGGGCCGAGCCGGTCGCTGAAACCGAACTCGGTGACCATGCGCCGCGCGAGGACGGTGGCCTGGCGGATGTCGTCACTGGCGCCCGTGGTAATCCTGTCCTTCCCGAAGGTGAGTTCTTCCGCGACGCGCCCGCCGAACATCATGGCAATCTTCGCCTCCAGTTCCACGCGGGCAAGGCCGTAACGGTCGCGCTCCGGAAGCGATATCGTGACGCCAAGGGCACGACCGCGCGGAATGACCGTCACCTTGTACAACGGATCATGGCCGGGGACATGCAGAGCGACCAAGGCGTGTCCTGCCTCGTGATAGGCTGTCGTGAGTATTTCATCGGCGGTCATCGCCAGGGAGCGTCGCTCGGCGCCAAGCAGAACCTTGTCCCGCGCCGCCTCCAGTTCGGCTGTAGAGACGCGTTCAGCGCCGGACCGGGCCGCGAGCAGCGCGGCTTCGTTGACCAGGTTGGCAAGGTCCGCTCCGGAAAAGCCCGGGGTTGCCCGCGCCATGACACGCGCGTCCACATCCGGCGCCAAAGGAACGTGCCGCAAGTGAACACGCAGAATTTTTTCGCGGCCACCGACGTCAGGAGCAGGCACCACCACCTGGCGATCGAAGCGCCCGGGCCGTAGCAATGCGGGATCCAGGACGTCCGGGCGGTTTGTGGCGGCGACGACAATGACGCCCTGGTCACCGGCAAATCCGTCCATTTCGACAAGCAGCTGATTGAGCGTCTGATCGCGCTCGTCGTTACCGCCCCCCACGCCAGCGCTCCGGTGTCGTCCGACAGAATCGATCTCGTCGATAAAGACGACGCAAGGTGCGTTCTTTTTCGCCTGAGCGAACAAATCCCGCACGCGGCGCGCTCCAACGCCCACGAACATTTCAACGAACGCAGAGCCGGACATCGAGAAAAAGGGCACGCCTGCTTCACCCGCCATTGCCCGTGCGAGCAGGGTCTTTCCGGTCCCAGGCGGCCCGCTGAGCAGGCAACCTTTGGGTATCTTTCCACCAAGCCGCTGGAATCTCTCCGGTCGCTTCAGAAACTCGACGATTTCGCTTAACTCGAACTCCGCCTCATCGATGCCGGCAACGTCCTTGAAAGTCACAGGCGGCGCGTCGGTTTCGACTTGCTTCGCTTGGGATTGTCGGATGCCGAATGCCCCGCCTCCGCTCTTGGCCTGACGCTTCCGGGACCAGATCGCGAAACCCGCAATCGCCACGAGCGGAAGAAGCGGCAGAAAGAACAACCACAACCAGCCGGCTGAGGACAGCCCGGTCTTGCTCTGCGCGGCGGTTATTCTTACGCGGTGATCGAGCAGCCGTGGTACGAGGCCGGCGTCCTGCGGGGTGGTCGTTTGGAAACGCTTTCCGTCAGCCAGCACACCCTTGACCATACTGTCGGAGATCACGACCTCGCGAACGTCGTTCCTGTCGATGCGAGCGATGAAGTCCGAATAGGCGATCTCGAGATCGGGCTCGACCTTTGCCGCGGAGGTATCGGCACCATTACTACTTGCCATGGCCGTGCTCCAACCGGCATCTGTGATGGCCTGTGACCGCGCCTCGGGGACATGAGCAAGAGTTGCCATGAGCAGGGCAATACCAACGCCAACTCCTGAAACTGTCAGTCTCGGCATAATGTCTGTTCCCATCCAGGCTGAACGAACACGCCTCGCGAACATAATCATGACGCGCGGGTCGCACGCGGCTTACAGTTCGCGAGGAAGCGTCAGATCACGTGGATCGATGAAATCGGCATGGGAGCCTTATGATTCGACGCTGCAATGTTCGCTGCGGCATCTACCAGGCGGGAGCAGCTGAACAGTGCGGTGCCCAGTCCCCCAACGAATTAACCTCCAGCGAGTCGACAAAGTCACGAACGATCAAAAGCTCGTTCAACCGACTTCGTACATCGATTTGCCTGTTGGTGATCCGGAGCACAAACACGCCGACATTCCGAGAAACAAGTCTTCGCCCGCTGCGAGCCCTCGATCCCGCAGCTCTGCCGATACCGCTGATGTGCGGAACGAGGCCGACCCTTCTGTAAGGCCGCCGCTTCGCCTACGTCCTGCACCTTGAGATTGCTCTTTGTCTGACCGGCGGAGGCTGATCGGTTGACGGCAATGTTGTTGAGACAAGGGTTCGCGGTATGCCCATCGATAGCCAGTTTGAACGCCTTGCCATCGCGCTTGCAATCGGTCTGCTCTTTGGTCTCGAACGCGGCTGGAGCCTTCGCGAAGTACCTGAAGGAAAGCGCGCGGCCGGTCTCAGAACCTATGGTCTTTCCGGCTTGCTCGGAGGTATCAGTGCTCTTGTCGCGTCCACCGCAGGAGCGATTTTTCTCAGCTTTGCATTCCTGACGTTCGGACTGATCACGGCCGCTTTCCAATATCTAGAAGCGCGAACCGAACAAGGCTTCAGTGTTACCGGCACTGTTGCCGGACTCCTGGCGTTCCTGCTCGGAGCCTATGCAGTTCTGGGCGAGATGTCGGTGGCAATTGCATCGGCAGCGGCGGCGACGGCCATGCTCGCATTCAAGCAGCCTCTTCATGCGTGGCTGAAAATGCTCACCTGGCCGGAGATCCGTGCATTCGTCATTCTCGTCGTGATGACCGCTCTCATTGCGCCCATTTTGCCCGACAAGGCGATCGATCCATGGAACGCGATCAATCCGACCGAGATTTGGCGATTCACGATCCTCCTCGCCGCCGTTTCCTTTCTTGGCTATTTCGCGATCCGCATTTTCGGCGAGCGAGCCGGCCTGATCGTATCCGCACTTGCCGGCGGCCTGGCGTCATCGACCGCTGCCGCTTTGACTTTCGCGAAGATGGCAAGGGCCCATCCGGACGCCTGCTGGCTCCTTTCGGGCGCTACGCTGATGAGCTGTGCCGTCATGATGGCGCGTGTGATCGTCGTCGTCGGAATCGCCAATCCGTCGCTGCTCGGCCTCATCATGCTGCCGCTGGCGATTTCGGGCTCTGTCATCTTGATCCTGGGCGCCATCTTTATTTTACGCGCCGGCAAGCGCAACATGGAGCGGCCGCAAATTGCCATGACCAGCCCGCTGGAACTGGGCACGGCCTTGAAGCTTGCCGGACTCATTGCCGGGGTCATGCTGGTCTCGAAACTTGCGGCGCAGTTCTCCGGTCCCGCCGGCGTATTCGGGCTGTCTGCGATTTCCGGATTGGCCGATGTCGATGCGATCAGTCTGTCCTTGTCCCAATTGTCCAAAGGGGCGCTCGATCCGCAGATTGCCGCGATCGGCATCGGCTTGGCGGTCACGGCGAATACATTGACCAAATCCCTATTGGGCGCACTGACGGGTTCGCCGAAGCATGGACTCATCGTGGGCGCAGGAAGCGCGGTGGCGCTCATCACAGCCGGGGGAGCCCTTTTTCTGACGATTGGCTGACGTCCGCCATGAGTGCTAATGGCCGAATATATAGCCGCAGGGTGGCGCATCATGGCTTTTGCCGAAAGAACGTGAGGCTTCGCTGTAAGAACTCGTGCAACACCACGTCCTTGCGGATGTCATTTCCCTTGATCCCGAAACGACGCGCGCATGCAGACAAGACCAGGCGTCGCCAACTGGATAGCCAAATCCGGCCGGTTGAACCAAGATCCGGGCGAAGCATCGATTCCGGAGGATGATGGAGCATGACTGACGCGCATCCCGACGCAGGCAAACGGCTCGATCCATCGCAGCTCGTCGATGTCGAGGGACTGATCCGTGCTTATCATGACCTAGCCCCTGATCCTGGCAACGCCGGCCAGCGTGTCACGTTCGGCACTTCCGGCCACCGCGGCTCGGCGCTCGAATGCAGGTTCAACGAGGCGCATATTCTGGCGATTGCCCAAGCGGTCTGCCTTCACCGTGCAAGGACCGGCATAGACGGTCCTTTGTTCCTGGGGGTCGACACGCACGCATTGTCGGGACCGGCGGCAAGGACAGCAATCGAGGTATTCGCAGCGAATGAGGTGGCCGTCGTGACCGACGCGCGCGACGGCTTTACGCCGACGCCAGTCATCTCTCACGCGATTCTCTCTTACAATCGCGGACGCACGAGCGGCCTTGCCGATGGCGTCGTGATAACCCCTTCACACAATCCGCCGGAGGATGGCGGCTTCAAGTACAATCCGCCGCATGGCGGACCCTCGGAGCCGGAAGTGGCCGGCAATATCGAGCGCCTCGCCAACGCGCTACTCGACCCCAAGCTAGGCGGCGTGCGCCGCATGTCCTACGAGCGGGCCTATCGTTCATCCGCATTGTCACGGCAGGATTTCCGTTCGGCCTACGTCGACGATCTTGCCAACGTCCTCGACTTCGAGGCGATCAGCGCCTCGAGCCTGCGAATTGGCATCGACCCCCTCGGCGGCAGCTCCGTCGACTACTGGCCTGCCATCATCGAGCTCTATCGGCTCGACGCTTGCCTGGTCAGCGGCACCGTCGATCCGAGCTTCGGGTTCATGCCCGCCGATCGCGATGGCCGCATCAGAATGGATTGCTCTTCGCCCTATGCGATGGCGCAGCTACTCGATCTCAAGGACCGATTCGACATATCCGTGGGCAACGATCCGGATGCCGATCGGCACGGTATTGTTACAGCCT
This sequence comes from Novosphingobium naphthalenivorans NBRC 102051, assembly GCF_001590985.1. Lineage (GTDB taxonomy): Bacteria > Pseudomonadota > Alphaproteobacteria > Sphingomonadales > Sphingomonadaceae > Novosphingobium > Novosphingobium naphthalenivorans. The sequence goes on from NZ_BCTX01000012.1 coordinate 47,975, forward strand.
CGCAGGGGTTGATGCCTCCGAACGACTATCTCGCCGCTTGCGTTGCCTATCTGTTCATGAACCGGCCTCAGTGGCCGCGCGACGCCGGGATCGGAAAAACGATGGTAACGAGCGCGCTTATCGATCGGCTTGCCGCGCATCTCGATCGCCCCCTGGTCGAAACGCCGGTCGGGTTCAGATGGTTCGTCGACGCCATGCTCGAAGGCAAGCTCGGCTTTGCGGGTGAGGAAAGCGCCGGAGCGACCCTGCTGCGCAAGAACGGCTCGGTATGGACAACCGACAAGGATGGAATCGCGCTCGGCCTGCTTGCTGCGGAGATCATGGCGAAGACGGGCCGCGATCCCACTGCGCTCTACGCCGAGGTGACCACCACGATTGGAAAGCCGTTCTACCGGCGTACCGACGCTCCGGCGACGAGACGCGAGAAAGAGCAGCTCAGGCAGCTGACGCCGCACTGTTTCGAGGCCGGACAATTGGCTGGCGAAGCCGTGATCGCCATCGAAAGCGCCGCGCCATCGAGCGGCGCTCCCTTGGGCGGCGTGCGCGTACGAAGCGCGAACGGCTGGTTCGCGGCGCGGCCTTCGGGAACGGAGGATATCTACAAGATCTACGCGGAAAGCTTCCGGAGCCTCGACCATCTCGATCAGATCGAGAGTGAAGCAAAGGCGATGATCGGTGCCGCGCTTGCAGAAGCGGCCGTGCGCCACTGACGAAGTCGAAGGAAGAGAAGAATCGTGTGAATGCCGGCGCCGCGTTCGCCAGCACCAACAATGAAAGCTGGTCCATGTCATCCCGAGCAACGGTAATCAGCGCGCCGAGAAGATCCCTGCCGGAGGCGCTATACGATGCCATCACGATGGAACTCTTCGGCATCCTCCAGTCTGGCCCCCTCCGGCCAGGGCTGGTTCAACTGGTTTCCAAGGTTCCGGATCCGGACTGTAAGTTTCATGCCGCCAGTGCGTCTTGAACCATATCCCCTCAGGGAGGGAGCCACTAATGGAGGTATTCATGACGAGCCGAGTGAAACAGAACGAGGCGCCTGACAAGAATACGGAGTCGTCGGGATGCTGCTGCGGCAACAAGCGGGCGGCAAGTCCCGCAGATACCGGCGCACAAGACCCAGGAGCCACAGAAGACGCGGCAACGAAGCACTCACAAGGGTGCAAATCGACCGGATGATTTTGTAGGCTGAACACGTGTGGCGCAGCACTTTGTGCGCCGCACCACTCTGTTCGAGGGGTCGCACGCCCCCTTTGGCCCCTCGAACACCTGTGGCCATGCTGAACACCGCCGGCCAGCCACACCAACAACGGAGCCTTGCCTTGCCAACCGTGACACTTGAAGCCCGCGGGCTGTTCCAATGCCTCGACCATCTTGGCGTCGAAAAGCAGCTTTCAAAACGCGCTGGAGTGCTCAGCGCCGAAGCCAGTCCCGCTTCCGAGAGCGTAACGGTCGTCTTTGACGAAACGCTGATAAATGTCGGCGAGTTGCGCGGCATCATCAATGACTGCGGGTTTCACTGCGGCGGCCGTCTCGTCCCCCGGCATGTCTGCGCCCGAGATGCCGTGGTGACTCCAGACGACAACAGCCAGAACCGCGCGGGCTCCGCGTCCGGTCACGTCCATCATGATCAGCCGGGAGCCGTCGCTGCTGCCGCCAAAGGGGGGGCGGCGCACGACGCCATGGCTCATGAAATGGGGCACGGCGCGGGGATGGACATGGCCGCGATGGCGCGCGACATGCGCAACCGGTTCTTCATCAGCCTGATCTTTGGTCTTCCGATCTTCGGCCTGTCTCCAATGGGGATGGACCGCCCCTTGCTGACCCCACCTTTCGGCCTCGATCTCAACATCACCTTGTTCCTGCTTGCAAGCGCGGCGATCCTTTATCCTGTCTGGCCCTTCGTGGTCGCCGCGATCCGAGCGCTGCGCAATGGTGTTCTCAACATGGCGGTGCTCGTGTTGCTGAGCGTGGGCACCGGCTATCTGTTCAGCGTCGGCACCACCTTCTTTTTCGAAGGCCAGCAATTCTACGAGGCCTCGGCGGTTCTGCTCGTTTTCATTCTGCTGGGCCATTGGCTCGAAATGCGGGCACGAGCCGGCGCTTCCCAGGCTATCCGCGCATTGATGGACCTGGCACCGCCGATGGCGACAGTCCTGCGCGACGGGAAGGAGATCGAAGTACCGACCGCCGAGGTGCTCGTAGGCGATGTCGTGCTGATCCGCCCCGGCAACAAGATCCCCGTCGACGGCGAGATTCTCGATGGCAAGTCGGACGTCGATGAATCGATGCTGACGGGAGAATCTATGCCGGTCTCCAAAGGCCCTGGCGATGCGGTCATTGGCGCCACAATCAACCGCAGCGGCAGCTTCCGCTACCGCGCGACCAAAGTGGGGGCGGAGACCGCCCTCGCCCAGATCGTCAAACTCGTCCAGGAAGCACAAAACTCCAAGGCGCCGGCGCAACTGCTCGCGGATCGCGCATCGCAATGGCTGGTGCTCGCCGCGATTGTCATCGGCCTCGCCACATTTGCCGGCTGGTACTGGGCGCTGGGCTCGACCTTGCTGTTCGCATTGACGCTGACAATCACTGTATTCGTGATCGCCTGCCCCGATGCACTCGGTCTTGCCACCCCGATGGCGGTGATGGTCGGCACCGGTCTTGGCGCGATGAACGGCATCTTGTTCAAGAATGCCGGCGCGCTCGAGGACGCGACCAAGCTTGACGTGATCGTCTTCGACAAGACCGGAACGCTCACCATGGGGCAACCCAAGGTTGTCGATGTGGTCGCGGCTGCGGAATATACGCAGGACGAGGTGCTGCGCATGGCGGGAGCGATTGAACGCAACTCGGAACATCCGCTTGCCATCGCGATCCTGGAGCGCGCATCGGGCATCACTTTGCCGGAAGCCCGCAATTTCGCCAACCGCGAGGGCAAGGGCGCGGGTGCCGTAGTCGAAGGTGCTTCGGTGGTTGTCGGGAACCGTCAGGTAATGGAGGATGAAAACATTGCATTGGGCGCACTTGCGGAACCCGCCGAGCGGTTGAAGGGCGCCGGCCGCACGGTTGTCCATGTCGCGCGTGGCGGCGAAATACTGGGCCTGATCGCGATTGCCGACGCACCTCGGCCGACTGCCAAATCCACGGTTGCGGCACTGCGCGAGCGCGGCGTCAAGGTCGCGATGCTCACCGGCGACAATGCGGGCACGGCCAAGCGCATCGCCGCGGAACTCGGTATAGAAATTGTGCTCGCCGATGTCCTGCCGGGGCAGAAGGCCGATAAGGTCAAGGAACTGCAGGCGCAAGGCCAGCGTGTCGGCATGGTCGGAGATGGCGTCAACGATGCGCCCGCCCTGACGCAGGCCGATGTCGGATTCGCCATCGGCGCGGGAACCGATGTCGCCATGGAAAGCGCGGACGTCGTTCTGATGAAGAGCGATCCCTTCGATATCGTCGGCGCAATCACCCTGTCGCGTGCGACTTTGCGCAAGATGCACCAGAATCTCTGGTGGGCGGTCGGTTACAACATCATCGCCTTCCCGCTCGCCGCTGGCGTGCTCTATCCCGTTCTGCTGAGCCCGGAGATTGCTGCACTCGCCATGTCGGGCAGTTCCGCGCTTGTTGCCATCAATGCGCTGATGCTCAAGCGGACCAGACTGACGGGTGTTGGCCGCGGCAGGATACCGGCCAGGAACGCAGCGCAGGACTCGCCAGTTCCGGCGACCGCGATGTGATTCGAATTTCAGCTTGCTCTTCAATCTTTTGCGAAACAGCGAAATTATGGCTTCTTCATCCATTCAAACCAGCGGAACATTACCAACTTCGGCGGCGCCGTCGCGGCAATCAGGAAACCGTCCTCCCCAATCACTGGGCGAAGCGCCAAAACGAATTCCTTCGGACTCCGGGCCCATTCCGGATCTTCCCACGCTCGACGAGTTCGTCGCCTATCAGCGGGATTTCATGGAGCGAACGATCCTGTTCTGGGATACGCTGCGTCAGCGGGCGAACAACATGCTCGAACATGAGCGCGCCGGCTTGCCGCCACTTCTCGATTTCCAATATGAGACGCTGCTTGACGCGCGCCGTTTCGAGCGACCGACCAATTACGCCCTTCTTCGCATCACCGAGATCGGCGGAGATTGCTGGGAGGATTGCGTCGACCCCAACAAACCGCCGATCATCGTCGTCGATCCGCGCGCCGGCCACGGCCCCGGCATCGGCGGATTCAAGCGCGATTCCGAAGTCGGCATGGCCATGCGCGAAGGCCATCCGGTCTATTTCGTGATCTTCTTTCCCGAGCCCGCTCTCGCGCAAACCCTCACCGACGTCCTCCATACGCTGCGGCGTTTCGTCGAAGAAGTCGCACGGCGGCACCCGAACAAAGCGCCGATTACATACGGCAACTGCCAGGCCGGGTGGGCGGTGACGTTATTATCCGCCGACTGCGAAGGCCTGGTTGGCCCTGCGGTCTTGAACGGTTCGCCTCTGTCTTACTGGGCCGGCGAATCCGGCATCAATCCGATGCGCCTGGCGGGCGGCCTACTTGGGGGCGCGTGGCTGACGCATTTCCTCTCGGATCTGGGCAACGGCCGCTTCGATGGGGCGTGGCTTGCCGAGAACTTCGAGAATCTGAAACCGGAAAAGGCTATCTGGGAAAAATATGCGCATCTATTCGCCAATGTCGACAGCGAACGCGAGCGCTTTCTGGAATTTGAACGCTGGTGGAACGGCTTCTACTTTCTCAGTCGCCAAGAAATGCTTGCGATCGTCGAAAATCTGTTCATCGGCAACGCGCTCGAGCAGGGACGGCTGCGCATCTGCGAAGGGGCCTTTGCCGATTTGCGCCGCATCCGAAACCCGCTCGTCATCTTCGCCTCTTATGGCGACAACATCACGCCGCCGCAGCAGGCGCTCGGCTGGATCCCTGCCGTCTATCGCGACACCGAGGACCTGAAGCAAGCGGGACAACGCATCGTCTATCTGACAAATCCTCATGTCGGCCATCTTGGCATTTTTGTTTCGGCGAGCGTCGCGCGTCTCGAGCATCGCGCCATCGTCGAAAGCCTGGAGGAGATCGAAGCTCTGCCGCCGGGGCTTTACGAAATGAAGATCGACAATCCTTCCGGCGATCCGGATTGTCACAAGCCTGATTTCAGTGTCCGTTTCGAACCGCGCGAGGTCGAGGATCTCGATAGGGATTATCCGCGCGAGGCATTCGAACGCGTCAGGCAGATCTCCGAGCAAAACGAGGCGCTGTACCGGACCTTCATGAGCCCGTGGGTGCAGGCACTGGCCAATCCCTGGACCGCCGAGGCGCTCAAGTGGCTCCACCCGATGCGGACGAGCCGCTATCTCCATTCCGAGGCATTCAATCCCTGGATGCGCGGTGCCGCAATGTTGGCGGGTGCGATCTCGCAAAGGCGCAAGCCGCTGTCACCCAACCAGCCGTTGGTTCAGCGGGAAAAAGACGTAATCGGCGCGATCACCCAAGCACTCGAAGACGCGCGGCAAGCCAGGGACAAGACCTGCGAGCAAATCTTTGGCTGGCTGTACGGCTTTGCGGGCAGCAAGCATGCCTAGCAATGGTCGCCCCACGCAGCCCCAACTGCGAGCAGCTGCAGGCGATGCCATTCTGGTCATTAACAGCGGCTCGTCGAGCGTGAAGTTCGCGCTCTTTTCGACCGTAGATCCCCCAGCGCGCCTCTGGTCAGGGGCCATCGACCGCATCGGCCTTGCACATGGCCGTTTTCACGCCGTTGACGTAGCAGGGACGACGGCGTTCGATGAAGCGACACAAGTCGCTGACCACGACATGGCTTTGCATCTGCTTTTCGATGCGATCGACCCGCACACCGCCGGATACGGTTTGGCGGCAGTCGGGCACCGCATTGTCCATGGCGGCGCGGAATGTGATTGCGCCACATTCGTAACGGAGACGCTGGAGGCGCGGTTGCGCGAGTTCGTGCCGCTTGCTCCGCTGCATCAACCGCACAATCTGGCCGGAATCGCCGCAGTCCGCAGCGCTCGCCCAGACCTGTCCCAAATCGCCTGCTTCGATACCGCCTTTCATCATGGCATGCCGCACCTCGCAACCCTGACGGGTTTGCCGCGCGAGTTGCGTGACCAAGGCATCCGCCGTTACGGCTTTCATGGCCTTTCCTACGAATATGTCGTTGATCGGCTGCGCAGCGAGGAGGTCGACGTCGATGGCGAGCGCGTCATCGTTGCCCATCTCGGGAACGGGGCTTCGATGTGTGCGCTGAGGGGCGGCAGAAGCGTCGAGACGACGATGGGTTTCAGCACATTGAGCGGTCTGCCCATGGGGACGCGCTGCGGCGACCTCGACCCGGGCATCATCCTTTACTTGCTGACAGAAATGGACTTGTCCGCAGATCGGCTCCAGCATCTCCTTTACGAGGAATCGGGACTGCTGGGATTGTCCGGTTTCAGCCGCAACATGCAGGAATTGCTGGCACGGCCCACGGACCAGTCCGCTCTCGAGGCCGTGGCGTACTTCTGCTATCAGGCGCGCTTACACTTGGCCGCACTGACCGCCGCCTTGGGCGGCCTCGATCGCCTGGTATTTACCGGCGGAATCGGCGCCAATGCACCCATGGTTCGCGCCGACATTTGCGCGGATCTCGGCTATCTGGGCGTCGCCCTGGATCCCAAGCGCAACACAGATGGTGCACGGGTCATCTCGTCGGCTGCGGGCCACGTCGTCGTTGAAGCATTCGCAACCGACGAAGAACAAATGATAGCGCGGCACATGCGCCGGCTGCTGGCCGTGCAGCCCGCAAGGCAGGTGGCGTGAACTTGGCCCCCCCTGCCCCACATCTGCAGCGCCTCGTCGAACAGGCAACCGGCCTTGGACCCATTCGCGTTGCTGTAGCTGATGCCGCGCAATCGGAAGTTCTGGAAACTATGCGCGAAGCGCAGGGACTCGGCTTGGTCGAGCCGCGTCTAGTTGGCGATCCGGAGGTGATCGCCGCGATCTGCAATGATATCGAATGGACGCCGGCGGCTGATTGGATGGTCCCCGCCGGTTCGGGAACTGCCGCGGCAGCAAAAGCTGTGGAACTCGCCCGCGAGGGCAAGGCCGACGCAGTGATGAAAGGACATATCCACACCGACAGCTTGATGCACGCTATGCTCGACAAGGAACTTGGGTTGCGTGTGCCAGGCGAGCGGGTCAGTCATGTCTTCCTGGTCGACGTCGCAACCCGGTCAAGACTCCTCGGGATTACCGACGCGGCGATCAACATCGCGCCCGACCTCAGCGCCAAGGCCCAGATCCTGCAAAATGCGATCAACCTATTCCAGCTCCTTGGGGTCGAGACGCCAAAGGCTGCCGTCCTCTCGGCGATAGAGACGGTCAACCCCGAAATCGTCTCGACACTCGATGCGGCATGTCTGACGCTCATGGCGCAGCGCGGACAAATTACCGGCGCCCTGGTCGACGGTCCGCTCGCCTTCGACAATGCCATCTCGAGCCAGGCAGCCGCGGACAAGGGGATTGCTTCAGCCGTGGCCGGTGACGCAGACATTCTGCTCGTCCCTGATCTGGTCTCGGGAAACATCCTCGCGAAAAACCTTGAATACCTGGCGGGAGCCACTGCGGCAGGCATCGCAGTCGGCTTGGCGGTGCCGGTGGTGCTGACGTCGCGCGCGGATCCGGTGCCGGCACGGCTGGCCTCGCTCGCCGTGGCGGCGCTGATGCACCATCGCAGGCCACGAGCACCGGTGGCGCCGCACCTCCCCGAGGCAAGTCTTCACTGCGCGCCGCAGCCCGAGCGTGCCTGCCGTCCACTTGCGAGATGATCACGCACCAAGGTCAGCCATTGCTCGCGCGGACCGGAACCGGGACCGGAAACGATCGGCCAGCCCCCGAGTTTCCTGTCCGCGCAACACACGCGCACCCGGCTTTCGTCCGTAATAATGTAAGCGGCCAGGTGATGGTTATCGGCGCGGGTCCGACGGGCCTCGTTTGCGCGATTGCTCTCGCGCGTGCTGGGCGTCGCGCCCTCGTGCGCGCGTGGCATCGCAATGTCGGTATGCGATTTCATGCAGACTTCCGGAGGCTCGAGAATTGGAGCGATGAAGCGGATTTGTCGACCGCAAGAGACGTCATCAGGTTCGAGGTCCGCGCAAGCGATACGGAAAGGAACTGCGGTATTCACAAGGGCGAACGGATGGGTAGGGAGGTCAGAGGCAAGGATTATACAAAAAGCGAAAGCGAGCGCGCGCATCGGAATCGGGAATGGGGCGTTCGGTGTGAGGTACCAGACGGTTCACTGTCGCTCATATTCGCGGAAGGTTGATGATCGGATGGCCTTTTATTGGGGCGCCGTGCGGCGAAGAGTGCACTGTGCTAACAAAATATCTACCGGTTCAATAATCAGGCTGCTTGCCGTGATGCTGCTCTGGGCGGGCTGTTTCCCGCTCATCACTATAGGTCTTGACCTGGCTCCTCACGTCGCCTTTGCAGCAATGCGCGCCGCAATTGCTGGACTGAGCCTCATTCTGCTGGCCATTTTGCTGCGCCGACCCCTGCCCCGCGATTTTCATACCTGGATTTTGATCACCACAGTAGGCTTTGGCTCAACGACCCTTGGGTTTCTGGGCATGTTCCATGCCGCCGAATATGTTACGCCTGGTATTGCGACTGTCATCACCAATACGCAGCCACTTCTAACCGCGCTTCTCGCCCACGGTATCCTGCAAGAGCGGCTTTCCTTGAGTGGCAAGGCCGGCCTCGTGGTGGGCCTTCTTGGCGTCTTTGTCATTGCCTGGCCCGCTGTCGCTTCAGGCGATATGCCCAATTACCGCCTCGGTATTGCCTATGTTGCTCTTGCGGTAACCGGTGTTGCGCTAGGCAATATCGGCATCAAGCGCCTCACAGGCCGAGCCGATGGGCTTATCGCGATGGGATTTCAACTGTCAATCGGTGCAATTCCTCTGGCGCTTCTATCAACTACGACCGAAGATTTGGCTTCATTTTCCTGGTCGCTTGAATTTGCCGCGATTTTACTCACCTTGGCCGTATTGGGCACTTCAGTTGCATTTTGGCTCTGGTTTAGGGCGTTGGAACAGGTTGGCCTCACCAAGGCAAATGCCTTCACCTTTCTGGTACCGATCATCGGCCTCGCTATCGGTACGTCCCTGTTCGGCGAACGGCTCACATGGACACAGGCCGGAGGCGCCATTCTGATTCTCGGCGGCATCCTTCTCGTGCAGCGAGCCAGCCACAGTGCTCCGCATGGTTAGCCGAACTAGGAGAGACTACAATAGAAAAACGACAATATGGTGCGAACCTTGGAATTCTAATGATAATCCTAACGTTCGGCAGGCGTTCCCGACAATCCGGACCAGGAATGAAGCCGGTCTGATCGACGGCGGCGGCCCCACAATTGCTAGCGCGTTGGAAATCTGGACGCGCATACCAAGGGCAACTGTAATGGGGACGTGGATCATGCGTCTTTCCAAACAGCTAAATCATGACCTGATGGCCTGAATGGGGTGCAAGATATGGACTACGAGAGACATGACCGGTCAACGGGCGCGAGGCCCAACAGTTCGACCTGGCGCATCGCGCTCGCCTTTGTCGCCTTCGCCGGAATCGCAGCATTCTTCCTTCTGGCCGAGCACCGGGCGCATATGCTCGGAATTCTTCCGTGGGTGCTACTGCTGCTGGCCTGTCCGCTGTTACATATGTTCATGCATGGTGGCCATGGCGGACATGGCGGGCACGCCCCTCTCGACCATGGAAGGGGTCGGCCCGGCACGGACACGGCAGCCGGTTCCGGCTCCCACCGCCACTGATCCGGAGGCAAGGCCATGCACAGCGAAGCACCCGCATATGGGCTCTGGGGTCTGGCATTCGTGAATGCCGCGATCTTCATCTTTTTCGCATTCAGCTTCTTCAAACCGCAGACAAAGCGCGACTGGCGCTCGTTCAGCGCCTTCAGCGCCTTTCTCGTTGCTCTGTTCGCGGAAATGTATGGCTTCCCGCTGACCATCTATCTGCTCTCGGGGTGGCTCCAGAGCCGCTATCCGGAGGTGAACTGGTTCTCGCATGACGCCGGACACCTCCTCGAAGAACTGTTCGGGTGGCAGGCCAACCCCCATTTCGGGCCGTTTCATATTGCGAGCTTCGTTCTGATCGGAGGCGGCTTCTGGCTTATTTCGAGCGGTTGGGCCCGCCTCTACCGCGCGCAAAAGAACAATCTCCTCGCGACAGAAGGCATTTATTCCTATGTGCGGCATCCGCAATATGACGGGTTCATTCTCATCATGCTCGGGTTCCTGTTCCAATGGCCGACCGTGCTGACCCTCGCGATGTTCCCGGTCCTCACCTTCATGTATGTCCGCTTGGCGCGAAACGAAGAGCGCGAAGCGCTCGCGACTTTCGGCGAAGAGTACCGCGCGTACATGAAGCGGGTTCCCGGATTTATCCCGACATGGTCAAAGCTCTCGTCCACCCATCATTCCAACCCGCCATCCTGAGAGCACGAGTACCCTTGGCGGGGACGATTATTATGGGTCGAATTGTTATCGCGAAGGGCGGACCGAGGAAGTCCGCGCAAAGCCTGAAAGTGAAGAGGCGCAGATGAGCATGAATGAAAAGGAGAAGCACTCCTATGCCGAGCAGCTTCGCGCGCTCCAGGTCGGGCTCAGCGCCCTGCAGCGGCAGATCATCGCCGATGGCCGCAAATTGCTGATCATTTTCGAAGGAAGGGATGCGGCAGGCAAAGACGGGACGATCAAACGAATCGTCAAGCATCTCAGCCCACGCGAAACGCGCGTGGTCGCGCTGGGTCCACCGTCGGACCATGATCGCAGATCCTGGTATTTCCAGCGCTGGACGAGTCATCTCCCGGCTGCAGGAGAGATCGTTCTGTTCAACCGCAGTTGGTATAACCGCGCTGGCGTCGAGCGGGTAATGGGATATTGCACAGACGCCGACTATGAGGAATTCATGGCGACCGTGCCGATGTTCGAGCAGCTTCTTGCCCATTGCGGCATCACATTGGTCAAATATTATCTCGATATCTCGAAGTCGGAGCAGAAAAAGCGCCTTGCGGCAAGACGGAAGGATCCCCTTAAACAGTGGAAGATCAGCCCGGTTGACGATGAAGCCACAAAGCGCTGGAACGCTTACAGCACGGCTCGCAACGAAATGCTTGCGCGCACGCACAGCATCGCCGCACCGTGGACCGTGGTTCGAGCCGACGACAAACATCACACGCGGCTTTCGCTGATCAGCGATTTGCTGAGCCGTCTCGGCGAAGCGTCACACGCCGATCATCGCCTCCCCGATCCGAACGCCGTCTTCCTCTATGACAATGCTGCGCTGGAACAGGGTCTTATTGCACCGTGATGAGGACGATCCCATTAGCTTGGCTCTGTCAGCGCAGCGCGCACGTTCGCCGGCTGGTTCCGACCAGCGGAAGCGTTGTGGCCCGGCAAGAACGAAGCCATGCGTCGTGGCTACCTCAAAATGGTCTCGCCACGAACGCGGTCGACCATCTTCTCCCGGCAATGGCTATCCGTGCCGCAAGGGCTTGCTCCAGGTTGGCCTTCCCGCCCACAGCGAAGCAGGACTGACATGTGCTTCTCAGCCGAAGCCAGCTTCGCCGCCGCTACCGTGCTCCTGCCAGCCGGGCTCGCGAGCAGCTATATCGCATTCCGGACAGATCGCCGTTATCTCGGAATCTGCGCCCTGCCCTTCCTGTTCGGCATCCAGCAGTTGTTCGAGGGCCTGGTCTGGACGTCCGGCTCTGCAAGCGATCCTGCGGCGGTCCAGCGCTTCACGCTTGCGTACATGTTCTTCTCCTGGCTGGCCTGGCCGGTCTGGGTGCCCTCGGCAATCTTCTTTCTCGAGCCGGTCCGCCGCAAACCGCTTTATCTCGGCTTTGCGGTCATGGGCGCGGTCCTAGGCGGAGGGCAATACCTGCCTTATCTTGTGCACGAAGACTGGATGTCCGTGACATTTCTTCCGCATGCGATTTCCTATGGCGGAATCATGCTGTTCGATTTTCTTGTCGCTCGCGAGCTTACCGTCGTCATCTATTTCACCGCGGTCATTTTGCCTCTGCTTCTCGCTTCGCGGCCCGAGGTTCGGATATTTGGACTTTTGGTCGCATTCGTATTTTTGGTGACCAATCTTTTTTTCCGGTTTGCATATATTTCGGTCTTCTGCTTTGGCGGCGCGCTGATGTCCCTGTATCTATTGGCGATGATCTGGTGGAAAGCTCGCGAGCCAGGCACCGATACGGCCGCCCACGAAACCGATGGGCCCGTGGCGGAGAAGTCTGCCGGATAACGTGGCAAGGACACCTGAGAATGCGCTTGTGAAGCCGATTGCCGCTGTGCCTCTCAGCCCGAGTGCCGGCGACGCGGTTTGCGCCGTGGCCGTCATGCTTGGCCGGGAAGGCGCCATTATCGCGGCCAAGCACGGAGACCGGCCTCTCGCGGTTCGACTGGCAATATACCGAAGCGCCGTCAGCACGAAGGAGAGTCTCGTGGTCGCGCCAGCGGTAACGCCGAACCAAGGGAGGCCACTCGACGCTCTCCTTACCTATGGCGTTATCGTCAACGCAGCTGGCGTTCCGTCGCCGAGCAACCAATTGCAACGCTCTGACGATGTCGCGTATCCGTCGAGCTTTCCCGCAGGGCGCCGCTGTCGGCGAAAATCTCGCTCCAGATTGACGAATTGCGTAACATCGACGGAGGGAGATGTGACCAGAGCCGTTTGGCATGGACCCCGATGAAAGGGAACTAACCGTGACAAATCTCGGTGCTATCGACCCTCTCGGCCTTGGCTACATTGCGGTCGAATGGGCAATTCGGATTATAATGCTGGTGGTCGTGCCGTTCCGGCGCTCGCCCGAAGCCGCGCGCGGCTGGCTGCTTCTCGTCTTCTTCCTGCCGATCCCGGCGCTCGTTCTCTATCTGATAATCGGACGCCCCACCTATCCACGGTGGCGGAAGCGGCGGTTCGAGGCTGCCCAAGATCTCCTCGCCAGAGCCTCGCGCGAAATCAAACATTCGCAACATTGCTGTCGGCCAGACCTACCGGAACGCTTCTTGCCAGCCGCGCTTCTGATCGAACGGCTTGGCCAGTTCCCGACGCTCGGCAGCAATAGCGTTGAATTTCTATCGGACTATGACGGCATGGTCGACCGACTGGTCGCCGACATCGAGAACGCCGCCGACCATGTTCACATCCTGATGTATATGTTTGCCGACGATCTCACCGGCGGGCGAGTAGTCGATGCGCTGCTGCGGGCGGCTGAACGCGGCGTCGCATGCCGGGTATTGATCGACGCTCTGGGCTCGCGTCCCTGGGCGCGCCGCCTGAGACGGCGCCTCGCATCGGGCGGCGTCGAGATTGAACGCGCACTTCCCGTCACCTTCTTCCAGCGGCGCTCAACGCGGGTCGACCTGCGCAATCACCGCAAGATCGTCATCATCGACGGGCGCTGCGGCTACATCGGCTCTCAGAATCTGATAGCGGCGGAGTTCTCTCCGGGTCTCGTCAACAGGGAACTTGTAGCGCGAACCAGCGGGCCGGTTGTACTCGAATTCCAGGCGGTGTTTGTCGCCGACTGGTTCCTCGAGACAGGGCGCGTACTGGACAGTCCAGCGCTCTTCCCCCATCACCATCCACGCGCCGGAGCCGTTGCCCAACTGTTACCCAGCGGTCCCGATTACCCCATATCCGGTGCAGAACGGCTGATCGTCGCGCTCGTCCATGGCGCTCGTCACCGCATCACGATCACCACACCCTATTTCATTCCCGACGAGGCCTTGTTGAAGGCGCTGCAAACAGCAGTCCTGCGCGGCGTCGAGGTAAAACTTATATTATCGCGTGTTGCCGATCACCCCTTGGTCGGTCTTGCGCAGCGTTCCTATTATGACGAACTGCTGCGGGCCGGAGTCGCCATTCACCTATTCCATGATGGCTTTCTCCATGCCAAGCACCTCACCATCGACGACGAAATCGCCGTTATCGGTTCAAGCAACATCGATATACGTTCCTTCCTGTTGAACGGTGAAGCCAGCTTGATCATCTACGATAGGACCGCGACTGCGGGCCTTCAGGCGGAACAGGCACTCAATATCGCGAGAGGCGAGCGCTTGGCACCGGAGCAATGGAGTCAGCGTCCGTTGCTCGCGAAGACTGTCGAGAATGTCGCCCGTTTGCTCAGTCCGCTTCTCTAAATCGGCGGACCGCTCCCAGCGAAGAGAGAATAACATGCATCGACCCTATTCGACCAGCGATGCAGCCGCATGCACCGCCTGCATCTGCTGCTCGCCGTGGCGAGCGAAATCGGCCAGGCTCAACCCGGCCGGGATGAGGGAAAGATAGGTCACCGTAATCGTGCCCCGCCGTTTGCGACGAGAAGCGACACCCCAGAACTTCCCCGAATCGACGACGACAGGCAAAGCCGGCGCGCCCAACCTCTTGTAGAGCAGATCGACGCCGCGCTTGAATTGGATCGGTTCACTCGGACATCTGCGCGTTCCTTCCGGAAAGATCAGCACCGATCGCCCGTCGGCGAGCGCGGCAGTGCCCTCCTCTATCATCGTCCGAAGCGCCGCCGCACCGTCGGAACGGTCTATGATAATCATCGGCGACCGGCGCAGGAACCAACCCAGCACCGGGATTCGCAGCAGCTCTCGTTTCGCGATAATCGCGACATCGGGAAACAGCACGAGCGCCGCCAGCGTCTCCCAGGTCGACTGATGGTTGCAGATGATGAGGCAGGGTTCATGCGGAATGTGGCCGCGCCCTTGTTCGACATAGTTGAGCCCGACGATCCAGGCGAGTTCGACAAGCACGCCCCGCGCCCAGATCCGCGTGAGCTTGCGGACAAGCCGTGGCGGCGAGCCGGCAAGCCACAAGAGCGGAATCACCGGCGCGAACAGCGCTGTCCATAGCGCCCACGCGAAATCGAAAATCCGGGACCGCAACGCCTCCACAGCATGGTTCGCACCGTCGCTCCACCGGCTGTATTGCTTGCCGGGAATCCTGCGCGGTCGAGCTCGTGTGCGATTCACGTCGATATACCTTCATCGTCCGCGTGGTGGACGCTTGCTCCCCAGGGCGCCGAGGTCTGTGGGATTCGTGCAGAGAGCGATCCGACACTGCTGCACGATCCAGAACGCCAAGCCGTTGGGCAGCGCAGGGTGAGTTCGCCCGCAGAGGGTCATGGCCTCATTCTATTGCGCGGTTTCAGTGCTGCGGGTCGCAGTGTCGGTTCGGCTTCCGGACGCGAGTGCTCGCTCGACCTCGGCGACATGGCGGATCGTCGCCACGAAGCTGTCCGGATTGAGCGAGATTGAATCGATACCCTCCTGCACGAGAAAAGCCGCGAACTCGGGATAGTTGCTGGGAGCCTGTCCGCAGATGCCGACCTTGATTCCGGCATCATGGGCCTTGACGATGGCCTCGTCGATCAAGCGGGTGACTGCTTCACTTCGTTCATCGAACAACGGTGCAAGATCGCCCGAGTCGCGGTCGACGCCAAGCGTCAACTGGGTCAGATCGTTGCTGCCGATCGAAAACCCGTCGAAACGCGTCGCGAACTGCTCGGCAAGGATGACGTTCGACGGGATCTCGCACATCATGTAGACTTCGAGGTCGGCGCCGCCCCGAGCGAGCCCATTTTCCGCCATCACTTCCAGCACACGATCCGCCTCTGCAGGTGTCCGGCAGAAAGGCACCATGACGATGACATTGCGAAAGCCGATGTCCTCGCGAACACGTTTCAGCGCGCGACATTCAAGCGCAAAGCCTTCGCGATAGCGTTCATCATAATAGCGCGAGGCGCCCCGGAACCCGAGCATCGGATTTTCTTCGCTCGGCTCGAAGGCGGCTCCGCCCAGGAGATGGGCATACTCATTCGTCTTGAAGTCGCTCAACCGCACGATCACGGGATATGGGTGGTAAACCGCGGCGATCTTGGCGATGCCAAGTGCGAGCGTCTCGATGAAGAATTCGGCCGGATTGGCAAACCCCGAGGTCAGCGCGCGAATCTGGCGCAGCTCGGAAGCGTCGGTGACGCGCTCGGGGTGCAGCAAGGCCATCGGATGCGCCTTGATCGCATTGCTGACGATGAACTCCATACGGGCTAGCCCGACGCCCTTTGCCGGCAGACGCCACCAGCGCAATGCGGCCGCCGGACTTGCAAGGTTCACCATGATCGCGGTGCGAGTATCGGGTATTGCGGCAAGATCAATATCTTCGGCATCGAAGGCGAGCGCGCCCTCGTAAACGTGGCCACGATCGCCTTCCGCGCAGGACAAGGTTATCGCCTGGCCTTCGCTCAGCACATCGGTGCCGTTACCGGTGCCAACGATCGCCGGCACACCGAGTTCGCGGCTGACGATCGCCGCGTGGCTCGTCGTACCGCCATGATCGGTGACAATGCCCGCAGCGCGCTTCATGACCGGCACCCAGTCGGGATCGGTCATCTCCGTCACGAGGATCGCACCGTCCCTGAAACGGTCGATATCGGCAGGGCTGCGAATGATGCATACCGCACCGGTCGCGATCGCCTCACCGATCGCCGAGCCGGTGAGCAACGTCTTGCCCTTCTCTTTCAGGCGATAGGATCTCAACCTGGCGGTGTGGCGGCTGGACTGCACCGTCTCGGGACGCGCCTGGACAATGAACAATTCGTCCGTCTCGCCGTCCTTGGCCCATTCCATGTCCATTGGCCGGCCATAATGGTCTTCGATGAGCATGGCCCAACGCGCCAGCTGGAGCACTTCTTCATCGTCGAGTACAAAGGACTCGCGCTCGCGCCTTGTCGTATCGCGAAGCACGGTGCGCGCGCTGCCGCCCCGTGCATAGACAAGCTTGCGTTCCTTTTCGCCCAATGTGCGCTCGATGATCGGGCGTACTCGCGGCTCATCGAGCAGCGGCTTGAAGACCAGATATTTGTCGGGATTCACGCTTCCCTGAACGACGGTCTCACCCAGCCCCCAGGCGGCGCTGACCACGACTGTTCTCGGGAAGCCCGTCTCCGTGTCGATCGAGAACATGACACCGGATCCGGCGAGGTCGGAACGGACCATGCGCTGCACGCCGATCGACAGAGCGACCTTCAAATGATCGAAGTTCTTCGCCTCACGGTAGCTGATCGCGCGATCGGTAAACAGCGATGCAAAGCAGCGGCGGCAGGCATCGAGGAGTTCGCGTTCGCCGCGAACATTGAGGAATGTCTCCTGCTGGCCGGCGAAGCTGGCATCCGGCAGGTCTTCGGCCGTCGCGCTGCTGCGCACAGCCACGCCCAGCTCATCGACGCCTGCGGCGCGTGAGAGACCCTGATAGGCCTCGCGAATCGCCTCGGCCATCGCTGTCGGAAACTCGCCTTCAAGGAACAGGCGACGAATCGTCTCGCCTGTTTGATGCAGTGGCGCCCTTCCCGCCTGGAAGGCGGCAATCTGCGCTCGCAAAGACGATTCGATACCGTTGGCATCGATATAATCGCGAAAGGCGCACGCGGTCGTGGCAAACCCGTCGGGGACAGCAAGGCCTGCGCTGCGCATGGTCCGCACCATGTTCGAAAGTGACGCGTTCTTGCCGCCGACCGTGGCGACATCGCCAGCAGCCGGGTCATCAAAGCCGAGAATATAGACTGGCTCCGCGTTCATGATCGTCTCCTTGCCAGTATCAAATTACCGCAATCGTGACGCCGCTCTCCAAGCCAGCGTCGCGACGCTACGAGGCCGTGTCAGGGCCGCCGCAACTCGACTATATCGTGGCGCTTGATCGCTCCCGACGTCACGGTGGCATTTGCAAAATGCTGGTCGATGATCTGCTGTATCCGCACTGTGCCGACCTCGGTCCGCAGAAAGCTCGGTGGCCCTTTGGGGCCATGCGGATGCTCGGATACGCGATAGACTGTCAGTTCCTGACCGGGCTCGGCACCGTCGGCGCTACCGATGCAGACGACAAGGTCGTTGCCCGAGGCGCGCACAACCGTCCCGCGCATGAAGACGCTGTGGCCGATACCTGGCGTATGAGTCTGTGCCGACTGGGCGTAGGCGCCCACCGGGACGAGGGTAACGGCCATGGCCGTGAGGATGGTGGGTAGAAATTTCATCGAAGACCTCTTTGCGTCGGGAATTTTGCCGCGTGGCGAGCGGATCCCGATGCCCCTCGCCCGCCGCCGGTAAAATGCCGGCCTGCGTTCGTTAGGACGATGGCTCACGCCAATCATTACAGCGAACAGCTTCTCCCATTTGTGCGTAATGTTCGGCGCACTCTGCCGTCTAGGAGATGGAGGATCTTCATGGCTGATGAACGGGAAAAAGACGCACGACACAAAGCAGCAGAGCCGTCGGAAATGGTCGCGGCGGTCAGAAGGGCGCTGGTGGAGAGTCACCGCGATCTCCTCAAATTCCTGCGCCGTCGCCTCTACAGTAATGACGAGGCTGAGGAAGTGTTGCAGCGCTTCATCCTGAAAGCGCTGGAACGCTCGGGCGATCTGCGCGATGTGCGCACGGTTCGCGGCTGGCTCGGACGGGTGCTTGCGACGACGCTTGTCGACCATCAGCGCGCAGCGGCAACGCGCCGGGGGCGCGAGCATGGCGTGGATCCCGTTGAACTCGCCAATATGGCCGAAGCGCTGATCGAACCCGACAAGGAGATCGACGACGCGGTCTGTCAATGCCTCTATAAGCTGCTGCCGACACTCAAGGCGGAATATGCCGCTGTCATCTGGCGTGTCGATTTGCTCGGTGAGCCCCGGGACAGGGTTGCCGTTAGTCTCGGGATCACGCTCAACAATGTCACGGTCCGGCTACATCGCGCGCGCCAGGCGCTCAAACAGCGGCTCGAACAGATGTGCCACACCTGTGTCATTCACGGGTTCCTGGATTGCCAGTGCAGCGATGCCGAACGAATGCGCCAGCTGCGCGAAGCTCCCTGACGATCTGCGGCGAATGTGTAAGGAATCCTCTCGCCCGGCGTCTGTGACTAGGCTTCGTCTTGGCCGATAAGGATGACCACTGATGCAGAACTTCGTTTCGTCACCGGGAACTGCGCGTTCCTTGCCGTTGCTTTCACGGTTGCTACGCTCCATGATCCAAACGGGGCAGTTGACCGTCATCGATCATCGGGGAAGATCGCATGAATTCCTCGGTCATCGTCCCGGTCCCAAAGTGACAGTGCGCCTGCACGACCCGAAGCTGCCTCTGCGCCTCGCGCTCAATCCTTCGCTCGCGTTCGGAGAGGCCTATATGGAGGGAACGCTGACGCTGGAGCGTGGCTCGCTGCACGACCTCCTCCAACTGGCGATCGACGGGCTGGAGGCGTTCGATCGCCATCCGATCCAGCGCCTGCGGGCGCGGACCGGTCGCAATCGGAGTCCGCGCAACCATCGCCACCGCGCACGCGCCAACGTCGCGCATCACTATGATCTCTCGGGCGCGCTCTATGATCTGTTTCTCGATTCCGATCGCCAATATTCCTGCGCCTATTTCCCTACCGGGGACGAGACGCTCGAGGAAGCACAGGCGGCCAAGAAACGGCATCTGGCCGCAAAGCTACTGCTCGAGCCCGGATGCGAGGTGCTCGATATCGGTTCGGGCTGGGGCGGGCTCGCGCTTGAGCTTGCGCAGGCGGCGAAGGCGAATGTAACGGGCGTCACGCTCTCGACCGAACAGCTCGCGGCTGCACGCGCGCGCGCCGAGGCGGCGGGCCTCTCCCGCCAGGTCCGGTTCGAACTCCGGGATTATCGTGAGGAGATGGGTCTTTACGACCGGGTCGTCTCAGTCGGAATGTTCGAACATGTCGGGCCGCCGGATTATTCCACCTTCTTCAAATCGGTGGCACGCACACTCAAACCGGATGGCGTTGCGCTCATCCACTCGATCGGGCGCATGGAGCCGCCCGGAGGCGCCGATCCCTGGATCAGCAAATATATCTTCCCCGGCGGGTACATCCCGGCATTATCGGAGGTGGTGGCAGCCGTTGAAAAGTCGGGTTTGTGGATCACTGATATCGAGATCCTGCGGGTGCATTATGCCGATACGCTGAAGCACTGGCACGAACGGTTCCAGGCGCGGCGCGCCGAAGCGGCTGAACTCTATGACGAACGTTTCTGCCGTATGTGGGAATTTTATCTTGCGGCCTGCGAAATGCTTTTCCGCCACGGGCCGCTGATGGTGTTCCAGCTGCAACTGGCCCATCGCCGGGACGCGGTCCCCCTGACCCGCGACTACATCACCGATTACGATCGCAGCGAACCGGTAGACGCGCCGTTGCAATTCCGGCAACGCGCGTGACCGGCTATCACTACATCTGGTTATTTTGGGCACTGGCCTTCCTCCTGGCATTTATCGTCATTTACGGCTCATTTCGTGAGCACAGGACGCTGATGCTGCGGGCTGCGCTCGGTACCGCGCCCTTCGGTTTGAGCGAGCCGCTGTTCGTGCCGGCTTATTGGTCCCCGCCGAGCCTCTTCGACCTCGCGCAAAGGACCGGCTTTGATCTGGAGAGCATCATCTTTTCATTCAGCATCGGCGGGATCGGCGCCGTGCTCTATAATCTGGCGGCACGGCGGGTCACACGCCCGGTTCCGCCGCATGGCCCGCACCGGTTCCATCGCCTCGCGCTGGCGGCGCCGGTTCTGGTCTTCCTGCCGCTGCTCACGCTGGGGTGGAATCCGATCTACCCGGCCGTGATCGCCATGGCGTCCGGGGCTGGAGCCGCTGTTCTGTGCCGCCCGGATCTTGGCGCCAAGACGCTCTATGGCGGTCTGCTTTTCCTCGCCTTCTACGCAATCTTCATGATTGGCCTTCGGTTCAGCGCACCGGGCTACATCGAACATGTCTGGAATTTGCCGGCACTTTCGGGGCTGATGTCTGGCGGAATACCGCTCGAGGAATTGATGTTCGGCGGCGCATTCGGTCTCTACTGGGCGAGTGTCTATGAGCACCTGACCTGGACGCGACCTTTGCCCCGAGCAAAGCATGGATTTGCGCGCACCGATTTGAAGGGGCGCGTTTAGGCGGCCATGGTGGCGAACGAAGAGGCGGGCACCGATGATGCTAGCTGCGAGGTTCTTGCGCATCGGTGGAGCGGTGTTCGGTCTCCTGATCGTTGCAGTTTACGAACGACTCCGAGGCGGCACGGACAACCGTTCGACGCTGCCTGATCGGCTGCGCGCGACCCTTGAGCGCCTGGGCCCGACCTTTATCAAGGTCGGCCAGGGGCTCAGCCTGCGCCGCGACCTTTTGCCCGACCGGTACATTGCAGCGCTGAGCAAGCTTCAGGCGGACGCCAGGCCATTCCCGCAGGCTGCCGCCAGGCATGAGATCGAGACTGGCCTCCGCAAGCCAATCCACGACCTGTTCAGTTCATTTGACGAGACCCCGCTCGCCGCCGCATCGATCGCGCAGGTGCACCGTGCCCAAATGCCGGACGGCCGCGAAGCGATCATCAAGGTGCGACGCCCGCGGATCAGGTCGCAGATCGATCGTGACATGCGCGCGCTGATAGGGCTGCTGCGCCTGCTGTGCACCCTGTCCTCCAGAATCGCGCGCTTCGAGCCAGTGCGCCTGGCGCATGAGATCTGGACAAATCTGCGCCGGGAGACCGACTTCCGGCTCGAAGCACGAGCCGTTCGCCGTTTTGCCGATGCATTTGCGGATTGGGAAACGGTCCACGTCCCCGAAGTTATCGATGACCTCATCTCCGAAACCGTGCTTGTCCAGGAATTCTCCTCAGGCCGCCTGCTCTCCGATGCAGCCCTGGCCGGCTCTGGGCCTCGCTACGCCGCCAACCTCGTAGAAATCTATCTGCACCAGATCTTCGTATTGGGTTTCTTCCATGGCGATCCCCATCCCGGGAACCTCTTCTTCATGGACGCTGGAACAATCTGCTTTCATGATTTCGGACTGACCGGCCAGCTCGACCATGCGACGCGGCGGCGGCTGGCGCTGTTCGTTCGAGCCTTTGTTCATCAGGATGCCGACTGGATGCTTGATGCGGCAGTCGAACTCGGACTGCTACGGATCTCCGGTGAACGGCAGGCAATCGTCCACGGCTTAGAGGAGTTCCTGACCGAATACGCGTCGCTTCCGATGCGGCAATGGTCGATGGCGGACCTGTTCCTTCGTATTTCGCGGCTGGGTAACAGGGAGTCGGTACTGTTGCCCCATTATCTGATTGTCCTCATGCGAGCCCTGTTTCTTGTCGAGCATGCATTGCATACGCTCGACCCGGCGATGAACGTTCTCGATACCCTCATTGAAAGGGGCAACGCTGCAATCATGGCCCTGGCCGAGGGTCCGTCACATGCAGCGCTTTCGCGACTGAGATTTGAGGCTGGCCTTGCGGTTTATGACCTGCCAGGCGCCGCTGCAGCGTGGCTTTCCGAGGCCCGGCGGGAGGGGTTTCATCCCGCGCTTCAGATTCATCTGCCGCAGATCGAGCGCACCGAAGCCGGTCTGGAACGCACGGGCAACCGGCTTGCGCTGGCTCTCGTAACCCTCGGACTATACATTGCCTCGTCGCTGCTCATGCAGCATAGCATCGGCCCGCGCATCCTGGGCATGCCCCTGCTCGCTCTGGTCGGCTATTTCCTCGCGCTATGGTATACGCTGCGCCTCTCGCGCGCGATTGCCCGATCCGGGCGCCTGTGACGGCTTCGCCTCGAGAGCCTCCGCATTTTGTCCCGTGGCGGCTGTCGGCTCTCCAGTGTGAGGAAAGGTGTTGGTGGCGCGAAAATTATTCTGTTCTGTGAGGGCGTTCCGAAATTCGGACCCTCCTCCCTCTACGGACCCTTTTCAATGATCCGCTCTTCCTCCTCCTCGCGCACATCGCTGACAAATTCGATCAGGAACGCCGTACTGAGGCCGAACATGATCAGGCCGTTGGCGGCGACAACCGCAGACAGGAGCCGGACATCCTCAGCAAGAACGACGTCTCCAAAACCCAATGTCGTGAGTGACACGGTGGCGAAATAGAGCGCCGGCTCAAGCGAGCCGAAAGCGCCGAGCCACAGGAACAGACCGGCCCACAACCATGCCGCGAAGGTCAGTGCGGCCAGCATCCAGATCGTTGCGGCCGCGAGCATCAGCATGCTTGCCAGCCGGCTACTCCGAACGCGCGGGGGCACGAGGCGGTCTGATGCGGCGAAGGCCGCGGCAACAAAGCCCGCCTGCGCGATCATCGTCACCGCCACCACCAGTGCGCCGAGCAGCAGTTGCGCGGCAATACTCATGTTTGCCCCGCTTTGACTTCGATCGAAACAACGCCGCAATAGCACCTCGGCGAGGCCGAGATCGTGAGTGGCGGGCGCTGTTCACTGGCTGCTTTCATTTGTTGTCTCCATTTGTCTCCTGCGATCCGGTGAAGCCTCTTGCCTTCCTTGTCGCCAGGACTTCCCGTTGCTGACTCCAACAGATTGCACCTGCTCCGCGCTGCACGACAAAGGCGCGGTCACAGGATCGGCCGGCGCGGTATTCTCAAGTCGCCAGTCGCGCCCTGACTTCGATCTCAGCGCCATCTGTCGGGAATGGGATACCGTCTGTCCCCCGGCGCACGCCATTGACGGTGAGTTCCACGTTTCCACGCCCCAGATGATCGGGATCGTCGACGTGCACCGAAATCGTGCCGGCGGGACCGCGCAAAACGGCTCGGAAGCCGCCCCACGAGGGAGGAATGGACGGTGCAATCGTCAGGTGGCCATCGACAAGTCTCAAGCCCAGAATGCCCTCGACAGCTAGACGCCACGCCCATCCTGCTGCCCCGGTATACCAGCTCCAGCCGCCGCGCCCGCTATGGGGGTCGGCAGCAGAGATATCGCCTGCGACGACATAGGGCTCGAGCGCATAGCGTTCCGCCTTTGCCTTCTCGTCGGAGCGTCGAACGGGATTGATCATATCGAAGATGGCGAACGCCTTATCGGACTCCCCTTGTTCGGCAAACGCCATGCCAAGCCAGGCGGCGGCATGCGAATATTGCCCCCCGTTTTCGCGAATGCCCGGCGGATAGGCCTTGATATAACCCGGATCGCGCGCGCCCTTATCGAAAGCCGGCCAGAGGAGGCGCGCCAGCTTGTGTTCCGAACTCACCAGTTCCCGCCACGCAGCGTCCAATGCCTGCCGCACGCGCTCTGGTTCAGCACCCGCAAAGGCCGCCCAGGACTGAGAAATGGAATCAATCCGGCACTCGTCATTGGTCGCCGAACCGAGCGGATGTCCTTCGTCATCATATGCGCGCCGATACCATGCGCCGTCCCATCCAGCTTCTTCGGCACGTTCTCGCAGTTCCCGCGCCCGCTCGGCCCAACGCAATGCGCTCATTCCTCGTCCGGCGCGCCTGCTGACATCGGCAAACAGGTCCGCAGTGACCGAGCCGAACCAGGCGAGCCAGATGCTCTCGCCACGACCCTCGCGACCCAATCGGTCCATTCCGTCATTCCAATCGCCGGCGCCCATGAGCGGCAACCCGTTGGAACCTGCGGTCAGCCCATGCTCCAGGGCCCGTTCGCAATGATCAATCAGCGGCCGCAGGGTGCCCGCTGCATCAAAGCGGGCGTAGCGGTTTTCCTCCTCAGGTTTGAGCGGCGGCGCATCCAGGAAGGGAATCTCTTCATCGAGGATGGTGAGATCGCCCGTCGCCTGCACATAGGTGCCGACCGCATAGGGCAGCCAAATGAGGTCGTCAGAACAACGTGTCCGCACCCCTCGATCCGAGGGCGGGTGCCACCAATGGAGGACGTCGCCCTGCGTGAACTGATGCCCGGCGCATTGGAGGATATGCGCGCGGGTTCGTTCTGGCTCGATGTGGAGCAGCGCCAGCACGTCCTGCAGCTGATCGCGAAAGCCGATTGCACCGCTGGACTGATAGAAACCGGTTCGGGCGAGCACCCGCGACGACAGGCTCTGATAAATAAGCCAGCGATTGACCATGAGATCGAAGGCGGGGTCGGGCGTGGACACTTCGACAGCACCCAGGATGCCGTTCCAGTGACGCTCAAGCGTCTGCAGGGCCTGTTCGGCCGCATGGGACGAGCTCCAGCGCCGTGCCAGTTCTCTTGCCGAGGCGTGATCTGCTCCTTGCCCCAGGACGAAGATGATTTCCTCGCTCGCGCCAGGAGCGAGCTCCAGATGAACCTGATAGGCGCCACACGGATCGCCTCCCGCCACGAGCTTGCCGCTCAAGCCCCAGCGTCGCAGTGCGTCCGGATCAGATGGGTCGCCCTCCGGCCCGAGAAATTCGCGACGATCGGTTGTGAACCCATGGGGAGGCCGGCTTGCGGTGAGAAACGCAACCCGTTCCGCGAAATCCTCATTCCAGCGATTCATGGCCAGAAGCGCCTGCGCGGCTGGATCATAATCACACACGATATGGGGCCGTGCGATGCTTGGGAGCGCTCCCAGCAGCCATTCGGCATAATAGGTCGAGGTGAGACGCCGGTGTCGGTTCTCAAGGTTGCAGAGTCGCAACCGGACGATTTTCACCGGAGCGTCCAAGGGAACGAACACCAGCATTTCCTGGTCCAGCCCGTGCGACTTCTGCGTCCATCGCGTATAGCCGGCCCCATGCCGCACTTGGCAAGCCGACGAATGCCCTGCGGGGGCAGGCGTCACGGTCCAGACCGAGGCCGTTTCTTCATCACGCAGATAGAGGGTCTCGACAGGCGGGTCCGACACGGGATCGTTTGTCCAGGGCGTCAGGCGGTTCTCACCGCTGTTGATCGCCCAACTGAAGCCCCCGCCGGCTTCGCTGACCAGTGTGCCGAACTCATCGTTGGCGAGGACATTGCACCAGGGTGCGGGCGTGGCTTCGCCAGGATCAAGGTGGATGACATATTCTCGTCCATCCGGCGTGAAACCGCCGAACCCGTTGTTGAAGCGAAGATCCTTCGGGCGTTCCAGCACATCAACGGCAGTCTGATCGAACGGAAGCGCTGCCCAAAAGCGCGGCAGCGATGGGGGCGCCTCAAACGCCGGAAACAGCTGGTCCTCCAGTGCCCCCCTCTGCTCATCAAGGATAACGCAGGCAGCGCTCTCCAGCAGTTTCACTTGGTCCGGTCCGATCTGGTCACGAAAGAGAAGGTGAATGCCGCCTTTGCGGCCAAGCATTTCCGTTGCACCGATCTGCCGGAGCAGGGCAACAACGTCGTCCCGGATCGGCTCGACATAAGCCGACCCACCAGTCTGAAGGATCACAAGATCGACCTGAAGCCCGTGCCGGCGCCATAGCTGATGGCCGCCGATCAGTTGTTGCGCCAGCAAGCCGCCGGTACCTGTGGTTCGCAACATCAAAATTGGAAGGTCGCCGGAGAGAGCCATTCCCCACAGATGCGATTGCCCTAAGTGGTTGGCGTTGAGCGTGGCGGCATCACCGCGCAGCGCTCCGTGCGGATAGACAAGGAGCGAGGCGAGCGCCTGTAGCGCCGGCAGGCTGGCGGACTCAATCTGGACACGCTCAAGGGCGCGCGCGCTCGCTCCAAGGGCGTCGTGCAATGCCCAGTTGACCGCAGCCAAGGTCGAATAGCGTTCCGCCAGGTCAACCGCGCCCTCTCTGGTCGCGGCTGCCACGGCCATGAAGCAGAGTTCGCGCGTCTCATAGGGCTGTAGTGTAACCCCGAGCTGCAGCGCCATGATCGGGTCCAAAGTCCAACCCGAGCTGTTAGAAAGAGCCATCCGCGCGCCCGGCGGGAAGCGCAAATCGCCGTTTCGGCCAATAAACCGGTTGCGGTCCGATTCATAGCCCAACGGCTGGACCGGACCTTGAGCATCGACCGCGAAGTGCAAGAGCAGGGGCGGCGTCTCATGTGGCGCGCGGGCGCGCCGGCGGAACAACAAACCACCCAAATGAGCGATATATTCGCTGCCAACAAACAGCTTGCTGAAAGCAGGGTGCCGCTCGTCATCCATTGGCGCACCGAGAACGACTTCGCCGTAGCTCGTCACACGCAATGCTCGCGCTTGGGGGCCTTCATTGACAAGCGTGAGGCGACGAACCTCGATGTCGTCGCCCGCGATGACTGCCACCTCGAGGTTTAGCACAATCCCGTGATCGCGTCGGTGAAATTCCGCCATGTGGGGATGAAAGGTGACGCGGTACTCCTCGGGCAGCGCTCCTGTGGGCTGTCGCGCCGCCGACCACAAGGCCCCGCTCTCATCGTCGGCCAGATAGATCCAATAGCCGTTGGCATCCCGCGTGCCATCGGCGACGAAGCGCGTGAGCGCGTTGTGGTGCCAGCGCAGGCCCCCGCCGCCGGCTTCCGAGATCCAGCTCGACAGGGGACCATTCCCCAGCAGGTGGACCTGCGGAAAGGCAGTGGCCGGCGGTGACGTCCAGGCTGCGGGAATCCGCAGCGGCGCCCCTCGTCCCAGGGGACGGTCGCGTTCCTCGAGCCGCTCCATCTCCGCAGGAATTTCGTGCGGAACGCGCTCGCTGAGCAGCAGCGAGACCGTCCGCATTCTCGGATCCGCAGTGAAGCGTTGCACAAGAATATCGTCGAGCAACACATTGCCAATGGAACTCAGAATCATTCCCTGGTGGTGTGCCATGTAGGCATGGACAGCGGTGAATTTGCCCTGCGACACTCGATCGGACGTGAAATCGAGCGCTTCGAAAAGACCGTAGCGGCCGCTGGCGCCAAGCCGGACGAGCTCTTTCAGATTGGCCACAGCTTGAGTTGGCGCGACGGGCAACCCAAGAGCCGACGCATAAGGAGCAATTACCATATCGCGACCAAGTCCCCGCTTCAGACCAAGCGCAGGCACTCCGAAGGCCTGGTACCGATAGTGATGTTCGGGATCTCGCGCGGAATATGCGGACTCGGAAATGCCCCAAGGAAGTCGGTGGCTTTCCCCATAACGTCGCTGGATTTCAACGGCGCGCCGTTCGCTCTCGCCGAGCAGCGTGCGTGTTCTCGAACTGAGCAACATGCGCGGCATCAGATATTCGAACATCGAGCCGTTCCAGGAGATCAGCAGAAGTCCGCCATCTGCCCGCGTCAGCGCACGGCCAAGATGAAACCAGTGTTCAACAGGCACATCACCCTTGGCGATCGCGAAAAAACTGGCAAGACGGGCTTCCGATGCAAGGAGGTCGTAATAATGTAGATCGGCTCGGCCGGAACTCGCATTATATCCGATCCGGAAGAGGCGCCGATCTTCGTCATAAAGAGGCTTGAATTCCATGGCATAGGCCAATTCGCGCGCCTGGTCGGCAAGGCGAAGGAGGTCATTGGCAGGTGCTGGGCTTGTTTCGGCATCGTTCCACATAGAGCGTGACTGATAGCGAAGCCTGTCGAGAAATCCGTGCAGGTCGCGCAACACATCCATTGGCGGTGAAGACGCAGCCTCGATCACTTTAGCCAGGGCGTGCTCGAGTTGCGGAATGCGAGTCTCGCAAAGTTCGCGAAGCCCGTTGGTCCAGCTTTCCGGCGCCTGTTTCAACGACATGATGCGGGCGCGGATGTCACTTGTCCATTGCCGCAAAGCCTCGCCGTTCCATCCCGCGGCCGTTTCGTCGAGCAGGTCGAGCACATCGACGAGGCCGTCCCAGCGTTGGGCTTCGAGGCGGTTTCCCTCGCACGCATTATGCAGCGCCTCCGCATAGGCAACCAGGCAGACTGCGAGATTTCCGCTGTCGACAGTCGAGACGTAGCGTGGCTCCAGCGACGCCAACGTTCTGGTATCATACCAGTTATAGAAATGACCGCGATAGCGCTCCATGCGGGCGAGCGATCCAAACAGGTTCGCGGTCCTCGCAGCCAGTTCTGTTCGTCCCAGGTAACCGAGATCCCAGGCCGTTGCAGTCGAAAGAAGCAGCATCCCGATATTGGTCGGCGATGTGCGATGGGCTAGCTCCTCGTGAGGAGCGCCTTGATAATTGTCAGGCGGCAGCCAATTGTCCTCGGGACCGGCAAAAGTCTCGAAATAAAACCAGGTCCTGCGCGCGAGCATCCGAAGAAAGGTTGTGTCGCCAGGCGAAAGCGGCTCGCGCTCCTCCTTGCGCTGCTGTCCAATGAACCAGGTGATTTCGGGCGCAACTATCCAGATGATGAGGAGCGGGAGTGCCGACAGGAGTGTGTCCGGCCGCATCACCACCAATCCCATGGCAAGTCCAACGCTGACCGTCGGGCCGAGCCACATCTGGCTCCAAATTCGCGCCCGGGTGCGGTGCGCGCGCAGGCGCGACGCCTCATGGGCTGCAGTCGTCCATTCGAGCAGTTTGCGACGGGTGACAAGCAGCCGCCAGAGCGTAAGCCCGATCGCCCGTAGCGACAAGAGAGCTTCGTGAGGCAGATAGACGATGGCAAGAAGCCAGCGCCCCGCCTGGTCACGAAGTTGCGGGAGCAGCCCGTGCGCCGACCCGCGCCGCTGCCCGCGCGCGAGCCCGCTGACCAGATCGGCGAATAGCTGTCCGGCCGGTGTGAAAAAGACAAGCAATGTCCAGAACCAGGCTTGTCCCGGAAGCACCAGCCACCCCGCCAGGGCAAGAAGGAATGTGGCTGGTGCCACAAGGCTACGGCGAAGATTGTCGATGATCTTCCAGCGATCAATACCCGAGAGCCGGTTCGCAACCTTTGTCCCATCAGCCGTTGGAACCTTGGGAGCAAGCCATGGCAAGAGCTGCCAGTCTCCGCGAATCCAACGATGCAGCCGACGCGCATATTCAAGATAGCTGCGCGGGAACCCTTCGTAGAGGACGATATCGGTCGCAAGCGCAACCCGGCCGTGCGCACCCTCAAACAGATCATGACTGAGAATAGCATTCTCAGGAACGCGAGCGTCAACGCTACGGTGAAAGGCCTCTACATCGTAAATACCTTTCCCGACAAAGATTCCGGCCCCGAACAGATCCTGATAGACGTCCGAGACCGCGCGGCTGTAGATATCGATCGACGTATCGCCCGTGAACAGACGCGCAAACAGCGTTCGCGAGCCACTCTGCGGCGATATTTCCACCCGCGGCTGGATGATCGAATAGCCGCTGGTGATCGCACCGGTTGCGGGGTCTATCTGCGCCCGGTTGAGCGGGTGCGCAAGCGCGCCGACCAGCTTGGACACCGATCCGGCCGGCAGGATCGTGTCGCCATCGACGGTAACGACGAACCGCACGCCGGTGGGACCGGGACGATCGCCAACATGAAGGGAAAAAGCCGAAGAGTCGCCGTCCACCAGCATGCGGTTGAACTGTTCGAGCTTCCCGCGCTTCCGCTCCCAGGCGAGCCAGCAGCCCTCGGCCGGATTATAGCGTCTGGGCCGCAGCAGCAGGTGGAACGGACCGCCGCCAGTGCCAGCATATCGCGCGTTGAGCGCGCGGACCCCCTCGCTGAGCGCCTGTTCGATGTCGTCATCGAGAGGGGTGTGCTCCGTATCAGCGTCAGCGAGATCGGCCAGCAGAACAATTTGTAGCATCGGATCAAGATTAGAGAGCCAATGAGTCTCCATTTGCTCAAGGAAGACTGGCACCTCGGACGCACGCGCAACAATCGTCGGAATGACGATCAAGGTCGGACAATCTCCCGGCAACCCCTCGCTGCAATCGAGCTTGTTGAGCACGCGCGGCGGGAAAATCCGCGTGATCGCCCAGTGAAGCAGAGTGATTGCCAGCACAGACGCCGGAATGAACGTCAGGGAGAGACCGCCGAGCCAGCCAGGAAGTCTGGAATCGATCCACCACAGGTAAGACGCGGGCAGAAACAGGGCGCCAGCCCAGAAAACGACGAGCGCCGAGAAGTAAAACAGGCCGGGACTTTCAAGCGCTGCATTTCGCCAGCGCCAATCCAAGGGGAGACGCGCGCCAAGTTGACGCCGGAACGCAGCGCGCCCGTCCCCGACAAGCCAATAGCCGACGTGACGTTGCGGCAGCTCGGCTTGCGCCGACTTCGCCGCATCGACTGCGCCCCGCGCAACCTCGGCTTCATCCTTCGCAGCATAGCGCGCAAGTTCCTCGACGACGCGCCGATAACGGTCGCGGCTTTGAAAATCCATTCGCTCATAGAAGCCTGACGGATCGGTTCGGAGAATCTCTTCGACGCAGCTGACCTGATCGAAGAAATCCTCCCAGGAAATCGCTTCGATGAGCCCAAGATTGGCGATCGCGCGCCCGACCTGCTCCGTCGCCTCGAGCGAATGCGGTTCGGTCGCCCAGTGTGACGGGCGAAACGGCACGGTCAGGCAATCGCAAAATATTTGCGTGAGCGTGGAAACGAGAATCTCGACGCAGGCGATACGAAGCATCGTGGGAAAAGCCCACAGTTCGGCAATCGATAGCGGTGACTTTCGCTGATAGCTCTGCAGAAATCGGACCAGAGTCCCCGAGGAGATCTGCATTCGTGTGAGACGCAGCAGGTGATGCGCGAGGACAAACACACGTGGCGAGGCTGCGCCCCCATCGTCAGCCAAAGCAGGCAACCGCTCGTAGAAGCTTGCGGGGAGATCCTGTTCTATCTGCCGCAGCGCACGGTGCACCTGATAGTCGTTGTCCAGCAGCCATTCGGCAGCCTTGCTCGCTTCGGGAGCAGCGGTCGTGCATGCCAGACGCGCATCATGCAGCCATTGAGCGACCGCGCCAACCTGGGACCAGGCCGGAATCGGTCGCGGGCTGGCAGTCGAGATGCGGTGTGTCTGGCTAAGCTCCTCAGCCGCGTGAAGGAGCGCCACGGATTCCGGTGAAACGTCTGCCACTATTGCGCGAGTTGACTGCGTCCCGAAGGCGCGAGACTCGGGCCTTCAAGAGTACGTTCTGCCGCGTCTATATGGAAATTTGGGCGAATGATCAGCACCGGGCACGGAGCGTGTTTCGCGAGATATTCAGTGACACTGCCGCATGCGACATCGCTGAGGTTGCTGTGGCCATGCGATGAGACGACGAGCAGGTCCGCATCGTGCTGAATGGCAAGACGACGCAGCCGATTACGGGGATCACCATCTGATTCCACGACGGCCCGGACGGCAAGGCCTTCGTTCAAGAGCCGTGTCCGCAGTCTTTCCAGATAGCTGCGCGCACGCGCCTCATTATGATCCTTGAGCCTGCTGCATAGCTCGCCAGAACCCGCATGAGGCAGACCATGGTTGATGGTTTCGGCTTTGGCAACGACATGGGTCAGGATCAGTTCGGCTCCTAGCGCGCGCGCTATGCTTTCGGCGACCGGCAGCACGCTTTCCGCTTGCGGAGAACCATCGAGCGGAAGGACCAGCCTTCGATAGGCTACCATCTCGGCGCCATCCGCCTCGCCGGGAATCAGCAGCAGCGAAGCCAAGGCCCGATCGAGAATTTTCTGCACGGTGCTACCCAGTCCCGTGGAGCCCTCTGTCTCATAGCTGCGCGTCGCCAATGCGAGCAGTGCCCCGGCATGGTCCTGCGCCCAGCCGTTGAGCTGCTGTGCGGGGGACCCGGTTAGCAGCAACCGGCCGATGTCCATCTCCGGGCCGCGTACCTCAGTGATGATCCGGTCAAGCCGCTCGCCGCATTCGTTCAGGTGAAGGCGCCAATCAAGAGGATCGGCAGGCAATTCGGCGTTGCGCTTCGATTCTGAAACGTGCGCAAATGTTACCGGCAAACCGAAGATGGCCGCCAGCGCCAGCGCATGTCGGGCAACGACGTGGCAGTTTGGATCATCGTCGAGGCAGGCCAGAATCTCGGAACGCTGTTTCTCAGCCCTTCTCATGGGTGGCAAACTATCGGGAAAGAAGGCTCGGATCGGTGCGCGGCCTGAGCTGCCATTGGTTTGGAAATGTGGCATCGGAACCTCCTTCCGGGCAGGAAAATGTCGATTTCAGACGTCCAAGCAGCAACCATCACTTGGGCGGCAATGATATACGCGAGATCACCTAACCTCGTCGGTGCCTGACATGTCCTCCGATGATGCTCCATCCAAAGCACGAGACGAAGAGCATGACCAGCAGCCAATCGATAGACGCGTAGCTCACATTAAAATTACAGTTCGGCTGCTGCAGTCTTCTCGGTGGCGCTAGCCGGCAGATAGCCGCCATGCCCGCGAACATCTCGTCTTCATCAGGACTGGCCTGACCAGGTATCCCCGGCGGACGGCGACAGATTAGGAACGGCACCGATGCACATATTGCAAAAACGTCAGTCGCACACGAAGCGGAGATGGCGGATTGATCAATAAACTTAGCACGTTTCGAAGCCGGTCTGGAACGCACGGGCGACCGGCTTGCGCTGGCTCTCGTAACCCTCGGACTATACATTGCCTCGTCGTTGCTCATGCAGCATAGCATCGGCCCGCGCATCCTGGGCATGCCCCTGCTCGCTCTGGCCGGCTATTTCCTCGCGCTATAGTATACCCTGCGCCTCTCGCGCGCGATTGCCCGATCCGGGCGCCTGTGACGGCTTTGCCTCCAGAGCAACCGCATTTTGTCCTGCGGCGGCTGTCGGCTCTCCAGTGCAAGAAAAGGAGTTGGCGGCGCGAAAATTGTCTGACGGCCACAGGTCTTTTACCAAAGTGCCGAGGATAGCACAGGCTGAGGTTGAACCGGCGACTTGGCAAACCAAAACCTTGGTAGACCTGGCTGGACTCGTCATTCTGACTGTGATCGAGCAATGAACTGTCGCCACTGGCGACGACCAGGGAAGAACATCGGGACCCGCGCCCTGTATACGCGATACTGCTCCCCAAACTGGTCAAGCATGCGCTGCTCTTCACGAAGGGAAAGCAGCGTGTAAGTGATGACAATGATAGGAAACAGCACAATAGAAAAGACCGTAGGCCAATGTACAACACCTTCTCCGAATAGGCCTATGAATAATCCGCTATATTGGGGGTGCCTGACAAAACTGTACAGACCGGTCGTCGCAAGCCTCCGATTCTCGTGCGCCCGATAGAGCTCCCGCCATCCCTGAATGAACAGGCCTATACCAACGAAAAGTAGTGCATATCCAAATATCATGGAGATCATCATGCCGGTCTCGCCCATACCAAGAAGCGTAGACCATAAATTGGCGTTCAGGTGACTACGGTCCAGATGAAAGAAGCGAACAAGCAAATAGATTGTCAGGGGAAAGCCATACATTTCCGCATACAGCGCAATGATGAAAGCCTGAACTAGCCCCGCTCCAGCCCATTCTCTCCACGTTTTCGGTGCAATATAGCGGTAAAAAAGCCAAGATGCGATCACGATCATGATGATCGCGAGCGCCCAGACCCCAGAATGTGCAAATGTTTCGTCCACGAACCTTCCCT
>NZ_BCTX01000013.1 GCF_001590985.1 Novosphingobium naphthalenivorans NBRC 102051
TCCCTGCGGGACGTCCGAATGGCTTCCATCTCGAACCAAACCGCCCTTGGGAAGGCAACCAGCCTTCCCGGCGGGCACTTTGGCCCGATATGTTCGCCATTCGGACGCCTCGATGGTGCAATTAATGGGTTCTGACCCTAGGCACAGGCCTTTGTTTCGCGAAGGGAAAAGCCGCCAGCATCATGGCCGACACCCACACGCCCCCCGCCTCGCCGGCCGAAGCCAGCGCTCCGTCCGCGCCGCGCCAGCAGACCATTGCCCTGGTCGATGACGACCGCAACATCCTGACCACGGTTTCGATCGGGCTGCAGGCGGAAGGTTTCGCCACGCGGGTCTATACCGATGGCGAGACGGCGCTGAAGGCGCTGCTCGAAAACCCGCCCGACCTCGCCATCTTCGACATCAAGATGCCCCGCATGGACGGGCTGCACCTGCTCAAGGCCCTGCGCGAGAAATCGAGCCTGCCGGTGATCTTCCTGACGTCCAAGGACGAAGAGCCGGACGAAGCCCTGGGCCTTGCCATGGGCGCGGACGATTACATCACCAAGCCCTTCAGCCAGCGGCTGCTGGTCGCCCGCATCCGGGCGATCCTGCGCCGCAGCGATCTGGCCCGCACCACTCCCGAGGAAACCGGCCATGGCGATTTGCCCGAACCGGTGGTGCGAGGCCGCCTGCGGCTCGACCCGGCGCGCCATCAGGTGACGTGGGACGGCAAACCGGTGTCGCTGACCGTCACCGAATTCCTGATCCTCGAAGCCATGGCACTGCGCCCGGGCGTGGTGAAGAGCCGCAACCAGCTGATGGACGCGGCCTATAGCGAGGACGTTTACGTCGACGATCGCACGATCGACAGCCACATCAAGCGCCTGCGCCGCAAATTCCGCGCCGTCGATCCGGAATTCGGCGCGATCGACACGCTCTATGGCGCCGGTTACGCCTTCGCCGATGGCTAGGACGGCCAGACCCGCCGCACCAGGCACCCGCACCTCCGGTCTCGCGGCAAGGCTCGGGCTGCCCTGGCGCGTGTCGCTGACCGCGCGCATTCTCGCGGTCAACATCATTGCACTCGCCCTGCTCGCCGGCAGCCTGTTCTATATCGACAGCTACCGGCGCGAACTGCTTGCCGAACGCTATCGCCTCGCCAAGTCCGAAGCGGACATCACGGCCGCCGCGCTGGAAAATGAAACGCCCCAACGTCAGCGGCAATTGATCACGCGGATCGGATCGGAACAGGACCTGCGTCTGCGCCTGTTCGCCCCCGGCGGCGAACTGATCGCGGACAGTTTCAAGCTGGCGCCCCCTTCCTACCAGCTGATCGATCCCGCATCCGAGCCATGGTATCAGGACGCCGCGCGTATGCTCGACCGCGGCATGGACTTCCTGCTCGGCGCCCCGGCCATACCCGCCTACCACGACCCTGCCGACGCCAGCGCCAAGGCCTGGCCGGAAATCGCGGCGGCCCTCGCCCGCAGGCAGACCGGCGTCAGCCACAAGGCCGCGCCCGACCAGACGCCGGTCATCATCGCCGCCACCCCCGTCGGCACCACCGGTGCCGCGCTGCTCGTGACCCGCAACGCGCGCGACATTACCGAGAACGTGCGCATGGCCCGCCAGACGCTGGCGTTCATCGTCGGCGGCGCGCTCGGCGTCTCGATCCTGCTGTCGCTGTTTCTCGCGCGCACCATCGTCGAGCCGCTGCGCAAGCTGGTGCGCGCCACGGTGCGGGTGCGTCTGGGCCGCGACCGCAGCGTCGTGATCCCGCGCCTGCCCGACCGGCGCGACGAGATCGGCCTGCTCGCCCGCGCGGTCTCCGACATGAGCGGCGCCTTGCGCCATCGCATCGACGCGGTGGAAAGCTTCGCGGCCGACGTCGCGCACGAACTCAAGAACCCGCTCACCTCGCTGCGCAGCGCGCTGGAAAGCCTGGACCGGGTCGAAGCCCCCGACTTGCGCCGGCAATTGATCGGCGTCGCCAAGGACGATGTGCGGCGGATCGACTTTCTCGTCACCGAAATCGCCGACGCCAGCCGGATCGACGCCCAGCTCAGCCGCACCACGTTCGAGCCGGTCGACATGCTGCGGCTGGTCCAGGCCCTCGTCAGCGAGCGCGGCCAGCGCGGCGTCAACGGCACTTGCGCGGTATCGATCGTGCGCGAAGGGGAATGCGATCTGGTCGTGCCCGGAGACGCCGCCCGGCTTGAACGCGTGCTGCAGAACCTGCTCGACAATGCGGTCTCGTTCTCCCCCGAAGGCAGCGCGATCGACATCTCCCTTGCCCGTGCCGATCATCGCGTGAAGATCGCCGTATCCGACCACGGCCCCGGCATTCCCGAAGCCTCGCGCGAGCGCATCTTCGAACGCTTCCACTCGCTGCGGCCGGACAGCGAGGAATTCGGCAAGCACTCCGGGCTGGGCCTCGCCATCGCGCGCACGATCGTTGAGGCGCACTTCGGCAAACTGGTGGCGACCGACAGGCTCGACGGCGCACCCGGCGCGCGGTTCGTCCTATCCCTGCCCGCCTGGCAGGACGACGAATGACGGCAATGGCGTCCCCCCTTGTGCGTCAGGCGGGCTGCATTGCCATCGCCGGACGAGGTGTCCTGATCGAAGGGGCGCCGGGAACCGGGAAATCGAGCCTGGCGCTCGCTCTTATCGACCGCGGCGCCGAGCTGGTGGGCGATGACGGCGTGCTGCTGGCAGCCGAGGCCGGCCTGCTTGTCGCCCGGCCGCACCCGCGCACGCGCGGATTGATGGAAGTGCGCAATCTCGGCCTCCTGCCGTTCCCCTGCCGCGACGAGGTGCCCGTGGCGCTGGCCATCGCGCTCGATCCCCAGGCCCCGCGCTACATCGAAGGGCCCGAGAGCCTCGAAATCGCAGGACTGCCCGTGCCGCTGGTGCGCATCTGGCCGGAGCCCCATCCGCCCGCACTCAAAGTGGAACTCGCCTTGCAGCACTACGGGTTGCATATCTGAAATCGCCCTCTTTTCTTTCACCGCAGCCCGGCGCAAACAGGCGGGCATGAGTGACGATTCAGCGGAGATCGACGGAAAATCCGGCAAGCAGCGCGTGCTGCTGGTCACGGGTATGCTGGGCGCGGGCAAGACGACGGCGCTGCGCGTGCTCGAAGATCTCGGCTGGGAAATTGTCGACAACTTTCCCATCCGCCTGCTCGACGGCCTGATCGAAAGCGCGCCCGAAACGGATGAGGGAGCCCGCCCGCCGCTGGCGATCGGTTTCGATTCCCGCACCCGCGGCTTCAATCCGGACCGCATCATCGCCCAGGTGAAAGCGCTCGAAGGGCGCGGCGACATCGAGCTCAGTACGCTGTTCCTCGATTGCTCCAGCGCCGAGCTGGAACGCCGTTACAATGAAACCCGCCGCCGTCACGCACTGGCCTCGGACGCGCCGGTCTCCACCGGCATCCGGGCCGAGCGCGAAGTGCTGGCACCGCTGCGGCGCTGGGCGGAAATGCTGATCGATACCAGCGGCTACACGTCCAACGATCTGCAACGCGTGATTCGCGAGCGATTCGCTTCGAGCGCAAGCGAGGAAATGACAGTCACGGTCTCCAGCTTCGGGTTCTCGCGCGGGATGCCGCCGGTGGCCGATCTGGTGTTCGACATGCGCTTTCTCGACAATCCGCACTGGGATCCGGAATTGCGCCCACAGACCGGGCAGGACCCGGCCGTCGGCGATTACATCCGCAAGGATCCGGCCTTCGACGAGGCATTTGCGCGCATCCGCGATCTCCTGCTGCTGCTGCTTCCGCGCTACCAGGCGCAGGGCAAGGCCTATGTCCATATTGCCTTTGGCTGTACCGGCGGGAGACACCGTTCCGTGTTCACGGCTGAACAGATCGCAGCAGCCTTGCGTCAGGCAGGATTTTCGCCCACATTGCTGCACCGCAACCTGGGCTCGCGAGCAGCCGATCTTCTGGAAGGGGGTCCGCGGCGTGAAAGATGAAACCAAATCCCGGGTGCGTTTGCAGGAAATTCGGAGCGCACTTCCAGCATGATCGGTATGATCCTGGTTACCCACGGCAATCTCGCCGAGGAATTTGTCCATGCCATGGAGCATGTGGTCGGCG
Source organism: Novosphingobium naphthalenivorans NBRC 102051 (assembly GCF_001590985.1). Classification (GTDB taxonomy): domain Bacteria; phylum Pseudomonadota; class Alphaproteobacteria; order Sphingomonadales; family Sphingomonadaceae; genus Novosphingobium; species Novosphingobium naphthalenivorans. Next base: position 4,088 of record NZ_BCTX01000013.1, read on the forward strand.
ATCAAGCCGACGTCGAGACCGTGTGCATTGGCCCCAACGACGATATGGAACGCCGCCGCAGCGAAATCGCCGAGGCGATCACCAAGGTGGATAGCGGCGCGGGCGTCATCATCCTGACCGACCTGTTCGGCGGCACGCCCTCCAACCTGGCGATCTCGCTGATGCAGGCGGGCAAAGTCGAAGTGATCGCGGGCATCAATCTGCCCATGCTGATCCGGCTGGCCAAGGCGCGCGAGTGCATGTCGGTGCGCGATGCGGCCAATGCCGCACGCGATGCCGGGCGCAATTACATAACGATAGCAAGCGAATACCTGGGACAGGATGCATGATCGATTGCCGTGAAGCGGTGCTGATCGTCAACAAGCGCGGTCTGCACGCGCGGGCCAGCGCCAAGTTCGTGAACCATGTCGCCGAACTGCCGGCCGGCGTTCTGGTGACCGTTTCCAAGGACGGCACTGCCGCAGCGGGAAGCTCGATCCTCGGGCTGATGATGCTGGGCGCGGCCAAGGGCGATACGATCGAGATCGCCTGCAGCGGCGACGGCGCGGAAGGCGCGCTGGCCGCGCTGGCGGCGCTCGTCAGGGACGGTTTCGGCGAAGAGTAAGTCCTTTGGCAGAACGCCGTACCATAACCGGCTTTTCCAATCCGCTGGTGAAGTTCCTGCGCTCATTGCGCGAGAAGAAGCACCGCAAGCGTGAAAGGCGATTCCTCGCCGAGGGGCTGCGGCTGCTGACCGATGCCCGCGAATGCGGCAAGGTGCCCGAAATCCTCGTCATGGCCACGGGCCGTGAACCGCACCCGCTGCTCGACGCGCTGGAAGAGGCGGTGGGCAAGGCGGGCGGCGAGATCGTCGAGATGGACGTGGAGATCCTCGCCAAAGTCACTGGCAAGGACAATCCGCAGGCCGTCGCCGGGGTTTTCGCGGAATTCGACACCCGGCTGTCCTCGCTGGACCGCAACGCTTCGCCGATCTGGCTGGTGGCGCAGGCCCTGCGCGATCCGGGCAATCTGGGCACCATGCTGCGCACGGGCGATGCGGTCGGCGCGGGCGGGCTGATCCTGCTCGACGATTGCGCCGACCCCTTCTCGGTCGAGGCGGTGCGTGCCAGCATGGGCGCGATCTTCACCCAGCAGCTCGCCATGGCCCGCTGGGACGAGTTCCTGCCCTGGCTGCGTTCCGGTGCGGGGCAGCTCGTCGCCGCCTCGCTGCGCGATCCCACCGATTACCGGCAGGCGCCGTACGCGGCCCCGTGCTTCCTCATGGTCGGCAACGAATCGCAGGGGCTTCCGGCCGCCTACGAAGAGGCCTGCGACTTGCGCGTCACGATCCCGATGCTGGGCCGCGCGGACAGCCTCAATGCCGCCGTGGCAGGCGCCGTGCTTGCCTACGAAGCGCTGGCGCATCTGCGCAAATGATGACGGGGTTATTCACCGGACTCTAATATATCCCATGGCATTGTCAGGGGGTGATGCGGCGACTCGTTTTCCTCCTGGCCTTGCCCGCCCTTGCAGCCGGATGTTCCGACCGGGGAGACCGCTCGCACCTCGCCCAGACAAGCTGGCGCTTCGAGCGGATCGACGGGCAGCAGCCCGTGGCCACTGACGCGCAGATGACCTTCCGGAACGGCAAGATCGGGGTTCAGGTGGGCTGCAACCATCTGGGCGGCCCCTGGCGGACCGATCAGGGCCGTCTCGTCGCCGGTCCGCTCAACCAGACCGAGATGGCCTGCACCGAATCCGCCTGGCAACAGGAACGCGCGGTCGGCGCCCTCCTCGTCGCTACCCCGCGCTTTGCCGTGGAGGGCGATCGCATGACCCTGCAATCGAGCGGCCATACCGCCGAACTCGTCCGGGTCGAAAACGCCAAAGCCCCGGCAAAGGGCGGCTGAAGCCCAGCGCCCAACACCTGCAGTGAAGAGCCCCGCTCACCCTGAGCTTGTCGAAGGGTGTTGAACGAAGCGCTGCGCAAGCGTCCTTCGACAAGCTCAGGACGAGCGGGGTTATTCGTCCCACTGACAGCTTTTATTCCGCAGCTTCCGCCTGCTCCGCCCCGCCTTCCGGACCGGCGAGGGCCTCGGCCCCATAGCGCGGCGTGGATTCGATGCTGGGCACATCCTCGATCTCGCGCTTGCCGATCTCGATGTGCTTGTCCTTCAGGCGGCGTCCGGAGCTGAGCACATTGCGCTCGAAGCTGCCGACGAACTTGTTGTAGTTGTTGACCGCCGTTTCCAGCCCCGCGCCGACGCGCTTCATGTGCTCGGCGGCAACGGCAAGGCGGTCATAGAGTTCGCCGCCCATCCGCCCGATCTCGCGTGCCTCGCGGGCGAGCCCGTCCTGCCGCCAGACTTGCGCCACCGTGCGCGCGATCGCGACCAGATTGGTCGGCGTGGCCAACAGCACGCGGTTGCGGAAGGCAAAGTCCCACAGCTCGGGGTCCTGTTCGAGCGCGGCGGCCACGAAGTGCTCGCCCGGCACGAACATCACCACATAGTCGGGCGCATCCTCGAACTGGCTCTGGTAGCTCTTGGCCCCGAGCGTCTGCACGTGATTGCGCATCGAGGCGACATGCTGGCGCAGCGCCGCTTCGCGCGAGGCCTCGTCCTGCGCCTCGAAAGCTTCCTGATAGGCATTGAGCGAGACTTTGGCGTCGATCACCAGCTTCTTCTGGCCAGGAATGTTGACGATCGCATCGGGCCGCAAGCGGCCGTCTTCGGTGTCGATCGAATGCTCGGTCACGAAATCGGTGTGCTCGGTGAGCCCGCACTGCTCCAGCACATTGCGCAGCTGCTGCTCGCCCCAGCGGCCGCGGGCCTTGGGCGCATTGCGCAGCGAATTGCCGAGCCGCGCGGCTTCCTCGCGCACCTTTTCCTGCCCTTCGCGCATCGACTGGATCAGGCCGGTGAGCTGACCGAAAGAGTCGACCCGCTTCGCTTCCAGCGACGTCACCTGCTCCTCGTAGCTCTTGAGCCGTTCGCCCACGGGCGCGAGCAGGCGGGCAATGCGTTCGGCATTGGCCTTCTCGCTTTCCTCGAACCGCGCGCCCGCGCGGCGCAGGAACGCTTCCTGCGCGCCTTCGAGCACTTTGGCCCCGGCATTCTCGAATTCCTTGCGCAGCGCCTCCTGCGCTTCGATCAACAGGCGCTTCTGCTCGTCGAAATTGGCCGATTTCTCGCGCAGGGTCGCGAGTTCAGAAGCCAGTTCGCGCTGTTCGCGCCGCAGGGTATCGACAAGCTGGGCATGGTCCGCGCGCGTGCGTTCCAATACCTGCGTCAATTCGCCGCGCGTGCGATCGAGCATCGCGCCCTGCTCCGCCCGCAGCGTTTCCAGTGCCTGGGTGGAACCAGCACGCAGGCGTTCCAGCTCGGCGGCATGATCGCGCCGCGCCTGATCCAGCGCCTCGGCCAGCGCATCCGCGCGGCTGGCGCGTTCCTTCGCCGCTTCCAGATCGGCGAATATGCGCAAGTATTTTGCATCGAGCTCGCGAACCTCGCGATCCCGCACTTCTGCCTGCTCGCGCGCCTCACGCTCACGCGTCTCGGCCTGCTGGCGCCACTGGGCCGCCGGGCGGGAACCGAAAAACCAGCCCAGAACCAGGCCGATGACAAGCGCGACAAGGACAGAGACAGCGATTTCCATCCCGGTAACCTAACCGGAACGTTTCAGGAACGCCAGACCTTTGGGACGGTTATCCCCGGCTCACGCCGCCTTGCGCAGCTTTTCCAGCTTCTTGAGCGCCATCTGGCGCTTCAGCCGCGAGAGATGATCGATGAACAGGATGCCTTCGAGGTGATCCATCTCATGCTGGAGGCACGTGGCCAGCAGGCCTTCCATGTCCTCTTCATAGACCTTGCCCTCGACATCCTGCCAGCGGGCGCGGATGCGGGCCGGGCGTTCGACGTCGGCATAGATCTCGGGAACCGAGAGGCAGCCTTCCTGATAGACCGAAAGGTCTTCCGACGGATCGAGGATCTCCGGATTGATGAAGACCCGTGGTTCCTTCAGCGTCGGCTGGTGGGTGTGGTGATGCCCGCCGTGCGCCGTGCAGACTTCGGGCTCCGCGTCCGGATCCTCGGGCTGGAGATCGATCACCAGCACGCGCAGCGGCACGCCGATCTGAATTGCCGCCAGGCCGATCCCGGGTGCATCGTACATCGTCTCGAACATGTCCTCGACAAGCGCCTTCAACTCGTCGTCGAACACCTCGACGGGCGTGGAGATCTGCTTGAGGAGCGGGTCGGGAACTTCGATGATTTCACGGATAGCCATGGCGCCCAGATAAGCATCGCGCGCCGTGCGCGCAAGCGGATCGCGCGATAGGGCCCGCCGCTTTTCGCAAATTGCCCCTCTTGCGCTGCGGCAAATGTGACTTTGCGGCGTCAGGAATATGAAATGCGTCAGGACTTTGTAACATCCATGCCATATCGCGCATTGCGGCTGCGACACCTCTCCGGGGACACCCTCGGGCGAACCGGGAAGTGACGAATTGATGATTGCTGCAACAGGACGTCTGGTCGCCCGCATTCCCCGGCATCCGGCGTGGCAAAACCTGGGCCGGCTGGGCAGAAGCCGCGCAGTCACCCTCACTTGCGCCTATGCCTGCGCCGCCCTGCTGGTGCGCCTGATCATGCTTGGAAGGCCGGCGTTCCAGTCCGACGAGCAGTTCTACCTGCTGGTCGGGCAGCGCATGGCGCAAGGCGCCCTCCCCTATGTCGATCTGTGGGACCGCAAGCCCTACGGCCTGTTCCTGATCTTTCGCAGCGTCTTCCTGCTGCCTTTCGATCCCGTGCTGACCTATCCGGTGCTGGGGATCGTCTGTTCGGTCGCGACCGCGCTGGTAATTGCCCGCACCGCCCGGATGATCGCGCCCGAACGCGGCGCCGGGCTCGCCGGGCTCGCCTATCTGCTCTACCAGCCGACCTTCAACGTGGCGCTCGGCCAGTCGCCGGTGTTCTACAACCTGCCGGTCGCGCTCGCCGCCCTGATCGTGGTGCGCGCCAGCCTGCGGCCGCGGGACGCCGGTCTCGCACTGCAAGGCTGCGGCGCGATGCTGCTGATCGGACTGGCGCTGCAGATCAAGTACACTGCGGTGTTCGAAGGCGTCGGCCTCGGCCTCATGCTGCTGGTACGCGGCTACCGCGACGGCTGGCGTCCGGCCCGCATCGCCGGGACCGGAATGCTGTGGATCGCGCTGGCACTCGCGCCAACGGCGGCGGCTCTCGCAGGCTATGCGCTGGCCGGCCACGGCGAGGCTTTCGTGCAGGCCAATTTCCTCTCGATCTTCGGCCGCAAGACCGACTGGGCCGATGCGCTGGCGCAGCTTTCCAAGGAAGCGCTGGCGATGACGCCTTTCGCGCTCGCCATCCTGCTTGCCCCGCGCCGCCTCGAATTGGAGAACGGCACGCAGCCCGCCGCGTTGAAGCCGCTCCAGATCTGGGCCTTGTTTGCTATCGGCGGCTTCCTCGCCGTACCGCCATGGTTCGACCACTACCTCGGCCCGGTGCTGGTGCCGCTGTCGATCCTGGCCGCCCCGGCGCTGGGTTGGACTGCGCCCGGCGGGCGCTGGTACGGCCGCCTGCTCCTGGGCTTCGGAGCGCTCGGCGCCGCAGTGGCTCCGGCGTTTCAGGCCCACGAGCGGGGAAACGCCGCGGAATTCGGCCACGCCACCGCTCTGATCGCCCGTGAATTGCACCGGCGCTGCCTCTACGTTTATGAAGGCGACAGCGCGCTTTACCGCACGACCGATGCCTGCATCCCCACCCGCTTTGCCTATCCGAGCCATCTCGATGCGATGAAGGAAGGCCGGGCGCTGGGTGTCGATCCGGTTACGGAAGTGCGCCGCCTGATGGCCTCACGGCCGGGTGTCGTGGTCATGGCCCGGCGCGGCACCTCGAACCTTCCCAACCTCCAGACCCGCGCGCTGATGCATCGCATCCTCGCGCGGGATTACGACCATTACGCCGAAGTCACGCTGGGCACGCGCCGGTTCGAACTCTACCGCCTGACCGGCTCACGCACGGACTGACCCTCAGCGCGCCTTGGCAATGGCAAAGCCATGCTGACGCGCAGCGTCCTTGGTCGATTCCTCGGTCCGGTTGAGGGCCTTGGCGATTTCCTTGAGACCCTTGCCCTTCCCGGCCAGAGCCTGCAGCTTCTGCAGTTCGGCCGGCTTCCAGGGCTGCTTGTGCTTGGCAATCTTCTCGCTCATGAAAACGGCCTCTGCCCTTATCCGCCCTGCGTGACGAAGCGGACGGCTGCCGATGTCACGTAAGGCACCGGATTACCATCGGCATTCGCAACGCCCGGCTGCGACGCGAGCGAACGGCACGCGGCGTTCACGAAAGGCTGCGGCACGTGATCCTCGCTTTCGCAGGCCACGGCATTGCCTTCCGCCGATACCTGCAGCGTGAGATTGACCTTGAGCGTACTGCCAGCATCCTTCGGCAATTGATTGACCTTCAACTGCATCTCGGGGTTTTCGCCAACCTGCATCAACGGATGGGCATCGTCGCCGGTTTCCTTGATCGAAACCACAGCCACGACACGACCGAACTGCGCCTGCCCATCGGCGGACGCGGTGCGGGACAGGCGCTGCTTTTCCAGCACCGGGCAAATCCGCCGCAGGCTGCTCTTGTCCCCTTCAGCCTGCCCCATCTGGCAGGCGATGATCGTGCCATCGGGCGCGACATCCAGCGTCACCACGGCCGCAACAGGTGCATAGACGCGGCCTTCCGCAAAGGCGCGGTTCAGAGCATCGGCATCCGCACCTGCAAATCCGGGAGCGACCAGTGCCGCTGCCATCGCCAACAAAGGAAGAGCCATCGTCCGTTACTCCGTTTCAGCTTTAGCGGTTGTTCTGGCAGAGGCCTTTTCGCAGATCATGTCCCTTTTGTCGCGGTGATCTTTTCCGAGCCGAACCGTCACCACGGCACATCATCCCCCTGATCGGGCGACGCCTCGGCGGCGGCTTTCTTGGGTGCCGCTTTCTTCGCAGGTGCCTTTTTCGCGCCAGTCTTAGCCGCGGCCTTTGCAGGCGCCTTCTTGGCCGGAGCCTTTTTCTTCGGCGCCGCCTTCTTCTTGCCTTTGGCCGGCCCCTTGGCGGCCTTGGCGTCGATCAGGGCGATGGCCTGCTCGGCCGTCAGATCCTCGGGCTTCTGGTCGCGCGGGAGCGTGGCGTTGGTGGTGCCGTCAGTCACGTAAGGGCCATAGCGGCCCGCCATGACCTTCATCTCGCCTTCGCTGGTGGGGTGGTTGCCCAGCACCTTGATGGGCTCGGCCTTGGCGCGGGCACCGCCGCCGCGATTGGCCGCATCGGCCAGCAGCGAGACCGCCGCGTTCATGCCGGTATCGAAGACTTCGGCGGTCGAGCGCAGCTTCGCATACTTGCCGTCATGCGCAAGGTAGGGACCATAGCGGCCGATGCTGGCAGTGATCTCCTGGCCCGTCTCCGGATGCGTGCCGATCGTGCGCGGCAGGCTGAGCAGCTTGAGCGCCCAGTCCAGCGTCAGCTCGTCGATATCCTTGGGGATCGAGGACCGCTTGGCCTCCTTGCCCTCGCCGAGCTGGATGTAAGGCCCGAAACGGCCGACGCGGCGAGTGATCTCCAGACCAGTCTCGGGGTCCTTGCCCAGTTCCTGATCGTCGGCCTCCTCGCCATTGCCGCCCGGCTGCGCAAACTTGCGGGTGAACTTGCACTCCGGATAGTTCGAGCAGGCGACGAAGGCGCCGTAGCGGCCGCCCCTCAGGCTGAGACGCCCCGCCCCGCACTTGGGGCACACGCGCGGATCGGAGCCATCGTCCTTGGGCGGGAAGAGATAGTCGGAAAGGAACTCGTCCAGCGCCTCGGTCACTTCCGAGGGCTTCTTCTCCATCACCTCATCGGACTTGGGCTTGAAATCGCGCCAGAAGCTTTCGAGCAGCTCCTTCCATTCCTGCCGCCCGCCGGAAACGTCGTCGAGCTCGTCCTCCATGCCGGCGGTGAAGTCATAGGCCACGTAGCGTTCGAAGAAGCGTTCGAGAAAGGCTGTGAGAAGACGCCCCGATTCCTCTGCAAAGAAACGGTTTTTCTCGGTCCGCACGTAGTTGCGGTCCTTCAGGACCTGGATCGTCGCGGCGTAAGTGGACGGGCGGCCAATGCCCAGTTCCTCCAGCCGCTTGACGAGGCTGGCCTCGGAAAAGCGCGGCGGCGGCTGGGTGAAGTGCTGCTCGGCGGTCACGCCCTTCTTGGCCGGCATGTCGCCCGACTTCATGAACGGCAGCAGGCCGCCATCCTCGTCGTCGGACTTGTTGTCCTGCCCTTCCTCATAAACCGCAAGGAAGCCGGGGAACTTCACCACCTGCCCGGTAGCGCGCAGCTCGTTGCGCCCGGTGCCGTCGCGCAAGGTCACGGTGGTGCGTTCGAGCGCGGCGGAGGCCATCTGGCTCGCCATCGCGCGCTTGAAGATCAGGTCGTAGAGCTTCGCCTCGTCACCCGAACCATAGCGGTCCTTGGTGAAATCGGTCGGGCGGATGGCCTCGTGCGCTTCCTGCGCATTCTTGGCCTTGGTTTCGTAGTGGCGCGGCTTTTCAGGCAGGTAATGGCCCGAAAAGCGATCCGAAATCGCCACGCGGCAGGCCGAGATCGCGCTCGGGTCCATCTGCACGCCGTCGGTACGCATGTAAGTGATCGCACCCGCCTCATAGAGGTGCTGCGCCACCCGCATTGTCTGGCTGGCCGAGAAGCCGAGCTTGCGCGCGGCCTCCTGCTGCAGCGTCGAAGTGGTGAACGGCGGCTGCGGGTTGCGGCGGTGCGGCTTGGTCTCGACGCCTTCCACCTTGAAGGCGCCCTGCTCCACTGCCGCCTTGGCGCGCATCGCAATGCCTTCCTCGCCCAGGCTCAGCCGGTCGAGCTTCTGGCCTTCGAACGTCACCAGCTTGGCGGTAAAGTCGGTGCCGTCATGTGCCATCTGCGCGGCGACGGACCAGTATTCCTGCGGCTTGAACGCCTCGATCTCGCGCTCGCGGTCAACGATCAGGCGCAGCGCCACTGACTGCACGCGGCCCGCCGACTTCGCCCCCGGCAGCTTGCGCCAGAGCACCGGCGAGAGCGTGAAACCGAACAGGTAATCGAGCGCGCGGCGGGCGAGGTAGGCATCGATCAGGTCCTGATCGAGCTCGCGCGGGGCCTGCATCGCCTTGGTCACCGTATCCTTGGTGATGGCGTTGAAGGTCACGCGCTGCACGTCCTTGGGCAGCGCCCGGCGCTTCTTGAGCAGTTCGAGCACGTGCCAGGAAATCGCCTCGCCCTCGCGATCAGGGTCAGTCGCGAGGATCAGGCGGTCGGCGTCCTTGGCCAGATCGGTGATCGCGCGGACCTGCTTCTGCTTGTCGCCGTAGAGCTCCCAGTCCATCTCGAAGCCCTCGTCGGGACGGACGGAGCCGTCCTTGGGCGGCAGATCGCGGACGTGGCCGTAGGAGGCGAGGACCTTGTAGTCCTTGCCCAGATACTTCTCGATGGTCTTGGCCTTGGCGGGAGATTCGACGATGACGAGCTGCATTTCAGACTTTCGTTATTCCCCTGCACGCGCTCTCACGTGTGCGCGTACGCGTATGTGTGTACGCATAGGGTGGGAATCGAAGGGGGGCCCCGTCAAGCATTGTCGGATGACAGAGGTATAGCACTCTGACCGGTTCGCCCGGCCAGACCGATCCGGCCCAAGTGCGTATAGCCGAATCCGCGTCCGTACTTGAGGCCGTAACCGAGCATACGATCGAAGCCGACGTGCGCCGCCCATATCGTTGCAAGCGGCGTCCAGTCCCCATGCCCGGTAAGCTGCGCCAGTCCTGCCAGCGAAAGCGGTCCAATCAGGCTGTGCGCGCAGTTGTAAGCGAGAGCGCCGATGCGCGGACCGGAAAGGTAGCCGAGGAACGACAAGTCCGGCACGAAGAACAGCAACGCGAATTGCCACCAGCCGGCATCGAGCTGATGGTAAAACAGCACGGCCAAGGCCAGGAGAGCAGCGCCTTCCAGCCGCAGCACGCCCCGCAGCGGCGGCTGGACCGCACCATCACCGAACCCGGTCTGACCATTCACGGTATCACTCATAGAGAACTCACTTTTCCTCCGGCATGGCGCACCAACCGGCCCGCGATTTCCAATTCCAGCAAGGCGAGCTGCACCGATGCCGCGCTTGTCCCCGACTGGCGGATCAACTCATCGACCGCAACCGGTGCGCTCGTGAGCAGATCAGCGATGCCGGCCGCCTCCTGCCCGGCCTCGTGCTCAGGCATAGCGGCAAGTTCGGGCGGCGTATCCGGAACGGGCGCGGGAAAAACGGACCGGAGCGCCCCGTCGAACCCGGTGAGTAATTCGATCACGTCCTGCGGAGATTGCACCAGCACGGCCCCGTCGCGGATCAGCTGGTTGCAGCCGTGCGAGCGGGCATCGAGCGGGGAGCCGGGAATGGCCATGACCTCGCGCCCCATCTCCCCGGCCAGCCGCGCGGTGATGAGCGAACCCGACTTGGGCGCCGCTTCCACCACCAGCGTGCCCGCTGCAAGTCCGGCAATGATGCGGTTGCGCGTGGGGAAATGGCGCGCCAGCGGCTCGGTGCCGGGCGGCTGTTCGGCGATCAGCAGGCCTTCCTGCGCGATCCGCTCCTGCAGCCGCGCATGTTCGGGTGGATAGGCCAGGTCGATCCCGCTCGCGATCACGCCGATCGTCGAACCGCCTTCGCCCGCCCCCAGGGCACCCTCGTGCGCGGCGCCGTCGATCCCGCGCGCCAGACCGGAAACGACCGTGAAACCGGCTTCGGCAAGGCCATGGGCAAAATCCCGCGCCAGCTTGACCGCCCCTGCCGAAGCATTGCGCGCGCCCACCACGGCCACGCAGGGACGCTGCGCCCATGCCGAATGGCCTCGCACGGTCAGGACCGGCGGCGCCCCCTCAATGGCGGCCAGCAGCGGCGGATAGTCCGGGGAATCGTGGAAGAGATAGCGCGCACCGGCCTTGCGCACGGCGGCGATCTCATCGTGGATGCGCTCCGGCGCCGCCGCGGCGTAAGGCTTGCCTGCACGTCCCGCCAGATCGGGCAGCGCCTCGATCGCAGCCCGTGCCTCACCGAAGCGGGCCAGAAGCTGGGCGTAAGTGACCGGCCCGATATTGGGCGAGCGCAGCAGGCGGATGCGGGCGAAAGCTTCGTCCTGAGACAGCGCCGCCCCCATGCTCATGCCTTTTTGCTGCCTCCGACTTTCGGCTCGGTGCCGGCCCGCAGGCGCGCGATATTCTCGCGGTGCTGGAACAGAACCACAGCGGCAATCACCGCCAGCACCAGCGCCACATCGAGCCGGCCCAGCGTCGCCGCGACAAGCGGAGCGGCAACGGCAGCGCTCATCCCGGCGACCGAGGAAATGCGGATTGTCGCCAGCAGCCCGAGCCAGGTGACGGCATAGGCCAGCCCCACCGGCCAGGCGAGACCGAAGGCGACTCCGGCCATCGTCGCAACGCCCTTGCCGCCCCGGAACTTCAGCCAGACCGGAAAGCAGTGCCCCAGAAAGGCCCCGAGCGCCCCCAGTTCCGCGCCCCAATCAGGCCAGAAGTGCGCCGCGATCAGCACTGCCGCCAACCCCTTGAGCAGGTCCAGCAACAGCGTGGCGGCCGCCAGCCCCTTGCGCCCGGTGCGCAGCACGTTCGTCGCGCCGATGTTGCCCGAGCCGATGCTGCGCAAATCGCCCGCGCCTGCAAACCGGGTGAGGATGAGCCCGAAGGGCACCGATCCAAGCGCATAGCCAAGCGCCAAAGGGAGAATCCAATTCATGCGCGCCGCCTTAGCCGCTTGTCGCGCCGAGCAGAACCCGGCTTGCAGGATTGTACGTTGCTCTTTGCACATTGCGGCGGTTAACAAGTCGCAAGGCTCAGGGAATGACAATGACAACCGAAACGATCAGCGCAGCGCATCAGGCATCGGCACCTTCCGCCGATCCCGCCCCCCTCGATCCCGCCCACATCGACCCTGCTGCGCCCATCCTCCTGTTCGATTCCGGCGTGGGCGGGCTGACCGTGCTGGAAGAAGTGCGCAAGCAACTGCCCGATGCGCCGGTGATCTATGCCGCCGATACCGCCGGTCTTCCCTATGGATCGAAGACGGAAGCGCAGATCGCCGCGCGCGTCGCCGGCCTGCTCGGCCGCATGACCGAGCGCTTTCACCCGCGCCTTGTCTGCATCGCCTGCAACACGGCTTCGACCATCGCGCTGGGCATGGTGCGCGAGGTTCTGGAAGTCCCGATCGTGGGCACCGTCCCGGCGATAAAGCCGGCCGCCGCGATGACCAGGACCGGCGTGATCGGCCTGCTGGGCACCGAGGCAACGATCCGCCAGGCTTACGTGGACCGCCTCGAACACGAATTCGCGCAGGGCAAGGTGCTCCTGCGCTACGCGGCGCCCGGCCTTGTCGACGCGGCCGAAGCCAAGCTGCGCGGTGAACCGGTGGATAGCGCCGCCATCACCGGCGCTGCCGAAGCGCTGCGGGCGATGCCGGGCGGCGAGCGGATCGACACCGTCGTGCTGGCCTGCACGCACTTCCCGCTGCTGGAGGAAGAACTCTCGCAAGCCTTCGGCCCCGGCGTGCGCTTCGTCCATGGCGCACAGGGCATCGCCCGGCAGATCGCCCGTCTCACCGAGGGACAGCAATGGGCTCGCCAAGCCCCCGACAGGGCGCTACTCACCGGCCGGACAGACATCCCGGACGCCTATGGCGACATGCTGAAGCGCTACGGATTGGAAAAGGTCGAAAGGTTTTGACGCGGCGACTGAACTACTGGCTTCTGGCCGGGCTCCTCATCTTCAGCGTTCCCTACTACTGGTACCTGATCGACGATCCGGCATCGGGCAGCGTGGCGGCAAAGCCTGTAACGATGACCGGGCTGCGCAAGCTCGCCGAAGCCCTGCCCGGCCCTCGTCCGGACCAGGTACGCAGCGAATTGCTCGGACACTGCCGGATCATGCGCAACCGGCTCATCGCCGGGTGGGGACTGCGGCCCATTCCGGTTGCCGTGTGGGCCTATGAACTGACCGTTCCCGGCACCGAGCCTATCGTCATCAACGCCGGCGTGAGCCCCGCCACGGCTGAAGACTTCGACATGGCCGACTACAACCCGGCGGCGCAGGGCCGGGTGGACGGGGTGCGGGCCCATGCCAGCCACACCGTGATCCTGGACGACGGTCCGCTGCAGACAGGCAACCTGCAAACGCCCGCCCGCAACACCGCCCCGGCATCGGCCAACGCCGCGCCCTATCCGCTGGCGCCCGGCGTCGTGCTCATTCCCGCTCCCGGCATCGCCCCGGACGCCAAGCTGGTCTATGTCCGCCTTGAGAACGGCCGCGAATTCCTCTTTGCAGGTGCGGCCGCCAGAGTCCCCGAAAGCCTCGCGAACCTTCACCCTCCCGCCAGGCTGGCCGAACGCGACGACGTTCCCAATTCCGGCACGGAAACCAAGGCGTGGTTGATGACGATCAATGCCTTGCACCGGGCCGCACCCGATATGACCGTCGTCACAGCCCATGACTCGGTTGATACGCCCCATGTTTCGAAAAGGTTTTCTGATCACTCTTAGCGGGACTAGCCGCTGGCAATGGGCCAAACGATCATGTAATGGCCGCCTAGAAGATAAACCGGCAAACCAGAATGGACCGGCCGGACAGCGCAATGCAGGACTGGAATTCGTGAACTACGAACACATCTTCGACCAGGCGATCGAGCGCCTTCACTCCGAAGGCCGCTACCGCGTCTTCATCGATATCCTGCGCAACAAGGGCGCCTACCCCAACGCGCGCTGCTTTGCCGGCCACAATGGCCCCAAGCCGATCACCGTATGGTGTTCGAACGACTATCTCGCCATGGGCCAGCATCCCAAGGTGATCGAGGCGATGGAAGAGGCGCTGCACGATGTCGGCGCCGGTTCCGGCGGCACCCGCAACATCGGCGGCAACACGCACTATCACATCGAGCTGGAAAGCGAGCTGGCCGACCTGCACGGCAAGGAAGGCGCGCTGATCTTCACTTCGGGCTATGTCTCGAACGACGCCACGCTCTCGACGCTCGCCAAGCTGCTGCCGGGCTGCGTGATCTTCTCGGACGAGCTGAACCACGCCTCGATGATCGCGGGCATCCGCAATTCGGGCTGCGAAAAGAAAGTGTTCCGCCACAACGATCTGGAACACCTCGAACAGCTTCTGGCCGAAACCGACCCCGCGCTGCCCAAGTTGATCGCTTTCGAGTCGGTCTATTCGATGGACGGTGACATCGCCCCGATCCACGCGATCTGCGATCTGGCGGACAAGTACAACGCCCTCACCTACATCGACGAAGTCCATGCCGTCGGCATGTACGGCCCGCGCGGCGGCGGCATTACCGACCGTGACGAGGCGGCCCACCGCATCGACATCATCGAAGGCACGCTGGGCAAGGCTTTCGGCGTGATGGGCGGCTATATCGCGGCCGACCAGAAGATCATCGACTGCATCCGCTCCTATGCGCCGGGCTTCATCTTCACGACCTCGCTCTCGCCGGTGCTGGTCGCGGGCGTGCTGGCTTCGGTCAAGCACCTCAAGAGCTCCAGCGAAGAGCGTGACGGCCAGCAGCGCGCCGCCGCCATGCTCAAGCAGAAGTTCCGCGATGCGGGCCTGCCGGTGATGAATTCGACCACGCACATCGTCCCGCTCATGGTCGGCAATCCGGTCATGGCCAAGAAGATCAGCGACATCCTGCTGGCCGAATACGGCGTCTATGTGCAGCCGATCAATTTCCCGACCGTGCCGCGCGGCACCGAGCGCCTGCGCTTCACGCCGGGACCGGCGCACACCGAAGAGATGATGGACGAACTGACCAGCGCTCTCGTCGAGATCTGGGAACGCATGGAGATGAAGCTGGCGGCCTGAACGGCCCCGCTTTCACTGCGCCAAGATATTCTATGCAAAGGGGCTTCCCGTTTCGGGCGGGAGGCCCTTTTCATTTGGCGCCGCGAGCACCACGTGGCGCTTGACGCAACGCCCCCTCCCCCCGAGCGTGCCCGAAAAGAGACGAGGACTATTATGCCCAAGCTGTTCGAGCCGATCACCATCGGTAGTCTCACCCTGTCCAACCGCATCGTCATTGCCCCGATGTGCCAGTACTCCGCCGAAGACGGCCGGATGACCGACTGGCACACGATCCACCTCGGGCAGCTCGCCCTGTCCGGCGCGGGCATTCTCACGATCGAGGCCGCCGCCGTCTCGCCGGAAGGGCGCATCAGCTATGCCGATGTCGGCCTGTGGGACGATGAGACCGAAGCGGCCATGGGCAAAGTGCTGGAAAGCGTCCGGCGCTGGTCCTCCATGCCGATCGCGATCCAGCTGGCCCATGCCGGGCGCAAGGCCAGCACCGCCAAGCCCTGGGACGGCGGCGCCCAGATCGCGCCCGGAGAGCCCAACGGATGGCAGACGGTGTCGGCCTCCGGCCTTCCCTTCCAGTCCCACGAGAACGCCCCCGAAGCGCTGGACGCGGCCGGCCTCGCCCGCATCCGCGATGCCTTTGCCGAAGCGGCCCGCCGCACCGCCCGGCTAGGCATCGATGCCATCCAGATCCACGCCGCGCACGGCTATCTGCTGCACCAGTTCCTCTCGCCCTTGTCCAACCACCGCACGGACGAATACGGCGGCAGTCTGGAAAACCGTATGCGCTTCCCGCTCGAAGTCTTCGATGCCGTGCGCGCCGCGTTTCCCGCCGGCAAGCCCGTGACCGTGCGCGTTTCGGGCACCGACTGGGTCGACGGCGGCTGGGACATCGAACAGACCATCGCCTTCTCCCGCGCCCTCGAACAGCGCGGCGTGTCCGCCATGCACATCTCCAGCGGCGGCCTGCATCCCGCGCAGGCGATCCCGGTCGGCCCGAACTATCAGGTCCCCCTCGCGCGCAAGGTCAAGGAAGCCGTCTCGGTCCCGGTCATCGCGGTGGGTCTGATTACCGAGCCGGAACAGGCCGAAGCCATCGTCGGCACCGGTGAGGCCGACATGGTCGCGCTGGCTCGCACGGTGCTTTACGATCCGCGCTGGCCCTGGCACGCCGCCGCCGCGCTCGGCGCACAAGTGTCCGTGGCCCCGCAATTCCTGCGCTGCCAGCCGCGCCGGTTCAAGGACCTGTTCTCGAACGGCTGACAATAGCGCAGCCCCCCGTCCCTCAAAGCCCTCTGCTGCCCGGCGGAGGGCTTTTTTCATGATTTGCCGCTAGCTTGCGCTTCCGTCATCCACGGCAGGCAGGATAGGGTAAGGCAGCATGGCGACTGTGCGAAACGGACCGATCGCGGTGCGGGCACCGTGGATCGCCGCGGCGGGCGCCGCCGTCTACTTCATCTGGACCCTGACGCGCTTCTTTCCCAACCACCTCGGCCGGCTCGGATACGATTACGGTCTGTTCCTGCCATGGTTCGTGGGCGGCTATTTCTGGCAATCGGTGAACGGACCGCTTTCGCCGCCCGAATTCCTGCCTTCGTTCTGCGGGGGCGTGCCGTTCCTGTTCAATCCCCAGTCGGTCGTATGGTCGCTGCCGCAGGCGCTGATGCTGGTCATGCCGCCGCTGGCCAGCCTTGCCGTCTCGTGGGTGTTCTTCGGGATAGCCGGGGCGCTGGGCATGTACGGGCTGATGCGGCGCGTGTTCCGGACGTCGCAGCCAGCCGCACTGCTGGCCGCGACGATCTTCCTGCTCAACGGCTTCTACACCACCCGCATGATTATCGGGCATGTCACCTTTCACGGCGTGATGCTGCTCCCGCTGATCGCCTGGCTGCTGTTCGTGCGCCCTGACACCGCGCAGACGCCCGCCCGGCGCCGGGCGGGCATCGCCGTACGCAGCCTGCTCACCGGGCTGCTACTCGCCTATCTTTTCTACAGCGGCGGGACCAACACGATCCTGCCGATGATGCTGGCCCTGCTGATGCTGGCCCTGCTGGCCGCCCATGCCGGGCGCTGGCACCGGGGGATCTATCTTGTCTGCGCGATCGCGGCGGCGCTCTGGATCGCCATGTGCGCCTACAAGCTGCTGCCCGCACTGGCCTTTGCCGGCAATGTGACACGCCCGATCAGCCTGCGCATGACCGGAAACCTCGTCACCCTGCTCGGCGCCGCCGCGGTCTCGCTGTTCACCCCGCAAGTCCTGGCATGGCTGCCTGCGGACAAGCTCGTGCTCGACCGGGTGGAGTTCGAATATGGCGTCGGCCTCGTACCGCTGATCGTCCTTGGCGCCGCGCTGTGGACGGCAGCCCGCCGCCGGGACCTGCTGCGTCCGCTGGCGCACGGACGCTGGCCGCTGGTCCTTGCCCTGGGCCTGCTGCTCACCCTGCCCATCCTCGTAAACTGGGACGCGTTCGGCCTGCGCTGGCTGATCCTGCACCTTCCCATCGTCAAGATGATGTCGGTGATGGTGCGTTTCTGGTTCGTCTATATTCCGCTGCTCTGCGTGCTCACCGCGCTGCTGTTCGACTACCTCGTGCCCGATGCCCGCCGGCGCGGATGGTGGGCCGCCGCAGCCATGGTGCTGACACTCGGCCAGAACGCGGCCACCGACATGCACTATTACGCCGACCAGACCTACGATCCCGCCCCGATGCTTGCCGCGCGCCAGCGCGTGGCCGCGACCGGAACGGTGCCTCCCGTCGAGCGCATCGCCGATCCGTGGCTGGCGGGCGGCACGATCCAGCCTGACGATGCCGGACGCAATGCCGCTTTCGCCAAGGGCACCAGCCCTTTCCCCTGCTACGAGCCCATGTTCGGATACCGCATGGAAGTGTTCCGGCAGGGCCGCCTTTCGGACGGCCCCGTGCTCCAGGCGCGGAATGGTCTGCTCAATCTCAAGAACCCGGCCTGCTACGTCTTCCCGGCCGAGAATGCCTGCCGGCCCGGAGACGAGTTCACCGCGGCGCAGCGATCGCAGGCCGACGCGTTCCGGCACTACCGCCCGTTCGATTACGCATGGCCCGCGCGCCAGTACCTCGCCGCCGGAGTGAGCCTCCTCGCCGCAGTATTGGGCCTGCTGGGCCTTGCAATCGCCGGTGCCGTCCTTCTCGCCACCCGGCGCCGCCAGTCCTGACCGCGCTTCCGGGCCTGACCGCGCTTCCGGGCACCAAAAAACCCTCCGGAACCACTGTCCCGGAGGGTTTTTTCAATTTCCGTTTCTCGAACGATCAGCGCAGCGAGACGACGTTGTCCGAAACGCGCGGGTCAGGCCGGCCGGTGTAGAGGCTCGCCATCGGCTCGTCGGTCACGATGACGACATCGCCCCCGCCGAAGCCGTTGAACGCGGTCTTCATCGCCGCGCCATAAGCGCCGAGCATACCGATCTCGATCCAGTCACCCGCCTTGATCTCCGCCGGCAGCATGAAGGGGCCCTCCATGAAGTCCGCATCGTCGCAGGTCGGGCCGTAGAACGAGAAGGCCTCCAGATCGGCCACGTCGATCGCCGCGTTGTCGTTGGTTTCCTCGCGCGCGATGTGCCGCACCGGGAAACGCCATGCCACGTGCGCCGCATCGTAGAGCGCGCCATAAGCGCCATCGTTGATGTAGAGCTCGTCACCACGGCGCTTCTCGACCTTGACGATCAGCGAGTTGTACTCGGCCGACAGCGCACGGCCGGGCTCGCACCACAGCTCTGCGTTGTAGGCGACCGGCAGCGCCTCGAAGTGGCGATGGATGATCGCGAAGTAGTCTTCGAGCGGCGGCGGTTCCATGCCCGGATAGCAGGACGGGAAGCCCCCGCCGACGTCGATCATGTCGATGACGACGCCCGCATCGGCAATCGCCGCACGCGCACGCTCCAGCGCCTGCACATAAGCGAACGGCGTCATCGCCTGCGAACCGACGTGGAAGCAGACGCCCAGCCAGTCGGCGACCTGACGGGTCGACTGGAGGAGCTGGCCTGCATCGGCCAGATCGATGCCGAACTTCGAAGCAAGGCTCAGCTCGGAATATTCAGACGAAACGCGCAGGCGCACGCACAGCCGCAGATCCTTTGCCGGGTTGCCCTCGGCATCGGTGGTGGCGGCCACGATCTTGTCGACCTCTTCCTGGGTATCCAGGCTGAAAGTGCGCACGCCGTGCTGGAAATAGGCCTCGCGGATCGCGCTCGCGGTCTTGACCGGGTGCATGAAGCACAAGGTCGCCTGCGGCAGCGTCGCGCGTACCAGACGCACCTCGGCGATCGAGGCGACGTCATAGTGGGTGATGCCGTTGTCCCACAGGATCTGGATCAGATCGGGCGACGGATTCGCCTTCACGGCATAGAGCGACTTGCCCGGGAACTTCGTGGCGAAGAACTGGGCAGCGCGCGCGGCAGCGTGCGGGCGATTGAGGATAACGGGTTCGTCGGGCGCCAGGGCGCGCGCTACAGCCGGTGCGTCAGGATACTGGTGCAACTCAAGGGACCCCCAATAGGCCATACGGCCAAGACAACACAGAGACGAAGCTGCCTTGCGGTTTGGAAGTCCCCATGGGGCAGCGAGGGGGCGGATATAGGATAGCGATCATGAATCGCAAGTGAAAAACTGAACGTTTCACAAAAATGTCACAGATGTGACCATTTGCATCCCAATCCGCCCCTCTCTGAGTGGCTTAGCCCTTTGTTTACAAGGCTTTGCCATTGCGACACCGAGGAGCTCCCATCCGCATGGGGCACGGTGAAATCGGCGGGTTCACGACGCAGGCTAACAGTCTTTTGCGAACGGTTCGCGCCAAGAGGGACTGAACGGGCAAGATGCGCGACGGACCGAAGCCTGACGCCCGTTCCATCAGCTCAGACGGTCGCGAAAGTCCTCGTAGCTGAACTTGCGAATGCATTCGAGCGAATCGGTTTCCGAATCCCACAGCCAGATCGACGGCAGCGGCACGCCGTTGAACGTGGTGGTCTTCACCATCGAATAATGCGCCTGATCGAGGAACGCGAAGCGCGTGCCCGGCTCGACCGGCACCGGAAAGCGGTAATCGCCGATCACGTCGCCCGCGAGGCACGAAGGCCCGCCAAGACGCACGGCCCCGCCCTGCCCCTCATCGATCTCGCCTTGATCCTCGATCGGCAGTTCGCCCAGCATGGCCGGGCGGTAGGGCGCCTCGATCACGTCGGGCATGTGGCAGGTGGCGGAAATGTCCACCACGGCCACCGGCATCCCGTTCCAGCCCACATCGAGCACCGTGCCGGTGAGAATACCGGCATCGAGCGCCACCGCCTCGCCAGGCTCGATGTAGATCTGCGCGCCGGTATCCTCGGCCATGTCGGCCAGAAACTCGACCAGTTCGTCGCGCTGGTAATCGGCGCGGGTCACGTGGTGCCCGCCGCCGATGTTGAGCCACTTGAACTGGCCGAAGTACGGTTCGAGGTAATCGAACACCTTGTCCCAGGTGCGCTGGAGCGGCTCGAAATCCTGCTCGCACAAGTTGTGGAAGTGAATGCCGTCGACCATCGCGACATGCTCGTCGGTGAGCTGGTCGATCGGGAAACCCAGACGCGAATGCGGCGCCGAGGGATCGTACTTGGGCACTTCGCCTTCGGGGTGCATCGGATTGATGCGCAGCCCGATGTCGAAATCCTCGCCGCGCGCGCGGGCCGCCTCGATAATCGCCCAGCAGCGCTCGATTTGCTGCGGCGAGTTGAAGATCACATGGTCCGACAGGCGCAGGATCTCGTCGAGTTCATCGGGCTTGTAGGCCGCGCAATAGGTCGCGATCTCGCCGTCGTAGAACTCGCTCGCCAGCCGCGCTTCCCACAGGCCGGACGTGCACACGCCATCGAGATATTCCCCGATGATCGGCGCGGTCGACCACATCGAAAACGCCTTGAGCGCGGCCAGCACCTTGGCACCGGAACGCTCGCCCACGTCTTGCAGAATCTGCAGATTGCTGCGCAGCTTCGCGGCATCGACCACGAAAGCGGGGCTGTCGACACGCGACAGGTCTAAGTGGGCAAAGGCGCCCGGATCGCCGGCTCTGGTTTCCATGCAGACTCGCCTAGCGGTCCTCTCCAAATTTGCGAAGCACATTTGGGGAGGTGGCAGCGCGAAGCGCTGACGGAGGAGTATTCAACGCCGGCAATATCGCACCAAGGCATCGGCGACGGCTTCCGGCGATTTCAGAACGTCGGATGCCGGAATGCGCAACACTTCCAACCCCAATTCTCTCAGCAGAGCATCCCGCCGCGCGTCACGATCGGGATTGACGCCCATGTCATGCGCGATGCCGTCAATCTCAATGCAGAGCTTGGCCTTCGCGCAGTAGAAGTCGACCGTTACAGTCTCCACAAGGGAGTGCTGCCGCCGGAATTTCACGCCACCGGGAGAGTTGCGCAGGCAATTCCACAGCAAAACTTCGGGCAGCGACATCTGCTGGCGCAGTTGCCGGGCTCTTGACACATTGCGCGGTGTCCTGCTGCGCGGCAATTCCCCCCTCCGTCACGCCCTCCGGGCGTGCCACCTCCCCATTTGCGCCTTCGGCGAAAACGGGGAGGATCGAGGCACAACCCAAATCAGAACGGCAGCGGCTCGCTCAGTTCCTCGACCGTCCACGGCAGCCCCTGCGTGTTGAGCATGTCCATGAACGGATCGGGGTCCATCTGCTCCATGTTGAACACGCCCTCGCCTGTCCACTTGCCGGTGAGCACCATGGCCGCGCCGATCATCGCCGGAACGCCGGTGGTGTAGCTCACCGCCTGGTTGCCGGTTTCGGCATAGGCTTCCTCATGGTCGCAGATGTTCTTGATGTAGAACGTCTTCTCGCCCGAACCGTCGAGCGCCTCGCCGGTGGCGATATCGCCGATGTTGGTCTTGCCCTTGGTGGTTGCGCCGAGCGAGGCCGGCTCGGGCAGCACGGCTTTCAGGAACTGCAGCGGGATGATCTCCACGCCGTTGTAGATCACCGGATCGATGCGGGTCATGCCCACGTTCTGCAGCACGGTGAGGTGCTGGATATAGGCATCGCCGAAAGTCATCCAGAAGCGGCCGCGCTCCAGTTCGGGCAGGAACTTGGCGAGGCTTTCCAGTTCCTCGTGGTACATCATGTACATGTTCTTGGGGCCGACGCCCTCGAAGTCGAACGAGACCTTGTTGCTCATCGCCGGAGTCTCGACGAACGCGCCGTTCTCCCAGTGGCGGGCAGGCGCGGTCACTTCGCGGATGTTGATTTCCGGGTTGAAGTTCGTCGCGAAGGGCTGGCCGTGATCGCCGCCATTGCAGTCGAGGATGTCGAGCTTGCGGATGGTCTTGAGCTTGTGCTTCTTCAGCCACATCGCAAAAACGCTGGTCACGCCCGGATCGAAACCCGAACCGAGCAGCGCCATCAGGCCCGCCTGCTTGAACTTGTCCTGATAGGCCCACTGCCAGTGGTATTCGAACTTGGCCACGTCCTTGGGCTCGTAGTTCGCGGTATCCATGTAGTGCGTGCCGGTCGCCAGGCACGCATCCATGATCGCAAGATCCTGATAGGGCAGCGCCAGATTGACGACGAGCTTCGGGGCGATCTTACGGATCAGTTCGGAGGTGGCCGCCACATCGTCGGCATCGATCGCATACGTGCTGATCGCAACGCCTGTGCGTTCCTTCACCGATTCGGCAATCGCCTCGCACTTGGAAACCGTGCGGCTGGCGAGATGGATATCCGTGAAGATCTCCGGATTCATGGCCATCTTGTGGACCGCGACCGAGCCGACGCCGCCTGCGCCGATCACCAGAACCTTGCTCACCAAACCATCTCCTTCAGGAGCCAAAGACAAAGACGCGCATATAAGGGCCCTGTGTGACAACTCAACTGGCCGCGATCGCCTGCCCGATTGTCATATTCTGCCATCGCCGCGTCATCACGCGGTCATGCTGCGGCAGCAAGGGCGGGAAACCGATCCATGACGGGGGCAACCCATGGCCAAGACTGCATCCAAGACCACCGGCGATACCACCGGCACCAAGCTCATCGAGGGCGCCGTCGTCCGCCACGAAAGCCCGCGCAGCGCGCGCCTGCTCGACAAGGCCTTTGCGCTCGCGTTCAAGGGCCTCGTCTATGCGCAGATCTGGGAAGATCCGGTCGCCGACATGGAAGCGCTGCAGATCGGCCCGGACAGCCGCATCATCACTATTGCCAGCGGCGGCTGCAATGCCCTCTCCTATCTCACTGCCGATCCCGCCGGGATCACCGTGGTCGACCTCAACACCGCGCATATCGCGCTCAACAACCTGAAGCACACCGCGATCCGGCACCTCACCGACTATGCCGACCTGCGCCGCTTCATCGCCGAGGCCGACCACCCCGAAAACCTCGCGACCTACCGCGAGCGGCTTGCCCCGCACCTCGACGAGGAAACGCGCCGCTACTGGGAAGGCCGCGATCTCGTCGGCCGCCGCCGCATCAAGGCCTTCACCAAGGGCATCTACCGCCACGGCTTGCTGGGCAATTTCATCGGCGTGGCGCATAAGCTGGCCCGCCTCTACAAGATCGACCCGGCCGAAATCCTCGGTGCCGGCACGCTGGAAGACCAGCGCCGCGTGTTCGACGAGCGCTTCGCCCCGATCTTCGAGCGCAAGCTGGTGCGCTGGCTGACCAATCACCCCGCCTCGCTGTTCGGCCTCGGCATTCCGCCCGCGCAATACGACGCGCTGGCCGGGCAGCAGCGCATGGCCGATGTGCTGCGCGCGCGCCTCGAAAAGCTCGCCTGCCATTTCCCGGTGAACGACAATTACTTCGCCTGGCAGGCCTTTGGGCGCGGCTACGGCAAGAGCGAGCAGGCCCCGCTGCCGCCCTACCTGCAGGCCGCCAACCTGCCGCAAGTGCGCGAGCGGCTCGACCGGCTGGACTTGCGCCACGCCAACTTCACCCACGTCCTGCGAGACAGCGATGCGGGAACGTACGACCGCTATATCCTGCTCGACGCGCAGGACTGGATGACCGACGCCCAACTCACCGAGCTGTGGAGCGAAATCACCCGCACGGCCCGCCCCGGCGCCCGCGTGCTGTTCCGCACCGCCGCCGAGCCGTCGTTGCTGCCGGGCCGCGTGCCCGACGCGATCCTCGACCACTGGGACTACCGCCCGGCGGAATCGCACGCCGCGACCCTGGCTGACCGCTCGTCGATCTACGGCGGCGTGCATCTCTACGTGCTGAAGGACTGACGGCATGGCAACGCGGCCGCATACGCCCGATCACGCCGCGCTGATGGACAAGGTCTATCGCGGCCAGCGCCATATCTACGACCTCACCCGCAAGTACTACCTGTTCGGCCGCGACCGGCTGATCCGCGAACTCGATTGCCAGCCGGGCATGGCCGTGCTGGAGCTGGGCTGCGGCACCGGGCGCAATCTGGAGCTGATCCGCAAGGCCTGGCCGGGCGTGCAGTGCCACGGGCTCGATATCTCCTCCGAAATGCTCAAGAACGCGCGCAAGCGCCTCGGCAGCGAGGGGCGGCTGGCGCTGGGCGATGCCACCAGTTTCGATGCCCCGGCCCTGTTCGGCCGCGAGGGGTTCGACCGGGTGGTGCTGTCCTATGCGCTCTCGATGATCCCCGACTGGCAGGGCGCCCTCACCCGCGGCGCGGCGGCGCTGGCGCCGGGCGGATCGCTGCATGTGGTGGACTTCGGCGATTGCTCGGGGATGCCCGGCGTCCTGCGCGGCTTGCTCTATGGCTGGCTCGCCCGCTTCCACGTCTCGCCCCGGCAGGACCTGCCCGAAGTGGCCGAGCGGCTGGCCCATGCCCATGGACTGCGGCTCGAAGTCATGCGCGGCCCGCTTGGCTATTATCAGATGGTCCGCCTGACGCGTTGAGGCCCCGGCAGGTTCAGCTTATGCCATGGCCTCATGACTAAGCCCCTGATTCGCAAACCCTCTGCCGAAGGCGTGGCGCTGGCTGCGCGCAAGATCGCGGAAATCCTGCCGCCTACGCCGCTACTGCCTCTGGACGTCGATGGACAGACGGTCTGGTGCAAGGCCGAGTGCCTGCAGCCGATCGGCGCCTTCAAGATCCGGGGCGCCTGGCACCGCCTGACCGCGCTTTCCGACGAGGAACGCCCGCGCGGCGTCGTCGGCGTATCGAGCGGCAATCATGCCCAAGGCGTCGCCTGGGCCGCGCGGCGGCTGGGCATTGCCGCCACCATCGTCATGCCCAACGACGCGCCGGAAGTGAAACTGGCCAACACCCGCGCGCTCGGCGCCGAAGTCGTGCTCTACGACCGGCCCGGCGGCGAGGACCGCGACGAAGTGGCCGAGCGGGTCCGCGACGAACGCGGCGCGACGCTGGTCCACGCTTTCGCCGATCCCTGGGTGATCGAGGGCCAGGGCAGCATCGGCATCGAGATCGCCCAGCAGATGGCGGCAAGAGGCCTTGGCCAGCCGGATCTGATCGTCACCCCTTGCGGCGGCGGCGGTCTGACGGCCGGCCTTGCCCTGTCCGCCCCCGATGCCGCCGTCGTGCCGGTGGAACCCGAAGGCTGGGACGATATTCGCCGCAGTCTGGCCGATGGCGAAATCCGCCGCGTCGCCGCCGATGCCCCGCCCACGCCGTGCGATGCCCTGCAGACGCCCGAGACCCGCACGATCAACTTCGAGATCCTGCGCGAACGCTGCCCCTTCGGCCTTTTCGTCACACCCGCCGAAGTCCATGCGGCCCAGCGCCTCGCTTTCGAGAAGCTGCGCCTCGTGCTCGAACCGGGCGGCGCGGCGGCGCTGGCTGCGGTTCTGGCCGGAAAAGTGGATCTGGCGCCGCGCACCGCCGTGATCCTGACCGGCGGCAACACCGATGCAGCGGCTTTCGCGCGGGTTTTGACCGGCAGCAATTGACAAGGCAGCCCACCGGGCCGACGCTAACGACCTGATCTTGAGGGGAATGACAATGACCGGAATGGCAATCCTGCAACCCGTGGTCGCCCTGGCGGCCTGGACCATGGTCATGTGGTTCTGGCTCTACGGCACCCGCATCCCGGCCATGAGCGCCGCCAAGATCGATCCGGAAGAACTCGCCGAAGACCCCACGATCACGCTCGACAATCTCCTGCCCCCGCAGGTCCAGTGGAAAGCCCACAATTACAATCACCTGCATGAAGCCCCTACGGTGTTCTATGCAGTCGCGATCGTGCTTGCCATCATCGGCCAGGGCGATGGGCTGAACGCGCAGATCGGCTGGGCCTATGTCGGCTTTCGCGTGCTCCATTCTCTGGTTCAGGCGACCATCAACAAGTTGCCGCTGCGCTTCGGCCTCTTCGCCCTGTCCAGCTTCTGCCTGATGTTCCTCGTCGCCCGCGCGGCGATGGCGCTGTTCTGAGGCGTCCATGGACTTCGACGACCAGCTTCGCCGCTATTTCGGCACCGACGATCCTGCCATGATCGCCCCCGCCGCGCTGGAAGCGGGGGTGGAGAAGATGCGCGTCGATTTCGGCATGGAAAAGGACAAGGGCCGCCGTTTCGCGCTGTGGAGCCTGATGTACCTGTTCGGCGGCGCGCCCGATCTCGATGTCGCGTTCGACAACGAGGACGACCGCAACGCCGCGCGCGATTTCATGGACATGATGGACAAGGCGGGCGGCTGATCCGCCCAGCCTTCACAAGCCCGGGGCTGGCCGTCAGCCGGCACATAAGACGGCCGCCGGCCTTTCGACCGGCGGCCTTTCAAGACTGAAACCGGACTAGCAGCTAGCCGGATGATGCTCGCCAATGGCCGAGCGCCACCTGGCAGGCGTCACTTTCCACTTCAATTTGAGCTTGGCCGTCGGCGAGGCGTGGTCGTCGCCCTTGTCCGGGTCGTACGGCCGGTAGGTCTGCCCCGGAGGCGATTTCTCCAGGGCCTTGGTCGGCGCGGCATAGGCATTGCCCGCGAATACCAGTGAGAAAGCTATTGCAGCATAGGGAAGTGATTTCATGGATCGACCCTCCTTTTGCCCTCCCCGAGATGGGACAGAAGGCAAAAGAAACATATCTTGCACGAAGGAAGCACTTCTAATTCGTTTTTCTAATCAGAATTGCTGCAAGAGCGAAGTTTTCGATAGAATTCTTGTTGCGAAGCAAAAAATTAAGATCGATTTACAAACACCATTCAGGAAACATATTTATAGTTGTTATATAACAACCATAACCAATCCTCGATTCCTCCCCCCAAACATGGCGCAGCGGCGGGACAATCGAGAGCGAGGCAAGACAGTCCGGAACCTCGCGGCGTTACCTAACGGCCATGCCACCCATCATCGGCCACATCCGCGCATCACAACCATTGCCGCGCGTTCCGCAGCCTCGCGGATCGGCCGTGAATAACTCGAAAAAAGCGCAAAACCGGTCATTTTCAGCGACGAAAGCCCTGTTGGGCAGGCGCGAAAAGTCCATTTTCGTCGAAAAACGCCTCTGCGAGAGCATGGTTTTGTGCTCGCGGCGGTCCGCGCAGACAGGCCTAGAGCGATTCGATCGCCAGCACCTCGATCGCATCCTCGCGGCCGTTGAAGGCAAGCAATTCGCCCTCCTCCGCCCCCATCAGCGCACGGGCGAGCGGAGCCGAGAACGCGACCAGTCCTGCCGCCGGATCGGCCTCGTCGTCGCCCACCAGCCCGAGCACGCGCTCCTTGCCGTTCAGCAGGAAGGTGACGCGGGTGCCGAAGGCTACCACGCTGCCGTCCGGTTCGGGCTGGACTTCGGCTGTCACTTGCCTGGTCTGCCAATAGCGCAAGTCGCGCTTGGCCGCCGTGAGCGCCGTTTCTTCCAGCTCGCCTTTCAGCAAGGCCTCCAGTTCGGCGACTTTTGCATCGATCAGGGCCTTGCCGCGTGCGGTCACAAGGTTCGGGCCGGGCGGGATCGGAATCTCGAACTTGGGTTCCAGATGCTCGTCATCGCCCTCGCGGCGGAAGGCGACGCTCACCGGTCCCTCACGAACAGGCTGGCGAGTTCGACATGCGTCGACCAGCGGAACTGGCCGACCGGGCGCAGTTCGACGAGCCGGAAGCCCTCTTCCACCAACCGCGCCGCATCGCGCGACCAGCTTGAGGGATTGCACGAGATATAGACCACGCGCTCCACATCCGATTGCGCGATGCACTCAACCTGCTCACGCGCGCCGGCACGCGGCGGGTCGAGCACGACGGCGGCGAACTTGCCGAGCTCGTCTGCCTGCAGCGGGTTGCGGAACAAGTCGCGGTGCTGCGCGAAGACCGGCAATTGCGCGCGGTCGGCAGCCGCCTTGCAGGCCAGATGCACATCGCGCGCAGCTTCGGCCGCAAGGACCTTCGTCTCCGGCCCGGCCAGCGCGAAAGCAAAAGTGCCCAGCCCGGAAAACAGGTCCGCCACGGTGGGCACGCCTTTCAGCCACTCGCAGGCGGCGCCCACCAGTGCATCCTCGCCATCGCGCGTCGCCTGCAGGAACGAGCCCGGCGGGAACGGCACCGAGACATCGCCCAGCTTCACAGTGACCGGAACCGGCTCCCACACCGTCTCGAAGCCATAGCCACCATCCATGGTGAGACGCGCAAGGCCATGCTCCTGCGCGAAAGCCAGCATCGCCTCGGTGGCCGCGAGCCCTTCGGCGGTCAGGCCTTTGACGCCGAGATCGACGCCCTGCTCGACCAAGGTCATTTCGATATCGGCGGCCATGCGCGGCGTGGCGTGCTTGCCGGACTTGCCGCCCTTTCGACTCTGGCCGCCCTTCTTCTCCGGCGCCGCCTTGCCCATGGTGATGAGCAGCTTGCGCAGCGGCCCCAGCAGTGCGGTGAGTTCGGGGGCAAGGACCGGACATTCCTCCAGCTCGACCAGCCGGTGCGACTTCGCCTCGCGAAAGCCGATCACCACCCGCCCGCCGGAACTTTCCGCGCGCAAGCTGGCGCGGCGGCGCGTGCCCGGCGGCGAGAGGTGCGGCGGGGCGATATGTTCAGCGCCCAGTTCCTGCGAGGCCGAAGCATTGCTCACCCGCGCTTCGACGAAAGCCTCCAGGCTCTCCTCGTCGAGCTGCTGCAACTGGCAGCCGCCGCAGCGGCCGAAATGGCGGCAGGCCGGCTCGACATGGTGCGGCCCCCATTCGAGCGTGCCGTCGCCATGCAGAATGTCGCCCGGCGCCGCCCCCCAGGCGAAGCGGCCGGAGGCAGTGACGCCGTCGCCCTTGGAAGCGATGCGCAGAATTTCTTCGGATTCGTCTATCATGGTCCCGATGCAACTCGTTTGATGCGATCTGCAGTACATCTCATATTCGTCGCCCCCGCGCAGGCGGGGGCCCCGCTGTCTTTTCCTTAGGTTACGTCGCAAGAAGCGGGATCCCCGCCTGCGCGGGGATGACGAAAAATAGCGACGTGAACTTTGGTCTCAGGTGACTAGCAGGACGCGGCGGGCCTGCAAGTTTTGCCGCTCACAGGTGCGCTGCCAAGGCCTCGGGCACTTTCGCCGCCAGTTGCCCTGCGGTGAAGGCCGGGCCGCACAGCCGCGCAGCCTCGCCGTGGAGCCAGACGCCTTCGCAAGCCGCCTCGAATGCCGGAACACCTGCCGCGACCCGGCTGGCAATCACGCCCGCGAGCACGTCGCCCGTCCCGGCCGTGGACAGCCACGAAGTCGCGCGCGGCGCACAGGACAGACGGCCGTCGGGCGCGGCGATCACGGTATCCGGGCCCTTGGCCACGACCACCATGCCGCTGGCCCGGGCCAGAGCCAGCGCGCGATCAGGACGCGTGCCCGCGCCATCGAGTTCGAAGCTGCGCTCCAGCGCCACCAGTTCGCCTTCGTGCGGCGTCGCGATCGTGGGGGCCGTCCGCCCTGCCAGCGCGCGGGGGGAAAGCAGCACCAGCGCATCGGCATCCACCACCGCCGCCACCGGATCGGCCAGCGCCACTGCCAGCCGCTCGCGCGCCTCGCCATCACGGCCAAGACCGGGGCCGGCCAGCACCGCGCTGTTGCGGTCATCGGTCAGCACTTCGGAAAGTTCGCCGGTCTCGACGACAATGTCGGTCGGCACATTGCGCTTGCTCTCGGCGAAGAGCTTCACATAGCCCGCGCCGGCCCCTTGCGCGGCCATGGCGGCCAGCAGAGAGGCCCCCGGCATCCGCCCACCCACGACGGCAAGCAGCCCGCGCCGGTACTTGTGCGCATCCGCCGCAGGCGCAGCCACTTGCGGCGCGCCAAGGACCTGCGCCGCGCCTTCCACCGGCGTCACCCCAATCGGCACCAGTTGCAGCGCCCCGATCTTCGCAGCGGCGGGCATCAGGAAATGCGCGAATTTCCAGGCGCCGAGCGCCACGGTGAGATCGTATTGCGGCAGTCCCGGATTGAGCAGCATCCCGCTGTCCGACTGCACCCCGCTCGGCAGGTCCACGGCCACGCGGTGGCGGTGATGCGCGGCAAGGCGGGTTAGCAGGGCGAAATGCTCGTCCGAAAGCGGCCGGGTGAGCCCGCTGCCGAACAGGCAATCGACCAGCACGTCGCCGTGGGCATCGGCATCGGGGCCGAGCACTTCGCCGCCGTACAAGGCGCGCGCGTTCTTCGCCGCCTCGGTCTTCGGCCCGGTCGCCGCCACGACCTCGACATGGCCGCCCCGCTCGCGGATCGCTTCGGCCACGACATAGCCGTCGCCGCCATTGTTGCCGGGGCCGCAGAGCACCGTGACCTTGCGGTGCGCGGACATGCGCCAGACCCAGTCCGCCACGCCGCGCCCGGCAATCTGCATCAGCGCGTCGACGGAGGAACCGGCATCGATCAGCGCCTGCTCGGCCTCGCGCATCTGCGCGACAGTGAGGATCTGGGCGAGGCGGGGAAGTTCAGTGTGCAGCATGGGCTTTCGTCGTGACGGGGAACACGTAGCGATCGGCTCCTACCGTAACGTCGAGCTTGCCGTCCACCAGCTTTGTCTGCGCCGGCTCGGCGCCGTCGGTCACGGCAAGGCCGGAGCCGTCGGTCATGACATCGAAACGCCGGAACGCGCCGTCCGGGTGATGGACGATCAGCGTGAGCTTGCCGCCTTGCTCCGACCGTTCGACGGAGCAGACCTCCGCGAGCCTGGCCGAACCGGCCACCGCACAGGCGATGTGCTCGTCCCCCGCAGCGACCGGCGGCGGCTGGCTGCTGGAGGAACAGGCGGCGAGCAAGAAAGTCATCAGGTAAAGCCCCCTCCTCTTCAGAGGAGGGGGTTGGGAGTGGTGCTGACGCTGTGCGACGGTTTCGCTGCGCGAGCGATGCTGCGCATCGCCACCACCCCTGCGCCCCTCCTCTGAAGAGGAGGGGAAAGGCAGTTCCAAACGCCGCGCGGGCAATGCCCTCACCCGCGCTTGAGCTGGCTCACGTCGCGCACGGCGCCCTTGGCGGCACTGGTGGTCATGGCGGCATAGGCCTGCAGTGCGGCCGAGACCTTGCGCTGGCGCGGGTGGACCGGAGACCAGGCCTCGGGCCCGCGCGCCTCCTGTGCGGCCCGGCGCGCGGCCATTTCCTCGTCGGAAACCAGGAGGTTGATCGTGCGGTTCGGGATGTCGATGGCGATGGTGTCGCCGTTCTCGACCAGGCCGATCTCGCCGCCCTCGGCCGCTTCGGGCGAAGCATGGCCGATCGAAAGGCCCGACGTGCCGCCCGAGAAACGCCCGTCGGTCAGCAGCGCGCAGGCTTTGCCCAGCCCCTTCGACTTGAGGTAGCTGGTGGGATAGAGCATTTCCTGCATACCCGGCCCGCCGCGCGGCCCTTCGTAGCGGATGACGACAACGTCGCCCGCTTCGACCTGTCCGCCAAGGATACCCGCGACGGCCGCATCCTGGCTTTCATAGACCCGCGCCTTGCCGGTGAACTTGAGGATGCTGTCATCCACGCCCGCCGTCTTCACGATGCAGCCATCGCGCGCGATGTTGCCGAAGAGCACGGCAAGCCCGCCGTCCTGGCTGAAGGCGTGCTCCTTGCTGCGGATCACGCCGTTCTCACGATCGAGATCGAGTTCGTCCCAGCGGCGCGACTGGCTGAAGGCGGTCTGCGTCGGCACACCGCCCGGCGCGGCCTTGAAGAATTCCTGCACCGAAGCGTCATTGGTGCGGGCAATGTCCCAGCGGTTGAGCGCATCGGCCATGGTCTTGCTGTGGACAGTCGGCAGATCCGTATGCAGCAGACCGGCACGGTCCAGCTCGCCCAGGATCGCCATGATGCCGCCGGCGCGGTGGACGTCTTCCATGTGGACGTCGGCCTTGGCGGGGGCGACCTTGGAGAGGCACGGCACCTTGCGGCTGAGGCGATCGATATCGGCCATGGTGAAATCAACACCCGCTTCGTTCGCCGCGGCAAGCAGGTGCAGCACGGTGTTCGTCGAGCCGCCCATCGCGATGTCCAGGCTCATGGCGTTCTCGAACGCTTCGAAACCGGCAATGGCGCGCGGCAGGACGGATTCGTCGTCCTGCTCGTAATAACGCTGGCACAGGTCGACGGCGAGACGGCCGGCTTCGCGGAACAGGCGCTCACGGTCGCCATGGGTGGCGAGCATCGAGCCATTGCCCGGCAGCGAGAGGCCCAGTGCTTCGGTGAGGCAGTTCATCGAGTTGGCCGTGAACATGCCCGAGCACGAGCCGCAGGTCGGGCAAGCGGACCGCTCGATGGCCTTCACTTCCTCGTCGGTATAGCTGTCGTCCGCCGCGGCGATCATCGCGTCGATGAGGTCGAGCGCGTGCTCCTTGCCCTTGAGCACGACCTTGCCCGCTTCCATCGGCCCGCCCGAAACGAACACCACCGGGATATTGATGCGCAGCGCGGCCATCAGCATTCCGGGCGTGATCTTGTCGCAGTTGGAAATGCAGACCATGGCATCGGCGCAGTGCGCATTGACCATGTATTCGACGCTGTCGGCGATCAGGTCGCGGCTGGGCAGCGAATAGAGCATACCGTCGTGGCCCATGGCGATGCCGTCATCGACCGCGATGGTGTTGAATTCCTTGGCGACACCGCCCGCCGCCGCGATCTCTTCCGCAACGAGCTGGCCGAGGTCCTTGAGGTGGACATGGCCCGGCACGAACTGCGTGAACGAGTTCACCACGGCAATGATCGGCTTGCCGAAGTCGCTGTCCTTCATGCCGGTCGCGCGCCACAGGCCACGGGCACCGGCCATGTTGCGGCCGTGGGTGGAAGTGCGGGAACGATAGGCGGGCATCAGGGGAACTCCGGTAAAACGCGCAAGGCAGCGCGGGAATGCTAGATCGCGCCCCTACGCCAAACACGCGCTTATCCGAAGCACAAAATGTCCCGGAAAGCCGAATGCCTTTCCAAATGATGCGCGGCGCATGACCCCGCGCGCGCCGTCAGGCGAAGAAAAGCCCGGTGTCCTGCGGAATGTCCGCCACGCCCTGCAACTGCGCGATCAGCGTTCCATCGTAATAGACCGCCAGATCCGAGCCGGTATCGGTGAAGCTGACGAGGCTCTGATCGCCATTCTTGATTACAAGATGATCCTCACCCAGTGTGAAATCGGTGATGATGTCGGAACCTATCCCGAGATAGTCCGGACCAACGTTGAACTGGAAGGTATCGGCGCCTGCCCCTCCGGTCAGGACATCATTGCCACGGTCGCCATCGATCAGATCGTTGCCGGCATCGCCCCAGATAGTGTCGTCATCCTCGCCGCCCAGCAGCGTGTCGTTCCCGCAGCCGCCGTGGATCTGGTCATTGCCGCCATTGGCCAGGACGAAATCGTCCCCGTTGCCGGCATAGACGATGTCATCGCCGCCATTGGCCACGATGAAGTCATCCCCGCTGCCGCCAGTGAGCACATTCGCCGCATCGTCTCCGGTAAGCGTCTGGCCGGGCTCCGCAGTGTCCCCAGCGCAGCCGCAATCGCCATCTGCGCTGTCCCCGCCCCCACTGTGCCAATCCGAGCGATCCCAATCCGACCCGTGCCGATCCGAACCGTGTGTATCCGAACCGTGTGTATCCGAACCATGCCATCCCCAGCCATAATCACTGGACCGCCAGAAATTGGCTGCAAATTTCCCCACCACCCATCTCCTTTAGAAAATCGAACGACGAATTTCTCCAAGGATGTTGACCGGCAGGAGCAGACACAAGTCCCTATTACCTTCAATACGGGCCATTTGAAAAATACACGACCAGTTATGCAAATAAATTCAATCTGAATACGGGCACTTTTTCTGCAAAAGAAACGTGATCTGCAAATGCGTCTGGCAGGATCTGACCGTCACACGGCAATGGGCCGAAATGGAGACGACGGCACGAACCCCATGCGCCTTCCAGCTTGTGCACATGGTCCCCTTGCCCCGTTTTTGCCTGTGCTTCGCAATCTGTTAGACTTGCTGCATGACAAGTCCCGATTCCCTCACCCTCGAACCCGAGGAGCAGGAATGGCTGGAACAGGCGAGAACCTGGATCAAGGGTCATTTCGCCAGCAATCCGGACGAAGCCTATGCCTCCATCGAGGGCAAGCTGGCCGTTATCCGCGCCAATCTGGCGCACCACTGGGTCGGCCCCGAAGACACCTGGAAACTGCAGGCGCTCGGCATTGCCATGGGCGATGCGCTGGCGCAGGACCTGATGCTGGACTGGGTCACGGTCGATGATGAATATGGCCGCCAGCCCGCCCTGCACTGGCCGGGCACCAGCATCCTGTGCTTTCCCGTAACAATGATCGCGCAGCGCATCGAGGAAGGCGAAGGGATCGACATCGATACGATGTACGAAATGACCCGCGAGAAACTCAGCAAGATCGCCTTTTCGGGCGACGTGGAATAAAGTCTCAGCCTTCCAGCAGCACCGCCACTTCATTGCAGATGCGCGTCAGCCGCTCCGCCCATTCGGCCTGCCCGGCGGCATCGGCAATCAGGTCCTGCCGCACCTCGATGTAGAGGTAGGGCCGCCCTTCGCTCTCCACGTGACGCTCGATCGCGGCGTTGTAGATCTTGCCCGAATAGGGAAGCTGATCGCCGACGATCAGCCCTTCGGCTTCCAGCAGCGGCTGCGCCGCGCGGGCGCCGCGGTCATCCTCGTCGTAAAGCAGCCCGCAGTGCCAGGGACGCTTTTCGTCCGGCTTGCAGGCGAGGCACGGGGTGAAGCTGTGCAGGATCAGCGTCAGCGCGGGCGGCGTGCTTTCGAGCAGATCGGTCAGCCTGTCGTGGAACGGGCGGTGGAAGCGCGCCAGCCGCGCCTCGCGGTCGATGCCCAGGTTGCCGGGGATGGCATGGCCGTCGCTCGCCTCGGGGATCGCCGCCGGGTCCTGTTCGGTGCGGTTGGTATCGCAGACGAGCCGGCTGACATGGCCCAGCAGCGCCGCCGCCCCCGGCCGTGCGGCCATGCGTTCGGCAATCCCGGCCACGCCGATGTCGATGGCGATGTGCTGGTCCATCAGCTCGGGCGCAATGCCGAGATCGATGTCTTCGGGCACGCGGTTGGAGGCATGGTCGGCCACGACAAGGATACCGCCGAAACGCGGGGTGCCGATAATGCGATAGGCTTCGGATTCCAGATTCACGCTGGCAGACTAGCGCAATTTTCCGGCCATTTGCCACCAGCCGGGATGCGCATTCGTGATTTTATCCGCCGCCGCCTGCAATTCGGCCATGCTGTCGTAGAGCGCGAAGCAGGTCGCGCCCGAGCCGGACATACGCGCCAGGAACGGCCCGGTCTCGCGCAGGGCCGCCAGAACATCGGCAATCACCGGGCAGATGGCGACCGCCGGGATTTCAAGGTCGTTGCGCCCCTGCAACGCGATCTCTCGCAAGCTGCCCGCAGGCATTGGCCCCCGATCGATCTGATCCCAGGCCTTGAACACCGGCCCCGTCGGCACAGGCGCGCGCGGGTTCACCAGCAGGACGGGGCATCCGGCAAGGTCGTTCTCCACCACTTCCGCCAGCTCGGTGCCCGTGCCGGTGCCGACGCAGGGCCGCGACAGCACGCAGGCGGGCACGTCGGCCCCGAGCTTCGCCGCGCGCACGTGCCAGTCATCGGGCAAGCCATGCACGGCCTCGACCATACGGAACACCGCCCCGGCATCCGCCGAACCGCCGCCCAGCCCGGCCGCCACCGGCAGGCACTTCTCCAGCGTGACCGCCCATCCCGCACCGTGCGGCAAGGCAGCGAGCGCCTTGCCGACGATGTTGTCCAGGGGATCGTCGATCTTTCCGGCGAACTCGCCCTGCGTGGTCAGACTGTCCGCATTGGCTGGGGCAGCGGAAAGCCGGTCGCCGTGGTCCACGAAGGCGAACAGCGTTTCCAGTTCGTGGTAGCCATCCTCCCGCCGCTTGCGGACATGCAGCGCAAGGTTGATCTTGGCGTAGGCGGTTTCTGACAGCATCACCCAATCCTCCCCCGCCGGGGGAGGTGGCAGCCCGCAAGGGCTGACGGAGGGGGTGCGGCATCACGCAACGTCCGCGCGG
This sequence comes from Novosphingobium naphthalenivorans NBRC 102051, assembly GCF_001590985.1. GTDB lineage: Bacteria > Pseudomonadota > Alphaproteobacteria > Sphingomonadales > Sphingomonadaceae > Novosphingobium > Novosphingobium naphthalenivorans. The sequence continues at coordinate 40,406 of NZ_BCTX01000013.1, forward strand.
TCAAAGCCCCCTCCACCACCCGCTGCGCGGGCGGTTCCCCTCCCCCGGCGGGGGAGGATTGCCACCTGTTTCGCATCACATATTCGGATAGTTCGGGCCGCCGCCGCCTTCGGGCGTGACCCATTCGATGTTCTGGGTCGGATCCTTGATGTCGCAGGTCTTGCAGTGGACGCAGTTCTGCGCGTTGATCTGCAGACGCATACCGCTGCCATCCGGATCGACGAATTCATAGACGCCCGCCGGGCAGTAACGCGCTTCCGGCCCGGCATAGACCGGCAGGTTGATTTCGGTCGGAACCGCGGGGTCCTTCAGCCGCAAGTGGCAGGGCTGCTCTTCCTCGTGGTTGGTAAACGAGTAGGAGACGCTGGTCAGACGGTCGAAGCTGATCACGCCGTCGGGCTTGGGGTACTCGATCGGCTTGTAGAGATCGGCGCGCTGCAGGCACGAGGCATCGGTGTGATGCTTCATCGGCTTGGCAAGGCCAAAGCCGAACAGCGTGCGCAGCCACATGTCGGCGCCGGCCAGGATCGTGCCCAGCTCGCCGCCCCACTTGGCGACCATCGGCTCGGCATTCTGCACGAGCTTGAGTTCCTTGGCGATCCAGCTTTCGCGCACCGCCGCATCGTATTCGCTGAGCGCGTCCTGCTCGCGGCCCGCCTTGATCGCGGCGGCAATCGCCTCGGCGGCGAGCATACCGCTCTTCATCGCCGTGTGCGTGCCCTTGATGCGCGGCACGTTGACGAAACCGGCCGAGCAGCCCGCCAGCACGCCGCCGGGGAAAGCCAGCTGCGGCACCGACTGCCAGCCGCCTTCGTTGATCGCCCGCGCGCCATAGGCCACGCGCTTGCCGCCTTCGAGGATCGCCTTGATTTCCGGGTGCTGCTTCCAGCGCTGGAATTCCTCGAAGGGATAGATGTAGGGATTCTTGTAATCGAGCGCGGTCACGAAACCGAGCGCGACCTGGTTGTTCGCCTGATGATAGAGGAACCCGCCGCCCCAGGCATCGTTCTCGCTCAGCGGCCAGCCCTGGGTGTGGATCACGCGGCCCGGCACGTGCTTGGCGGGATCGATGTCCCACAGTTCCTTGATGCCGATGCCGTAGATCTGCGGCTGGCAACCGGCCTCAAGGTCGTACTTCGCCTTGAGCCGCTTGGTCAGGTGGCCGCGTGCGCCTTCGCAGAACACGGTGTACTTGCCCAGCAAGTTCATGCCCGGCTGGAAATCGTCCTTGGGATTGCCTTCGCGGTCGACGCCCATGTCGCCGGTCTGCACGCCGATGACGGCGCCGTTCTCGTCATAGAGGATCTCGGCCGCCGGGAAGCCGGGGAAGATCTCGACTTCCAGCGCCTCGGCCTGTTCGGCCAGCCAGCGGCACAGATTGCCGAGCGAGCCGGTGTAGTTGCCGTGATTCGACATGAACGGCGGCTGGATCAGGTGGGGCAGCGAAAACTTGCCCTTCTTGGTGAGGTGCCAGTGCCAGTTGTCGGTCACCGGGGTTTCCGCCAGCGGGCAGCCGTCTTCGCGCCAGCTGGGCAGCAGCTCGTCGAGCGCCTTGGGATCGATCGTCGCGCCCGACAGGATGTGAGCGCCCACTTCCGAGCCTTTTTCCAGTACAACGATCGAAAGTTCCGGATCGATTTGCTTCAGCCGGATCGCCGTCGACAGCCCCGCAGGGCCACCGCCGACGATGACGACGTCAAAAGGCATCTCTTCGCGTTCAATCATGGGTATCCCCCGAAACCTGTCCCTCAGGCCGTTTAGCTGGCCGATTAATTTCCCCCTGTGCCTTGATTGCTTGCACGCGGCAGGTCAAGACCCGCTCTGATGGATCATCCGGCAAATCCCGATTTTCTGGCCGATATTACAGGCGCTCTCGACTGGTGGCGCGATGCCGGCGTCGATTGCGACTTCCTCGACGAGCCGCGCGAGTGGCTGGCCGAGCCCGAAGCGGATGGCGAGCGGCCCGGCGCGGCTGCCCGGCGCCCTGCCCGCGCGCCCGTGGAACCCGTCGTCGAAGCGCCTGCCCGGCTCGATCCGGCCACGCTGCCGGCGGACCTGGCCGCTTTTGCGCCATGGTGGCTGAGCGAGCCGCTGCTCGACGGCGGCGCCACCGCGGGCCGCATCGCACCGCAAGGCGCGGCGGGCGCCAGACTGATGGTCGTCGTCGAGGAGCCGGAGGCGGAAGATCGCGAAACGCTGCTGACCGGACCGCAGGGCAAGCTGCTCGATGCCATGCTTTCCGCCTTCGGCACCCGGCGGGAGGATGTGTACCTCGCCAGCGCGCTTCCGCGCCACACGCCGGCCCCGGATTGGAACGCCCTGAATCAGCTCGGAATCGGCCAGGCGCTCGCGCACCATGTCACGCTGGCGGCTCCGGAACGGCTGCTTGTCTTCGGCGGCAACATCCTGCCGCTAATCGGCCACGAATTGCCGCAACGCCCTGCCGTTTTACGGCAATTTAACCAACAAGAACGAACGATACCGATGCTTGCTGCATGGGGCCTGCCCGCGCTGATGCGACAACCGCGCGCCAAACCGGTCCTGTGGAGAGCCTGGCTGGAGTGGACCGCCGCCTGAAGAACCGGCGGACACGGCAGTGGGGAAACGGGCAGATTTATCGCACGATGCGGGGACGTACTTGAAGATGAAACGCGTTGACATGAAACGCAGGGCAGGATTGTTCGCGGGGCTTGGCGTGGCGGCCGCTGCCACCGTGATGGCGGCGCCGGCCTTCGCCAACAGCGCAGCGGTGGACTATTTCCGCAGCCGGGCAGACCGCACCGCGGTGCCCTCGCTGCTGAGCCAGGACGACCGCACCTATTACAAGCAGATTTTCGACGCGATCGATGCCAAGGACTGGCCGGCCGTGCAGAAAATGCTGGCGGACCGGCCCGACGGCCCGCTGCACCAGCAGGCCCGCGCCGAATACTACCTGGCCTCCGGTTCGCCGAAGATCGCCCTGCCCGAACTGCAGGCCTGGCTTGATCAGGGCACGGAACTGCCCGGCGCCGACCAGATCAGCCGCCTTGCGCTCAAGCGCGGGGCCGAAACCGTCCCCAGCCTGCCCACCGAGCAGAGCTTTGCCCGCCTGCCCTCGATGTCGAAGCGCGTGCGCCCGGCCTCGACCAATGACGGCACGATGCCCGACGCGATCTCGGCCGGCATTATCGACCGCATCAAGAACGACGATCCGATGGGCGCGCGCGTCCTGCTCGACGGGATCGATGCCGGGCTCAGCGACGCGGCCCGCGCCGAATGGCGCCAGCGCGTGGCCTGGAGCTTCTACATCGAGAACCAGGATGGCCCGGCCTACGAGATGGCGCAGCTCGCCACCCTGGGCAGCGGCGCCTGGGTGGGCGAAGCGTGGTGGACCGCCGGGCTCGCCGCCTGGCGCCTGGGCGATTACGACGGGGCCGCCGAGGCCTTCGGCAAGTGCGTGCGGGCTTCCTCCAACAGCGAGCTGACGAGCGCGGCGCAATACTGGCAGAGCCGCGCCTTCATCCGCGCCCGCCGCCCCGACAAGGCCGAAGACGTCCTGCGCTCCGCCGCCCGCCGCGACGAGACGCTCTACGGTATGCTCGCTGCCGAACAGCTCGGCATGAAGCTGCCCGAGCAGCATTCCGAAGCCGACTTCACCCAGACCGACTGGCAGCGCCTGCGCACCAATTCCAATGTCCGTACCGCCGTGGAACTGGCCGAGATCGGCGAGGATGGCCTCGCCGACGAGGTACTGCGCCATCAGGCCCGCATCGGCGATGCCTCGCAGTACGAGCCGCTGACCCGGCTTGCCCGCGATCTCGGACTGCCCTCCACCCAGCTGTGGATGGCCTACAACGCGCCGCAGGGCGGCAAGCCCGAACCGGCAACGCGGTTCCCGACGCCGAAATGGACTCCGGTGGGCGGCTGGAAAGTCGATCCGGCGCTGGTCTATGCCCATACGCTGCAGGAATCGCTGTTCCAGACCAGCGTGGTAAGCCCCGCCGGCGCGCGCGGCCTGATGCAGATCATGCCCGCCGCGGCAAAGGACCATGCCGCCGATCTCGGTGTTTCGGGATCGGCGCGCGATCTCAACAACCCCGCGGTCAATCTTGCCTTCGGCCAGCAGCACCTGCTCGCCCTCAACAACGCGTCCGGCACGCAGGGACTGCTGCTGAAAGTGATGGCCGCCTACAATGCCGGGCCGGTTCCCGTCGCCCGCTGGAATACCGAAGTGAAGGACCAGGGCGATCCGCTGCTCTGGATGGAATCGCTGCCCTACTGGGAAACCCGCGGCTACGTGAATATTGTCCTGCGCAATTACTGGATGTACGAGCGGCAGGCCGGTGGCCCCTCGGAAAGCCGGATGGAACTGGTACAGGACATGTGGCCGACCTTCCCGGGTCTTTCCGGCTCGCAAGGCGTTCGCATGGCAGCGAACGGAGCGATATTGCGTGGCCATTGATACGGACCGGACCTTCAAGCCCATCAACATCGCGCTCCTGACCGTTTCCGACACCCGAGGCCCCGAGGATGACACCTCGGGCGATATCCTTGCCCAGCGCATCCGGGATGCCGGCCACAAGCTGGTCGCCCGCGCGATCGAGAAGGACGATGCCGCGCGCATCGCCAACCGTTTCAACAACTGGATCGACGACAAGGGCATAGACGCCATTGTCTCGACCGGCGGCACGGGCCTGACCGGCCGCGACGTCACGCCCGAAGCGCTCGACCGGGTGAAGGAAAAGGAAATCCCCGGCTTCGGCGAACTGTTCCGCTGGCTCTCCTACAAGACCATCGGCACGTCGACCGTGCAGAGCCGCGCCATGGCCGTCGTCTCGCGCGGGACCTATATCTTCGCCCTGCCTGGCTCCAACGGCGCGGTAAAGGACGGCTGGGACGGCATCCTTGCCGAACAGCTCGACAGCCGCAACCGGCCCTGCAATTTCGTGGAACTGATGCCGCGGCTGCGGGAGGTTTGACGGCCGCACAACCGGCAGCCGTCCTCTTCGCCCCAGAGTCCTCTTCGCCCCAGACTAGGCCGCGCGCTTGCGCAGGAAAGGCGCGGAAGCGGCTGGCATCGGCGCAACGCCGTTCTCGGCTTCGCGTTTCCACTTGGCCAGCGCACGGACCAGCTTTTCCGAGCGCTCCGTGAACTCGCCCGCCATGGCCGTCTGCGCGGCACCGGCATTGCCGCGTTCGACATAGGCCAGAACGCTACCGGCCGCGCGGTGGAACTCGGCATGAAGGCGCTTGACCACATGATAGGGCACACCGGCCCTCGTGGTGTAATCGATGTCTGAACCGTACAGCCATTTGCCGAAAGCACACTGATCGTCGCACCCGGCGATGGACGAGCTGATCTCGCCGCGGCCTGTCGAAATCGCCGTTCTCAGGCGCAGCTTCCAGGCACCGTGAGAGCCGATCGCGTCGTTGATATGCCGAACCAATTCCTTCTGGGACACGCCTGTTTCTTTCCTGTCACATCATTCGGCGCGGGCCTATCAGGAGATGTCACAAGGAGTCTTATTTGGCATGACTGCGTAGTATTACGCATGCCCCGTCAATATGCCCGGAACCTTGAATTCCACCTGTTTTCAAAGAGCTCCCTGGAAATATGACAACGCACGGCACGGTGATCATGCGAACAGGGGGAGCCCTGCGGCCTCATCCGCCGAAAGCGCGATCCGGAACACCTCGCGCAGCGTCCGGGCATAGTCGGCCGGGTCCGCAATGACGCGCCGGTCGGTGCCGCCCGCGTGGCTCACGGTCAGATCGCGGTCCACCATCGAGGCGAACCCTTCCGCCTGCGGGATGCTCGCGACATGGAGCGCCGTGAAGCGGGTTCCGGGCCGCGTCGCGGTCCAGTGATTGGCCTGTTCGAGATCGTCGGGCGCCACTTCGGACAAGTCGAACGTGTATTGCGCCTGCCAGTCCGCGTGCGGCGCCGCGCGGCCATCGGTGGCCGCGGGCGATCCGGCACGTTCGAGCAGCCATTGCCCGCCTGCCGTCCCCGCTTCGCCGATGCGGCGCAGGCGGTGCCCGGCCCCGTCGGCGGTCTGCGCCTCGGCCCCGTCCACGATCGGCAGCGGCGGAACATTGCTGCCCCCGAAGCCGGCATCCGCCAGCATCGCCGCGCCGCCCACTTCGGCCAGCAGGCAGACGTGGGTACGCGGCGGCGTCACGCCTTCGGCCAGCCCCAGCCGCACCCGCGCCAGCAGCGGCCGGCAAGCCACGCCAAGCGCCGTCAGCGCATCGGCATAGAGCCGGTTCTGCTCGAAGCAGTAGCCGCCCCGCCCGCGCGTCACGAGCTTGTCGAACACGCTCTCGCTGTCGATGCGAATGCCGCGCCCGAGCGGGATGTCGAGGTTCTCGAACCCGATCGCCATGCGGTGCGCGGACTGCAGTGCGGCAAGCCCTTCGGCATCGGGCGCGGGACGGGCATCGAGGCCGATGCGGGCGAGATAACGGTCAAGATCCATGGCCCCCACCTAAAGCGGCCTGCGGCAAAACAAAACTCCCCCGTTCGTGCTGCCCCTCGGCACGAGCGGAACTCCGGGACGCGGGCTGTTGAGCAATGCGTGGGTAAGCCTGTGCATAACCCGGGGACAAGCTGTGAAAGGTCTGTGGCTTTTCTCCGGCGGCCTGTCCCGGAACGGCGAAACCGGCCCCATGCGGGCGATTGCCGCCATGCGGCCCGCGCGCTAGACCTAGCATTCGCTTCGCGTCTGCGCGAACCGGGGAGGCAGGCATGACCGCGAAAATAGAGCAGTTGCATGAACTTGCCGAAGCGATCGGCCTGGCCCGCACATGGTGGAATGCCGACGGCGCAGAGCAGACGGTGTCCAACGCCTCGCTGGCCGCGATCGCCGCCGCGCTGGGCTATCCGGCCGGCAGCGCCGCACAGATCGCGCAGAGCCTCGCGCAAGTGGATGCGGAGCGCCGCCAGCCGCCGGCGATGATCGTCACCGAGGCGGGCCAGCCCACGCCGCTGCCCGCCAGCCTCGCCCGCGCCGAACTGACCGGAGAGGACGGCAGCACCATGGCCTTGCCGGTCGAAGGCTGGACCCTGCCGCCGGTCGCCGAGCCCGGATACTATCGCCTCTCGCTGGCAGGCCATGACCTGACGCTGGCGGTCGCCCCGAAAAGCTGCCCCACCGTGCCGGACTTCGCGCCCGGCAAGCTCTGGGGCCCGGCCGTCCAGATCCCCGCGCTGCGCGGCACGAATGCCCATCCCTTCGGCAATTTCGGCGAACTGGACGAAGCGGTGCGGCTGTTCTCCGCGCGCGGGGCGGATGTCGTCGCGATCAATCCGGTCCACGCGCTGTTTCCCGGCAACGGGCATGGCTTTTCGCCCTATTCGCCCTCCAGCCGCCTCTACCTCAACAGCGCCATGGGCGCGCCCGAACTGCTCGGCCTGCCGCCGCTGCCAGCCCGCAAGGGCAGCGATCTGATCGACTGGGAACGCGCCCTGCCCCGCCGCCTCGCCGACTTGCGCGCGCTGTTCGAGAGTCTGGACGACACCACCCTGGCCCGCGTCGCCAAGGACAATGCTCCGCACGGCGATGGCCTGCGCCATCAGGCGCTGTTCGATGCCCTCGACGTCCATTTCCGCGCGCAAGGGGCCGACGGCTGGCAAGAATGGCCCGAGGCCTACCACGATCCGGATGGCCCGGCCGCCTTGGCCTTTGCCGCCGAAAACGCACAGGAGGTGGAATTCCACCTCTTCATCCAATGGCTCGCCCGCGAAAGCCTGGCCAAAGTGCAGGCCGATGCCCGCGCGGACGGCATGGCGATCGGCCTGCTCGCGGACCTTGCCGTGGGCGTCCATACCGGCGGGGCCGATAGCTGGCAGATGCGCGACGTCATGCTGCAGGGCCTCACCATCGGTGCTCCACCCGATCCGCTGGGGCCGCTCGGGCAGAACTGGATGCTCACCAGCTTTTCGCCGCAGGGGCTGAAGCGCAGCGGCTATGCCCCGTGGATCCAGACGATCCGCGCCGCGCTGAGCCTCGCGGGCGGGCTGCGGATCGACCATGCCTTCGGCCTCTCCCGCCTATGGGTCGTGCCCGCGGGCGAGGAATCGAGCGCGGGCGCTTACCTCTCCTACCCCTTCATGGACCTGATCCGCCTCGTCGCGCTCGAAGCGCACCGGGCCCGGGCGCTGATCGTCGCCGAGGATCTCGGCACCATGCCCCACGGCTTTGCCGAACCGATCGCCGCAAAGAAGATGCTGGGGATGCGCGTGCTGTGGTTCGAGCGCGCCGCCGACGAAGGCTTCATCGGCGGGCAGGACTATGCGCCCGCCAGCGTGGCGATGACCGGCACTCACGACACCGCGACAGTCGCGGGCTGGTGGACCGGGCGCGATCTCGAATGGGCCGAAAAGCTCGGCCGCCTGCCCGAAGGTTCCAGCCCCGAACAGGAAGCGGAGCGGCGCGAGTGGGACCGGGGCCTGCTCTGGGCCACGCTCACCCACAACACGATTCCCCGGCCCGAGCCGGACCATCCGGAGCCGGTGGCCATGGCCGCGCTGCGCCACATCGGCCATTCCGCCTCGCAGCTCGCCATCGCGCCGCTGGAGGATATCCTCGCCGCGCGCGAGCAGCCCAACCTGCCCGGCACCGTCACCGAACACCCCAACTGGCGCCGCCGCCTCGCCGCGCCGCTGGAGCAGTTGCTGGAGGAACCGGGCAACGCTGCCCGGATCGAGGCGCTGGACGAGGCGCGGAAGGAATAGGCCTCAGGCCGCCGCCAGCAGCGCGTCCTCGCCCGAGATCTCTTCGAGTGAGCGGCCCGACGGTTCCTCCAGGCACACCGCCGTCAGCACCAGCCCGATCATCGAGAACACGAACGTGGTCATCAGCGTATCGTGCAGGCCCACGCGCTCGATCAGCACCGGGAAGAAGAACGCCCCCAGCCATGCGCCCAGCTTGGCCGTGCCCGCCGAAATGCCATGGCCGGTGGTGCGCAAGTTCACCGGGAAAACCTCGCCCGCGATCACGAAGGTCGTGGTGTTGGGGCCGAACTCGGCGAAGAAGTAGGACAACCCGTAAAGCGTCAGGAAAATCAGCAGCGACTGCGACAGGATCGGAAAGGCGCCGAGCAGCAGGAACATCAGCCCCATCATCAGGAAGCCGATCATCTGCAGCCGCTTGTGCCCGATCTCGTCGATCTTGAGCGCGGCCAGCAGATAGCCGGGCACCGCCGCCACGGCAAAGACGATCAGGCTGAGCGCGGTGCTCTGCATCGGATCGGCGTGCGGCGCGAGCTGGTGCATGATCATCGGCGTGGAGATCGTGTTACCGTAATAGGCATAGTCGAACACGAACCAGGTGCCCGCGGTGCCGAGCAGCGTGCGCCAGTATTTCGACAGCGGCTGCCTGACGATCGCGGCTTCGGGCTGCTGCGCCACTGCATGGCCGCCGCTCAGCCGCGCCAGTTCCAGCGCCGCGCTCACCCCGTCGCCTTTCACACGGGCCAGCCAGCGCGGGGATTCGGGCAGCGAGCGGCGGATCACGATCACCGCCAGCGCGGGAATCGCGCCCAGCCCCAGCATCAGCCGCCAGGCGAGATCATGCGGGATGCCTGCCGCCATCAGCGTCAGCGCCACGGTCGGCCCGGCCACCAGCCCGGCCGCCTGCGCGGAGAACACCAGCGAAGTCAGCCGCCCGCGCGTGCGGACATTGGCATATTCGCTCATCAGCACGGCGGACATCGGATAGTCGCCGCCGATCCCGAAACCCAGGATCACCCGCGCCACCAGGAGCACCGCCACGTTGGGAGCAAAGGCCGAGAGCAACGCCCCCACGGTCATCAGCACCGCTTCCAGCCCATAGACGGTCTTGCGGCCCAGCCTGTCCGCCAGCACCCCGAAGACATAAGCGCCCAGGAACGTGGCGATCAGCGAGATCGAGGCGATCAGCCCCACCTCGTGCGCGCTCAGCCCCCATTCGGCCCGGATCAGCACCAGCGCGGAGCCGATCACGAAGAGATCGTAGGCGGAGGTAAAAAACCCCATCGAGGAGGCAAAGATCGCCTTCAGGTGGAAGGCACTGAACCGGGCGGAATTGAGCGTATCCGCGACGGATTCCCGGCGTGAATTATCATTGATGGCTTGGGACATCAGGTGCGACTCTCCGTTTGCCACGATGTGGCGGAGCCCCTGTGCCGCGCCTGCCTAACCGCATTTCCCCGCGCCCGCGACCTCTTTTTCCAGCCCCGGCGTCCGCAGATCATCTATGACAAAAATGCGACGAAAAGCCCCCTCCTCTTCAGAGGAGGGGGTTGGGGGTGGTGCTTGCGCGCAAGCGCCGCGCTGAGCCGCAGCACGACCCTGCTGCGACTAAGGCCCGCTGCGACTAAGGCCTGCTGCGCAGACCCAAGTCTCGCGCCCCTCCTCTGAAGAGGAGGGGAAAAAGATTGCGCCCGCCCAGACCCTAGCTCGCCCCTTCAGTGCGGATATGCAGCACATGCCCGCAATGCTTGCAGTGGATGGCATCCGTCTCGTGCAGGAACAGCCCGCATTCCGGGCACTCGTATTCCAGCTTCGGCGGCCGGAACAGCACCTGGATCAGCCGGACGAACAGCGAGACGCCGAAGATCATGATCACCACCGAAAGAAACCGGCCGCTCGGCCCCGACAGGGTGACGTCGCCAAACCCGGTCGTGGTCAGCGTCGTGACCGTGAAATAGAGCGCGTCGGCATAGTCCTTGATGTCGGGGTTCGAGCCATGCTGGGTCTCGAACACCAGCGCCGTGGTCACGAAGATGAAAAGCGCCAGATTGATGCCGGCAAAGACCGTCGCCTCGTGACGGCGGAAAAAGACGAAGTCCGTCCGCAACTGCCGCAGCAAGTGGTAAGAGCGCAGCAGACGGAAGGTGCGCACCACGCGCAGGAAGGCAAACCCCTCCCCGGCAATCGGTGCGAGCAGCGACAGGATCACGATCATGTCCGCCAGCCCCCAGAAGCCGAAGGCCGTCCGCAGCCGGTTCCGGCTGACGATGATCCGCGCGGCGAAATCGAACACCACGAAGATGCCCAGCAAGAAATCGACGATCTCGACCACCGCCGAGCCGACGAAGAACGACGAGATGATCACGTAGAGAACCATCGCGCCGTCGAACACCAGCAGGAAGTAGCCATAGCCACGGGACGTGGCGCCGCCGTCTTCATAGAGCCGTGACAGACTGCTGCTAATGCTCACCCGGGCCCCCTCCCTGCTGCGCGCCTGTGTTCCCCCAGATCAGTGGAAATGTCCAAGATTTTGCATACGGGATGCCTTTGCGGGCATTTTCGATCAGCCTCCAGGCCGCGTGGACACATTCGATCGTGGCCCTCGGCGCCTGCTATGCATCATTTTCCGCTAAAAGCGGACTTTCCGGAGACGCGGACATTGCCAGGAACGGCAGGAAGCGACTCAATTGGAGACATTGCATTTGTAAAGTTATTGAGGCGGGCCATATCGAAACACAGCGCCAGATCCAGAATATGCGCCAACAGCCCCTACGCCGGCATTATCCTCAAGTATTCCGTAAAAGGCACCATCCGATGCTTGGATCACACCACCGTCAGGATCAGCCGGGTTTTCTAATAGCGGACCAAAGGAAAAAAGTGTTTCCTTATTACCCGCCTTTGTAATGCGAAATAGGATGCCGCAATTTGAGCATGCATTCGCACCACCGCTGTTTGTAGTGCCGTATAATAAGCCGTCATTTCCCTCAAAAAGCTGAGCATTCGGACCATCGCCGTCAACAAGTCTGTTCGAACCTTGATTACCGAATTTGTAGATTATAGTAACGACTCCAGCAGAAGTCATTTTAAAGATTGTTCCCTGCGACTGACCGCCGCCATTCACCGTGGTACCGTAAAAATTACCATCGCTCGCGAGTAGAAGCCCACCTAGGGGCGCAATGGCATCGTCTGACGTGGCTCCAAAATGGTGCAAGTTAGTAAACTGGCCATCTAAGGTAATCTTAAAAATCGTACCTGCGTTGTATTGCCCCCCATTGACAGTCAAGCCGTAGAGCGCACCGTCCGCCCCTTGGACCAATGAGCCATTGGGTTGCCATCCATCAACAGCGGTATCAGTGAAAGAATAAAGAAAAGTCACAACTCCACCAGGCGTCATCCTGAAGATTGTGCCACGTCCTGCTGTGCCGCCTTCGTCTGTTGCGCCGTAGTAGTTTCCGTCGCTAGCAAGAAGTAGGGAGCCTCTTGGATTATATCCATCGTTCACACCAATTCCGAAAGAGTAGAGTTGTGTATAGGCTCCATCGAGAGTAATTCGATATGCAGTACCCCCTCCCCCAACAGTCCCCCCGCTTGACGTAAGCCCATAAAGGGCGCCGTCATCACCCTGAATTGGAGGGCGAACGGGAAAGTATCCATCAGAGGAATTCTCTCCAAAATTATAGAGAATGCTGGCTTTACCGGCTAAATTTAGCTTAAATATTGTTCCACACGGCAGGGGGTCCGCAAGTGTGCGGCAAATGTTTGCCCCACCAGCCTTGGTGACACCGTACAAATTTCCATCGTTCGCTTGCATCATCGGGCCGTTGGGTTGAGCACTGTCGCCTGCAAACAAACTGAAAACATGAAGAATGCTGAGTTCAGATGTGGGTGTTGGCGTAGGAGACGGCGTCGAGGATTGTGTGGGAGTTGGCGTCGGAGTGGGCGCTATACTCCCTGAAGTTCCTGATGAACTGCCACCACCGCATGAAGCAAGACTTAGCGCGATTAGCGAAACTCGAATAGCTTTCATACTGAGAGCGAATCCTAAATCGATAGAAAATATACAAAATTATCTTGTAAATAATTCCGCATTACAGTGACAGCGCATTGTAAATCGCGACGTCCGCTCGCTCCACCTTCCCTGCCGTTCGATCCGCTATCGGCACTTCCCGATAGCGGCCGTCCATTCAGCGTTGAAGGCCAAGCTCAGGTAATCACATCCGGCGCCGTTCGCCCGGTATGCTGCGCGATCCCGGCAATCGCTTCCGCCGCCGCGATCTGGGGGCTGAGCATGACGCCGGTTTCGGCATCGAGATCGCCCTGCGGCCCGGTGTAATTTTCAAGGTAGACGCGCAGCGTCGCGCCTTGGGTGCCGGTGCCGGACAGGCGGAAGACCACGCGGCTGCCGCCTTCGAACAGGACGCGAATGCCCTGATTGGAACTGACCGAACCGTCGACCGGATCGGTGTAGGAAAAGCTGTCCGCCACCGCGACCGTCAGCGGGCCGAAGCTCTGGCCCGGCAGCGTGCCGAGCTGGTCCTTGAGACCCGCCATCAGCGCCTGGGCGCCTTCGGTCGCAATGCCTTCGTAGTCATGGCGCGCATAGTAGTTGCGGCCGAACCTGGCCCAGTGCTCGCGCGCCAGGGCGTCCACGCTGATCTTGCGCGCGGCAAGGATGTTGAGCCAGAGCAGCACCGCCCAGAGCCCGTCCTTCTCGCGCACATGGTCCGAGCCGGTGCCCGCGCTTTCCTCGCCGCAGATCGTCGCCATGCCGGCATCGAGCAGGTTGCCGAAGAACTTCCAGCCGGTGGGCGTCTCGAAGCACGGCACGCCGAGCGCTTCGGCCACGCGGTCGGCCGCCGCGCTGGTGGGCATCGAGCGGGCAATGCCGGCAAGGCGGCCCTTGTAGGCCGGCGCGCATTCGATGTTGGCCGCCAGCATCGCCAGCGAGTCCGACGGAGTGATGAAGCGCCCGCGTCCGATGATGAGGTTGCGGTCGCCGTCCCCGTCCGACGCGGCGCCGAGGTCGGGGGCGCCCTCGCCCATCATCAGGTCGTAGAGATCTTTCGCGTGGATCAGGTTCGGGTCCGGATGGTGGCCGCCGAAATCCTCCAGCGGCGTGCCGTTGACCACCGTTCCTTTGGCAAAGCCCAGCCGCTTTTCGAGGATCTCTATGGCGTAGGGGCCGGTCACGGCGCTCATCGCATCGAAGCGCATGGTGAAACCGTCCGCGGCGGCCGCGCGGATGGCGGCGAAGTCGAACAGGTCCTCCATCAGGTCCGCATAGTCGGCGACCGGATCGATCACCGAAACGGTCATCTCGCCCACCTGCACCTCGCCCAGCGTGTCGAGATCGATGTCGGCCGTCTCGACCGTGAGCCAGATATCGATTTCCTTCGTGCGCGCGAGAATGGCGCCGGTCACACTTTCCGGGGCCGGGCCGCCGTTGGCGATATTGTACTTGATGCCGAAGTCCTCGTCCGGGCCGCCGGGGTTGTGGCTGGCCGAAAGGATCAGGCCGCCGCTCGCCTTGTACTTGCGGATCACGTGGCTCGCCGCCGGGGTGGAGAGAATGCCGCCCTTGCCCACCAGCACTTTGCCATAGCCATTGGCCGCCGCCATGCGGATCGCCTGCTGGATCACGGTGCGGTTGTGAAAACGGCCGTCGCCGCCGATCACCAGAACCGCGCCGAGATCGGGCGAGACCACGTCGAAAACGGACTGGATGAAGTTCTCGGCATAGTTCGGCTGCGCGAACACCTTCACTTTCTTGCGAAGGCCCGAAGTACCGGGTGCCTGTCCTTCGAAGGGCTGGGTGGGAACCGAAACGATCTGGCTCAAGCGATGATCTCCAATACTGCCGCACGACGCGCCTAGATTGCGTTTCGGACAGTTTCGTGTCGGACCGGCGATGTCAAATATTCGATTGTGCGGATGCGAAAAAACGAAGGGGCGCCGCGTTCAGATGAACCCCATGGCGCGCATACTGGCCACCACATTGCCCGCGACGATGCAATGATCGTCGAGCCCGATCTCCAGCGCTTCCACCACGCTGCGCAAGTGCGCCGTCGCGGCGATGTCGGTCTCGCTGGGCAGCGCGCTGCCGGACGGGTGGTTGTGCGCCAGCACCAGCCGCCGCGCGTCGAGATCGAAGGCGCGGCGCACCGTGCGGCGCAAGGGGATCGCCGCCTCGCCGCGCTGGCCGCCGCTGTAGAAATCCTCGGCGATGAACAGCCCTTCTCCGGTGAAGTAGAGGATCATCACGCATTCCTCGCGCCGCAGGCCGAGGCGGCGGACGAGGTAGTGGCGGAATTCGGGCGCGCGGGTATCGACCGCCTCGCCCACCAGCGCCTCGCGTGCGGCGGCTTCGGCAAGGTGGCGGGCCGCGACGATCGCCGCGCCGACGGCCACGTGCTTCTCATCCGCCTTCACCAGCGCCCGGTCGAGCGCCTCGACCGAAGCCGACCAAATCGTGCGCAGCGATCCGAAATGCCGGATCAGCCGCCGGGCAATGGCCTCGGCGTCGCTGCCGGCGTAGGGGTGAAGGAGCTCCGCCAGGACGGATAGCTGCCCAGCTTCTTCCGCCGCCACATGTGAAACGCCAGCCCCAGTGTTAGCGCCGTGAGCTGGATGTAGGAGGGACTGACCGCCATGATGTCGTAGGCCATCCGGTTGATCTCGGTAAGCGAGAACCTGTAGACGTGCGCCGACATAGCGATGATCTGCGCGCTCCCTATCCACAGCGTGTAGACCCGGTTTGCCTGCAGCGCGACCGGGATGAAGATCGCGAAGAAAACACAGTCGATGGCCAGATGCCCGAGATCGACGTGATGCCAGAACACCGATCCCTGCGCGAGCCAGTGATACAGCGGATGGACCACCGCCTCGACCGCGAAACTGCTTGCCAGAATGCGTTCCGGTCCGCCGCCCCAGCGCAGGGCGGCAAGAAACAGGATAAGGACATAAGCGTGCTGCAACTCGCTCTTCCAGGCCCAGAGCCACTCAAGCATGGCAGGTTCCATGCCGGTGCGGCCCCGGGCCCGGCTGACGGAAAATCAGGCCTGAAGACGCAGCGGCTCGGTCGTGGCGGAAGCGGAATTGGGGCAATCGCCGGAATCGCCCACGGCCTTCACTTCCTGCCCGGTCTTGAGCAGTTCGCGGTGCACGCGGATCATGTCGTTCTGGCTGTCGATCAGCGATCGCTGGCTCCGGGCGAGGCGCATCAGCGCGCTCTGGCCGGTGAAAGTCTGCACCCCTTCCGCGCTGCGGGCCAGCAGCATCGATTCCATCAGCCGCGTCGAGGCGAGCAGCGCGGTGTCGAGCGAAAGTTCGGCTTCGGGAAGATGGCGCGAGATACGGGCCGCGGCGGCGGAAATCGTGATCGGCATGACTACTCTCCAACTGCCGCACCGGCCCGTTCGATGCGCCTGAAACGTTCATGTCAGGAGGTCCGCCCGCGCCGGTCAGAACAGATTGCTCAGCGCTTCCGCGACGCCCAGCCCCACCATGGCGATGGCCAGCATCCCCACGGCAATCGCGACCATGGCGGCGGTGCGGCTGAGCCCGGCATGGGCACCGTCGAGCACCTCCGGGACGACCCGGCCCACGCGCTCGTTCTGCCAGGGCGGCGTCAGTGTGAAAGTCACCGCGTCGGCCAGGGCGAGCTTGTCGGCAAGGGCGTCCTGAGAGCCAGATTGCGCAGCCACCGCCGCAGCCGGAACCTGAGGAATCTTATCTGGTAGCGGCTTACAGGCTTCTTCCAGTTCCGGCTCATGATCCTGCTGGTATTGCCGGTAAACACGCGCCAGCTCCGCCCGCGGCGGCGCGCCGGTGCGGCTGCGCACCCCTTCGATGCGCTGGTTCACCGCGCTTTCGGAGATTCCCAGCTCCCACGCGATTTCCTTGCTGGTGCGGTTCTCCGCCACGAACCGCAGGACTTCATGCTGCTTGACCGTCAGCCCGGCAAAGGCCCGCAGGAGAGCCGCCGCCCGGCCACCCTGCTCGCCATCCGGGTCCCGTCCGTCACCGGACATGGTCAATCAGCGATCCACGACGCCGCCCCATGGTCCCTTTCCTCAATGCGCACCCCATTATCCAAGGATAGCCGATATCGTCACTCGGGGGCACCCCCCTGATTACAAAAATGTCACCCCTACTTGCTCCACAATCGAGCTATTTCCGTGATTTACGTCACGCGCATTTCGCCAAAACCGCTGTCCTACACATACCCGAATCGGGCACACTCGCGCGCCCCACCCGCGAGTCCCGGAGACAGCCCCATGATCGACAAGTCGCGCCCCCACGCGGCGAGCGCCCCTGCCGCTCCCTCCGCCCACACCCCGAAACCCCGCAAGCCCAGACGCCCCAAGACGCTGGCCACCTTCACCCCCGTCCCCCGCCAGCGCGAGCGCCACGACGGCTGGACGGCCGAACGCCAGCGCGGCTTCATCGAGGCACTGGCCGACACCGGCTCCGTCCGCCACGCCGCCCACGCCGTCAACATGACACCCGAAGGCGCCTACCTCCTACGCCGCCACCCCGAAGGCAAGAGCTTCCGCAAGGCCTGGGAGGCCGCCCTCGCGCTCGGCGTGCAGAAACTCGAAGACATCGCCATGGAACGCGCGATCCACGGCGTCGAAGTGCCGGTCTACTGCTACGGCCAGCTGATCGGCACCCGCCGCGTCTATAACGACAGCCTGCTGATGTTCCTCCTGAGGAACCGCGCGCCCCACCGCTTCGCCGCCGACAGCCTCCACAACCTCGACGCCGCCACCCAGTCCAGCCTCGAACGGCTCAAGAAACAGTGGCGCCAGCAATGGGAAGAGGAAAAGCAGGCCGAAGCCAGCCAGAGCTCGGAGGAAATCCTCAGCAGCATCGACGCCCAGATCGACAAGATGCGCCAGCGCCACCAAGCCTTGATGAGCCCCCGCACCCGCCGCCTCTGGCAAGCCTACCAGAAAAGCAACGAAGCCGACTCCCGCCGCTCCCGCACCCTCCCCGCCCCGGACAGCGATGAGGAAGAGAACGACGGCGAATATTGAGAGGCCATTCCTCCCCGAGCTCGCTCGGGGAGGGGGACCATCTCCGCTCATCCTGAGCTTGTCGAAGGAAGGATGGTGGAGGGGCACAGGCCCCACAACATGACGTTTCAGGTAGGGAGAAAGGAAAGGTGCGAGGGTCACAACCCTCGCGCTCCCCTACCTGCCGGCGTGGCACCACGCAGCCCCGTCGCCACCATCCGCTCCGCGACTGGGAACAGCATCGCCGTGTGTCAGATGCGCCCGCACGAATGCTGCTGGGCATGGTGGATGCCGATCCCCGAAGGCAGCGTTGGCGTTGATGGAGAGGACTGGAGAGGTGGGCATTTAGCCCGCCTTCCTCAAGACCCTCTCCTCCAAATCGTAGCCTTGAATGCCCGACCTAAGCCTCCGCATCGCCAAGGAAGTAGCCCGGCGAAAATGGCTCGCTATGTGTGGCGAGGCAAAGTGGGAGGAGGCTAAGTTCCTAGGTTGAGGACCTCTGTAAACACAACTCGTGACCTCCACTCACAGACCCATCAGCGATCATATTCACGTTCTAAAATGGCACGCTCATTCAGGGCTTGCGAATAACGACGAGAAAAGATGACTTCTTCGTTGCCGTGCAACGGGTGCCTGTCCAGCGAGAATGTCCGCCCCCTGATAACATCCAGAATCCGGAACTCTTGCGGTGAAATTTCCGGGAATGTTTGCGTCAAAAGCCACAAGCCCAATCGCGCGGCCTCATCGGAAAGTTCAGGGCTAGGTGCAAAATACGGGTATATCGCGTGTTCAGTATCAAGACCATCACGGACAGCCAGGATGTTATCTACTTTCACCGTCGCTTCCAACGCTGGAAATAGGAAGCGACTCCGAAGCGAGCGCCCAGGGGCGAAGGGCTCGTTCGTCCAGCGGCGACGCTCATTCCACCAAGTCAAAAAGCCATCGCGCAGAAGCGGATACAGGTTATCCCGTCTGCCGTTGACAGCAATCCTATCATCGACGGCATCAAGCAAATCGAGCCGACCAAAAACATGTCGCTTCGCATCCGACCAGAACGGCGCGTAGAAATCGCCGCCCCCTGCTCCTCCACCGGCGAGCCGGTCACGTTCATCACGGATGTCCTTACGAAGCTCAGATCTCCGCTGATTGGCGGGAAGATAAAGGATTTTTAGCAACTTGCGTAAGTGTATATTGTTCAAAGCCATTGCCTGACTCCTCCAACGCGAACACCAAGAAACTGTGGACAAGGCTGTACAAAGCCTTGTTGGCAATCGCGTTGATAAATCGAGGGGTCGCTTGACGAACTGCCTGCACGATGGCCATAGGCACCACGCGCCCTATCGGGACAGCATCCACCGCGACCTCTCAGGAATCGGTGGATGAACCGGGGGTCGAGTTGGCGCTCGACCCCCAATCCATATCAGCCTTCATAGATCACATTGGCACTCTACTTGCGCAAGTGCCAATAGGCATTAATCCACAACCGCGTTAGCATAGTATGCCAACTGGTCTCACCCAGTCAGGCAGTCCGTCAGCATTGCCACAAAAGCAATCTAGGCATATTCTATACGCATGAAATATGCATATCCGACTTCCGACAGCGCCGGTCCCGCCCGGCGCGCAACCAACGTCTCGCTCAACCGCGAACATCTGGCGGAAGCGCGCGATCTGGGCATCAACATCTCGCAAGCCTGTGAGCGCGGACTTGTGGAGACCATTGCCGAAGTGCGCGCGGCGCGTTGGCTGGAAGAAAACCGCGAAGCGCTGGATTCCTATAATCGCTACGTCGAGGAAAACGGGCTTCCGCTCGAAAACCTGCGCCTGTTCTGACATGGCACAGTTCGACCTTCACAGACTGGCGAATGGCCATGGCCTTGTCCTCAATTGCCAGTCAGACCTGCTTGATCATATCGACAGCCGGTTCGTCGTTCCGCTGCTGCCGGTGAAGCAGGCTCCGCCGCCCGTAACACGGCTCAATCCCGTATTTCAGGTGGACGGTGCGGATTACGTGATGCTGACGCAGTCGGCTGGCGCCATCCGGCGGCGCGATCTGGGCCCGGCGGTGGCGTCGCTCGCAGACCGGCATGTCGAGATAGTCGATGCCATTGACGTACTGCTTTCCGGGGTTTGACAGCCGAACAGGGCTGCAAGGCGCGAGGACGACGGTATCGGGAGCGCGAGGGTCTGTAACCCTCGCATCTTTCTTCTTCTTCTGCGTTCTGTAAACCGCCTGCGCCCCTTCGACAGGCTCAAGGCTCAGGATGAGCGGAGCATAGCCCCCTCCCCGGAACGGGGAGGATTTTGAAACTCAGGGGTATTGCTGCCGCGCGTGAACGACGCTCACCACTTCCACAGCAGAAGCCGTCACCCGGTAAACCAGAATATAGTTCGGATGCACGACTGCTTCGCGCGTTCCGGCAACCCTGCCCGGCCGATAAAGAAACGGATGATCGGGCAACCGCTCGGCGCAGGCTTCGATGGCATCGGCCAACCGTATCGCGGCCTGCACATCGCGCTCTGCAATGTATCCAATGATCTGCCTGAGATCGCGCCGGGCGCTTTCGCGCCACAGGAGACTCAGCACGCGGTGTTTCGCCGCGCTTCCTCAATGATGGCGCGCATTTCACTCATGACTTCGTCGTGCGCGACCGGCGCGCTCTTGTCCGCCAGCGAGGCAGCTACCTTGGCCTTGAGCCATTGCTCATAGGCGGCGGCTTCCTCGGCAGTCGGGAATTCCGACACGATGGGGGACTGCGCGTTCATAGGTGCAGTGTATGCCATCAACGGTGAATTTCAAACCCTGTGGCGAGATCGCAGATGGCGCGCGGCATAGCTGCGGGGCGCACGGTCGACGGTATGGGGAGCGCGAGGGTCTGAGACCCTCGCATCTTTTCTTCTGCGTTCTGTAAACCGCCTGTGCCCCTCCACCATCCTTCGGATGGTCCCCCTCCCCGTTCGCGGGGAGGATCTGGCGAGCGTTGCGGGATGGCCTCCGCCATCATGGCAGAGCCATGATGGCGGACCTCGCCTGCGGCGAGGCCAGCCGGTTCGGGTGATGCGCTGCGCGCACCGGCTTCCAAGCTACCGTTTGCTGCGCAAACGTCGCTTGGGTACCGTCACTCCTCACCCATCCTGAGCGCCGCAATGAAAGCCTCCTGCGGGATGCTGACGTTGCCGTATTCACGCATCCGCGCCTTGCCCTTCTTCTGCTTTTCGAGGAGCTTTTTCTTGCGGGTGATGTCGCCGCCGTAGCATTTGGCGGTCACGTCCTTGCGCAGGGCGGCGATGGTTTCGCGGGCGATCACCTTGCCGCCGATCGCGGCCTGGATCGGGATCTTGAACAGGTGGCGCGGGATCAGGTCTTTCAGGCGCTCGCACATGCCGCGGCCGCGTTCTTCGGCCACCGAGCGGTGAACGATCATCGAGAGCGCATCGACCGGCTCGTTGTTGACGAGGATGTTCATCTTCACGAGGTCGCCGGGGCGCAGGCCGATCTGTTCGTAGTCGAAGCTGGCGTAGCCGCGGCTGATCGATTTCAGGCGGTCGTAGAAGTCGAACACCACTTCGTTGAGCGGCAGTTCGTACGTCACTTGCGCGCGGCCGCCGACGTAAGTGAGGTCGGTCTGGATGCCGCGGCGGTCCTGGCACAGTTTCAGGATCGCGCCCAAGTATTCGTCGGGCGTGTAGATCACCGCCTTGATCCACGGTTCCTCGATCTCCTCGATCCGGTTGGGATCGGGGTAGTCGGCCGGGTTGTGCAGTTCGATGGTCTGCGCTTCCTCGCTCTTCGATTTGGAGAGCTGGATGCGATAGACCACCGAAGGCGCGGTGGTGATGAGGTCAAGGTCGTATTCGCGGCTGAGGCGTTCCTGGATGATTTCCAGGTGCAAGAGGCCGAGGAAGCCGCAGCGGAAGCCGAAGCCCAATGCAGCGCTGGTTTCCATCTCGTAGGAGAAGCTGGCGTCGTTGAGGCGCAGCTTGCCGATCGAATCGCGCAGCTTCTCGAAGTCCGCCGCATCGACCGGGAACAGGCCGCAGAACACCACCGACTGCACTTCCTTGTAGCCGGGCAATGCCTCTGTGGCGCCCTGCTTCACAGTGGTGATGGTGTCGCCGACCTTGGCCTGCTCCACTTCCTTGATCTGCGCGGTGATGAAGCCGATCTCGCCGGGGCCGAGTTCGGGCAGGTCGATGCGCTTGGGGGTGAAGCAGCCGACGCGGTCGATCAGGTGCTCGGTGCCGCCCTGCATGAACTTGACGGAGAGGCCCTTCCTGATCGCGCCGTCCATGACGCGCACGAGGATGACCACGCCGAGGTAGGGGTCGTACCAGCTGTCGACCAGCAGCGCCTTGAGCGGCGCGGTGCGGTCGCCCTTGGGAGCGGGGATGCGCTGGACGACGGCTTCGAGCACTTCCTCGATACCGATGCCGGACTTGGCGCTGGCGAGCACGGCGTCCGACGCATCGATGCCGATGATGTCCTCGATCTCGGCCTTGACCTTCTCCGGCTCGGCGGCGGGCAGGTCGATCTTGTTGATGACGGGGACGATCTCGTGGTCGTGCTCGATCGACTGGTAGACGTTGGCGAGCGTCTGCGCCTCGACGCCCTGCGCGGCGTCCACCACCAGCAGCGCGCCCTCGCAGGCGGCAAGGCTGCGGCTGACTTCGTAGGCGAAGTCGACGTGGCCGGGCGTGTCCATGAGATTCAGCTCATAGGTCACGCCGTCCTTGGCAGTGTAGTTGAGGCGCACCGTCTGCGCCTTGATGGTGATCCCGCGCTCTTTCTCGATGTCCATGTTATCAAGGACTTGCGCAGACATCTCGCGCTCGGTGAGGCCGCCGGTGAACTGGATCAGGCGGTCGGCGAGCGTCGATTTGCCGTGGTCGATGTGGGCAATGATCGAGAAATTACGGATCTGGGCGAGGTCTGTCATGAAAGCGCCGTTAGCAGCGCTTTTCGTCCCTGTCAGCCTGCCCTTTTCATCCCGGCCTGCACCATTCCCGGATACTCCCTGCGCTCCCGCTTCGGACGGGGCGGAGTGAACAGCACGGAGCCGTTGCCATCAAGCTCCATCGGCTGGGCGAACTGCACGCCCATGCGGTCCTCCTTGCTCCAGCGCGATGTCGCCATCATCATGTAGCCATCGGCCAGATGCACACCGAACTCGGTGCCCGGCGGCACGTTCCACAGCCCCTCGATCAGGGCCCCCGTCTGCGAGATGTTGCGGATCGTGCCGTTGTAGACATGCCTGCCATGCTCCAGCACGACCTTGCGCAGCATCGTCTGGCGCGGGGCCCGGGCCGAGCGGGGGCCCCTGGCCACGGCGGAGAGGCCTTCGGCCAGCCGCTGCGTCGCCATGTGCGCGGGCAGCGCTCTCTCATAGATATAGCCCTGCACGTGACTGCAGCCCAGCATCCGCACGAGATCCAGCTCGTCGAGCGTCTCCACGCCTTCCGCCGTCGTCTCCATGCCCAGCGCTTCGGCGAGGCTGACGATCGAGGAGATGATCGCGCCGTTGCGGCTGCCCTCGATCGTGGCGCCGCGCACGAAGCTCTGGTCGATCTTGATCTTGTCGAACGGCGCCTTCTTCAGGTAGCCGAGCGAGGAATAGCCAGTGCCGAAATCGTCCAGCGCCAGCCGCACGCCAATGCCCTTGAGCGCGGCGAACATCGCCTCGGTCGACTTGTCGTCGCCCAGGAACACGCTTTCGGTGATTTCCAGTTCGAGGCGGGACGGCGCGATGCCCGCGGCCGCAATGGCACTGGTGACGATCGCCGGCAGCGCCGGGTTGGCGAACTGCAGCGGCGAGACGTTCACGGCAACGCGCACGCTTTCGGGCCAGTTCGCAAGATCGTTGCAGGCAGTGCGCAGCGCCCACTCGCCGATTTGCGCGACGAGACCGGTCTCCTCGGCAATCGGGACAAACTTGGCCGGCGACATGTAGCCGTGCCTGGGATGCTTCCAGCGCAGCAGCGCCTCGAAGCCGGTAATCTTCTCGGTAACGGTGCGCACTTGCGGCTGGTAATGCAGTTCAAGCGTGCCATTGGCGATGGCATCGCGCAGATCCTCTTCGAGCTGCTGGCGCTCCTTGGCGTCGGAATGCAGATCCTCGTCGTAGAAATGATGGCGGCCGCGCCCGCCGCCTTTGGCCGCGTAAAGGGCAAGGTCGGCATTGCGGATCAGTTCCTCCGAACTCGTGCCGTCATCGGGGCAGATCGATACGCCCACCGAAGCGCCGATGATGACGCGCGCGCCGTCGATCGAATAGGGCTGCGAGAGATTTTCGATGATCCGCCGCGCGAGATGGGCCAACCCTTCGCGCTGGTGGTGCCCCGGCAGGATCACCTGGAATTCATCGCCGCCAAGCCGGCCGACGCGGCCCATGTCGCCCACGGTGCTGGTCAGCCGCTTGGCGACCTGCTTCAGCAGGGCATCGCCTGCCGGATGGCCCATCGTGTCGTTGACTTGCTTGAAGCGGTCGAGGTCAAGCAGGAAGACGGCGCAGGCGCGGCTGTCCACCCGCGGCGAAGTGAGGATCTTTTCCAGCCACTCGGCCATCTGGAAGCGATTGGCGAGCTGGGTCAGCGAATCGAACCGCGCCAGCTGCGTGACATGCTGCTGGGACTTGCGCGTCTCGGTGAGGTCGGTGCCCGACCCGCGAAACCCCATGTAGTTGTTGAACTGGTCCATGACCGGACGGCCGGAAATCGACCACCAGCGCTCATCGCCCTCACCCGTCGCGGCCCGGACCGAAAGTTCGGTAAAGGAGGAACGGGTCGAGAGATGGAAAGGCAAGGTGCGTTCGCTCTCCTGCCCCTGCGTTTCCAGCACGAACAGGCTGGTGAAGGGCTTGCCTTCCAGCGCGCCCGGCTCCTTGTCCAGCAATTGGGCAATGCGCGGGGAAACGTAAGTGACGTGGCCCCGGCGATCGGTTTCCCAGAACCAGCCCTGCCCGGTCTCCTCGTATTCGTTGAGCAATTCCTCTGCACGGCGCTGCTCCTGCTCCCGCTGTGCCCGCCGGTCCGCTTCCTCAAGCGCTTTGCGGGACTGGCGGATAACCAGATATACTCCGAAGACGCCGCCCATGCCCAGCATCAGCAAAGACGTCATCGAGCCGTCGAAGATGGCAACGCCGCTCCAGACAGCGATGGTCGCCGCGACAATCGAGACCAGCCGGCCTTCCAGCAGCGCGGTTGCGATCAGCATCGCGATCACGAAAGCGCCGATAGTCAGGTTCCAGGTGAGCAGCCCCTGCTCCAGCGTCCAGCGCGCCGCAGCGTATCCGAACAGCGCCATCGGCAAGGCCACCGCCACGGCCATCAACGGGTAGCGGCGCCAGTCGCGGTGGTGGAGCCGCCCTTCCACCCACGCGAACATCGGCGCGCAGGCGCAAATGATGATGCCCCCAGACAGAGAGACCGCAGCCACGGACGTGGGCACGGTCCGCGAAAGCAGACCCAGCAACAGCGTCACGCCCAGCAGCGCGGGGCCCATGAGCCACCAGCGGCTGGGAACGAAGAAATGCAGGGGATCGCTGGCCGGGCCGGACAGCAGCCGCGCGACATTGGGTTCGCCCTGCTCGTTTTTGGGCTCGTTTTGGAGCTCGTCTTCGGGCTCGGCTTCCGGAAACGCGGGCACGCGGCCTGCGCGCACAAAAGCGCGGACCGTCCGGACACTGGTTTGTGCCGCTTTGGAAGTTGAACGCCGCCCTTGTCTCGCCATCGTCGAGACATGCCCGAATTGCCATTTCAAAACGGTTAAGCACTTGCCCCGAAGCACTCTGTAATCGGCAGGCCTGCAGGCCCATTCGCTGCTGCAATTTTGCTTGCCCCGCCCCCTGAGCCATGCTTGCTTGCAGCAAAGAGAACGTCCCATGATGCGTTCTGGCGGGAGACAAGGCACGTGCGGCATATTGCAATCGTCGGATCAGGACCTGCGGGCTACTACACAGCCGAAGCCGCTCTCAAGCAGTGGGGCGATTCGGTCAGGGTCGATATCTTCGATACCCTGCCCGTCCCATTCGGCCTGATCCGCAGCGGCGTCGCGCCCGATCACCAATCGATCAAAGGCGTCTCACGCCGGTACGAGACGACTGCGCTGACCGACAATGTGCGCTTCGTTGGCAATGTCATGGCCGGGCGGGACGTCTCGATCGCCGAACTGCAGGATCTCTACGACGCCGTCGTCCTCGCCACCGGCGCGCCCAACGATCGCAAGCTGGGCCTGCCGGGGGAAGACTTGCCCAACGTCTTCGGCTCGGCTTCGTTCGTCGGCTGGTACAACGGCCATCCGCATTTCGCCGGTCTCGATCCCGCGCTGAGCCATGATACCGCCGTTGTCATCGGCAATGGCAATGTCGCGCTCGACGTGGCGCGGATACTTGCCAAGTCGCAGGAGGAATTCGCCGGATCGGATATCGTCGCCCATGCGCTCGCCGCGCTCGATGCCTCGCAAGTCCGGCGGATCGCCATTCTCGGGCGGCGCGGGCCGCACCAGATCGCCATGACTCCCAAGGAACTGGGCGAACTCGCGCATCTGTCGCGCGCCTGCCCGCGCGTCGACCCCGCCGACCTGCCCGATGAAGCCGAAGACGCGGCGCTCGATCCGGGTCAGCGCAAGTCGGTCGGCCATTTGCGTACCTTTGCCGCCGCCGGCCCCTGCGCGGACCGCGACGTGGCGATCGAATTCGATTTCTTCGCCTCGCCCCGGGCGATCCTGGGCAACGGCCGCGTCGAGGAAGTGGAAGTCGAGCGCACCCGGCTCGAAGCGGGGCCAAGCGGCGTTCGGGCCGTGGGCACCGGCGAGACCTATCGCATTCCCGCCGGACTGGTGATCGCCTGCATCGGCTACCAGACATCGCAGATCCCCGGCGTGCCCTTCGACGAAAAGGGCGGCCGTTTCGCCAATGAGGACGGCCGCATCCACCCCGGTCTCTATTGCGTCGGCTGGGCCCGGCGCGGCCCCACCGGCACGATCGGCACCAACCGCCCGGACGGCTTCGCGATCGTCGAAAAGATCGCCGAGGACATCGGCGAAGGCAGTGGCAAGGCGGGCCGCCCCGGCTTCGACGCGCTGGCGGAAAGCCGCGGCATCCACGTCATCAAGTTCACCGACTGGCAGAAAATCGACGAAGCCGAAATCGCCAACGCCCGCAAAGGCGCCCCGCGCGAGAAGTTCGTCGCCATGGAGCGCATGATCGAGGCGGCCGGCAAGAATTAGCACCGCGCGGGAAGATCCGGCGGAAAGGACGGGGCTGGAGGGAGCCGTTCCGGACGCGGCGGCATTGCGGATTTCCTTGTCCTCCCCGGCACGGGGAGGGGGACCGCGACGCATAGCGGCGTGGTGGAGGGGATTCGCGTCCTCACGCGAGGTTCCGTCTGGGCGAGAGTCCCCTCCACCATGCTGCGCATGGTCCCCCTCCCCGTGCCGGGGAGGACAAGGAAACGGCAGCTCTCCCAACTTTCCTGCCCGATGAAACGTTCCGCAAGCGGAACAAAGAGGAATGTCAGTACCGCTTCCCCCCGCACACCCCGTCAGAAAATACGCCGCAGCGACAGCTTGACAGTGCGCCCCATCGGATCGAGGTAATCCGGCTGATAGGCATAAGGCGTCGCCCCTGTGCCGTCCGTCACACGCTGGCGCTGGTTGAACAGGTTCTCGACCGAGAGACTCACGCGCGTGCCTTCCGCCCAGCCCTTGCCCCGGAAGCGGTTCTGCAGGTTGGCGAAGAGACGCAAGTCCAGCGTGAACAGCGACGAGAAGTGCAGATCGCCGCTGGATGACGAGGTGGTATCCCCGGCCACGTCCGTCGCGCTCTTCCAGGTTCCGTCGAACCGCAGGCCGATGCCATTGTCGATCACGCCCAGCTTGGCCTGAATCTGGTGCTGCGCCGAGGATCTGCCCGTCAGCGTGCCGCCATGGAGCAGGTCGATAGTGCCGCTATCCGCAGTCAGCTGCACTTCATCGCGCAGGAGCCAGGTGTGGTAGAGCGAAAGCAGCAGCCGCGCGCCGTTGTCGCTGCCGCCAAAGAAGCCGCGGCCTCCCGGACCACCGGGACCGCCGGGACCACCTGGCCCGCCAGGGCCTCCCGGAGGCGGTCCCATCCCCTCAGGCGGCGGCCCCATGCCCTCGGGCGGCGGCCCCATCCCGTCAGGCGGAGGACCGAAACCGTCCGGCGGCGGGCCGAACCCGCGATCCGGATGCTCTTCTTCACGCGAACCAGTGACCGTGATCTCCGATCCGGTCGAATCCTTCGCCTGCTCTGCCGTCTGCCCCGGCGCCTGCCCCGGCGCCTGCTCGGAGGGAGCCCCGGCCGGGCCGTCCTCGCCGCGCTGGCCCGGCTGCCATTGGCCGGCGCCTTCAGGCCTCTGCCCCATGCCCTCTGCCGCAAACCTTGGCGGACGCGGCGGGCGCTTGGGCTTGCGCAGCACGGTAGAGAAGTTGAAGCCCCAGCGCACTTGTTCGGTATGCTGGCGATAGACGTTGACCGGACGAGTATCGATGTCCGTCAGCACCCCGGACGCATCGCGGACGTACCGGTCCGGGAAGGCATCCTCCAGATCCGCAGTCACGCCGCCCAGGCTCATGATCGCATTGCGGTTACGGCTGTCGGCATACGTGGCGCTGAAATTGAGCTTAGGCTGGCTGAGGAGCGTGGCGTTCAGGCCCAGTTTGAACACGTGCCGGTCATCCGCCTTGAGATCGGAATTGCCGCCCGACGTGCGCGTCACCAGCACGGATTGGCCCGACACATAGTCATAGACGCGAACATTGGTGGTCGTGACCACGGGCGAGCCGAGCTGCGAAACCGTCGGCGCGTTGCGGTCCTCGTTGACGGCGGCAATGATCGTCACGCCCGAGACCGGGGCCCAGTTGAGGCCGTAGCCGAAGGTTCCGAGCGTGCCGTAATCGGAAACCTGGGTAACACCGCCGTTGAAATTGACACTGAGCGTGCCGAGCGCGCCCAGGACGCCCTTCTTGCGGCTTGTCAGTGGCACGTCGAGGCTGAGGCGCGCACTGCCGTTGGTGCGGTCCGCGTCGCTGTCGCTGAGCGTTCCGTTGCGCATCGAGCTGGACGTCTGCGAGGTGAAATCCCCGCCCAGCTTCACACTCACGCCGACATCGCCCGCCGGCATCGGAAACAGCTTGCCAGTGACAAGCAGACTGGCACTGCCGGTGTCGGTGTTCGACTTGGCCCGGTCGGTCAGAACGGACCCGAGCAGGTCCGAGGGCAGCGTGCCATAGGGATCGACCGCCGTATTCCCGGCATCGAGCGCGTTCTGGATCGCAGCAAGGTCATAGCCGGTATCGGAATGGGTATCGCTTTCCGAATGCTCGTAGCTGCCAATCAGCGACATCCGCCATTGCCGGGACAGCTCGATATTGACCGTGCCGCCTGCCGATACCGATCCGGTCTGAGACTTCTGCACCAGCGCCCGGTCCGAGAGATAGCGGGTGATCTGCGTCTCCGTCCCGTCCCCATAGGGATTGTCCGCCGGGATCGTCAGCTCTCCGGTCGCCAGGCCATCGAGCGAACGGCTCGTTTCATAACTGCCGCGCAGATTGAACGAGGCATTGGCAGTGCTGGAAAGCTCATGCGCCAGACTGGCGTTGAGTTCGTAGGACCGGGTCGAGGCCTGCAGGGTGCGATAGGCACGGTCGTCGGCGAGCCCGGCCGCTTCGGTCACGCCGCTATCCGCATCGGGCTCGATATCACGGTCGCTTTCGAGGATCGCCGCCTGCGTCTTGACGCGCCCGAGCAGGTTGAACCGGTCGTTGTCGTGGATGCGCGTGTACGTGAAGGCGCCCTGCCCCTGGCCGCCGCCGCCCTGCGCGGACAGACCCGCATCAAGGTGGACCACTTTCGACTGGAAGCGCCGCTTGAGGATGATGTTCACCACCTTCTTCTGCGCGTCATAGCCGTATTTCAGCGCCACTTCCTCGGGCAGGATATCGACCCGCAGCACCGACTCGACCGGCAGATCGCCCACTTCGTTGACGCCCGAGATGCGTTTGCCGTTGACCAGAACGACCGGCCCGCTGCTGGAATCGCGCCCTTCGATGCTGGTAGTCTGATCGGCGATCTCATCGAGCAAGTCGTTGATCGAATCGACGCCGTAGGATTCGATCTCGGCCCGGCCGAGCTGGTTTTCCGGCGGAATGTCTCCAATCACGGCGCCGGGCACGGCCTTGCCAGTCACGACGATCTCGTCCTGATAGCCCGCATCGTTGCTGGCGGCCGTGCTCTTGCCGGAAGTCGCAGTCTTCGCCGAGGATGCCTGCTGGGCCAGTGCGGCGCCAGGCAAGGCCAGAGACGTCGAAGCCAGGAAAAGACAGAGCGGGCGGCGGCGCGAAGGCGCGGAGAGCGGGTTCCTCATGGCCCGATCTGCTAATGTTTCGCGACAGCCATAAATATCCGCGAATGGTAAGAAATTGTATTCCTTGCATCAGCGCCGCGAAAGTGTCGCAGCGCCGGTCCGGCACCCTGCACCAAGCCAAGAAAAAGGCCGGCAACGCGAACGTTCCGGCCCCTTCCCTATCGCTATGGCGCGGCGGTTACACCCGCATCGGCATCAGCACGTAGAGCGCCGGGCTCTTCTCGTCCTGACGGATCAGCGTCGGCGCGCCGGCATCGGCAAGGTGGAGTTCAACCGAATCGCCGTCGATCTGGCCAAGGATGTCCTTGAGATAATTGGCATTGAAACCGATCTCGAAGCCTTCCGAGGAATAGTCCGCCGGGACTTCTTCGGCCGCCGTGCCGTTGTCCGGCGACGTGACGGAAAGCGTCACGCGGTCCTGATCGAGCGCCATCTTCACCGCGCGGGTCTTTTCGGTGGCGATCGTCGCC
Organism: Novosphingobium naphthalenivorans NBRC 102051; assembly: GCF_001590985.1. Classification (GTDB taxonomy): domain Bacteria; phylum Pseudomonadota; class Alphaproteobacteria; order Sphingomonadales; family Sphingomonadaceae; genus Novosphingobium; species Novosphingobium naphthalenivorans. The sequence continues at coordinate 70,984 of NZ_BCTX01000013.1, forward strand.
ACGCGGTCCACGCCTTCGAAGAAGCTGCGCGGATCGACCTTGAGCAGCTTATCGTTCCCGGTCGGGATCACGCGGGTGTAGTCGGGGAAGGTGCCGTCGATCAGCTTGCTGGTCAGCACCACGCCGTGCTCACCGCCCAGCGTGAAGCGGATCTTGCTGGCGGACAGGTCCACCAGCACATTGGTGTCGAGCGCTTCTTCGAGCAGCTTGCGCAGTTCGGCCACGCATTTGCGCGGCACGATCACGTCGGGCATTCCCTCGGCGCCGTCCGGACGCTTGATGGTGAAGCGCGCGAGGCGGTGGCCGTCAGTCGCGGCAGCCTTCAGGTCGTCTTCGGTGACGTGCAGGAAGATGCCGTTGAGGTAATAGCGCGTTTCCTCGGTCGAGATCGCAAAGCGCGTGCGGTCGATCATCTGCGCCAGCGTGGCCGCCGGGATCTCGAAGCTGGTGGGCAGCTCACCCTCTGCGATCACGGGGAAATCGTCGCGCGGCAGCGTCGGCAGCGTGAAGCGGCTGCGGCCGGCCTTCACGATCATGCGGTTTTCCGCCGCATCGAGGCTGACCTGGCTGCCTTCGGGCAGCTTGCGGGCGATGTCGAACAGCAAGTGCGCCGAAACGGTAATCGCGCCGGGCTGCTCCACCGAAACCGCGCCGAGCGTTTCGATGACCTGCAGGTCGAGGTCGGTCGCCATGATCTTAACGGCACCACCGGCCGACGCCTCGATCAGGACGTTGGAAAGGATCGGAATAGTATTGCGCCGCTCTACGACGGACTGCACGTGGGACAAGCAGCGCAGGAGCGTGGAACGTTCGATCGTGGCCTTCATGACAGCCTCAGGTCCCCCTTGGTAGGCCTTGGGGACACACATGATCCCCGAATTCAGGACAGATATCTCTAACGCGGCCATAGCCAGCGGCAAGCACGTTATACCTGCAAATCCGCGAATCTGGGGATAAAACTGGGGTTTATTGCGTTATCCCTGCAGAGCCTGTGCCCCTGCGAGACAAAGATGCGGGACCGGCAGGCCGCGAACCCATGGAAATACGGGAGGTGAAAGACTTGGTCCGCAATCTTCACATAGAGCGGCAGGACGCCTCGGGCAGACCCGAGACCATCACGCTGGAAGAATGGACCGGCGCTGTCGAGCTCATGGAAGGCGTGCGCATGGCGAAAGGCGATGCCGCAGTAACAAACCCGCTGACCGAGCAAGTCGTCACGCTGCCCAACCGGGGCGGTGACGCGGAAATTTTCCGCGAAGATTGCCACAAGTGGCTGCGCGCGCTGTTCTGGACACCGGACGGCATGGTCCGCTTCGCCGAACCGGGGATGGCGGAAGACCCGATCATCCCCGTGGCCAGCAAGCTGGCAAACACACTGCGCGCGCATGTCTGCGACGAGGACGGCAAGCCCTACCGCAAGGCTGGTTCGCAAAGCCTATAAGAATATGCGTGTCGACGGAGTCCGTTGGTCCACTCCGGCCACATAGCGCAGCAGGGCTTCCGCAATTTTGCCGCCGCCCTGCACCGATGGCTCAATGGGATTAGCGTAGTCCCCGCGGTCATCGCAGACGAGACGCAAGTCCAGCAGATCGAGTCCTGCCCTGTGAACATTGCGCGTGATGGCATCATTGAAGACACCAAGCGCAGTAGAGACCATAAGATCTTGCGGTGGTTCGAAATTCGCATCGTATATCGTGCAAACAGCGACCGGCAGATTCAGACTGGCAAGAGCCTCGGTCATGACGCTGTGAGCCCGCGCGAAAGGCGCCCGCATGGATGCCAGCCGAAGCAAGGCATCGCCCAGATTTTCCACGGCATCACCCAAAACGGCTACGTGATGCAACAGGTCGTTGCCACCCGCCGAAACAATCACATGTGTGGCGTCTGTCGGGAGACGATCAAGCTGTTCGGTGACATCCCCGGTCACACTGCCATCGATGGCCAGCAGAGTGACGCGATCCTGTTCGTCCAGGCGTTCACGCAACGATGCCGCCACATCGGGCCCGCCGTTCACATATGCCGCATTGTCGAAGATCGAATCTCCGAGCAGGACAACGTGGCAGCGGGCCTGCATGGCCTCAGACCATCACCATGCCGCCGTTGACGTGGATCGTCTGGCCGGTGATGTAACCCGCTTCCTTGCTCGCCAGGAACACGGTGGCAGCGGCGATGTCCTCGCCCTCGCCCATGCGGCCGGCCGGGATCTTGGCGTTGAGCGCTTCCTTCTGCGCGTCGGGCAGCACGTCGGTCATCGCGGTGCGGATGAAGCCCGGAGCGACGCAGTTCACCGTGACGTTGCGGGTCGCCAGTTCCTGCGCGAGGCTCTTCGACATGGCAGTGATGCCGCCCTTGGCCGCGCAGTAGTTCATCTGGCCCGGATTGCCGGTGGTGCCGACGATCGAGGTAATGTTGATGATGCGGCCGAAGCGCGCCTTCATCATCGGCTTGGTCGCAGCGCGCATCAGGCGGAAGGTGGATTCCAGGTTCACGCGGATCACCGCGTCCCATTCCTCGTCCTTCATGCGCATCGCGAGGTTGTCGCGGGTGATGCCGGCGTTGTTCACGAGGATGTCGATCTTGCCGAGTGTATCGAGCGCGGCCGGAATCAGCTTCTCGACCTGATCGGAATCCGAAAGATTGCAGGCGATCGCGACGTGATCGACTTCCTGCACATGCTGCGGGGTGTGCTCGTCCAGTTCGTCACGGAACGCGCGCAGCTTGTCAGCGTTCGAGCCGGAGACCACCAGCCGTGCGCCGCGCGACGCCAGCCCGCGTGCGATCGCCGAACCGATCCCGCCCGAGGCGCCGGTGACGACGGCAGTCATTCCATGCAGGTCGAACATGCTCATTTCCTATTCTCCAGGCTTTTTCGCGAGGAACTGGACGACCGCGCTGCGGCCGTGATGGTACTTTCCCTCGTTGACGTCCCGCACCGTCTCTTCGGCGTGAATGACATCGAGGCCCTTGAAATCATCGATCAGCATCGGCCGGGTAAACGTGCGGTCAAGCTGATCGCGCGGCGGCCCGCCATGACCGGGATAGTCGAACTTGTCCGGCGTGTAGGCTTCCAGCAGCACTGTCCCGCCCGGCGCCAGCGCCCGCGCGATCCGGGCATGGACGCTGGTGCGCAAGGCCGGGGGCAGGTGCACGAAGATGGCGACAATGCTGTCCCACACGCCCTCGCCCATATCGAAATCGGCCAGATCGCCCACCTGCGTGGCGATCGTCACGCCCCGGCTGACGGCCAGTTCGCGTGCCTTTTCCATCCCGGCGGGGGACTGGTCCATCGCCGTGACATCGAAGCCCTGCTCCGCCAGCCACACCGCGTTGCGCCCCTGCCCTTCGGCCAGGCACAGGCAACGCCCGCGCTGGAGATCGGCAACGCGCTCTCTCAGGAAATCATTGGGCTCTGTGCCATAGGCATAGCCCGGCTCGCTGAAACGGTCATCCCACATGGAAAGGGCTTCTAGCCGGGATCAGAGCGCCTTGGCCAGCGCTTCGATGTCTTCCATCGACACCGCCGACGTCACCTCGACTTCGCCCGCCGAGCGCTTGATCATGGGGCCCACGACCTTGCCGCCCAGTTCGATGAAGTTCTCGACGCCCGTATCCTTCATGGCGATCGCGCTTTCGCGCCAGCGCACGCGGCCTGTAACCTGCTCGACCAGCAGGCGCTGCACTTCGGCCGGATCGGTGACGACACTGGCGGTCACATTGGCGAACAGCGCCACACGCAGCGTGCCCGGGCGGGTCTTGTCGAGCGCCTCGGCCATGGCGTCGGCGGCGGGCTGCATCAGCGGGCAGTGGAACGGCGCCGAAACCGGCAGCAGGATGCCGCGCTTGATGCCGTAGTCCTTCACCAGCGCAATCGCGCGTTCGATGGCTTCCTTGTGGCCGGACAGCACGACCTGCGTCGGATCATTGTCGTTGGCGACCGTGCAGACCTGCCCCTCGGCAGCCGCTTCGGCCAGCGCTGCCGCCTTCTCGATATCGGCACCGAGCAGCGCCGCCATGGCGCCCACGCCCACCGGCACCGCGGCCTGCATCGACTGGCCGCGCAACTTCAGGAGGCGCGCGGTATCGGCCAGGCTGAACGCGCCGGCAGCGCACAGCGCGGTGTACTCGCCCAGCGAGTGACCGGCCACGAAGTCCGCCTTGTCGGCAAGCGCAATGCCGCCTTCCTTTTCGAGCACGCGCAGCACGGCAATGGCATTGGCCATGATTGCGGGCTGAGCGTTTTCGGTAAGCGTCAGCTGGTCCTCGGGACCTTCGGTCATCAGCTTGAAAAGGCTCTGGCCAAGCGCTTCGTCAACTTCCTCGAAGACTTCGCGTGCCGCAGCGCTGGCGGCCGCGAGCTCCGCGCCCATGCCCACTTTCTGGCTGCCCTGGCCGGGAAAAACGAATGCACGCATGGCGGCCGCTCCTCTTGTCTTGCAGGCCTGAGAGCGCCTGCCGATTGCGAATCTGGTTGTGGCGGGGCGCGTTATTGCCCTTGGCGCGCCTCCGCAAGCCCGAAGGGCACAATCCTGTTGGCTGCATCATGGCCGATATCGGCCTCTCCCAGGAACGGAATGGCGTGGCGTTCGCACCAGTAGCGCGCGATATCCAGCGCCTCCGCGCCGAAGGGGCGATCATTCTGAGGCACGTCGCTGACGCGCCCCAACCGCAGCCCGGCAATACCGCCCAGATGCGCTGTGGCGTGGAAGAACAGCCGGTCGACCGCATAGAGATATTCCGAGACTTCCTCGATCATCACCACATGCCCCGCGAGCCCCGGCATCAGCCGCGTGCCGCACAGCATCGCCAGCGTCATCAGGTTGAAGGCCACCACCGGATGCTTCTCCGCGCCAAGCGAAGGTTCGAGCCCGGAGCGGTCCCCGCCCAGATGCGCCAGCGCCCGCCGGATGGCCTCGTCGCCGCCCTCGCGCCGCATGTCGCCCAGCATCGGGCCGTGAACCGGCTTGCCGATCCGCTCGCGATAAAGAGCGCCCAGCAGATAGCCGGCATCCGAATAGCCCAGAAACATCTTGCCCTGCGCCGCATGATCGAAGCGTTCCAAGGCCTCTTCCGCGATCCGGCAGGCGCCATAGCCGCCGCGCGCAAACCACACGGCATCGATGGAAGGGTCGTTGGCGCATTCGACCAGCGCCTCCAGCCGCACCGCGTCGCTGCCCGCGAAATGGCCTTCCGTGGCAAAGCACTGCTCGTGGATCACCAGTTCAGCCTCGGGGAACTCCGCGAGGGCCAGCGCCTTGACGCGCTCCGCATCCTCACGGGCAATGGGCGCCGATGGCGCGCAGACGGCGATACGGGTCATGGCGTTCCCCTACCCTGATTTGTCACCCCCACGAAAGCGGGGTGCCCGCTTATCCACGACAGGCGGGCGGGCGCCTACCCCCTTTCGCCGGATGACAGTTGTCTTGACGGCAAAGGCCGCATACCGAAGCCTGATGACAGACGCGCCTGCCCTCACCGCTCATCCCTGGTTCTTCTGCGGCATCGGCGGCTCGGGTATGTTGCCCCTGGCGCTGATCCTGAAAGGCCAGGGCGCCGTGGTCGCCGGGTCTGACCGCAGCCGCGATCAGGGCCGCACGCCGGAAAAGTTCGCCTGGCTGGAAAGCCTGGGCTTCGACCTGTTCCCGCAGGACGGCAGCGGCGTGGTCTCGGCGGACCAGACTCTCGTCGCCTCGGCAGCGGTGGAAGACACCGTACCCGAAATGGTGCGCGCGAAAGAGCTCGGCTGTGCGCGGATGAGCCGGGCGCAGCTGCTCGCCACCCTGTTCAACGCGGCCCCCGCCGGCATTGCCATCGGCGGCACTTCGGGCAAGTCGACCGTCACCGGCATGACCGGCTGGATCATGACACAGACCGGACGCGATCCCACGATCATGAACGGCGCGGTGATGAAGAATTTCGTCACGCCCGATGCGCCCTTCGCCAGCGCGCGCGTGGGGCAAGGCCGGATCTTCGTCTCCGAAGTCGATGAAAGCGACGGCTCGATCGCGCTCTACCGGCCCAGCGTGGCGGTGCTCGGCAATGTCAGCCTCGATCACAAGAGCCTGGAGGAACTGCGCCAGCTCTTCGGCGATTTCCTTGGCCGGGCCGATGTCGCCGTGGTCAATCTCGACGATGCCGAGACGGCCGCGCTGGCCGCTCATGCCAAAACGCTGGTGACGTTCGGCGTGACTTCGCCAGACGCGCAGATCGGCGCGGCGGACATCGTGGAGCAGGCCACTAGCCTTACCGCCACTGTGCTCGACCGGCGCGACGGCAGCGCCCATCCGCTCAGCCTCAAGGTGCCGGGGCGGCACAACCTCTACAATGCGCTGGCCGCGATTGCCGCCGCCCATGCCGCAGGCGTTCCCGTGGCCGAAGCCGTCGCGGCACTGGGCAGCTTTGCAGGGCTCGCCCGCCGTTTCGACATTGTCGGCACGAGCGCAAGCGGGATCACCGTGATCGACGACTTCGGCCATAACCCGGACAAGGTCTCCGCCACGCTGGCGACGCTCAAGGCTCATCCCGGCCGGGTCATCGCCTTCTTCCAGCCGCACGGTTACGGCCCCTTGCGCCAGATGGGCGCGGAACTGGCGCAAGTCTTCGCCCGCAAACTGGGGCCGGACGACGTCACCATCCTGTGCGATCCTGTCTATTTCGGCGGCACCGTCGATCGCAGCGAAGGCAGCGAACGGATCGTGCGGCTGATCGGCGAGGCTGGCGGCAAGGCCGAATATATCCCCTCGCGCGAGGCGTGCGGCAAGCGGATTGCAGAAATTGCAAGAGACGGCGACCGCGTGGTCATAATGGGCGCCCGCGACGACACGTTAAGCACTTTTGCCGCAGACGTTCTTTCGCAACTGGCTTCCTGAAGCATCTGAACGACAGCATCCGTTAACCAATCGGCGTCTCAGGACGGGGGCAGCCCGCGTCCAGTATTACTCAAAGCAATAATACGAATTGGAACCCAAAGCACCGAATTTCACCGATGCAAGCGATTGGCTTGGCAAGCTTTTCCCCTATGCACCGAGGGCATATCAGGGGAATAATACGTAGCCGTTCGCATACCTGAAATTGGGTATAGAATGGGTATCTGCGAGAGGCCTTCAATCAACAGGAACTCGCATGTCCACCCCGGCCCCCCACCACGATATTTCCGCAAAGCTCCGCGCATTCTCTCTGGATTCCAGCGACATGGCACGCTTTCCTGACATAGGACGGTCCATCGAACGGCTGGCTCCCAAAGTCCTCGACAAGTTCTACGCGGACGTCAATGCCGACCCCGAGCGGCGGAAATTCTTCCCCTCGCAACAGGTGATGAATAGCGCCCGCGCACGGCAGATGAAGCACTGGGCGGACCTGTTTTCGGGCACTGTGGATCGCAACTACATAGACCGCGCCGAGCGCATCGGCCAGGTCCACGCGCAAATCGGCCTTGAGCCCAATCTCTATGTCGGCGGCTATGCCTCCATTCTTGCGGAACTGATCGAAGCCGAACTGACCCATTCGATCAGCGGCGTTCTCGGCCGGACCAAGGCCCGCAAGATCGGCACGCTTATCAAGGTGGCCCTGCTCGATGTGGAACTGGCGACCTCGTCCTACATCAAGGCGCAGGAAGAACGCCGCACAATGGTGCTGGACAGCCTGTCGGACGCACTCGGCCAGGTTTCCCGGGGAGACCTCACAGCGAGAGTCGAAGGGTTGCCCGAGGAATTCAAGCAGATCGAGACCGATTTCTCGACCATGTGCAGCGCGATCGCCAAGACGCTTGGCAGCGTGCAGGAAGCTTCGGACCAGATCCGCATCGGCTCGTCCGAAATCCGCTCTGCCAGCGACGATCTTTCCCAGCGCACCGAGAACCAGGCCGCGACGCTGGAGGAATCGGCCTCAGCCCTCAACGAGCTCACCTCGGGCGTCCAGGCCGCAGCGCAAGGCGCCGGCGAAGTGAATCGTTCAGTGGGCCAGGCGGAAACCGAAGCCCGTGAAGGCGGCAAAGTGGTCGAGGATGCCGTCCAGGCGATGGATGGCATCCAGAAGTCCGCTCTGGAAATCGGCGCTTTCGTCAACGTGATCGACTCCATTGCCTTCCAGACCAACCTGCTGGCGCTCAACGCCGGTGTCGAAGCCGCCCGCGCAGGCGATGCCGGCAAGGGGTTCGCGGTCGTCGCAACCGAAGTCCGGGCGCTGGCCCAGCGCTCCGCCGAAGCCGCGCAGAGCATCAAGAACCTGATCGGCGACGCCGAGCAGCAAGTGGAACGCGGCGTCACCCTCGTCGGCCGTACCGGCGAAGTCTTTCACCGCATTGTCGAAAAGGTCACTGGAATCGCCGGCCTTGCATCGCAGATTTCCGATGAGGCCCAGCAGCAGGCCGGCCAGCTCGGCCACGTCAATTCGGCGGTAAGCGAGATGGACACCATGACTCAGCAGAACGCTGCCATGGTCGAAGAAGCGACCGCGGCCGCGCGCAATCTGGCCACACAGGCGGAAGACCTCGCCAATCTGGTCAAGATGTTCAACCTCGGCACCAGCCGGCCCCGCACGGCCCCTTCCTTCCGGAAGCCGGCCCCTGCACCGCGGCCGGCCGCAGCCCCGCTGCGCGCGGTGGCCGGTGGCGGCCGCAAGGCTGTCGGTGCCCCGGAGGGCGACTGGTCCGAGTTCTAGGGCCAA
>NZ_BCTX01000014.1 GCF_001590985.1 Novosphingobium naphthalenivorans NBRC 102051
CTAGGCCGGAGACAAGCAAATATTAGCGAATGACACTTAAAGTGATTGGCCGTCCTTGTTCAGGCAGGCAAAGAAAATGAAAATATTGGTCATCGACGATGAGCCTGCCGTCCGGGAAGCCTATCGTCATGTCCTGGCCGAACAGAAGAATCTCGCACCTTCCGACGGCATGAATGCGCTGGCGCAGGAACTGTTCGGCGATGATCCTGCGGCGGAAGGTCCTGTTCCGGCCACCAGGAATCCCGTTTTCGACGTCCATTTCGCATCGCAGGGCCTGGACGGCGTTGCCATGGTCCACAAGGCGCTCGAACAGGACGATCCCTTCAAGGTCGCATTCATCGATGTGCGCATGCCGCCGGGAATCGACGGGCGCGAAACCGCGCGGCGCATCCGGGCGATGGACAGCGACATCAATCTCGTGATCGTCACTGCTTATTCCGATCATTCGGCCACCGACATTGCCGCCGTAGCCGGTCCTGCGGACAAGATCTTCTACATCAGCAAACCCTTCTCGAACGAGGAAATCCGGCAGATGGCCGTCGCGCTGTGCCAGCGCTGGGACCACGATACCGGGCAACTGGAACTGCTGCGCCAGAAAGTCGCCGAACTGGCCACCAGCGAGGCACGCGCGCGCCACGCGGCTCTGCACGATTCCCTGACAGGCGCGGCCAACCGCATGGCCTTTCTGCAGGAGCTTTCCTGCCGCATCGCCCGCGGCGACAAGGACTACGCGCTCGCCATCATCGATCTCGACCGCTTCAAGCACGTGAACGATACCTTCGGCCATGGCGCCGGCGATGACCTCCTCATTGCCGTCTATGACATCCTGAACGGCCAGGTCTCGGAACGGGGCATGGTTGCGCGCTTGGGCGGCGACGAGTTCGGCCTGCTCCTGCCTGCCGCCGGACTGGAAGAGGCCAGGGCGAAGTGCACGCGCATGATCGAAAGCTGCTCGCGCAGCTTCTCGATCTTCGGAAATTCGGTTCGCATCGGCGCGTCTTGCGGCCTGATGATGCCGAAGGAGCAGCCCTACCGCGATGCCAGCGAACTGATGCGGTTTGCCGATCTGGCGCTCTTCGCGGCCAAGCGCGGCGGGCGCGAGAGGGTCTGCGTGTTCGATGCCGCGATGGATGAAAGCCAGCGGTTCCGCCAGATGATCGAAACGGGCCTGCGCCACGCCATCGCCGGCAACGAACTGGCTCTCCACTATCAACCGATCGTGGAACGCAACGATCTCAAAACCGTGGGATTCGAGGCCCTGCTGCGGTGGAACAGTCCCGACCACGGACTGATCTCTCCGGCCGTTTTCATCCCCATCGCCGAAGAAAGCGGGTTGATCGATGATCTGGGCGAATGGGTGCTGGGCCATGCCCTGAGCGATTCCCGCGACTGGCCTGGCTTGTTCGTGTCCATCAACTTCTCCCCGCGCCAGTTCAAGCGGGCGAACTTTATCGAGTGGCTGGATGCGCATGTGGCGCAAGCACAAGTCACTCCCGAAAACGTGCAGATCGAGATCACCGAGACCGCGATCTTCGAAGACACCGAATGGGCTTCGGACGTACTGCGCAAGCTGCAACGCAAAGGGTACCGCATTGCTCTCGACGATTTCGGCACGGGCTATTCCAGCCTGTTCAATATCAAGAACTTCTCGCTCGACTGCCTGAAGATAGACAGGACTTTCATCGAAGGACTGGGGCACGACAAACACAGCGCTGCCATCGTCAGTTCCGTTGTTCACCTCGCGCGGGCGCTTGGCCTGTACATCGTTGCGGAGGGCGTCGAGACCGACGAGCAGTGCCAGATGCTGCGTTTGACCGGCTGCTCGCACATGCAGGGCTTCCTGTTCGGCAAACCCTCCGCAGTCGCCCGAGCGGCGGAACAGACTACCTTCCTGCCCGAGATACCGGACAACCCTTCGCGCACCACCGCGATCGGGGAATAACGTGGCTTGGCGTTTGCCGCAGTTTCGGAACCGCGAAGGCCGGATAGGCAACACGCTGCTGCGCAATCTGGCTTTCATCGGCCTGATCGCGACGGCAGCGCTGTTCTTCCTGCTGGGCTTCTCCATCGATAAGAGCTTCTCCGCGCTGGAACAGAAGGAGCTGCAGGGCCACCTTGGCCGTGTCTCCGATTTCCAGAAGACCAGCATGGGCACCCTGATGGCGCGGGCGAAGGATTGGGCAATCTGGGACGACAGCTATCGCTACGCCCAGGATTTCAACCCCGGCTACGAAACCAGCAACGTCAATCTGGAATCGTTTCAGAATGCCGAAGTCGATGGACTGGCTATCGTCGACTTCGATGACGGCCAGGCGCGCACTTTCGCCTTTGACCGGGAGGAAGGCCAGCAAGAGCCCGAACTGGCAAGAGCGCTTCTGGCAGAAGTCACCCGGCCGGATTTCGTGCAACGGATGCGCCGGCAGGAAGGCACCCAAAGCTTCATCACTTTCAATGGCCGGCTGTACGCGATTGCCAGCGTGCAGCTCCACAGAAGCAACGGCACTGGCACGCCCCCGGGGTTCCTCACATTCATTCAAAACATCACGGCCCCGATGGCAAGCGGTGCCCTGCAGGTGCCTGCCGACATCGATCTCGGCTCACGAATGGCGGATACGCAGATTACCCGAGGCGCCAACACGATCGAAGTCGCAGCGCCGCTCAAGGGGCCTGACGGAAAAACTGTCGCCGCCATCCATCTCCACCTCACGCGCCCATTGACGAAAGCCGCGCAAAAACTGCTGCTGATCACTTTCGCAGGCGTGTTCGGCCTGATCGCCGTGCTGCTCGCCGTACTCAGCCGGCGGGTCAAGACGCTGGTTCTCGATCCTGTCCAGCGGCTGCACAAGCATGTAAGCCGCATCCGCGAATCCGGAGAACTGCGGGCGATGGACGATCCTGCCCCGCCCAACGAGTTCGGGGCCTTGCAGGCCGAATTCAACAACATGACCACCGAACTGCAGCAATTGCGTTCGCAACTGGAATCGCAGTCGTTCACTTTGGGCAAGTCGCAAAGCGCCGTCGGCCTGATGCACAACCTGCGCAATTGCCTGAGTCCGGTCCGCGTCATCCTCGAAACACTCGACCAGACCTGCGGCGACACTCTGCCCACACATGTTCCGCGGGCCTTGAGCGAGCTGTCCAACAGTTCCCTCGATCAGGAACGGCGCGAAAAGCTGGTCAGCTTTCTGTCCGCCGCGCATGAACACCTCGAAACCAGAAACGCCGCTGCGCGCCAGCAGGTCCGCGAGGCGGCCCGCAACCTGATGAATGCCCTCGACGCCATCGATGCCGCCGCGCAGAATGAACGCGGCACGCGCTTCGACGAGCGCTGCGACCTCGCCGGCCTGCTCGGCCACTCCGCGAATATCGCACGCTACGCGCAGGGCATTGACGTCACGGTCGACGTTCAGTGCGACGGCTATATCGCCGTATCCGGCAACCGGGTGCTCCTCAGCCAGGTTCTGGAAAATCTGGTCGCCAACGCACTGGAGGCAATCCAGGACAGCGGACGGCCGGACGGCGCGATCTCGCTCCAGGCAACGCAGGACCTGGAGCAGGGTCGATGCACGATCACCGTGACCGACAACGGCGCGGGCTTCGGCCCCGCAACCGCAGCCCAGTTGTTCGAACGCGGATTTTCGACGCGCACGTCAAAATCGGGCGGTCTGGGTCTGCATTGGTGCGCGAACACGGTGCGGGCCATGGACGGCGAATTGACACTGGAAAGCGACGGCAAGGGCGCAGGCGCGCAAGCCGTCATTCGCCTGACCTTGTGGCACGATCAGGATATTCAGGGCCAGAACGCAGCCTGACGCCCCCTTTCCAGGGCAGTCATGAAAGCGTCTTCATCCCGAAGGCCATCCCGCGAGTGCACCCCCTGCCACATCGGCAGCGGCGCTAGGAGCAGGCGTGCGCGGCCATCGGCGCTGCCCGTACAAACTGGATCGAATGGGGCCTGTTCGTCGAAGACTGACTCCATTCCGTCCGCGCCTGCCCCTGAGAAAAGGGGCGGAACCGTGTGGCGGACCGTCATAACCGCGTCGCGATTCGGAACCAAAACGGCTAAGGTGAGTCTCACCTCGGAAATAGGAATATGCGATGCGTGGATTTTTCATCGGCCTGGCCGTAGGCGCGGGGGCGGCACTGACCGGCCAGTCCTATTGGCGGGTCGCCCGCCCAGCAGCCAAGAAAGCGATACGGGCCGGGATCGAAGGGTACATCGTGGCCCGCCGCAACCTCGCCCGGATGGCTGAGGAAGTCGAAGACCTCGTCGCCGAAGTTTCGCATGAGATGGCGGAAGCGGCCGCTGAAGCGGATCAGGCCGTGGTCCGCACCAGTGCGGCCGCCGCCGAAGAAAAATGACCGCACCGCTCACTGCAAGGCTGCGCCACCGCATGGCCGATCGGGTCCGGTTCGCCCTGGACTTTCCCCTGCCCCCGCGTGACCGGCTCGAAGCGCTGGCCACTGCGCTGACGGGCACCAAAGGGGTGCTGGAAGTGGAAATCCGGCCCCTGAGCGGCAGTCTCATCATCCGTCATGCGGGGGATTACGACGCCATCTTGGCAGCGCTGTCCAAGGCAGGCCTTGCCGTCGAAGCGGCAGAGCAGGCACCGGCTCCCGCCGGTCCCATCGATCCCATTCAGGAAACCCTGAACCGCCTTTCCTCCGCAGACGCCGTGCTTCAGCGTTGGTCAGGCGGGCGCGCGGACATCTGGAGCGCGGGCTTCTCGTTTCTGGTTACGGCAGGGCTTGTCCAGCTCGCGCGCGGACGGGTCGCAGGTCCTGCCCTGACGCTGTTCGGCCAGGCCGCGACGCTCGTGATGGCGCGGCCGCTGCGCCGCTTTCTCGGCTGAGCCCTCTGCGGCTTTCGGCAAAGAGATAATAGGCCCCGGTCAGACCGAACGACAGCGCCAGATTGCCCGCCGTGGGAACGGCGATGCCCAGCAAACGGCGCAGCGGCGGGACGGCGAATGGCGTGGCCAGCAAGGCCCCCGCCGCAGCCAGCGTCGCCTCCAGCCGGCGGTCGGAGGTTAGCTGTGCCGCATCCGATCCGGCCTTGCGGTCCCGCAGCAGCCACGCCTGCACGAATTGAGCGAGCGCCAGCGTAAGGAACGTCATCCCGCGCGCCTGCGGCCCTGGCCCGGCCTGCACTTGCTGCAGGAAATGCGCCGTGAGTGCCGCTGCCGAAATGCCCGTGCCGTCGAGCGCCATGCTGGTGAATTCATCGCCCGTGAACAACGGATCGGATGCCGCGCGCGGCGCCCTTTCCATCACGTCGGCACGCGGCTCGGCCAAGGCAAGGCCAAGCCCCGGCAGGATGTCCGTGACCAGATTGAGCCAGAACAGCTCCATCGGCGTTTCCAGCTCGCCGCGGCCGTGCAGGGATTCGCCCAGCATGACCAGCACTTCGGAAAAGTTGGTCGAGAGGAAATAGCGGATCGCCGTCCGCACATTGTCATCGATGGCGCGCCCGCGCGCGATGGCCCGCGCCAGTGCGCGAAGATCATCGTCGGCAATGACGACATCGGCCACCTCGCGCGCAACGTCAGTGCCGCCCGCCCCCATCGCAACGCCCACCGAGGCCGCTCGCAAGGCCGGACCGTCGTTAATGCCATCGCCGATCATCGCCACGCGCTTGCCGACCGCCTGCAGCCCTTTCACGATGCGCAGCTTGTCGCTCGGGCTGACGCGAGCGAAGACCGAGGTCTTCAGCGCCAGCTCGCCCACTTCGCGATCATCGAGACCGACGAAACGGCTCGTTTCGATCACAGGAATGATGCCGGTCCGGGAAAGCTCCAGCGATTCCGCCACGGCCAGGGCCGTAACCGGCTGGTCGCCGGTGAGCATGATCGTGCGGATGCCCGCCTTGTGGAATATCCCGATCGCCTCGCGCGCTTCGGCGCGAATGGGATCGGCCAGCGCGACAAGGCCCAGCCAGACGAGATCACCGGCTCCGGATGCCTCCCCGTCACGCGCGCGCCGGGCAACGCCGAGAAGACGCAATCCTCTTTCGGCCAGCCTGTCATTGGCCTCAAGGATGCCCTGGCGCCGTTGCTCGTCGAGGGGCATCGCCTCCCCCTCGACCAGTTCATGCGTGGCCAGGGCGAGGAGCTCGTCCGGCGCGCCTTTCATCGCCACGAACCGGCCATTGCCGTCCTCGTGCTCGGTCGACATCCAGCGCCGTTTGTGGTTGCGGCTGTGGACCTTGAGGATCGGCGCATGTTCCTGCAAGGCATCGGGATCGACGCCGCTCAGCCGTGCGAAATGGAGCAAGGCCAGTTCGGTGGCGGAACCGGACAGACTGGCGAGACTTGCCTCGTTGCACAGCGAGGCAGCTTCCGCGAGCGGCCGGAATGCGGCCAGATCCACGGCTTGCCACGCATTTCCGGGCGAGACGTCCACTATGCGGCCCTCGACATGGACCGCCACCACGCGCATCCGGTTTTCCGTGAGCGTTCCCGTCTTGTCGAGGCAGATCGTATCGATCGTCCCCAGCACCTCGATCGCGGGAAGCGCGCGCACGAAGGCCTTTTCGCGCTCCATGGCCCGGGCGCCGAGAGCCAGGGTCGAAGTCGCAACGGCTGGCAAGCCTTCGGGAATGGCCGCGACGGCAAGCGCAATCGCACTGCGAGTGATATTGATGAGCGGCTCGCCGCGCAGGAGACCAATGGTGAAGACCACGCCGGACGCACCAAGGCACGCCACGGACAAGCGGCGCCCCAGCAGCGCCAGCTGATCCTCGATTTCCGGTCTCGGCGGGCGCGCCAGACCGATCATCGCGCGGGTGCGCGCCATTTCCGTATGGGCACCGGTCCCGACCGCGACAGCCAGACCATTCCCGCCAGTGACAACGGTTCCCGCGTGAAGGATGGTGTGGCGGTCGGCCACGGACAAGGGCGGGGCAGGCAATGCAGCCGCCTGCTTTTCGACGGGAAGGCTTTCGCCGGTCAGCCCCGATTCGTCGGCGGAAAGATCGTGCGCCTCAAGGATGCGGGCGTCCGCCGGCACGAAATCGCCCGGTGCCAGCACGATCACATCGCCCGGCACGATCTCCCGCGCGGCAACCTTTGCCGCCATGCCGTCGCGCAGGACCGTGGCTTCGTGTTCAATGGGATGCGAGAGGCGCCGGATCAGGTTTTCCGTGGCGCTTTCGGACGAGTATCCGATCGCGGCATTTGCCAGGACCACGCCGAGAGTAACCGCAGCATCGGCCAGTCCGCCAGTCGCCAGCGACAGGATGGCCGAACCGAACAGCAGCGCGACCGGGAACGTCGTGAACTGGGCCGTCGCCATTTCGGCTCTCGAACGGCCCGCAGGCGCGGCCGTCGCATTGTATCCGTGAAGCGCAAGCCGCCGCCGCGCTTCTTCGCTGGCGAGCCCCTGGGCCTGGCTTTCCAGCTCCCGCAGGACCTCAGCCGGACCGGAAGCCGCCAGCCGGTCCAGCCCTTCCCCCAGATCGCTGCGGCGGGGGAACGCCTCCGCGCCGGGCTCGGCGGTATCCGCCACAGGTCCGGCTTCGCCCTGCAAGGCCTGCTCAATCCGGCGGCGCAAATCTTCGGCCGGGCTTTCCTTGCGATGCCGGACCAGCAGACTGCCCGATGCCGGATTGCCCGCTCCGACGCTCGCTCCCGCACGGGCCAGAACATCGTGAATACGGCTCAGGACAGATGCCGATGGCCATGGCTCGAACCGGAAACGGGTCCGGCCAGGCACATGATGGTGGATGACGACGGTCATCCGAATCTTCGTGAACGCAGCGGCATCGATATCAGGCATACCATGGCCCGGCAGTCGGCCCTCTCCCAAATTGCGGCCTGCGGAACCCACAGACGAAGCAGCGCCTTGCTGCCGGACAATCCCGCAGCCTAGCGCGAGGTCAAGCCATACGGCCGAATTTGGTCTGTAAGCCGTCCAATCAATGACGATGATATGACATAGTCGTGCTCATTCCCGGCCGGCTCGAACAGGAATCCGCATCCGGCAGAGCGAAACGCGGGTCCTTGAGGAAATGCTCGTCGGTCAGGGAAGCCAGGAAGGCCTCCAGCGGAGCCTCCTTCGCCTCCGGCAAGGCAGCGAAAGCATCATGGGCACGGATGGCGTCAGCGAAGGCCGGCGCGGAACCGTCATGCAGGTAGGGCGCCGTGACACTGGCATTGCGCAAGCCGGGGGTGCGGAACTTGCCCTCGTCGGCCTGCTCGCCGGTCACTTCGGCCAGTCCGCGATCCCCGGTATCCTGTGCCGGGTGCGATGCGATCCGGTGATAGGCCGTGTCGGTAAAGTCAGGGCCGGCATGGCAGGAGGCGCATTCCCGCTCGAAAATTCGCAAGCCTTGCTGCGCTGCCGGCGACAGGGCTGCGGCATCTCCCCGCGCGTAGAGATCATAAGGGCTGCCGCGCGAAACGAGCGTGCGCTCGAAAGCCGCAATCGCCCTGGCGACAAGGGGATAGCGGATAGCGCCGCCGCTCTCCGGAAAGGCGCGGGCGAACATCTCGACATAGCAGGGATCGCGGCCCAGCCGCCGGGCAATCTCGTCTTCATGGCCCTTCATTGCCATTTCCACGGGATCATCGCCGAAAACGGGAACCGCGACCTGCTTTTCCAGGCTGGTCTGGCGCGGGTCCGCCCAGGTGAGGCGGGGAAACCACCCGACATTGGCCAAGCCCGGCACATTGCGGCGGCCCGGATCGTCGAGGGCACCGGGATGGCTGACATTCCCATCGGCAAAGGCGTGCTTCTGCTCATGGCACGTGGCGCAGGACATCGTGCCGTTCACCGACAAGTCCGCATCGTAGAACAGCCGCCGTCCCAGTTCGACTTTCGCCGCGCTCATCGGATTGTCCGCAGGCACGGGAGGACCAGGCCGCAGGACCGCCGCCGCTGCCGAAAGGCCGCACAGCAAGGCCGCCAGCACAGAGGCCGTCCGCAACACGCCCTGCATCGGCCGGCTCACGGCAGGCGCGTGACAAGCAAGGGCATGTCGGGCGCCGCGTTCGCCGAAACCTGCAAGAGGTAGCGTCCCGGCGCCAGCGAGAAGTCGACCATCTTGCGGATGCCCGTGCAATCTGGCCCATGGCCATGCGCCGTGGAAACGAGAGCCTTGCCCTCCTGCACCAGATCAATCCACGCGGCAGAGCCCAGCGCGATCCGGTAATGGCCCGCCTGCTCCACCGTCAGCGCATAGAGGCCGCCGAAGCTCACCGAGCCGCCGGGCTTTTCAGGGCGCAGTGCATAGCGGACCTCCGGCGTCGGGCGCAGCCGCGCATCGACCGCCTTGCCGATCGTGATCCGGGCATCTGCCAGACTCGATGCATCGGCGGCGGCCGCCAGCGCCGTGCGGTCCGGCCATGCGGCCAGTTCCGGCGGAAGTTCCGGCGTGGCCGTGCAGGCTGGCGACGCCTTCCCGTTCTCCATGCCGCTCCCCATTTCGCTCCCTGTGCCACTCTGGGCCTGGCCGCTGGTTACAAGGATGACTGAAGCCAAGGCCGCAAGGCCGGATCGGACAGGCAGACGCATCGTGATTACCCCCCTTTTCGGTTCACGGGTTATTATATACGATAAAATATAGTGAGTCGCCAAGAGCGGCTTCCATACAAACGCCAAACACAATTTCAGGGGGGTATCCATGCGTCTTTCGACCGCGCTTGCGGCCAGTTTTTGCTGCGTCCTCGCCACGCCGGCCATGGCCGATGACACCGCCGCGCCGGATAGCGACGGCACGTTTTCGCTGGGCCGGATCATCGTCACGGCATCGCCGGTCAAAGATCTGACGATCACCAGCTCGACGCTCGACGCCGAAGCGATCGACACCTTCGAACGCACGAGCCTCGACGATGCCGTGAACCTGATGCCCGGCGTCTCCGCCTCCAACAGCGGCGGATCGCGCAACGAACGGCTCATCTACGTGCGCGGGTTCGACCGCTTTCAAGTGCCGCTCTCGATCGACGGCATCCGCGTCTATCTGCCTGCGGACGGGCGGCTGGACTACGGCCGCTTTCTGACGGCGGACATCGCGCAAGTGCAGGTCGCCAAGAGCTATGCCTCGGTGCTCGACGGGCCGGGCGCGATGGGGGGCGCGGTCAACCTCGTGACACGCAAGCCCACCCAGCCGCTGGAAGCCGAAGCGCGCGGCACGCTCAATCTGGGCCGCGATGCCGAATATACCGGCTACAACGTCTTCGCCCTGCTCGGCACCAAGCATGACAAGTGGTACGCGCAAGCGAGCTACACCCGCAATTTCCGCGATCACTGGGATCTGCCCGGCGGCTATGAACCCGTCGCGGGTTCGGCCGAGGACGGCGGGCACCGCGATTTCTCGCGCAGCACCGACTGGCGGCTCAATGCCAAAGTCGGTTTCACGCCCAATGCGACCGACGAATATTCGCTGAGCTATACCCGGCAGGAAGGCTCGAAAAACGCCCCCCTGCACGTGACGGACAGCGCATCGACCCAGCGCAACTGGACCTGGCCCTACTGGAACATCGACAGCATCTACTTCCTCTCGACCACCGCACTGGGCGACCATGCCACGCTGAAGACGCGGCTATACCGCAACGGCTTCGACAACCTGCTGCGCGCCTTCGACGATGCGAGCCAGACCACGCAGACCAAGGGCCGCGCCTTCAACAGCTGGTATGCCGACACCGCCTGGGGCGGATCGGCCGAACTGGACCTGGCGGTCAGCGACATTGATCAGTTCAGCGTCGCGGCGCATTTCCGGCGCGACAAGCATGTCGAATGGCAGCAGAGCTTTCCGGCAGGCACCACCGAGCCGAAACAGACCAGTATCGAGAACACGTACAGCCTGGCGGCCGAGAACCGGCTGACGCTGACACCGGACCTCACACTGACCACCGGGGCCAGCTTCGACTGGCGCGATCTCAAGCAGGCCGAGGACTATGCGAGCGGCGTTCTGATCGAATATCCCCTGCATAACGGCAGCGCCTTCAACCTTCAGGGCAAGCTGGTGTGGACGCCCGATCCCGCGACAACGCTGCACGCCAGCGCCTCATCGCGCGCGCGGTTCCCCTCGCTGTTCGAACGCTTCAGTTCGAAGTTCGGCGGGGCCGTTTCCAATCCCGCGCTCAAGACCGAACGCGCCAGCAATTACGAAATCGGGGCTGCGCACGATTTCGGGCCGGTCCATGCCGAGGGCGCGGTCTTCTACTCGCACCTGCAGGACGTGATCGTCTCCTTCCCGTTCCTCTACGAAGGGCAATCCGTCTCGCAAAGCCGCAATCTGGGAAGCGGCAATTACTACGGCGCCGAACTGGCGCTGACCGCGCAAGTCGCCAGCACGTTCAGCCTCGGCGGCAACTACACCTATACGCACCGCGATCTCAAAGACCCCACCAACAGCGCGTTCGAGCCGACCGGGGTGCCCACGCACAAGGCCTTTGTCTGGGCCGATTGGGCGCCCTTGGACGGACTGCACATCCTGCCCAACGCCGATATCGCGTCCGACCGCTGGACAGTGAACACGGCCGGCACGCTCTACTATCGCACCGGCGGCTATGTGCTGGCCAACCTCACCATGAACTACGAACTGCGCGAAGGCATCGAAGTGGGCGCGGGGGCGCGCAACCTGTTCGACAAGTACTACGTCCTGACCGACGGCTTTCCCGAACCGGGCCGCAGCTTCTTCCTGAGCCTTGCCGTCAAGTACTGAGGCCCGCCCCCCGTGGCCTGAGCCGGACAGCTCCCTGCCGGCTCAGGCCACAAGTCTCAACAGGTGGGCTTCGCAGTGCCGGCAATCGCTGCTGCCGAAGCCTGCCAGCGCGGTCTCGAACAGGCCCGAGGCGAGAAGCCGGTCCACGATCTCGCATTCGGAGCCGCCGGGGATAGCGAGCGCAGCCATGCAGGCCGCGGCATTGGTCAGTTCATCGACGTGCCAATGGACTTTCTTGTCCTTCCGAAAGTGCCGCCGCAGCCGCGCGCCGATACCGCCACCGCCCCGCGCGCTGCCGGCATAGACCAGCCACCCCGAAAGCGGCGTGGCGGCAATGCCTTTGCGCGCGAAAGTGACCGGCTCGGCCGGTTCGATCACCAGGACATAGGCCCCCGGTGAATAGACCAGCCCCTCGCCCGTTTCGGCATGGACTTCGGCACAGCCGGGCACATGCTGCCGGATAGCCATGAGGACATCTTCAATCCGCATGGCCCGTGAGTACCCGCGCGAGCCGCCGCTGTCAGCGGCCTCACACCGAAGCTCGCTGGTAGCAACTCTTCTCTTCGTCATTGCGAACCCGAAGGGTGAAGCAATCCAGGGCGGTTTGCGCCGGCTTTGGATTGCTTCGCTGCGCTCGCAATGACGAAGGGGCGGAGCATGAGTTCCAATTAACGAGCCATGATATCAGGCCAGGGCAAGCGGCCCTGCCCCGCCGGCCGCCGGATCGGAGAACGATGGCTTGCCGTTCTCGACATGCCCCGCCATCCGCCAGGACTGGCCCGATGCGGCAAGGCCGAGATCGTACCAGCCATGGCTGGCGGAAAGATCCAGCGGCTTGCGCACAGTCGTCCCTGCCTTCAGCGCGACGGCACTGGCAGGCTGGCCGTAAGCCATATCCTCCAGCGCAACGGACAAGGGATCGCGGGTGAGATTGACGAGCACCAGTTCGGCCTTGCCCGCATGGTTCACCTCGATCCGCGCCGAAAAGCGGTCTGCCCGCCCCTGAAGCCTGCGGTGGAAGCCGTTCGGACCGACGATGAACAGATCGGCCTCCTTGCCTTCCGGCGCCGCCGGAACGGCATCGGTGAGCCGCTGGCGCGCGCCCACGGTGTAGCGCGCGGGATCGGCGCCCAGATCGTTGACGTCGTAGAGATGGAAGACGGCGGCGCGCTCCTCCCCGGCATTGGCGAAAATCAGCGACGGCGCCTTGGCATCGCCGCCAAGCCAGACGTCAAGCTGGTAAGGCGTCGCCCGCCGGGGCTTCACACCAGTTTCCTGCACCGGCGCCGCGACGCCGGACGGCAGCGGCGGCGCGATGTTCTTGAGGCTGGCCGCGCGATCCGACAGCGCGCGGGTCGGCGGCAGGGCAGCCATGAATTCGTCAGCATCGGTCTTGGAGAAGTCGAAGCACGAAGTCAGATCGCCGCAGACTTCGCGGCGCCATGCGCTGATGTTCGGCTCGCGCACGCCGAAGCGGGTTTCAAGGAAGCGGATCACGCTGGTGTGATCGAACACTTCGGATGCCACGTGGCCGCCCTTGCTCCACGGCGAGATCACGTACATCGGCACGCGCGGCCCCAGACCATAGGGGCGGCCCAGATATTGCGCATCGGCTTCGTCCTGCGAGTGGGCATGGTATTCATCGTCCGCCGGAACAGTCGACGCGCCGCGCGTGCGGGCAGGCGGCGCAGGCGACGGCACGTGATCGAACAGCCCGTCGTTCTCATCGAAATTGACGAGCAGGACCGTGCGCGCCCAGACTTCGGGATTGGCGGTCAAGGCATCGAGCACGCGGGCGATATATTCCGCGCCTTCCAGCGGGGTGGAAACGCTGGGATGCTCCGAAAAGCGGGTTGGCCCCACGATCCACGAAACCGCCGGCAGGCGTTTCTGCTCGACATCCTCCCTGAGCTTGTCGAGATCGCGGGTCCGGATCGACCGCGCGGCCAGATCGGCAAGAGCCCCGCCGCTCGCCTTATCGGCAGCGCGGTAGCGCTGGAAGCCGACCAGCGGATTGTCGCCGAAATTGTCGGCCATGTCCTCATAGACCTGAAAGCCGATCCCGGCCGCCATCAGCCGTTCGGGATAGGTCGTCCAGCTATAACCGCCCGTTCCGCGCGGGTCCGCATCCATCGCATCATAGCCATTGTCGATCGCAGGTCCGCCCGCCTTCGCCTGCGGATCGTGGGTGCCGGTCCAGATGTAGAGCCGGTTGGGATTGGTCGAGAGGTGCAGCGCGCAGTGATAGGCATCGCAGAGCGTGAAAGCCTCCGCGAGCGCGTACTGGAACGGCAGGTCCTCACGCGTGAAATGGGCCATGGCATGGTTGTGCTTGTGGCGCGGCCACGCCCCCATGCGCCCATTGTCCCAGGCGGCCTGGCTGTCGGGAAAGCCGTGCGGCGTGCCGAGCGGCCGGTAGAGCCGGAAATCGGCCTTGGTATCAAGCCGGAACGGCGCGATCAGCGCCGGGCTTTCGCCTTCATGCTCGTTGGGCTGGACCAGCACCGTGCGGCGCGGCGCCTCCGGCAGCGGCGGGGCAGGAATGGCAAAGCGGTCGCCATAACCCTGAACGCCGCGCATGGTGCCGAAGTAGTGGTCGAAGGCGCGATTCTCCTGGGTCAGGATCACCACGTGTTCCACGTCCTGAATCGTGCCGGAGCGGCGATCCGCCGGGATCTCCAGCGCCCGCGCGATCGACGGCATGAACCCCGCCGCCGCGCCTCCACTCGCGATCATGGTGCGAATGAAACTGCGGCGGTCCTGGGGCAATACCATAAATCTGATCCCGTCTGGTCTGGCATGGGGCAGCGGCCCCGAAGATAAACATCAAAAGTCGAAGCTCACGCCCGCGTGGCGGCCGCGCCATTCTGCACCCGGTTTCCGCAGGTGATGGAAATTCGAGTCGTACCCGCCCTCTGTTGCAATCGTAAGATCATCTGCCGGCGGGAAATTTCTCACGCGCGGTCAATCTCGCGGTCGATTTCGAGGCGGACTTCCAGTCCGCTTTGCCCATCGGCGCGCGGACCAAGGGCAATCTTCAGGCCATAGGCCTCCGCAATGTCGTGCGCGATGGCAAGCCCCAGCCCCGACCCGCGCATGTCCGGATCGAAGCGCGTCCCGATGCGGAAAGCCTCCGCAACCTGTTCTGCGGGAAGGCCGGGCCCGTCATCGATGATCCGCACCAGCAATCCGTCCGGCAAATCCTCCGCGCCAATCGAGATATGCCCGCGCGCCCACTTGCCGGCATTGTCCAGCAGGATCGCGAGAAGTTCGGACAGATCGACCGGTTCGATCGGTACGGCCGTGTCCAGTCCTGCGGGAAACCGGACTGCGAAGGCCTTGTCCGGATGCAGGCGGCGCATCGCAGACAGGATCGGGGGCAGAACATCTTCGATCCGGCTGACCGTTCCCGGACTGCGCGCGCTGGCGGCCGAACGGGCCCGCGCCAGCTGGTATTCGATTTGCTGCACCATGATCTGGCTCTGTTCGAGCAGGGTCTGCGCCGCCGCAGAGGTCCGCTCCGCCTGGGCGAGCCGCTCCGCCTCGTCGGTAATCACCGCCAGCGGGGTGCGCAGCGCATGGGCGAGATTGCCCGCCTCCACCCGCGCCCGTTCGACCGTCTTGTGGCTGCGCTCGATGAACGCGTTGAGATCGTCCACCAGCGGCTCGATCTCGGTGGGATAGTCTCCCTCCAGCTTGCAGGCCGCGCCGCTGCGCAGCCGCGCCGTCGCGCGGGCGAGGCGATCGAGCGGCCGCAGCCCGAATGTCACGACGACGAACCCCGTCACCACGAGCGCCGCCGCCAGCGCGGTCAGCCACAGAGTCAGCTCGCGGGTAAAACTGGCAATGGTCTCGTCAAGCAGGCGCTGGTCCGTGGCAATCACATAATGGACTTCGCCCGCTCCCGGCACATCGCGGATGAAACCATAGGTAATGCTCGGCCCGGTCGGCCCCTTTTCGATGTGGTGGTGAACGGTGCTGTCATGCGCGACGCGTTCGTCGAGAGAACCGCGCGTCATCGACGCCGAGCGGATCGTCTTGTGGCCGTGCAGGCTGACCTGCCAGTAGAATCCGGACAGCGGGACGAGATAGCGCGGATCCGACAGCGGACGATCCATTTTCAGAACCCCGTCCGGCTCCACTTTCACCAGGCCCGCCAGTTCCTTGATGTGGACTTCCAGCTCGTCGTGATAGCTCTCCTCGACATGCTTGGCGAAGAGCCGTGTGGCCGAATACCAGATACCGCCGATACCGAGCGCGACCCACAGCAGCGTGGCAAGCAGGATGCGGACGCGCAGCGAGCGCCAGTGCCATCGGCGATGCGACGATTGGCGGACAGCGGTCATTTGCCGAACCTGTAGCCCAGTCCGCGCACCGTGCGGATACGGTCGCTGCCGATCTTGCGGCGCAGGCGCGAGACCAGCACTTCCACGGCATTGAGATCGCGGTGGCTCTCCAGATCATAGAGGTGCTCGCCGATATCGGCCTGCGACAGGATCTGGCCCGGACGGCGGATGAACAGGTTGAGCAGACGGAATTCCTGCTTGCTGAGCGCAAGCGGCTCGCCGTCGCACTGCACTTCGCGCGCGACCGGGTCAAGCCGGATGCCGGCCTCCTCGATCCACGTGTCGCGGCTGCCGGACTGGCGGCGCAGGAGCGCGTGAAGCCGGGCCAGCAATTCCTCGAAACGCACCGGCTTCACGACGAAATCGTCCGCGCCGGCATTGAGCCCCTCTACCTTGTCTTGCCAGCTTCCCCGGGCGGTCAGGATCAGGATCGGGCAATCGACCTTGCGCTGGCGCCAGTACTTCAGGAGGTCCATCCCGGTTCCATCGGGCAATCCCAGATCGAGCACGACGGCGGCCATCTTGTCCATATCGGGCCAGGCTTCGCCTTCCTCGCGATTGCGCGCGACATCGACGGCAAAATCCGCGCTGCGCAACCGGTCCGACAAGCGCTCGGCCAATTGTTCGTCATCTTCCACAAGCAGCAGCCGCAAGGCCGTATCCTCTCATGTTTCCTCGTGTCGAGCGTCATCGGTAGTAACGCTGAAAGCTGTCAATAAAATCCGAAACTGACAGGATGCTGTCAGCTTGGCAGGCCATGTCATCGCGCATGAACAAGCCCCTCCTCGCCGGTGCCGCCGCTCTGCTCGCTGTCGCGGGCGGGGCCTATTACGTTCTCCAGCCCGGCGACGCGCCGCAGGAGGCCGCCGAAACGCCGAACGGGGCGCCAGCCGCCGATCCCGGCGCGCTGAGCGCCGAACAGGTGCGCAAGCTCGGCATCAGCACGCAGGCCGCCGTAGCCGCCGATGCCGTGCCGCTGGGAACCGTGCCGGGGCAGGTTTCGCTGCCGCCCGAGGCCAAGGTGGCCGTGACCACGCCGTTCACCGGAACCGTCACGCAAATCCGGGTTCTGCAGGGCGAGCAGGTTTCGCGCGGGCAGCCGCTGGCGATCATCCACGCCGCCGAGCCGGTCCAGTTCAGTGCCGACCTTTCCCGCGCGCAGGCAGACCTTGCCGTCGACCGCGCCCGTGCAAAACGGCTCGAAACACTGGCGCATGACGGCATCGTGGCCGGAGCCCGCGCCGACGAGGCCATGGCCACCCTGCGCCGCTCCGAAGCGACCGTCTCCGAAAACAACCGCCTGCTGGCTCTGGCGGGTGCCGGGCGCGATGGCACGGTCACCTTGCGTGCGCCGATCAGCGGCCGGGTGGCGAGCGTCTCGATCGAGACCGGCGGGGCGGTCCGCGGCGATATGGCCCCCTTCGTCATCGAAAATACCGCAGCGCTCACTCTTGATCTGCAATTGCCGGAACGGCTGGCCGGACAGGTTCGGCCGGGCATGAGCGTTTCGGTTCCGCTGTCCGGCGAAAGCTCCGTCAGCGGCCACATCGTCTCGGTCGGCGCTTCGATCGATCCGGCGACCCGTTCCATCGCCGCCAAGGCCCGCCTCGACTCCACGGACGGCCTGGTTCCGGGCCGGGGCATTATGGCGATTATCAGCGGCACGTCGGGCAAGGCGCAAACCGGCGTTTCCGTGCCGTCGCAGGCCGTGACGCGGACAGGCGGGCAGGATGTCGTCTTCGTTCAGGAAGGCGGCCGCTTCGTGCGCCGCGCAGTCACAGTAGTCGCCGATGCCGGCGGCCGGGCCATTCTGACGTCGGGCCTGAAAGTGGGCGAGCCGGTCGCGGTGAGCGGCGTGGCCGAACTCAAGTCCCTGCTGGCGGAGCAGTAAGCCCATGCTGCGCAAGCTTGTCGAACGCGCGCTGGCCTGGCGCCTTGCTGTCCTTGGCCTTGCGCTGGGCCTTGCCGGCCTTGGCGCATGGGCCTTCATGCGCCTGCCCATCGATGCCTTTCCGGACATCAGCTCCACCCAGGTGAAGATCATCCTCAAGGCGCCGGGCATGACGCCGGAGGAAGTCGAAAGCCGCGTGATCGCCCCGATCGAAATGGAAATGCTAGGCATTCCGCATCAGGCGACGCTGCGCTCGGTCGCCAAGTACGCGATTGCGGATGTCACCATCGACTTTGCCGACGGCACCGACATCTACTGGGCCCGCACCCAGGTTTCGGAGCGGCTGAGCGGCGTGATGGGAGACCTGCCCGCCAGCGTCAGCGGCGGCATGGCCCCGATCTCCACGCCGTTGTCCGACATGTACATGTTCACGATCGAGGGGCCGCAGAGCCTGGCCGAGAAGCGGCGCACGCTCGACTGGGTGATCCGCCCGGCCCTGCGCACCGTTCCCGGCGTCGCCGACGTGAACGCGCTGGGCGGCTATGCCGAGACGTTCGAAGTGGTGCCTGACGCTTCGGCGCTGGCCGCCGCCGATCTGACCGTTACCGATCTCGCGACCGCCATCGAGGCATCCAACCGCAACGACGGCGCCGGCCGCCTCATCTCCGGCGAGGAAGCCCTGATCGTGCGCGCCACCGGCGCGATCCACACACTGGATGACCTGTCCGCGGTCGTCGTTCGCAGTGAAAACGGCAAGATCGTGCGCGTGGGCGACGTGGCGCAAGTGCGCACCGGAAGCCTCACCCGCTACGGCGCCGTCACCAAGGACGGCAAGGGCGAAGCGGTCGAGGGCCTCGTGATCGGCCTGCGCGGCGCGGACGCGGCGCAAGTGGTGAACGGCGTGAAGGAGCGCCTTGCCGAAGTGCAGACCAGCTTGCCCAAGGGCATGAGCATCTCGGTATTCTACGACCGTTCCGACCTGATCGGGCACGCGGTCGGCACGGTCGAGGAAGCCCTGCTGGAAGCGACGCTTCTGGTGGTCGTGCTGCTGCTGCTGTTCCTGGGCGACGTGCGCGCTTCGGTGATCGTCGCGCTGGCCCTGCCGATGGCGGCGCTGCTCACGTTCATCTTCATGGGTTCGATCGGCCTGACCGCCAACCTGATGAGCCTGGGCGGCCTTGCCATTGCCGTGGGTATGCTGGTCGACGGCGCGGTCGTCGTGGTCGAAAACGTGGTGGAGCGCCTATCCGATCCCAAGCACGCGCGCGGCGGCAAGCTGCACAACGTCATCGTGGCCGCCGCCGAAGTGTCCAAGCCGGTGGCTTCGGGCATGGCGATCATCGCGCTGGTGTTCCTGCCGCTGCTGACGCTGCAGGGGCTGGAGGGCAAGCTGTTCGCCCCGGTCGCGCTGACGATCGTGCTCGCGCTGCTCTCGGCGCTGGTGCTCTCGCTGACGCTGGTGCCGGTGATGGCCTACTTCGTGCTGAAAGTGAAAGCGGACGGGGGGCATCACGAACCCTGGCTGATGCGGCAGATCGGCCCGCGCTATCACGCGCTGCTGGCCGCTGCCTTCGCGCGCCGGAAAGTGGTTTACGGCGTTGCCGGCCTCTCGCTGCTGGTCACGGTCCTGGCCTATTCGGTGACCGGCAAGACCTTCCTACCGACCATGGACGAGGGCTCGGTGATCGTGCAGCTGACCAAACTGCCTTCGATCTCGCTCGACCACAGCGTGGAAGGCGATCTCAAGGTCCAGCGGGCGATCCTCTCGCAAGTGCCCGAAGTGGAGGAAGTGATCGCGCGCGTCGGTTCGGACGAACTCGGGCTCGATCCCATGGGCCTCAACGAGACCGACACTTTCCTGAAGCTCAAGCCGCGCGAGGAATGGCGCGTGTCCGACAAGGAATGGCTGGTCGAGCAGATCCGCAAGGCGCTGGTCAATCTGCCGGGCATCGAGCCCAGCTTCACCCAGCCGATCGAAATGCGCATTTCCGAAATGCTCACCGGCGCCCGCGGCGATCTTGCCATCAAGATCTTCGGCCCGGACCTGAAGGAACTGTCCAGCATTGCCGGCCAGATCCAGGGCCGCCTGCAAGCAATCAAGGGCACCAGTGAAGCCATGACCGTCGCCGACGACCGCGTCGACTACCTGCAGCTTGATATCGACCGTGTCGCCGCCGGGCGTGCCGGTATGCCCGTCAACGAGTTGCAGGACGCCATGCGCGCGCAAGTCGAGGGTGTGCACGCAGGCGTCGTCGCGGACGGTGTGCGCCGCGTGCCCATCGTCATTCGCGGCGAAGGGCAGGAGCTGACGCCGCAGACGTTCGCCGATACGCTCTACCGCTCGCCCACCGGCCAGCTCGTGCGCGCCAGCGACGTCGCCAAGGTTGCCCGCGTCGAGGGCCCGGTGAAGCTGGAGCACGAAAACGGCTCGCGCTATGCGCTGGTGCAGGCCTTCGTCTCGGGCCGCGACCTTGTCGGCTATGTTGAGGAAGCCAAGGCCGATATCGCCGCACACGTGAAGCTGCCGCCGGGCTACCGCATCGTCTGGGGCGGCCAGTTCGAGAACCAGCAGCGCGCTTCGGCCCGGCTGATGGTGGTGCTGCCGATCTCGCTGGTGATGATCTTCATCGTCCTTTACGCCACGCTCAGCTCGATGCGCGCCTCGCTGCTGATCATCTCTATGATCCCCTTCGCGCTGGTCGGCGGGATGGTGTCGCTGGCCATCTCGGGCGAATACCTGTCGGTTCCCGCTTCGGTCGGCTTCATCGCGCTGCTGGGTATCGCCGTGCTCAACGGGCTCGTCATGGTGAGCTACTTCCGCCAACTGCGCGAAGAAGGCGTGCCTTTGTCCGAAGCCGTGCGGCGCGGGGCCGAGCGGCGCCTGCGTCCGGTGCTGATGACTGCCACGATCGCGGCCTTCGGCCTCGTCCCGCTGCTCTTTGCCAGCGGCCCGGGTTCGGAAATCCAGAAGCCGCTGGCGATCGTGGTGATCGGCGGGCTCGTATCCTCGACCCTGCTCACCCTGATCCTGCTCCCCATGCTCTACGAACGCTTCGGCGAGAGCCGGACCGAGCGCGAGGCCGGGGACCGGGAGAATCCGCAACTGAACGGCAAAAACGGGGAGACGGCCGATGCGTAAGCTGCTGCTGGCCGGAACGGCCCTGCTGAGCGCCCTCGCCGCGCCGGTGCTTGCCGCCGACGCCGAACCCGGCCTCCCTCCTACCGCCGATGTCACGGCGGCACTCGACGCGCATCCTTCGGTTCAGGCGGCCCGCTCCCGCACCGGCGCCGCACGCGCCGAGGCCCGCGCGCTGGCCCGCGGCAGCCACGAGATCACGTTCACGGGAAGCTACATCAACCGCTCCGTCGACCGCGAAGGATCTTTCGACGAGTTCGACGGCCAGTTGCTGCGCCCCTTCCGTCTGCCCGGCAAGACCCGGCTCGACAAGGAAATCGGCCGCTATGGCGTGACCGCCGCCGAGAACCGGGCCGAGGACGCGCGCCATCAGGCCGCGACCCTGCTGGCCGAAAGCTGGTGGAACTGGCTCGGCGCCGCTGCGGAAGCGCGGGTCGACGAACAGGCGGTCGCCAACTACGAAAAGCTGCTGGAGGCCGTGCGCCGCCGGGTCGCCGTACGCGATGCCGCCCAGCTCGATGCCGATCAGGCGGAAGCGGCTCTGGGTTCGGCCCAGGTCGCCGCCCAGCAATCGGCTGGCCGGGAAGCCTTGGCACGAGCGCGGCTGACCACCCAGTTCCCGACGCTGCCGCTGGACGATGCCGCCCCCGCCATGCCGCGCCCCGAGCTCCCGCCCGAGGGGATCGAGGCGCTGGGGAAAAAGGTCATCGAACACAGCCACGAGATCGCCGCGGCAGAAGCCGAAGCCGGCCGGGCCGATGCCTCTGCCTCGCGGATGCATGCCGACAAGATCGCCGATCCCTCGTTCGGCGTGCGCATGTTCTCCGAACGCGGCGGCGCCGAACGCGGTGCAGGCGTGCTGTTTTCGATGCCGCTGGGCGGCGGGCACCGCTCGGCGCTGGCCGATCAGGCGGACGCCGAAGCCGGGGCCGCGCGTTCGGAAGCGATGGCGGTGCGTTTTGCCGTCAAGGAAATGGCCGAGGCCGACATGACCGAAGCACGCTTCCGCTACGCCGCCTGGCAGCGCGCCCGCGACGGTCTCAATGCGCAAGTCGCCGCCCTCGCCAAGCTGCGCGAAGGCCACAAGGCAGGCGAGATCGACCTGTCGGACGAACTGTTCGGCGAACGGCAAGTCCACGATGCCTTCCGCACCGAGGCCATGGCGCGCACCGAAGCGATGCGGGCGATCACGCGCCTGCGCATCGATTCCCACGCGATCTGGATTGGCGATCCGAACGACTGATCCCTCCGGCAGGCCCTTCCCGCCTCGCGGGGAGGACCTGCCCTCTGCCCCCTCCAAACTAAGCGGCCACCGCAGCCATTCCATCGCCCTCGACAAGCTGATAGCCTGCAAACCGGGCCGTGCGGTGGAACAAGGCCATGACATGCTCCGCCGCGAAGTTCCCCGCGACCTCAGGGTCATGCACGGCCACGGCAAGCTGCCAGGGCTTGAGCGCGCGTTCCGGCCGCGACAGGGCCACGAGCACGTCCCCGCCCTCCCCGCTGCGGTCAAGCGTCAGGCCGCCTGCGTCCAGCAGCGAATCTACCAGCCGGTCATGCCCGGCCTGACCGAAGGCGATGACGCAGGCCTGCGAGGGATCGGGCCGCGCCCGCCAGGCACTCTCGCGCTCGAACACGCGAGAGACCAGCGACCAGCGCCGCCGTATCCGCTCGGCCAGTTCCTCGCTCCAATGATCGGGGACAACGAGCACGCGATCCTGCCGCGAGGACAAGGCAAAATTGATCGAGACCGGTCCGCTTCTGGCCGCCACGGCGGTTACGATCAGTTCGTCTTGGCGCGCGGCGAGAATTTCCGGAAGCCGTTCGAATTCCGCCACGAAAGTCCCCGGGCTGCGGGCCAGCCCGCCCGTCCATTCGGCAAACCAGTCGAAAAACGCCGCGCCCTGCGCCTTGGCGAAGGCCCGATGCACAAGGTCGGCCAGACCGGCCTGCCGGCACAATGCGCATTTGAGCGCAATCGTCAGGTGTTCGGCAATGCACTGCGGCCAGGCCACGTCGGCGCGATGGTCCGCAAGCGCGGTCACAAGGGCCGTCTCCAGAGCGGGGCTGGCCTGAAGCTCCTTGCCAACGGCAGGCCAGTGGCGCGCAATGAAGCGCGTCACCGCATAGTGCCAGGCACCGCCCAGCAGCCAGCTTGAATTGATCCCGAACCGGGCCGGATCGTTGTCGAGCGGGAACCCGTAGAACAGATAGCCGGTCGCCTGCCCGCCCGGCGCAACCACCAGCGCACTGTGGCGGCCGCTCTGCGGCGGCGGCAGGAACAGGCTGGGCAGAATCGCAATGGTCAAGGCATCGCACTCGCCGGTCAGCGCCTGCATGTCCCCGGCCGGATCGAAACCGGCAACCAGCGGGTCGGCACGCTGGCGCATCTCCCGATAGGCTTTGTGCAACGGGACCGCGAGGGCCTGCAACAGGCCGTCCCACCGTTCGGAAAGCCGGTCCAGCGCGGAGGCGAGCGCATGCAGTGCCGGATCGACGCCGAGCCCATGCGCCTCTGCCGCAAGGCCCTTGATGATCCGGTCACGCCCTGCCCCCTCCCGCAGGACCGAAAGCTCTACAGTCGCCGGATCGTGCTCCAGCTCCGGCAGGACTTTCGTGACCATCAGCAGGCGCGGGTTGGCGCAATAGGCCGTATCGCCATCGAGCATCTGCCAGAGCAGCGCCATGAGTTCGACCCGTTCCGCGATCCGCTCCTCCGCTGTCGCCTGCGGGACCGGCGGGCACCCGGTGAGGCTCATCGCACCAGCTCTTCGCGCAGCCGGTCGAGCGCATCGAGTTCGTTTTCCGATGAAGGGAGAGTGGTGCGGATCGCCTGCGCTTCGCCCGGCGAAATCAGTCCGAGCTGTTCAAGATCGGGCAGGATGAATGCCATGAAGGCGTATCGCATCCCCCGCGACAGGTCCAGGGGATGGCCCGCAAGCGCGCTCTGCCGCACCGCCGCGATCATGTCGGTCGGATCGACCCCCGCGCCAACCATGACATAGGCACTGGCGATCATGTCTTCGGGCTCGGTGCCCCAGTCACGGAAGATCCTGACCAGATCCAGCGCAAAGGCCTGCAACGCCTGCCGGTCATCGCTTTCCAGCATACCGACATGATCGCGCAGCGCGATCTTCCCGAACGCATGGTGCCGCGCCTCGTCCTTGATGACGAGGTCCAGCATCGCATGGAGCAGCGGGCAGGCGGCGGCCTTGCGCATGTCCAGGAACGTCGCCAGCGCCATGCCCTCGACCACGATCTGCATCCCCACGAGTTGCGCCAGCCACATGGGATGCGCGACGATCTTTTCGAGCACGCGGCGCAGCGAAGCCGATGGCGGATGGATTTCCCCCATCCGCCCGATGTAGCGGGTGAAGACGTCCAGATGGCGGGCTTCGTCGTTGGCCTGGCTGGCGGCGGCCTGTTTCATTTCCGCGCTGGGCAGGAGCCGGACAAGATCGGCCGAGACCATCAACGCCCCCTGCTCGCCATGCAGCAACTGGCTGAACGTGAGCGCCCCCATCCCCGCCATCAGGCTGTCACGCTGCTGGGTGGAAAGCCGGTCCGTCAATCCCGGCGACAACATGCCGCCGCCGATCCCCCGGCCAACCTGCGCCGGATCGATGGCCTGAGACCAATCCAAAGACTCGGCCGCCCGCCACTGCCCATGAATGGACTTTTCGTAGAGACTGGCGATTTTGGGATCGGTCAGACTGTAATCCCAACACCAGACAGCCTCCTTGTTAGTTAACACATCACCATCGAACACCGAATACCTCACCATTGAAGATCAGTTGAAGAATCGTTATTCAACGTAATAAAGTTGAGTCGCAGACGTTCACAGAATTATCGAATGATAAGAACATTAAAACATTAAAACATTGAAACATCTTCTGCATTGGCAGGATTATTGCTGCAGTTAACCTGCTTTCATCGAAAGCAAAACCCTTCAAAGGGGGAAAGCGCCTGCAAACCTGCCCGGAGGATGGGGAGAATGCCGACCGGAATCACAAGCTCTCGCAGCCTGCACGGACTCGTTTCGTCCATGAACGCATGCGGCACGGCCCCCGCATAGCCGGCGCTTGCCCTGATGAAGCAATGTGACGCACCGCAAATGACTTAAATAAGTCAACACAACACTTCAAATTACAAAATCAATACAACCAATTTTAATTAACCATACTAATAAAAATATTAAATCTCTGAAACAACAATCACCTCAAGCAAGGAAATAATTGACTAATATATGCGCGAGTCGTAGAAACTTATTGCGCCAATGGACATCCATGGCGTTTAAACTTCGCGATTACGCACTCGAAGTTTAGAAACACTCACTTCATACATCTGGCTCAGGAGGTTCCTAATGGCTTCAACAACAGAAGATTTCGTGGCTGCGCTCAAAAAGATCCGGGGTGATGCCGATCTGAGCCACAAGTTCATGCAGGACCCGCATGGCACTCTGGCTTCCATGGGCGTGCAGGTCGGCAAGAGCGCGACTCTCGCGTCCGGTGCCGCCGGCGCTGCGGCCGTTTGCGTCGGCGCCTGCGTCTGCGTCGGCTGATTCAGCCGGTGTCCTGATGACGGGGGGCGGACACATACGCCCCCCGTCAACTATCTGTTTATCCATAGGGTTGCGAGCGAACCGGCCGGACTTTCCGGGCTGGGTGATGGCGCGCGCAGCCTGCAGAATGACTGGGAGGTTAAGTATGTCGGCCATTTCCGATGCGCGTATAGAGCAGCATGGCGAGCTGCTGCTGGTGACCAATCCGCGTGTCGGCGCGCTGACCACGATGACGGATACCGACCTTGCGGCACTGCATCTGTTCGATGTCACGGATGGATCGCTCGATACCCTGGCGGGCTATTTCGAAGGGTGCGGCGTGGGCGATCCGCAAAGCCACGCGAAAGGCTTTCGCGACCGCGTCGTTCGCGACGGCTGGACCCGGACCGAATTTCCTAATGCCGAAGGCCCGCCGCTGCTCTCGGCCTATGTGACGATCACGCGCGAATGCAATCTCGCCTGCCCCTATTGCTATCAAGGGCTGTCGAAACGGCGCGGCCGGCATATGTCGATCGAGCAGATCCGCACGCTGTTCGACAAGATCGCGGCGGTCAATTCCGACTGCTACCTGATCCTGACCGGCGGCGAGCCGCTGATGCATCCGGACATCTATGAAATCCTCGACTTCATCGACGGATCGAACTTCCGCCTGACCTTGCTGACCAACGGCATCTACATCGACGCGAAAATGGCCGAGCGCCTGGCGCGGATGAAGCGTCTCGACGTGGTCCAGATCAGCCTCGACGGCCTGACCGAGGACATTTCGGCACTGTCACGAGGCAAGGGCGCGCTGACGAAGATCCAGGCAGGCATCGAGCAGGCCATCGCCGCAAAACTTCCCTTCGTCCTCGCGCCGACACTGCATGGGCGCAACCTGCACCAGATCAACGAGATGGCCGAATACGCCGTGTCCAACGGCGGTTACATCAAGCCCAACAACTTGCGCTCCTTCCCCAAGGATAACGAAAAGATGAAGCCTGGGGCGTCGGACTTTCTTGAGCAGCTCGACTTGTCCGAGCGCGATCTCATGAAAGTCGCGCGCGACATGGATGCAACGCTCGTCGCCAAGTACGGCAAGGAACGCATCCGTGCGCTGAAGGAGCGCTACCTCCGCTACAGCAAATGCTCGGTCGACGATCACAATGCCAAGGGGCTGTGCGGGGTCGGCTGGTCGCTGCTCGACATCGACTGGAACGGCGACGTCTTCCCATGCCATCTCGGCAAGACCCCGGAACTCCAGCTCGGCAACATTTTCGACGTCGATTTCGGCGACATCTTCGAGGAAGCGCGCGAGCGCGGGATCCGCACCAAGTCGCACGAAATCAGTGGCTGCAGCTCGTGCAATTTCGTGTCGCGCTGTGCTGGCGGCTGCCGGATGGGCGCCTATTACGCCAATGGCGGCTTCGACAAGAGCGATGACCTGTGCCACTACAACTACCAGGGCAACTTGCGACGCGCCCTGGGCCAGATCGAGAAGATCGGCGAGAAATGGCACACGCCGGCGTGATGGCACAGGCTGCCGCCATCGCCCCCTGGCCCGAGCCGGACACGCTGACATCCGATGAAATCGATGACGTCCTCGTCCGGCTCCGGCGCGAACGGGATGCCAGGCTGCAACGCCTGCGGCAGCTTGAATTACAGGTCTCCGGCAATGCCGATCCGATCGCCTTTCTCGATCTGACCGAAGCCCGGATCGAGCTCAACGCGCTGCTCGACTACTGGCGCCGGTTGCTGGCGCAGGCGCTGGCAGAGCAGAACTGGCCGCCGCTGGGCAGTGAGCCGCAGCGCTTTGCGGAACGGTCCCATGGCCCCGGCTGGACCAGCGCCCGCGCGCTGGTGCCGCTGACGCCGGACAGCCTGCTCTTCGTGCATGGCCCGGTCACGCTGTGGCACGCCGCCGCGCTGGCGGAAGAGCTGATCGGCGCGGACGACCGCCTCGTGCGGCTGGTGAAATGCGCATTCCACCGCGAATTGACGACCGAACCCAGGATCACCGTCTGGGATGCCGCTTTCGACGCACCAGCCGCTGCCGGCCAGGGCGATCCGGCCGTCAACGGCACTTTCGAAACCGCAGCGGGAAGGACACTGCAGTTCACGGCTACCGCTGACAGTGCGGACATTCCCACCCGCCGTGCCGGCTGGCACCCGGTAACGGCGGCCCTGATCGCTCAGCCAAGGACCAAGGTGGCACAGCCGGCCACAATCAGCGAGACACTCGCCGCCGACCTCTGGTCCGGCCCGGATGTGGCGATGAAGGCCAGCGACGTCCTGCTTGCCAAGATCGAGGCCGTCATGGCGGTCGGAACCCAGAACATGCTGGTTGGCGAGCGAGTCATGCTGCTGGCCCGCGCCACCGACTTCCTGCTCGATACGGGCTTCGCCGACTGGCTCGCAGCCACTCCCGAAATCCAGTTCGAGCTCGACTGGAACCGGCAAAAGCCGATTCCGGGACGCGGTGCCTTTGTACCGGTGCGGTATCGCATTCTGCCCGACGAGCCCGAGTGGCAGCGCACGATGTTCATCTGCCTCGACAGCCACATCGGGCTGTGACGATGGCCAGCGCGATCACCGACCTGCAGGCCCTGATGCTCTCGGACGATCCCGAAGCGGATCTGCGCGTGGCCTACCGCGCCCGCATTGCCGCCGCGCGCCGCGAAACGCTGCAACCACGCCAGCCCGGCCCGCTGCGCGTGCTGCTCGCGGGGTACAGCGGGGCCTGCAATACTGGCGCCGATCTCAGAACCGGAGAGATCATCCGCCAGTTGCGCGGCGCATTCGGCGGCGATGCCACTTTCGGGGTCGTGACCGTGGGCGACCGCCCGCTACCCGATTGGGGGCCGGTTGCTGTCGAGCGCATCTCAGGCTTCCCGCCAGATGCCGTGCGCGATCTTTGCGCGCGCTATGATGCCGTGGTCGTGTGCGAAGGATCGCTGTTCACCTCCACGTTCTCGGACGGCCTTGCCACGATGCTGACGGCCTTCCTCGGCATGGCCACGGCCATGGGCAAGCCCGCGATCGCTTATGGCGCCGAGGCGGACCGGATGTCCCCTGCCGTTGAACGGTTCGTCAGCGATACAGCGCGGGAGGCGCTGGTCATCGCGCGCAACCGCCCTTCGCTTGAACGGCTGGAAGCCCTCGGACTGCAGGCGGAACTGGGCACCGATACCGGGTGGAGCTTTGCCGATGCCGATATGATCGCGGCAGAGGCGGCTTTGCGGGAACGCGGATGGGATGGCCGCAGCGGCCTGACCGTGGTTTGCCCCACCGATCCCTTTCGCTGGCCGCTGATCGCCGATCCGGAACGGGCCCTGATCGCCTCGCTGACCGGCAATGTGGCATCGGAACATCACAGCGGCATGATGTTCTTCCAGCCCGCAGAATGCTCGCAAGACCAATGCTCGGCCTTTCTCGACGATGTCAGCGCAGCCCTGCGCGCGGAGGCTGAACGCTCCGCCACGCCGCGCTTCACCGTGGTGGTCGGCATGGAAGCGAACGACCAGCGCGTCTGCCATGAACTGGCGGAGCGGCTCGCGGCGCCGAAGCCTGTCGTGGCTGGCATCGCCGATCCGCGCCTGATCGTGGGCATCCTGCGGTCGGCCTCGCTCCTTGTCAGTGCGCGCTATCATGCCGTGCTGCTGTCGATGGGGGCCGCCGTTCCCGCCATCGGCCTTGCCTATGACCAGCGGGTCCCCGCGCTGTTCGCCGAGGCAGGCCATCCCGGGCTGGCGCTCGACATTCGCGCTCCGGATCTGGCTGGACGCCTGTCCGACGGGCTGCGCGACCTCGCCGCCACGCCCGGCCTCGGCGCCGATTTCGCGGCCTTCGCCGCCGCCCAGCACGCGGTCCAGCAGGCCACCGGCCGCCGGGTCGCGGCTTACCTTGGCGGATCGCCGGATTGAGCGGGCTGCCGAACAATCGCAATGCGGTCTGGGACAGGGTCCTGGCGGATAGCTTGCACGCGCACGGTATCCGGCGGATCGTGCTGTGCCCCGGCGGGCGCAATGGCCTGCTGGCGATGACGCTGCACCGCACGCCGGGCATCGAGTGCATTTTTCATGTCGACGAGCGCAGCGCCGGCTTTCTCGCGCTCGGCGCCATTCTTGCAGACGGCAGGCCGACGGCGGTCTGCACGACTTCGGGCTCGGCCGTGATCAATCTGCTGCCGGCGATGGCCGAAGCCGAGGCGCGCGGCTTGCCTCTCATCCTGCTCACCTGCGACCGGCCCCTGAGCGGCAGAATGCCGGGCGAGCCCCAGACCCTGCCCCAGCAGGCGCTGTGTGCGCCGCTTGCCCGGGTTCAGCTCGCCCTGCCCGATCCGCTGGACGGGTCCCTTTCCCTCCCCGCGATGCGCCAGGCCTTGGCGGAGGCCCTGACCGGGGGCATCGCGGGAGCGCGGCCCGGCCCGGTGCACATCAACATCCCGCAATGGGGCGATTATTGCGCGACCGAGGACGATCCGACGGATGCCCACCCGCTCCCGCCTCCGCCAAACCGCGTCCTCCAGCCCCGCCGCGCGTCCGTGGCCGAGGTTCGCGACGCCGTCGGCAAGCTCGGCCTGCCGGGCGCACCGCGCGGGCTGATCCTGGCAGGACAGGACCTTCCGACAACGCCCCGCGAACTCGCTGCGCTGGCCGAGACAACCGGCTTCCCGGTCATTGCCGACATTTGCAGCGGACTACGCCATCACGCACCGCCCGGCCTGCTCACGACGGCCGATGCGCTGGCCGAAGCGGGCGTGCTCGATGTCGGCGGCGCGGACCTGCTGGTGCGGCTGGGCGGGGCGCCAGTGAGTCCGGGCCTGACCAGAGTCATCAAGCGATTCCGCGGCCCCGTCCTGAACATCGCCAGTCACGATCCGGGCGGCGATTTTCTCACCCCCTCCGCTATCGGGCTGGTGCCGCCCGGCGGCGATGCATGGACTGCCTTGGGCGATCTGCTCGGCAAGAGCAGCCGCGAATGGCAGCAATCGTGGCAAGCGCTCGACATGATGGCGGATGTCGCGCGCGACATCGTGATCGATGCGGCCGGGTGGGGCGAACTGGCCGCGGCCGCCCAAGTCGTGCGCGCCCGGGGCTTTGGCGCCCTGCATTGCGCGAATTCGCTGTCCGTGAGGCTTGCAGGCCTGCTCGCCGGTGCCGGGGACGGGCCGGCGCGGACCTTCAGCGCCCGCGGCGTGAATGGCACCGACGGCACGCTCGGCCTGATACTGGGAGAAGCCCTCGCGGGAAGCGGCCCGATGCTGGCGCTGATGGGCGATCAGGCGTTCTCGCACGATCTTCCCGCCCTCGCCAATCCCCTCTGGCACGAGCTGCGCGGCGCAATCTGCGTGATGAACAACGCAGGCGGCGGGCTCTTCGACCTCACCGCCGCGCGGCAGGTCGATGGCTACGCCGCCACGATGCGCAATCCGCCCGCGCTGGACTTCGCCGGGATCGCCCAGGCGTTCGGGCTGAACCACCGCCGCTGCGGCGGCCGCCTGGCGCTGGCCGATGCGCTGGACGAGGCCGCGCAGGCCGGCCGGGTGCTGCTGATCGAGATGGCCGTCCCTCCCGGCACGCCCACGCGCGACCTGCCCCGCCTGATCACGGCAATGGGCCGGAGTGCGCTGGCGGCACGCGGCAAGGCGGAGGCCATGACCGCCTGACGCATCCCGCTCGGGCTGAAACCTGGCGCAAAATGCAGGAAATTTGAATTAAGGCCCGCTCACCCTGAGCTTGTCGAAGGGTGTTGCAGCGCCAGCGTCCTTCGACAAGCTCAGGACGAGCGGAAGTGTTGCGGATTTCACGCACCACACTCTAATAGGAACCGCGAGCGAAAACGACGGCGGGGACCGTCTTGCACAGCAGCCAGGTATCGAACGCCAGACTCTTGCGAGCGACATAGGACACGTCCATCGCCACGCGCTGCTGGTAGGAGGTGTCGCTCCGCCCGCTGGTCTGCCACAGGCCCGTAAGCCCCGGCCGGACAAGGCAATAGTGCTCGAAGTGGCGGCCGTAGTGCACCACTTCGTCATCGACGATCGGGCGGGGGCCGACGAGGCTCATATCCCCCATCAGGACATTGATGAGTTGCGGGAACTCGTCGATGCTCAGTTTGCGCATCACCGCGCCCACCGGCGTGACGCGCGGGTCCGCCCTGAGCTTGCGCGCGGCTTCCCATTCGCGGCGCGCTTCCTCATCGCTTTCCAGATGGGCGCGCAGGATCGTGTCTCCGTTCGCTTTCATCGTCCGGAACTTGAGGCAGTGGAAGTATCGCCCGCGATAGCCGATCCGGCGATGCGCAAAGAATACCGGCCCCGGATCGCTGAGGAACAGCACCACTGCCACCAGCACCAGGAAAGGAAACACGGCAATCAGGATCGCCATGGCCATCACGATATCGAAACCGCGCCACATCCCGCATTCCCACAAGGATACCAGACGCGGACCGTGACATTCCTTGCCGGCCGGCTGCGCGAACACATTCGAGGTAATGCCCCCTCGATCACAATTCCTGCCCACCTATGCCTCCCTGCAATCGGGTATTGATTGAAAACATCACCCGTCAGGGATTGCTATCATTCAGCATTTCGCGATCGCAATGAGAGTCGTATTCAATACGGTTCAATAATATTTGACGATAAACAAGAGTAACTTGGCGCGTGAACTTATGTACAGATACATATATTACCAACCGCACGCCACGGTATTTGAATAGAGATCGCACAAATTCGGATCTGATATTTTCGCAACGCGCAATGGCAGGCGCGGGATGGGAACGGTCGGGAATGGAAGAAACCGCGGTTCATGACCGCGTGCAGCAGCATCACCCCGCTGCCCGCTCCTCACCGAACAAGGCGCTCAGGTGTCTGAAACGGCCCTCTGCTTCCCGGACCAGACCAGCCGGGACATCGGGCAGAAGCTCATCGCTGCAGGCGGTGCGGGACAAGGCGGGTTCAATCCGCGAATGCTGCCCGCTCCGCAAGGGATCGCCGCCGCCGCCGCGGCGCGAGGCCGCCAGACTGACGTAACGGTTCTCCAATGGCGGATCGATCCCGATCCGGCTGGAGATCACCGCCAGCGCGCCATCGGGATCGCGCAGCAGTGCCTCATGCGTAAGGCCTGTCCGCTGCCGGGCGGGAAAGCGATGCCACAAGGCCTCCAGCGCCGTGAGCCGCTCGACATAATAGGCGGCGGCCTCTTCCTGCGTGCAATATTCGTCGCGGCCCAGCTTGGCGTAGAGATTGACGATCGAGCGGATAGCCTCGGCCGGCCGGCGCACCACGAAGATCGCGCGCGCCTCGAAGAATTCGGGCGGCGCCTCACCGTCGTACCGGGAATGGAGAATCTTGTCGAACAGCAGGCCCGCCTGCGGCTTCCACCCGCCCCGGCGCATCTGGTTGAGCGCCAACCGCCCGAGCGCGCCCTGCCCGTCGTAGCGGATATGCGCTTCGCCATATCCGCTCACGTCCGGCCGGGAGCACAGGATATTGGAAAGCGCCGTAGAGCCGCACCGCATGTGCGCAAGAATGAACAGACTGTGGCGATAGCGGTATCCGGGCCGCGAACGGCGGATCAGCCAGCCGGCCGTGTTCTTCCCGGATTCGCGCAAGGTCTGCAACATGAGAGCAACGATACCCATCCGGCCCAAATCCGCGCGGGCAATTCCCTCCGTCCCGGCGGCAATTCCCATTCTGCCCAAGCCTAGGGGTGGTAGAAAAGCCCTGCCCGTCAGCGTCCATGGCGGCGTCCCGGTCGCGGCGTCCGGGACTCTTCGGCCCTATTTGACGAGCCCCTGCCTATGACGATGACGCGTACAGTCCCGGCGGCACACGCCCTTCGTTCGGCCGGAAAACAAGGCGGGAAGGCGCTGTTTGCCTTCACCGCACGCTCTCTACAGCAGGCATCGACACTGGTCATTACGCTGCTGGCCGCCCGTTTCCTGCCGCCTTCTCAATACGGCGTTTACAGCCTGGGCGTGGTGTTCATCGTGCTGGTACAGACGATGACTTACACCGGGTTCTATCAGTTCATCCTGACATCGAAGGAAGATGACGGCGCCGTGCTGTCCACCTGCTTCTGGCTGATCCTCGGGCTCGTCTCGCTCGCCTCGCTCGTGCTGGCGCTGGCGGCGTTTCCTCTGGAATGGATGTTTCAGGCGCCGCCGCTCGGTCCTGTGCTGCTCCTGCTTGCACTTATCCAGCCGCTGGCGAGCATGGGCACATGGTCTTCCGCCGCGCTGCTGCGGCGCGGCGACGTTATGCGCAACTTCACCGTGATGTTCGCACAGAACCTCGTGGCGCTGATCGGCGGCGCCGCGCTGCTGTGGTTCTGGCATTCGATCTACGCGCTTGTCGCCTTCCGCTACCTTCGGGTCCTGACCGGCGCCGTGCTCTATGCCCTGCTGGGACGGGACCGGCCGCAAGGGACATTCCGGCGGGACCTGGCCCGCAAGGCCGCCGCCTTCTCCGGCGGGCTCTACGGCTCGCGGTTTCTCGGCTTCCTGGCCCGCTATGCGGCGGACCTGCTGCTGGGGATGCTCCATTCCCCGGCCGCCGTCGGCCTCTACCGTTTCGGCAACCGCGTCGCGACCGGGGCGACGGACGTGTTCAACCAGCCGATGACCACTTTCGCCGCCACCCAGTTCGGTACGGCGGCAAGGCAGGACAGGGACCTTGCGATCCCGCTCGCGCGGTTTTGCGGCACGATCACCCTGCTGAGCGGCCTTGCCGGCGCCGTCATCATCGTCTTCGCGCATGATGCGATCGCGCTCTTTTTCCAGCCGTCCTATCTCGCGGCACTCGCCGTCACATATGCCATGGCGCTGCGCGGGGCGGCGGGCGTGGGACAGATGCTCATCGAGCCGGCCTTCGCCGCCCTCGGCAAGACGGCCTGGGTGATGATGTTCGATCTGCTCTCGACCGTGATCGCCGTCGCCGCGATCTTCGCCGCTTCACCGTTCGGGCTCGAAGTGCTGGCCTGGACGCAAGCGGGTGTCGTTCTCGGCACCACCGGCTGGGCCTTCGCCCTGCTGCATTGGCGCGGGCATATCCGTATCGGCCGGGCCCTGCGCAATTTCGCGGGCGCTGCGGCTCTTTCGGTGATCTACGGGCTGATCCTGCTCGCCGCCTGCCGATTGGGAATCGCCGCGCTGCACTTGCGCCCGGCCGCGGCCCTGGCTCTGGGACTGGCTTTCGCCGGAGTCCTCGCTCTGGGAATGCTGGCTGTGGCCGCGCGGCTGCGAATCTTCAGCCT
The DNA here is from genome assembly GCF_001590985.1 of Novosphingobium naphthalenivorans NBRC 102051. Lineage (GTDB taxonomy): Bacteria > Pseudomonadota > Alphaproteobacteria > Sphingomonadales > Sphingomonadaceae > Novosphingobium > Novosphingobium naphthalenivorans. Next base: position 34,833 of record NZ_BCTX01000014.1, read on the forward strand.
CCAGGCCTTTTCAGGATGAGGCGGCCGCTCAGGCCGTGAAGTCGATGTCGACCAGTTGCCGCGCGCGGCAGATTTCCACGCGCAGTTCCCCTTCGCCCGTCCCCTCTTCCGGCTCGGCATCGTAGATGAAGGAGTGGCCGTTCATGTGCTCCCAATCGGCGATCGTCATCAGGTTCCCGCTCGCCGTCAGCCAGCGCACCTTGTCCGGGAAACGCGCAAAAGACCGCAAGCGCCCGTGCCGTTTCGCGGAGAGTTCGGCAACGTAGTCCTCAAGCTCGATGTCACGCGCCGTCCAGTCGACCCAGCCGATCGGATTGTCCTGGCAATAGGCATTGTTGTTGCCCTGCTGGCTGCGGCCGAACTCGTCGCCGGCCGTCAGCATGATCGTTCCGGTCGAGGCGAACAGCGTGCCGAGCATCGCCTTGATATCCGCCTTGCGCGCCGCACGCACGTGCGGATCGGCGCTCGGCCCTTCCACGCCGTTGTTCCAGCTATGGTTCTCGCCGTGCCCGTCGCGGTTGTTCTCGCCGTTCGCCTCGTTGTGGCGGTAATTGTAGGCGACCACATCGGCCAGCGTGAAACCGTCATGGGCGGCCAGGAAATTGACCGAGCGGCAATCCGAATGCGGCTGGTGCGGACCGAACATATCGGACGAGCCGGCCAGCCGCGTCGCCAGCACGCCAATGCCTTCCTCGCCTTTCCAGAAGCGCCGCACATCGTCGCGGAACCGGTCGTTCCACTCAAGCCAGTGCATCGGGAAGTTGCCAAGCTGGTAGCCGCCGGGACCGATGTCCCAGGGCTCGGCGATCAGCACGCGGTCTGCCAAGAGCGGATCGGCCTCGATCTCGGCAAAGATCGGCGCGGCAGGATCGAAGCCGGGACCGCGCGCCATGATCGGCGCGAGATCGAAACGGAACCCGTCGATCCCGCAATGCGCGACGAAATGGCGCATGGTATCGAGCGCCAGACGGCGCACAGCCGGATTGGCGAAATCGAGCGTGTTGCCGCAGCCGGTATCGTTGATCAGCGTGCCGTCGCTCGCATGGGCATAAGCCGCATTGTCGAGACCGCGCAGCGACAGCACCCCGCCGCCGGTATCGCTCTCACCCGAATGGTTGAAAACCACGTCGAGCAGCACGCCGATCCCCTCGGCATGAAGCGCGGCGACCGTCTCGCGCAGTTCCTTTACCCCGCCCGGGCACAAGCCGGGATCGAGCGCCATCATCGCCACCGGGTTGTAGCCCCAGGCATTGACGAGGCCGAGCGGCCCCAGATGGCGCTCGTCGATCCAGGCGACGATAGGCATCAGTTCGACGGCATTGACGCTCAGCTTCTTCAGATGCGCGAGAACTGCGGGGTGCGCCAGCGCCGCGACGGTCCCGCGCAAATGCTCGGGCACTTCGGGATGGCGGATGGTAAAGCCGCGCACATTGAGTTCATAGACCAGCCCGCCGCGCGCAAAGCGGGGCGGCTCCGTGGGCAGCGGCTGCGACGGGGCCGGCACGATCGCGCGCGGCACGATGTCGGCGGTATCCTCCCCATAAATGCCAAGCCGGGGGTTCTGCACGAAGCGCCGGTCCAGTTCGACCGCATAGGGATCGACCAGAAGCTTCGCGGGATCGAACCAGTGCTTGCGCGTCGGCGACCATTCGCCCGAAGCCCGGTAGCCATAGCGCGCACCGGCCAGGTTGCCCGGCAGCTCGATTTCCCATTCCGGGCCCGAACGTTGCATGACATGGCGCGTTTCCGTGCCATCGGCGAACAGGCAAAGCCACACCGCATCGGCCTGCGGCGCGCGCACGGCAAAACGCGTGGCGTGCCCGCCAACGACAGCCCCCAGTTCCTTCATGCCATCAGCGCCCCATAAAGATCCGCGTAGGCCTTGCCGCTGCTGGTCCAGGAGAAATCGCACTTCATGGCGTTCTTCTGGATGCGCTCCCAGACCTCGCCCTGATGGAAGAGATCGACAGTGCGGGTAAGGACGGCAGCCAAGCTGTCGTAATTCACGCCGTCGAACTGGATGCCGGTCGCGCAGCCGGCCGTGAGGGCCGCCGGATTGGCATCGATCACGGTGTCGGCCAGGCCCCCGGTGCGGGCGACCACGGGCAGACAGCCGTAAGCCAGGCCGTAAAGCTGCGTCAGCCCGCAAGGCTCGAAGCGTGAGGGGACAAGGATCGCATCGCCCCCGCCCAGCATCCGGTGTGAAAGGGCCTCGTCATAGCCGATGCGGATACCGATGCGGCCGGGATGGCGCGCCGCGCCTTTCAGCAGTTCCTGCTCAATCTGCGCATCGCCCGAACCGAGCAACGCCAGCCGCCCGCCGATACCGGCCAGATGGTCGAGCACTTCGGGCAGCACGTCCATGCCCTTCTGCCAGGTCAGGCGCGACACCGCGACGAACAGCGGCCCGGCGGCCTCGTCGAGACCGAATTCGGCCTCCAGCGCGCGCTTGTTGGCGATCCGCTTTTCGAGCCTGTGGTGGTTGTAGGACGCGGCCAGCGATGCGTCCTTCGCCGGGTTCCACAAGGCGGTGTCGATCCCATTGAGGATGCCCGAAACGGCATTGCCGCGCGCCGTGATCAATCCTTCCAGCCCCATGCCGAACGTGGCGGAGCGGATCTCGCGCGCATATGTCGGGCTGACCGTGGTCACGGCATCGGCGCAGGCCAGCCCTGCCTTCAGCATCCCGAGACCGCCGTGGTACTCCACGCCGTCCATCGTCCAGGCCTCGCCCGGCAGGCCGAGCTGCGGGAAGACTTCCGCACCGAACCAGCCCTGGAAGGCCATGTTGTGGATGGTCATGACCGAGGGCACCCGGCCTTCGGCCCCGAAAGGCGCGAAGCGCAGATAGGCGGCCGTCATCGCCGCCTGCCAGTCATGCGCGTGGACAAGATCGAAACGCTGCGGCTTGCCGCGCTTGACCATGGCTCCGCCCGCAAGGTCCGCCGCCGCCCGGCCCAGCGCGGCGAAACGGCGCCAGTTGTCCCCCCAGTCGCGCCCTGCCGTGTCGGAATAGGGCGCGCCTTCGCGCGCGTAGAGTGCAGGCGCATCGAGCACCAGCAACGGGTAAGTCCCGTCCAGCTTGCCCGCGAGCAGCCGCGCCGGCGTGCCCAGCAGCGAATCCCACACATGCACGGCTCGCGCCCGCTTCACCGTCTGCATGACGGACGGATAGCCCGGCAGCAGCGTCGTCATTTCCACACCGTGCGGAGCCAGCGCCGCAGGCAAGGCACCGGCGACATCGGCCAGCCCGCCGGTCTTGACCAGCGGCACGGCCTCGGAAGTGACGGACAGGACTTTCAGCGGCATCAGCGCGGGATCACAGCTCCAGCCGGTCTATCATCGGCTTGGTTATCAGACAGACCCCGTTGTCGGTACGGCGAAAACGCTGGCCGTCAAGCTCCGGATCTTCCCCGACCACCAGCCCTTCGGGAATGCGCACGCCGGAATCGATCACCACCCGGCTCAGACGCGCATGGCGGCCGATGTTGCAGTAAGGCAGGATCACGGCCTCGTTCACGCTCGACCAGCTACCCATCTTCACGCCGGTGAACAGCAGCGAACGGCGCGCCAGCGCGCCCGAGACGATGCAATCCTGGCTGATCAGCGAGGAAATCGCCTCGCCCCGCCGTCCTTCCTCGTCATGCACGAACTTGGCCGGCGCGGAAACGACCGTGTCGGTCCAGATCGGCCATTCGCGATCGTACATGTTGAGCTTGGGTACAGTGTCGGTGAGGTCGAGATTGGCCTCGAAATAGGCATCCACGGTGCCCACGTCGCGCCAGTATTCCTCGATCTCTTCCGCCGCGCGGATGCAGGAATTGGTGAAGCGATGCGCCTGGGCCTTCCCGTGCTTGACGATATACGGGATGATGTCGCCGCCGAAATCGCGCTTGGAGTTCGGGTCGGCCGCGTCGCGGCGCAGTTCCTCGAACAGGAAATCGGTGTTGAACACATAGATCCCCATCGAGGCGAGCGCATTGTCCGGATCGCCCGGAATGCATGGCGGATCGGCCGGCTTTTCAAGGAACGAGGTGATCACATCGTCCTTGTCGACATGCATCACGCCAAAGCCCGTTGCATCCTTGCGCGGCACCACCAGGCAGCCCACCGTCACGTCCGCGCCCGAGTTGACGTGCTGCTGCAGCATCAGCTCGTAATCCATCTTGTAGATGTGATCGCCCGCCAGGATCACCATGTACTTCGGATTGTGCGCGGCAATGATGTCGATGTTCTGGAACACCGCGTCGGCCGTGCCTTCATACCAGAGCATTTCGGAAATGCGCTGGCTGGCGGGCAGGATGTCGAAGCTCTCGTTACGCTCGGGACGCATGAAGTTCCAGGCGCGGTTCATGTGCCGGATGAGGCTATGCGCCTTGTACTGCGTGGCAACGCCGATCCGGCGGATGCCGGAGTTGATCGCGTTGGACAGCGCAAAGTCGATGATCCGGCTCATACCCCCGAAATAGACCGCCGGCTTGGCGCGATTGTCGGTCAGTTCCTTCAGCCGGCTCCCCCGTCCTCCGGCCAGGACATAGGCCATGGCGTCTCGGGCGAGTGGCTGTCCGATCGGCGTCCTCATCTTGCGTCTCTCTCTCCTTCCAGGCTGCGAACTAGCCTGCGTATTCCAGCATTATTGTCGCCAATGGCGGCAAGGTGACGGTGGCATGGCCGTCCTGCGCCCTGACTTGTCCCAGATTGCCCTTGCCCGATCCGCCGTAGTGGACGGAATCGCTGTTCAGCACTTCGTTCCACTTGCCCGCCAGCGGCAGGGGCAAGTGGTAGTCGGTCCGCAGGGCCGGAGTCATATTGGCGATCACGGCAACAGGATTCGCGCCCGGCGCCTTGCGCAGCCAGGCAAACACCGAGTTCTCGGCATCGTCCACCACCAGCCATTCGAAGCCGTCCGCCTCGCAATCGCCGGCATGGAGCGCGGGTTTGCTGCGGTAGAGCCGGTTGAGATCCTTCACCAGATTGCGCACGCCTTCATGCGCAGGCGCATCGCGCAAGTGCCAGTCGAGCGCGCGTTCCTCGCTCCATTCGCGGCGCTGGGCGAATTCCTGGCCCATGAACAGCAGCTTCTTGCCGGGATAGCCCCACATCAGCGTATAGTAGGCGCGCAGGTTCGCGAACTGCTGCCAGTCGTCCCCGCTCATCTTGGCAAGCAGCGAGCCCTTGCCGTGCACGACCTCGTCGTGGCTGAGCGGCAGGACGAAGTTCTCCGAAAAGGCGTACATCAGCCCGAAAGTGATGTCGTTATGGTGGTAGCGCCGGTGCACGGAATCGCGGCTCATGTAGCGCAGCGTGTCGTGCATGAAGCCCATGTTCCACTTGAACCCGAAGCCCAGCGCCGAGCGGCCGCCGCGCTCGTCGGCAGGCTGGGTCACGCCGGGCCAGGCCGTGGATTCCTCGGCGAAAGTGATGAACCCGGGATGCTGGGTGTAAACCGCGCGGTTGGTGGCGCGCAGGAAATCGACCGCTTCCCAGTTCTCGCGCCCGCCTTGCTGGTTGGGGATCCACTCCCCTTCCTTGCGCGAATAGTCGCGGTAGAGCATCGAGGCGACCGCATCGACGCGCAAGCCATCGACATGATAGCGCTCGGCCCAGAACAAGGCGTTGTTGACGAGGAAGCTCGAAACCTCGCGCCGCCCGAAATTGTAGATCAGCGTGTTCCAGTCCGGCTGGTAGCCCAGCTTGGGATCCTCGTGCTCATAGAGCGCAGTGCCGTCGAAGCGGATGAGGCCGTGTTCGTCGGTCGGGAAATGGGCCGGCACCCAGTCGAGGATCACACCGATCCCGGCGCGGTGCGCGCCGTCGATGAAACGCGCGAACCCCGCCGGTTCGCCGAAGCGCGAGGTCGGGGCGTAAAGGCCGGTGGTCTGGTAGCCCCACGAAGGATCATAGGGATGCTCGCTGACCGGCAGGAACTCGATATGGGTAAAGCCCATCTCGACGACATAAGGGATGAGCTGGTCCGCCAGATCGTCCCACTGCAGGAACCAGTTCCAGCGGTCGCGCTGCCAGGACCCGGCGTGGACCTCGTAGATCGAGACCGGCACCTTGCGCGGATCGACCGAGGCCCAATGCGCGCGGTGATCCTCATCCCCCCAGTCGAGCTTGGCCGGGACCGCCGTCATCGAGGCATTGTCGGGGCGGATTTCCGACATGAAGGCGAAGGGATCGGCCTTGAGCGGCTGCACCGCCCCGTCGGCACCGACGATATGGTATTTGTAGGCCCGGTAGTCGCCGATGTCGGGAAGGAAGATTTCCCACACGCCGATGTCCCTGCGGTTGCGCATGACATGGCGCTTCGGATCCCAGTCGTTGAAATCGCCGACGACGCTCACCTGCCGCGCATTGGGCGCCCAGACCGCGAAGTGCACGCCCTGGCACCCTTCGTGCTCGATCAGGTGCGCGCCCAGCTTGTCGAACAGGCGAAAGTGCGTGCCCTGCGCGATCAGCAGGTCGTCCACCGGGCCCAGGACCGGCCCGAAGGTATAGGGATCCGTCACCAGCCAGTCATGCCCGTGCGCGCTGCAGCGGTAGCGGATCGGCTGCGGGGTAACGCCCAGATGCCCTTCGAACAGGAACCGGTCGTCCACTTTCCCCAGCACGCCGAGGCTGCGGCCATCGAGGCTGAACGCCTCGACTTCTTCCGCGCCCGGCAGAATCGCCCGGGCAAAGGTGCCGTCAGGTCCGGAATACGTACCGAGAAGCGCAAACGGGTCTGCGTGGGTGCCTTGCAGCAGGGATTCGATGGCGCTTTCGGTTGGCTTCACAGGACCTTCCAGATATCCCTCGCATATTCGCCGATGGTGCGGTCGGAGGAGAACCATCCGACATTGGCAATATTCCGGATCGCCGCCGCGCGCCAATGGGCCTTGTCTTCCCAGCGCGCATCGACCGAACGCTGCGCAGCCGCGTAGCTGTCGAAATCCGCCGCGCACATGAACCAGTCGTTGTCGTAGATGCCGCCGACGAGGCTCGCATAGCGGTTGCGGTCGTCGGGCGAGAACACGCCCGAGGCAATCGCCGACAGCGCCTGCCCGAGTTCGCGCGACCCCTCGATGATCTCGCGCGGATTGTAGCCGCTGGCCCGCTTGTGGGCGACTTCCTCGGCCGTGAGGCCGAAGATCACGATGTTCTCGTCCCCCACATGGTCCTTGATCTCGACATTGGCGCCGTCGAGCGTGCCGATGGTGAGCGCCCCGTTGAGCGCGAACTTCATGTTGCCGGTGCCCGAGGCTTCCATGCCCGCGGTCGAAATCTGCTCCGACAGGTCCGCCGCCGGAATAATCCGCTCGGCATAGCTGACATTGTAGTTTGGCACGAACACAACCTTGAGCAGCCCGCCGACAGAGGGATCACTGTTAACCCTCTTCGCGATGTCGTTTGCCAGTTTTATGACAAGCTTGGCATTGTGATAGCTCGGCGCCGCCTTGCCGCCGAAGATCTTCACGCGCGGCACCCAGTCACGCTCGGGGTGGCTGCGGATCTGGTCGTAGAGTGCCACCGTCTCGATCAGGTTGAGAAGCTGGCGCTTGTATTCGTGGATGCGCTTGATCTGCACGTCGAACAGGGCATCAGGATCGAGACGGATGCCCATGGTCTTCTTGATGTAGTCGGCCAGCATGACCTTGTTGGCACGCTTGACCTCGTGAATCCGCTCGCCCAGCGCGGCGTCGTCCGCAAAGGCATTCAGATCGGTGAGCTTTTCCGCATCGTCGAGGAAAGCATCGCCGATCGCATCGCGGATCACCTTGGTCAGGCCCGGATTGCACTGCTGCAGCCAGCGGCGCGGGGTGACGCCATTGGTCTTGTTGTTGATCCGCGTGGGATAGAGCGCGTGGAGATCGGCGAAGACCGTCTCCTTCATCAGCTCGGTATGCAGCGCGGCCACGCCGTTCACCGAATGGGCGCCGACGAAAGCCAGATTGGCCATGCGCACGCGGCGTTCGCCGCCCTCGTCGATCAGCGAGATCGCCGAGACCTGCTCATCGCTGCACCCGGCCTTGCGCGCTTCGCGCAGGATGCGGCTGTTGATCGCATAGATGATCTGCATGTGGCGCGGCAGCAGCCGTTCGAACAGCGGCAGCGGCCAGGTTTCCAGCGCCTCGGGCAGCAGCGTATGGTTGGTATAGCTGACGGTCTGCTTGCAGATCTCCCAGGCCTCGTTGAATTCGAGACCGTGGGCATCCACCAGCATCCGCATCAGCTCGGCCACCGCGACCGAAGGGTGCGTGTCATTGAGCTGGATCGCCGCCTTTTCGGGCAGCGTGCGGATATCGCCTTCGTACTGGACGTGGCGGCGCACGATGTCCTGGATCGAGGCGGCGGTGAAAAAGTATTCCTGCCGCAGCCGCAGCTCCTGCCCCGCCGGGCTGGAATCGGCCGGATAGAGCACGCGCACCAGGCTGTCCGCCCGCACCTGCTCCTCCAGCGCGCCGATATGGTCGCCGGCATTGAAGGCATCGAGGCGGATCGGATCGAGCGCGCTGGCGGTCCACAGGCGCAGCGTGTTCACCCGCTTGCCGCGCCAGCCGACCACCGGCGTATCGACCGCCGTCGCTTCGACTTCCTCGGCCGGGGTCCAGATCACCCCGTCGCCCTCGGCCTCTACCTCGCCGCCGAAGCCGATGCGATAGGTGCTCTCGACGCGTTCGAATTCCCAGGGATTGCCGTGGGCCAGCCAGGTTTCCGGCAGCTCCACCTGCCAGCCGTCATCGATACGCTGGCGGAACATGCCGTTCACATAGCGGATGCCGTAGCCGTAGGCGGGAATGTCGAGCGTGGCGAGGCTCTCCATGAAGCACGCCGCCAGACGGCCCAGACCGCCATTGCCGAGCGCGGCGTCCGGCTCCAGTTCCTCGATCGCGGCGAGGTCCAGCCCATGCGCGGCCAGCGCCTTTTCCATCTCGCGGGTCATACCCATGTTGGACAGGGCATCGCGCAGGAGCCGCCCGATCAGGAACTCCATCGAGAGGTAGTAAACCCGCTTTCCGCCCTCGTCATAAGTACGGCGGGTCGAGCTGATCCAGCGGTCGATGATCTGGTCGCGCAGCGCATAGATCGAGGCGGTGTACCAGTCGTGCTGCTTGGCCGCGCGCTCGTCCTTGCCGACACGATGGCGCAGGACGCGAACAATGTGCTGATCGAATTCGGACGGTGCGGGGGACTTGGGTGCGGAAACGGGATCAACAGCCACGAAAGCACTCCTTGACAGACCGGCACGAGAACCTGCCACAGGCCCCGCACACGGCACCGGTTATCGCCTTCGCGGGGGCGACTTCCCGCTCTCTTCCCAACCTTCCTCTCCATGGCTAGCACAGGCCGGAATTGCGGCAAGACTGATTGTGCTGCGCCGCAAAAAATATTCACCGGCATGGCCCGATCGATGGCCCCATCATCGACAGGTTCCGCCCGGGACCGCGAAGCCTGCGGCGCGCCTCCGCTTCAGGTCCGGCACCTGACGCGCAAAAACTGCGGTGCGGGAAAAGCTAGGAAATCCACGGCAGTGACGCTAAACATCAGGTCATGCATGACCTGACAGCGTTCGACGCCGCCGCCATCCTCATCGTGCTGGCCGCCGCTCTTGGCTATCTCAACTACCGCGTGCTCGGATTGCCATCCACGGTGGGCCTCACGGTCATGGGCACGCTCGCCTCGCTGCTGGTCGTGGCCATCGACCGGCTGATCCCTTCCAGCACGCTGGCCGAGCAATTGGGCGGTTTCCTGGCCGATGTCGATTTCTCGACGACGCTGACGGAGGGAATGCTCTCGTTCCTGCTGTTCGCAGGCGCCATGCACGTAAGCTGGACCGCCATGCGCAAGGGGCGCTGGCCGATTCTGGTGTTCAGCACCGTGGGCGTGATGCTTTCCACCGCGATCGTCGGCTTCGCGTTCCAGGCCCTGACCCTGGCACTCGGGGTCGAGATACCGCTGATCTGGTGCCTCGTGTTCGGCGCCCTGATCAGCCCCACCGATCCGGTCTCGGTCATGGCGGTGATGAAGCGCGCAGCCATGCCGGACACGCTGCAGGCCACAGTCGCGGGTGAAAGTCTGTTCAACGACGGCATCGGCGTTGTCGTCTTCACCATTCTCGTCGCCGTCGCCACCGGCACCGAAACCTTCAGCTGGTCCTTCGCGGTCAGCCATTTCCTGCGCGAGGCGCTGGGCGGCGCCGCGCTGGGGCTGGCCGTGGGCTGGATCGGCTTCGTGGCGATGAAGTCGATCGACGAATACATCATCGAGGTCATGATCACTCTTGCCGTCGTGATGGGCGGCTACAGTCTGGCGATGGCGCTGCATGTCAGCGGCCCTGTCGCCATGGCGGTGGCCGGGCTCATCATCGGCAATGCCGGCGTGGCCCATGCCATGAGCGACGTCACGCGCGATCACGTCATCAAGTTCTGGGCCCTGATCGACGAAATCCTCAACGCCGTGCTGTTCCTGCTGATCGGCCTCGAAGTCATCGCACTGGAATTCAAGCCCAGCTACATCGCGGCGGGCGCGGGCGGGATCCTGATCGTGCTGGCCGCGCGGATGATCTCGGTCGGCGTGCCGCTCATGGCGATGACGCGGATCATCAACATGGGGCCGATGGCCTTTCCGACGCTGGTATGGGGCGGTCTGCGCGGCGGCATTTCCGTGGCGCTCGCGCTCGGCCTGCCCACATCCAACATCCGCACCGAGCTGCTGGTGGCGACGTATATCGTGGTGATCTTCGCGGTGGTGGTCCAGGGCGGCTCGATCGGCTGGCTGATCCGCCGCATGAAAGACCGCTTTGCCCCGGAACTGGAGCTGGACCGGTGAGCGAGGCGCCCGTCCCCCCGGCTCCCGGCGAAGAGAGCATCGCAAGCGATAGCGCGGAAGCACCGGCGCCGCTGCCCAATCTGGCGGCCCGGATCGATGCGCTGTGGCATCGCCGGCCGCACTGGGTGCGGCGGACCGAGGCCTTCTTCCACCTGCTGCGCATCCGCTTCGCCCATGCCGTCCTGCTGCCCGAGCTGACGCCGGATCAGGCCTATGACTTGCGCCAGACCGTGCGCAAGGACGGGCAGCTCACCAACGGCTATATCCTGATGTGCGCGCTGGCCGCCGGGATCGCGACGCTGGGCCTGCTGCAATCGTCCACCGCCGTCGTCATCGGCGCGATGCTCGTCTCGCCGCTGATGAGCCCGATCGCGGCGATGGGCTTCGGCTTTGCCTCGCTCGACGGCCACCGCATCCGCGATGCCGTGAAAGTCGTCGCGATCGGCGCGCTGATCGGCATTGTCACGGGGATGCTGCTGACCTGGCTTTCGCCGATCCGCAATGCCACGCCCGAAATCCTCGCGCGCACCGAGCCCAACCTGCTCGACCTCGCCATCGCGCTGTTCTCGGGCCTTGCGGGCGGCTATTCGACCGTGATCGGCAAGGGCGGCACCGCCATCGGCGTGGCCATCGCCACGGCGCTGATGCCCCCGCTCACGGTGATCGGCTATGGCATCGGCGTGTTCCAGCCGATGTTCGCGATGGGCGCACTGCTGCTGTTCCTCACCAACCTGGCTGCGATCACGTTCGCCTTCGCCCTCGTCGCCCGGCTGTCCGGCGCGGCCCGCCCGCTCGGCAAGGTGGAATGGACGCCGCGCTATGTCGCGATCCTGATCGCCGCGTTCCTGGCGCTGGCCACCCCGCTGTCGATGACGCTGATGAAGCTGTCCAACGAAGCGCGCATCCGCGCAGCCGCGCGCAGCGCGATCGTGGAAGCCTGCGGCAAGAAAGGCGTCACCATCGCCCAGCTCGACGTGAAGACCGGCGTGTTCAGCCTGCCCACGATCGATGCCCTGGTCATCGCGCCCAGCTATTCGACCAATGCCGCCAAGCAGGCGGAAACGCTGATCCGGCAGAAGCTCGGCGAAGACGTCGCCGTCAATCTCCAGCAAGTGCTCGCCGCCGACGTGCAGGCCCAGACACGCGCCATGGTGGACGCCGCGATGGAGCGCACCACGGCCGGCATCGCCGCCGACGTGCCGCCGTTCAAGACGATCCGCGAGGCAGTGGGCCTGCCGACCCGCTCGCTGTGGACCGACCGTGCCCAGCGGATGGTCTATGTCGATCCGGTGCCGGCTCCCGGCTGGACGCTGAGCGACTATCGCACGGTCGAAAGCCAGGCCAGCAAGGGCGTGACCGGCTGGACCGTGCGCCTCGTCCCGCCACCCCAGCCCAGCCTGACCGTGCTCCTCGCAAAGGCCACGCCCGCCGAGGGTGAGGCCGTCGCCCCGCCGCCGCCCGACGCCATTCGCAGCGATCTGGCGCTATGGGCGCTCGCCCGCTGGGGCATCAGCAAAGTCACGATCTCCGGCGCCGACCCGGCCGACGCGGCCGGTCTGACCAAGCTGCTTTCGGATGCAGGGATCGAATCGCAGGTCATCGCGCCGCCGCAGGACAAGCCGGAGGAAAGCGAACGCGGCGATCTGGCACCGGCGCCCGCGCCGGTCGCGACGATCGGCGTCTATGCCCGCAGCCCATCCCAGCTCGCGGCGGCCCAGGCCGCCAAGGCCGCGGAAGAAAAGGCCGCGGCCGAGCAGGCCGCAGCGCAAGCGGCCGGAAATCCGCAGGAGTAAAAGACCGGGCCGCTCTCGGCGAGCGGCCCGGTCCATCGGTTTTCCTGTTTCACCGGGCGGGGCACCGGCACGGTATCTTCCCCCGCGGGTCGCCAGCCGCTCAGCCAGCCACCAGCCCCGCAGCCGAAATCCCGGCGAATGCAGCCTCCTCGTCCTTGTCGGACAAGTCACCGCTGACACCGACGGCGCCGAGCAGCGTACCGGCCGAATCGCGGATCAGCACGCCGCCCGCCGCCGGGATCAGCTTGCCGCTCCAGGCCGCCGAAAGCGCGGCCATGAACTGCGGGCGGTCCGCCGCCATGTCGCCAAGCTTGCGGCTCGACACGCCCATCGCCAGGGCCCCTGCGGCCTTCCCTCCGGCAATGTCGGGACGGCCATATCCCGATCCATCCTCGCGCTCCATCGCCACGAGGTGGCCGCCTGCATCGAGCACGACGACGGTCAGCGGATTGAGCCCCATCTCGCGCCCCCTGGTGCGGGTGGCGGCAATGAGAATGCGGGCCTGCTCTAGAGCAATCATAGTAAAGTCCTGTATTTTCCGGGGAGGGGAAGGAATGCTCCGCGTAGCCGGTGAAGCCGGTTGCCATCAAGCCGGAATGGATAGCGTCCGGGCGAGCTGCCCGGCGGCTTCGCGCCGCTTCGCCGCCGCACGGCCCATGCCCCGGGTTCACAAGCCGTTTACGTAATTGTACGCTTCGTTAACGCGCCGTTTGCCAAAGCCGTACCGACTCCATTTAGCAGCCAAGCCGTATCGCCAGAGACCTGACAAAACCTTGGCGGTCGCATGGCACTTAAACAGATTTCCACGTCTCAGGTCGAAATGGGCATGTTCGTTCACAGCTTTCAGGGAAGCTGGCTGAACCACCCCTTCTGGAAAGCCCGCTTCCTGATCGAGGACGAGGATCGACTGGAAGCCGTGCGCCAGGCCGCGCTCGACGGCGTGGTGATCGACACCGATCGCGGAGCCGACCTGCCCCGCCAGGACGAGGCGCCTTCGCAGCGCGGTCCCGCGCTGCATCCGGCGCTGAAAGCCCGCAACCAGCGCATGGCCGCCGCAGCCCCGCAGCCCGCCGCCCCGGCCCCGATCCGCGCGCCCATTCCCCGTACCGCCAGCGTGGGCGTGGCGCGTGAATTCGGGAATGCGCGCCGCGTCGCCGGACAGGCCCGCAAGGTCATCTCCAAGGTCTTCATCGAGGCCCGGCTGGGCAAGGCGCCGCGCGTGGCCGAAGTCACGCCCGTGGTCGAGGACATCTATGCCTCGATCGAGCGCAACCCTTACGCCTTTTCCGGGCTGATGCGCTGCAAGTCGGAAATGGAGGCGATCTACCAGCACATGCTCTCGGTCAGCGCGCTGATGGTGTCGCTGGCCCGGCAACTGGGGCTATCCCCGCAGGAGACGCGCACGGCGGGCATGGCCGGGCTGCTGCTCGATGTCGGCGTGAGCCGTCTCGACATTGACCCCACCGCCCTGTCAGGCGGCCTGCAGGACATCGACGAGGACCTGTGGCACCGCCACTGCTATGTCGGACGCGATCTGCTGGCGGCCGACGGGGAAGTGCCCGAGGAAGTCCTCCAGGCCGTGGCGCGCCATCACGAGCAGATGGACGGCACCGGCTTCCCGCAAGGCCTTGCCGACCGCGAGATCGACCTGATCTCGCGCATGGCGGCCGTGTGCGACCGCTACGACCTGCTGGTCTCGGGCGCCGCCACCGGCGGCACCATGGACCCGGCCGAAGCCATGCGCCTGATGATGGGCCGCGAAGGCATGTTCGACGGCGAAGTGCTCGCCCGGTTCCAGGAAGCGCTCGGCGTCTATCCGGTCGGCTCGTTCGTGCGCCTGCGGTCGGACCGCATTGCCATGGTGATCGATCAGGACCCGTCGGAACCGGCCCTGCCGACCGTGCGCGCGTTCTTCTCGCTCGCGACCGGCAAGCACGTGAAGGCCAAGGTGATCGAACTGGCGAACTGCTTCGGCGAGGATGCCATCGCCGGCATCGCCGACTTGTCCGAACTCGGCCTGCCCCCGGCGGAAGAGCTGCGCGAACAGCTGCTCACGGTCGGGGCGAAGTAGGCGGGCGTCAGGGCCGCAGACGTTTTCGCAGAAAGATCCGCACATTGTCGCGCGGTGCGTTTTCGAGCGCCCCGAACACCTCGTACCCCCGCTTTTCGTAGAAACCCCGCGCCTGAAACGTAAACGTCGTCAGCCACGACCCCACACATCCCCGGTCGAGCGCGATCTTCTCCGCACGGAGCAGCAGCTCCGAGCCGAGGTCGCGCCCCCGCAAGGCCGCCGGGACGACCAGATATTCGACGAACAGCCAGTCATAGACGGTCTTTCCCCACAGGCCACCGATGATCGCACCGTCCTTGTCGGTGACGGTAATCGCCACGGGCCGGGGATCGGCCGGATAGCCGTTCTCGGCGTTGAACTGCGAGAGGGGGGCCAGGATCGCATCCCGAATGGCATCGGTCGGCGCGTCGCATACGGTAAGGGTGGTATCCATGCCGCTCTATAGCGCGATGCGGCGAACCGCCACCATCGCGAAATCCATTCCCGCCGCCTAGTCACCCGAAGCAGAAGTTAGCATCCCAATTCCCCGTCATCCCCGCGAAGGCTGGGATCCCGCTTCTGGCGGCATGGCCTGAGGCAGAGCAGCGGGGCCCCCGCCTTCGCGGGGGCGACGAATTATGAGGCAAACTTCGCTCCCAGCAGCCTAGATCCCGTACCAGAACACCAGCGAGGCCGAGAGCGTCGCGACCATGATCGCCACCAGCGGGATGCCCGAGCGCAAGTAGTCGGCGAACTTGTAGTCGCCTTCGGCCAGGATCATCATGTTGGTCTGGTAGGCGACCGGCGTCGCGTAGCACAAGTTGCAGCCGAACAGCACCGCCAGCACCAGCGGCTCCGCAGGCAGGCCGAGCTTGGCCGCGATGTTGAAGGCGATCGGCGTGCCCACTGCCGCCGCCGCGGAATTGGACGCGAAATTGGTGAGCGTCGTCACGAAGATCATAATCGCGGCAAGCACGCCTGCCGGCGGCAGGTATTGCAGGAAAGCCGCCATGATGCCTCCCAGCCAGGCCGCCGCGCCGGAGACCAGCATGAACTTGCCCAGCGCGATCGAGGCGGCGACCAGCACGATGACTTGCCCCGAGAGCGCCCGCCCTGCCCGCTCGAAGCGCACGCAGCCGGTCGCGAACATCAGGATGGCGCCTGCCAGCGCCGAAATCGCGATCGGCACCAGGCCCAGCGAGGCCAGCCCCACCGATCCCAGCATGATCGCCAGCGCCACCGGCGCCTTGCCAGAGCGCGCGATTTCCTGGCCGCCTTCCAGTTGCAGCAGCCCGTCCGCCTCGCGGAAGCGCTGCAGGTCCTCCGGCATACCCATCACGAGCAGCACGTCGCCTTCCTTCATCGGCGCATCGGGCGTGTGCTGCCGGGTATCGCGCAGCGGCTGGCGGACATGATGGACGCCGAGCATGGCGACGCCTTCGAAACCTGCGGTCTTGGGCGTCAGGCCGATCAGCCGGCTGTCGGGCGCGACGATCATCTCGGCGACCATCAGGTCCTTGCCCGAGCGCCCGGATTCGCTGCGGATCTTCTCGACCAGCCAGTGCGGCGCCAATGTCCCCGACAGCTTGCGCGCGGCCTCCTGCAACCCTTCGAAGGTGCCAGTCGCAAGCACCCGGCGATGGACGTGGCCGCCGGTCGAAGGCGGCAGCCAGGCCTCGACGCCTTCGGGCAGCCGGCCGCGCGCTTCCTCGATGGTCTTGCCGCGCATCGGCGAATCCGCGGCAATGCGCAGCTTGGCCAGGAACCGGCGGCTCTGCGAGGCCACTGCCCGCGTATTGTCGGGCAGCAGGCGCGGCATGACCAGCCACATATAGGGCAATGCCGGCAGGAGCGCGATCAGCACGATCGGCGTGAACTCGAAGACATGGAACTGCCGCATCCCGAGATCCTTGGCGATCGAGACCACCAGCAGGTTGGTCGAAGTGCCGATCGTGGTCGACATGCCGCCGATCAGGATCGCCGCGTTCACCGGGATCAGCGTCTTCGAGGCTGGCATTCCGTCCTGCGCGGCCATCTGCACCAGGATCGGGATCATCAGCACCAGCACCGGCGTATCGTTGATGACCATGCTGAGCAGCAAGCACACGACCAGCGTCACCAGCATCGCGATGGTCTTGTTATGGCGCCACATCTGCGCCAGCAGGCGCGCCGCCGGGTCGAGCGCGCCGGTCACGACCATGCCGCGCCCGAGGATCATCAGCGAGCAGATGGTGACGAGCGCGTAATGCCCGAACCCCTCGAAGGCGAGCTGGAGCCCGGCGTACTTGTCCTGCCCCGGCATCGGCATGACGTAGAGCAGCAGCGCAATCGCGGCGATGGTCAGCAGCGAAACGATCTCGACCCGCAGGCGGCCGTTCATGAAGCCATAGAACATGGCCAGCGCGATCAGGATGGCGCTGGCGGCGTGAAGATCGGGAAGCAGGGTCATCGGGCGCGCACGCCTATGCTGGATTTCCCTGTGCCGGATTTCCCTGTGCCGGATTTCATTGTCCGCATCCCACCACCTTCGTCATTGCGAGCGGCCAGAGGCCGCGCGGCAATCCAGGGGCGGTTTGCGCCGCCCTGGATTGCTTCGCCTTTGGCTCGCAATGACGAAGCAGAATGGAGCGGAAGGGAGCGGGACAGAGCCATATTCAACACTTGGCTCAGCCCTGCGCCTGCGTCCATTCGACGCGGTAGAGGTCGAAGCGGCGGTCCTTGAGGTTCTGCACCGCGCCCGTCTGGCGCGCGGTCAGCAAGGCGTCGAGGCTGAGGTCGGCGATAGCGATGGTTTCCGTGTTGGGCGCCGTGTCGGCCGCGACACCGTCGCGCGAGAACGGGAAATCCGAAGGCGTGAGGATCGCGCTTTCGGCATAGTGGACGTCCATGTTCTCCACGTTCGGCAGGTTCCCGACAACCCCCGATGTGACGACATAGCACTGATTTTCCACGGCTCGCGCCTGGCAGCAGTAGCGAACCCGCAGATAACCGCGCCGCTCGTCGGTGCAGAACGGCACGAACATCAGCAGCGCCCCCTGATTGACCAGGTGGCGGGCCAATTCCGGAAACTCGCTGTCATAGCAGATCATCACGCCGATCGGGCCGCAATCGGTGGGGATCACATTCGCGCCATAGCCGCCCCTGATGTTCCACCAGCGGCGCTCGGACGGCGTGGGATGCAGCTTCTGCGTCTCGTGCACCGCCCCGTCGCGCAGGAAGGTATAGGCGATGTTGCGAATCTCGCTCTTGCCGTGCCCCAGCTTCACGCGCGTCGGGTGCGAGCCGCCGATGATATTGATGTTGTAGCTGACCGCCATCTTCTGCATGAATTCGACGAAGCGATCGGTATATTCCGCGATCTTCTCGATAGCCTTGGCCGGTTCCAGCTTCTTCGCCTCGATCGAAAGCAGCTCCAGCGTGAACAGCTCGGGAAACACCACGAAGTCGCTCTCGTAATCGGCCGCGACATCGACCCAGTATTCGACCTGCTCCTCGAACTGGTCGATCGTCTCGATCTTGCGCATCATGAACTGCACGGTGGCAACCCGCACGTTGGACGGCACGCGCTCCTTCAGTCCGGGAATGGCCTTGCCGGTATCGCGCGGGGCCAGCGGATTGGTCCAGTACATGATGACGGCATTGCCGCCGCTTTCCTTGTCGTTCGGCAGGTAGTCGGGAAGGATGCCGCGCGCCTCATAGCCCTGGCTCATCTGGAAATTGATGACCTGGTCGCGCAGCTTCTTGTCCTTCACCGCCTGCAGGTAATCGGCGGGATTGGGATAGGTCCGCTTGCGGCGGTAATAGCCGGGCATACGGCCGGCAAAGGCAATGCCCTTCAGCTCGAAATACTGGCACAGCTCCTTGCGCTTGCGGTAGAGGCGCTGGCCGATGCGCAGGCGGCGGTAATCGGGATCGACGCAGACTTCGAAGCCATAGAGCACGTCGCCATCCTCGGCGGGCGGACGGCCATAGCCGCCGTTGCTGATCTCTTCCCAGGTATGCGGCTTGAAGGCGAGATCGGCGGTAATGATCATCGTCGCGCAGTGGCCGACAACCTTGCCTTCGTATTCGGCGACGAACTGGCCTTCGGGAAAATTGATCACCTGCCCCCGGATCTCCGCGCGGGTGAAGGCATCGGCCTTGCCATAGACTTTGACCGAGAGGCGGGCGATCGCCGGGGCGTCTTCGACAGTGGCCTGGCGGATGATGAGCTTGGCTTTGGTTTGATCCATGGCCGCCCTAATACGCGCAAGGCTTCACACGGTTCCAGTGGGGAATGCCACATCGTCCCGGCTTCCGGTCCGCTAAATGGCAAATATCGCCTGCCGGGACGATCTGGATCAAAGAATCACGTCCCGATCTCGGGATAGATAGAGCCACCCCGGCCGTTATCCCTGGCAAGGAAGGAGTTTTCTGGATGAGCGCAGTTCTGTTCGCCCTTGCCCTGTTCGGATGTTCGGACGATGCGACCGCGTGCCGCCGCCTCGACATGCCCGTCCACACTTATGCCACCCGCGCGGAATGCACGGCGGAAATGGACGAGGCGCTAGACAGCGAAGCGGCCATGCGCGCCGATGCGCCGACGGTCTATGCGCAGTGCCTTTCCAGCCGCCAGCTCGCCGCGTTCAGCAAGGGCACCGTGGACCTCAACCGCATCAACGACATGCGGCTCGCCTCTGCGGCGAACTGAACGGGCTCTGGTCAGCCCCGTTATTCAGCCCCTGCCGCGGTAGCCCGGTACGCCCTGATCGGGCACCCACAGGCCCTCGGGCGCCGCGCCGGACTGCCAGAACACGTCGATCGGAATGCCGCCGCGCGGATACCAGTAGCCGCCGATGCGCAGCCAGCGCGGCTTCATCTCGTCGAACAGGCGCTGGCCGATGCCGACCGTCACATCCTCGTGGAAGCCCGCATGGTTGCGGAACGATCCCAGGAACAGCTTGAGGCTCTTCGATTCGACGATGCTCATCTGCGGCGCATAGTCGATCACCAGATGCGCGAAATCGGGCTGGCCGGTGACAGGGCACAGCGAGGTGAACTCGGGCGCCGCGAAGCGCACGAGATAGAGATTGCCCACGCGCGGATTGGGCACGTAATCGAGCACCGCCTCTTCGGGCGAGGCCGGCAAGGCGCTGCTCTGGCCAAGGTGCAGGGGGGAAAGGGGTGTATCGCTCATGCCCCGGCCATGCCGCCAACGCCGCGCCCTGACAAGCGGCAAGTGCGTCCGGTTCGCCTGCCCCGCGCCACGGCTGGCCGCGCGGGCGAAGCGCATTAACACGCGGTTCAGCGCCGGAGCGCCTCTGATCGCCCGGTCATGAGGGGCATATCGGCATTCCTGGCAGCCACGCTTGCGGCCACGGCACTTTTCCCGGCGCTCGCCGCCGCGCCCGTCCGCGCGCAATCGCTGGGCGGCTGGAGCCTGCCCGCCCCCGAGGCCAGCAACGCGGCCCCGACTGCACATCCGGCAGCACAGGGGCCGGTCGATGCGCAGAACCCGGTGGTCCGCCCGGCAGCTTCCGAAACCAGCGCCCCCGAAACCGCGGCGCCCGAGCCCACCGTTTCGGCATCGCCCGCACCGGCGCCCGTCATCACGCCGCCCCCGGTCCGCGCGGCGCCGCAGGCCGCCCCCCGCTCCGGCCCTGCTCCATCTCCTGCTCGCCCGGCACCTGCCCCGGCCAGCGAACCTTCCACCGCAGCGCCCGCTGGAACGCCCCAGCCGGAACCCGCGCCTGCCGTGACGGAACCGGCCTCCCGGACCGTTCCCACCTCCCCCGCGCCGGACGGCTCATGGCCCGCGTGGTGGTGGATGCTTCCCGCCGGGCTTGCCATGCTGGCAGCGGCCCTTCTCCTCTGGCGACGCCGGTCCCGGCAGGAGGAATCCGAGGCTCCGGAACCCCTTGCCGCGCCGCCTGCGCCGCGCCCCTCGCCCGCACTCCGCCCGGCGCCCGCGCCTGAACGGCCGCGTGCGGGCGGGGATCTGCTGTTCGAACCCACAGCCATGCGGCTCTCGCTCGTATATGCCACGCTGCAGTTCCGGCTGGTCCTGACCGCGAAGACCGAAATCCCGCCGGGCAAGCTCATGGCCGGCATGATCTCGGCCCATGGCTCGCTGCCGCAGGCCCTGCAGCTTGCCCCGCCGGTCGAGGCGCTGGACATGGTGCAGGCCTTTCCCGCGATGGTGCCGGGGCAAGTGCTCGATGTGAAAGGCGAACTGCAAGTGCCGCTCGCCTCAGTGCGCCCGGTGCAGCGGGGCGGCGCTTCGTTCATGGTGCCGCTGGTGCGGCTGGCCCTGCTGGGCGAGGACGGCCCGGCGCTGCCGCGCCTCGAACTCGGCTTAGTCTTCACCGTGGGCCTTGCCGGAGGCGGCCCGGCGCTGGCGCCGCTGCGTATCGACACCGGCCCGCGTTCCTTCACCGGCCTTGCCTCCCGCGAAATCGAATCCGCGCGCCGCACGGTGCTCTTCGGCCTCGACCCTGCCCGCGCGGCGGGCTAGGCTTCCCGCTCGACAGCGGAGAAGACCTTGAGCGATACGAGCAATTTGGAAGATGCGGCCCCCGGCACCAGGATCGTCGGAGCCGGACGGCGCCAGGAATGGACCGGCCCCGTCGTCAATCCCCCGGTCTGGCGCGCCAGCACGCACCTCTACGAAAGCACCGCCGCGCTGGCCGAAGGGCCGCGCCACAATGAAGACGGCCGCTTTTTCTACGGCCGCCGCGGCGCGCCGACGCAATGGGCGCTGAGCGAGGCGCTGACCCAGATCGAGCCGGGCGCGGCGGGAACCGTGCTCTATCCCTCGGGCGTCGCGGCGATCGCGGGCGTGCTGCTCACCGTGCTGCGCCCCGGCGACGTGCTGCTCATCAGCGACAATGCCTATGACCCCAGTCGCGCCATGGGCAAGGGCCTGCTCCATGACTTCGGCATCGAGCCGCGTTTCTTCGACCCGCTCGACATTCCCGCCTACGAAGCCGCGTTCTGCGAACGCACCCGCGCGGTGCTGCTGGAGGCGCCGGGCAGCCTGTCGATGGAAGTCTGCGACTTGCCCGAACTGGCCCGCATCGCCCGCGCCAAAGGCGCTATCTCGGTGCTCGACAACACCTGGGCCAGCCCGCTCGGCTTTCAGGCGCTGGAAAAGGGCATCGACATTACCCTGATGGCGCTGACCAAGCATGTCGGCGGCCATTCGGACCTGATGATGGGCAGCGCCAGCGCCGGGCCGGAGCTTTACGCCCGGCTGCGCGCGCGCGCCCAGCAGCTCGGCACCGTGGTCTCGCCCGACGATGCCGCGCTCGCGCTGCGCGGCCTGCGCACGCTGCATCTGCGCCTGAAGCAGGAAACGGACAGCGCGCTGGCCATTGCCCAGTGGCTGTCGCAGCGCGCAGAAGTGGCGCAAGTGCTCTGCCCGATGCTGCCCGGCGCGCCGGGGCATGACCTGTGGAAGCGCGATTTCACTGGCGGCTGCGGATTGTTCAGCTTCGTGTTCAAGGGCGGCGACGCAGCGGCGCGCAACCGCTTCGTCGATGCGCTCGGCCTGTTCGGGATCGGTTTTTCCTGGGGCGGCTACGAAAGCCTCGCACTGCCGATCGATCCCGCCGCCTACCGCAGCTGCATGGCCTGGCCGCCGGAACCAGCATCGGCACCGGCGCCGGTGTCAGCAGGAGACCGTTTCGGCGTGCGCCTGGCGATCGGCCTGGAGGACCCGGCAGACCTGATCGCCGATATCGAGCAGGCCCTTACCGCCTGGAGCGCCCCGTGATCGCGGCGCTCGCCGCTGCCGCCACCGCTGCGGCCGCCACCGGCGTGCCGACCGGCGATGCCAGCGCCGCCGCCAATGCTGATGTGCTCGTCCCCAGCCCGGTGCCCGCCGTGACCCAGGCCATAATGGACCAACCCGTCGCCGGAGCGGAAGGGCTGAAGAACGTCGTCGCCGCGCGCAGCGACACGATCGGCGGCATCGTCAACACGCTGGACAGTCTGGCAATACAGGTCGGCAGCACGCGGGTGTCGCTCTGGGACATGACCGTGGTCGTGCTGGTCGTGGTGATCATGAGCAGCATCGCCTGGACGGCCAGCAAGCTCGCCCACCGCCTGCTCGCCAACGCGACGCGGCTGGACCTGACCCAGCGCCTGCTGGCCGAGAAGATGACGAGCCTCGTCGTCTGGGCCATCGCCATTCTGGTCGGCATCGACATTCTCGGGATCGACCTGACCGCGTTCACGGTGTTTTCCGGCGCTTTCGGCCTGGCCATCGGCTTCGGCCTGCAAAAGACCTTCGGCAACCTGATCGCGGGCATCATCCTGCTGATGGACAAGTCGATCAAGCCGGGCGACGTGATCGCGATTACCGATCAGGCGGGCAATTCCACGTTCGGCCAGATCCGCCGCATCGGCATCCGCGCCGTCTCGCTGACCACGCGCGACCAGAAGGAATACCTGATCCCGAACGAGAACCTGATGATCAATCAGGTGGAGAACTGGTCCTATTCCAGCAAGAACGTGCGCATCCAGGTGCCGGTGGGAATCGCCTATTCCTCCGACATCGTGAAGGCCGAGGAACTGATGCTGCAGGCCGCGCGCTCGGTAAAGCGCATACTCAAGACCCCGCCGCCGACCGCGTGGCTGGATGCCTATGGCGACAGCAGCGTGAACTTCATCATCCACTGCTGGATCACCGATCCCGAGGAAGGCACCGGCAACGTGCGCTCGGAAGTGCTCAAGGCGCTCTGGCACCTGTTTCATGAACACGGGATCGAGATCCCCTTCCCCCAGCGCGACCTCAACTTGCGCGACAACGAGGCCTTTCGCGATCTGGTGGAGGCGATGCGCAAGGCCTGATCCTGCCGGAGGACGGGCACGCGCCATGCTCCGCAGGCGAGCGCGGAATAACGCCGGGGAAGGACACGGCAAGCACGAAGGGAACATCGGGCCGGCGCCGGGGCGCCCGTTGCAAAGGGCGCGATGGGGGTGTGCCGTCACGTGCGAATGGCCGGGTAGCGGCAGGCAGCCCGGCTCGGCCCTGACGGAACGGTTCTGACCGGCGCGGCGGGCTCGCAGCAGGCACCGGTCGATGGGTATCCGGGATACCGCCTCCGGTCCAAAGGAGGGGGCGGGTTGCCAGAGACGCAAATGAACCGCCCCGGTCCGGACGCTGTTTGCACGGCCGCGACTTGCAATCGTGCCCCGGCCCACAACGCCGGCCCGAAACACCGCTAGCCTTGCGCAGAGGTTTGCGGATGGCAAAACTCATAACCTATATGGTTACTTTTGTCAAGGTGCGGGCGAAATTGCCAGGCACAGGCGGCTATCTCCCGGCCCGCGAAAGTGCTATTGACGTATACGTGAACCACGCGATTCCCCACCGCTTTCCGATCGGCATCGATCCCGGCGACATCGACTTCATGGGTCATGTCAACAATGCCAGCTACCTGAAATGGGTACAGGAAGCCGTGCTCGACCACTGGCGCGCGCTGGCCCCGTCCGATGCGATCGCCAAGCACCTCTGGGTCGCGCTCAAGCACGAGATCACGTACCGCAAGCCCGCCTTTCTGGAAGACGACGTGATCGCCACGGTCCTCGTCGAAAAGGTGCAGGGCGCGCGGGCCTTCTACGAAACCGTGATCCGCCGCGGCGAGGAAGTGCTGGCCGAAGTCAAGTCGAGCTGGTGCTGCGTCGACGCCACGACCATGCGCCCGGCCCGCATCGCCCGCGACGTGATCCAGCGGTTCTTCCCCGCGGATGAGAGCGAATAGACCGGGCTCTCGACGCGCGCTGTGCCGTAAACAGGAAATGCGGGGTTTGCGCAGCGCAGCATAATGCATAGGCTGGCGTCATGCAGCCAGTCCCTCACGCCGCCCGCCGCTTCGCTCCTCTTTACCGCCTGCTGCTGCCGGCCGGTGCCGCGTTCCTGCTGACCGCTGCCGCTCCTCCGCCCGAGCCCCCGCACTTCACGCACTGGATCGACGGAACGACCGGAAGCGAGCCCGAGACGCAAGTGCAGAGGATCGATGCCGATACTTTCGTCATCCGCCAATCGGTCGAGACCAATTTCGAAGCCCCGTTCCTGTACCTGCTGTTCGGACGGGACCGCGCGCTCCTGCTCGATACCGGCGCCGGAGGGCTCAAGATCCGTCCCACTGTCGACCGGTTGATCGACGCATGGCGGGCCCGTCACGGCGGCCGCCCGATCCGGCTCGTCGTGGCCCACTCCCACAGCCATGGCGATCATCACGCCGGGGACAGTGAATTTCATGACCGGCCCGACACCGATGTGGTCGGCCTCGCGCCGGAGCAGGTCGCGGCCTTCTTCGGCATTGCGGACTGGCCGCAGGATACCGGCCACCTCGATCTCGGCGGGCGCGTGCTCGACATCATCCCCACGCCCGGTCACGAACCGGCGCATGTCATGGTCTATGATGCCCGCACGCAACTGCTGTTTTCGGGCGACATGCTCTATCCGGGAAGGCTCTATGTGTCGCTGGACAAGTTCGGCGATTTCCGGGCGAGCGCCGCGCGGCTGGCGGCCTTCGCCAGGACCCATCCGATCCGCGCGCTGCTCGGCGCGCATATCGAGATGACGACGACACCGGGGCAGGACTATCCGATGCGGGCCGCGACGCATCCCTCGGAGCATCCCCTGCCCCTCCCGCCTTCGGTGATAGCCGAGCTTCACCAAGCCGTGGAGAATGCGGGGCCAGCCCCGGAGATAGACCGCCACGCGGACTTCATCGTCTATCCGCTGCCGCCCAGGCCGAAGGCGGACTGAGCCTGACCCCAGGCATCGGTGCCTGTGGGGATTCAGGCCCTAGTGCCGCACCTTCTGCAGCGCTTTTTCCAGCTCCAGCCGGTTGCGCCCCTTGGCCTTGGCGACGAACAGCGCCATTTCCGCGCGCTCGATCGTGGAATCGAGGCTGTCCCCGATCCGCGCGACGCTGGCGCTGGCGGTAATGGCAAAGCGGCTTTCGCCCACTTTCTGGCGCAGTTCGGCCAGCGTGGCGATCACGCGGCTGCAGATCGCCTCGGCCTGGTCGGGCGTGGCGCGCGGCAGCAGCACGGCGAAACGCTCCGAGCCGATGCGCGAGATGATATCCTCGGCCCGCAGCATCTCGCGCAGGAGATTGGCGAAGACCACCAGCACGTCGTCTCCGGTGCTCTGGCCGTACTGCATGTTAATGGTGCGGAAGAAGTCGATGCTGAACAGTGCCAGACAGCCGTCCATGCCCTTGTCGACCATATGTTCGAGCATCGAGACGAAGGCGGCGCGGTTGGTCAGCTTGGTCAGCGGATCGGTGTACGTGGCCGCGAAAAGCTGCTGCTCCAGCCGCCGCCGCTCGTCGACATTGCGCAGGATGCTGAGCGCGCCATAGGGCTCGCCGCTTTCGTTCGTCAGCGCCCGCGTCTGGATCTCGAACCAGCGCTGCCGCTGGTCGGTGGTAACGGCCGGAAATTCCACCCGGTGCCCCGGCCCGGTGCCGGCCAGCGCATCGCTATAGGCGCGCCGCACTTCGTCCCGCGATTCGGGTGCAACCAGATCGAGAAGGCTTTGTGGCGTTTGCGTTCCCGCCATCCGGAACCCCACCTGATCGAGCGCCGGCGAGGCGTGGAGGATGCAACCGCCCAGATCGGTCTTGAGGATGACGTCCGACGAACTTTCCGCCAACAGCCCGTAAAGAGCTGAACTGTCCTGAACTGTAAAATTCATGTCCATTTCGGCGACGCCCCGAACTCAAGAAATCGACAAAAGCCAGAACAACTGAACACCCTTATGGAATTCAATCACACCAGCTCACGCCAACAATCGAGATAAGGCGCGTTATGCTTGTTATATAACAGCCTTATACTTTATGATTGTTATTCATATATTTACCATCGACCAGGAGATTCGGAAAGTCCGAAATTCGCCACAGCTCGGCTTATCCCCACCGCAAGTTTCGAAGCGCGTTCAACTGCACCGGAAAGGGGCAGCAGGGCGGAGGCCGCTTTACGAATCCACGAATACGGACGTGCATATTGCCCTGGCGGCGCCTCCCGCCGAAAAGGCGCAAACGGACTTCCGCATGTTCGCGCCCGAAGTACAAAGTCCAAAATGCAAGGAGAGAGGATCTTATGGCCGTTAAGGGAGTGAACCGCATCATGATCGCCGTGCGCGATCTGGAAGCGGCCAAGACAAAATACCGCGATCTTCTCGGCGCCACTTTCGTGGATGCGCACTGGACCGGCGAACCCTTCGGCATAGCCGTGTCGATCGCCTGGGACGCCGGGATCGAACTTTGCGCACCGCTTCCCGGCAGGGAGGACAGCAGCGCGGTATCCGGCTTTCTCGCGGCCCGGGGAGAAGGCGTGATGAACGTGTTCTTCAACGTCACCGACGGGGAGGCCGCGATGGAACGTGCCATCCAGCACGGCTATGCCAGCGTACACTCTCTCGACTATACGCAGGCCGAGATCGACCAGCATCTGGGCGGGCTGTTCCAGCGGTATCAGGAACACAACCTCGACACGAGCGAGCGCTGCGGCTTCGCAGTCAGCCTCGCCCGGATCGAAGCCAAGCAGGATGCCTAGTCATCCGACGAGGAAGTTTACCTCACGGCTCCACGGCATCCCCGCGGGGGGCGACGAATTAAGAGGGGAACTTCGCTTCCACCACTCCAGGGTCGATCGGCCCTAGAGCTCGATCATGATCCTGATCTTGTCGGGCGTCGTCTCGACGGCGGCGGCGATCTGGTCGCGGCAGCGGGCGATGAGGTCCGGAAGTCCGGGCACCGTGCGGCTGGGACGAAGCTCCGCGCTCGTCACGCCGAGCGCTTCGGCAATGGCGTCGAGCCGGTCCTCGATCGGACGAGCGCGCCCCTGCTCCCAGGCCCAGACCGTCGGCTTGCTGACGCCCAGGCGGTTCGCCAGTTCGCCCTGGGTATAGCCGCGCAGCTTGCGCAGCCGGTGCAGGCGTTCGCCGAAACTTTCCCCGCCGATCGCCGCCGGACCGGCCGGCGCCGGAGACGGGCCGATCCCGGCCTCGTTCTGCGCCGCACTGCGCAATTGCGCGGCACTCAGCGCGGCAGGCGTAAGCGGAACGTCGAACGCGCAGCCGTAGAGCGAGCCGCTCGCCCAGGCAACACGCGCGCGGGCCTGCCCGGCTTCGGGCAGATCGAGCGCGATGGCCTCGCCGATTTCCAGATCGGCGGCGGTTTCGAGCAGCAGCCCGGTCTCGGACACGTTGTGGACCTGCACTGGCGCGGCCTGCCCGGTTTCAAGCGCGCCCTGCGTCTCAAACTGCAGACGGCGCCGCAATGCGCGGGACTGCCCTTCGGCAGGCGGAATTTCTTCGAAATGGGCCGAAATCGACATCGCGCTGCCTCCCAGGGAGCGCCGATGGTCGTCTTCCCGAGTTAATATTTGGTTAGCGAACGGGTTAGCTCCGCCTCTCCCAAGGGATTGACATTGCTGGGGGTAAAGCTCGCCTTATCCACCCCAAAGCCATTCTGGCTGGTGCCTCCGGGCGATCGCGGCCATTTGCCCGGCATGGAAGCGAATCCTCTCTCCTCAGGCCCTCAGGCCGCTCCGGGCACGGTCCACCTTGTCGGCGCGGGCCCCGGCGACCCGGATCTTCTGACCCTGCGCGGGGCGCGGCTGCTGATGAATGCCCGGCTGATCGTGCATGATGGCCTCGTCGATCCGGCGATCCTCGCCATGGCACGCCCCGGCGCGCGCATGATCTCGGTCGCCAAGAGCCGCTCGCGCCACACCATGAAGCAGGAGGCGATCAACGCGCTGCTGGTCAAGGAAGCGCTCGCCGGAAACGACGTCGTGCGCCTCAAGGGCGGCGATCCCTTCGTGTTCGGCCGCGGCGGCGAAGAGGCCGAGGCCTGCCGCGCCGCCGGTGTGCCGGTGGACGTGGTGCCGGGCATCTCGTCCGCGCTGGGCGCCTCCGCCGCCGCGCGGATCCCGCTGACCCACCGCGACCATGCCTCGATCGTCTCGTTCGTCGCCGGTCAGTGCAAGGGGCTGAGCGATCAGGACTGGTCCGGCCTTGCCGGCAAGGGCCGCACGCTCGTGATCTTCATGGGATTGGCGACGGCCGCGCAGATTTCCGAAAAGCTGATCGCGGACGGCCTTGCCCCCGACGTTCCCGTCGCGGTGATCGAGAATGCCACACGCCGCGAAATGCGCGTGCTGCGCGCGCCGCTGGCCGGCCTTGCCGATCTCGTCGAGGCCGAGAAGGTGAAGAGCCCGGCGCTGATCGTGATCGGCCATGTCGCCGCGGAACCCGACAACATCATACGCGAAACGGCGCTGAAAACCGGCGCGCTGGAGGCAATACAGTGAAGATTCTGACCGGCAACGACCTCAAGACCGGAGCGGTCACATGGTGGACCGGCGTGGGCTGGTCGCTCGACGTCAACGACGCCGCCGATGTCGGTGAGGATGGCGCGAAGATCATCGCCCGCGAGGAAGGCGTGCAGAACGTCTTCGCCGCCTATGTCATCGATGGCGAGAAGACTGCGGCCAAGGACGGATGGACCGTGCGCCCTGCCCATATCAAGGACCGCATCCGCGCTCTGGGCCCCACCGTGCGCCCCGACCTGACGCTCAAGCCGTCCGACCCCGAAGCCGTGAACTGGGTGATCTGATGTACAAGTACGATTCCTATGACCAGCAGATGGTCGATACCCGCGTCGCGGAATTCCGCGATCAGGTCCGCCGCCGCCTCTCGGGCGAACTGACCGAAGAGCAGTTCCGCCCGCTGCGCCTGCAGAACGGCCTCTACCTGCAACTGCACGCCTACATGCTGCGCGTCGCAGTGCCCTATGGCACGCTGAACTCGGCGCAGATGACTGTGCTGGGCGACATCGCGGACAAGTATGACCGCGGCTACGGCCACTTCACCACGCGCCAGAACATCCAGTACAACTGGATCAAGCTGGAGGACACGCCCGACATCCTCGCCGATCTGGCGAAGGTGGAAATGCACGCGATCCAGACCAGCGGCAATTGCATCCGCAACATCAGCTCGGACCAGTATGCCGGTGCCGCCGCCGACGAAGTGGTGGACCCGCGCCCCTATGCCGAACTGCTGCGCCAGTGGTCGAGCTTCCACCCCGAATTCCTGACGCTGCCGCGCAAGTTCAAGATCGCCGTCATCGCCAGCGAGACCGACCGCGCGGCGATGCGCCTGCACGACATCGGCATCAAGATGGTCAGGAATCCCGCCGGTGAGATCGGTGCGCAGTTCTACGCTGGCGGCGGCATGGGCCGCACGCCGATGATCGGCCCGATGATCCGGGAGTTCGTGCCCCTCGACCAGCTCATCACGTACTCCGAAGCGTGCCTGCGCGTGTACAACCGCTATGGCCGCCGCGACAACAAGTACAAGGCGCGCATCAAGATCCTCGTCCACGAGCTGGGCAAGGACGAATATACGCGCCAAGTCGAGGAAGAGTTCGCGCACTTGCTTGGTCAGGGCATCGAGCCGCCGCTCGCCGAGCTGGAGCGGATCAAGCAGTACTTCGTCGATCCGGCGTTCGAAGCCGGTGCCTCGGACGAGCTGGACCTCAGCGATCCCGATTTCCGCCTCTGGGTGGAGCGCAACACGCACGCCCACAAGCAGGCCGGTTACGTCATCGCCAATGTCAGCCTCAAGCCCGTCGGCGGCATTCCGGGTGATGCCAGCGCGGACCAGATCCGCCTGATGGCCCAGCTTGCCAAGGACTACAGCTTCGACGAACTGCGCGTGACCCACGCCCAGAACATCGTCTTCCCGCACGTGAAGAAGGCAGACCTCTACACGCTGTGGAAGGCGCTCGACGAAGCGGGCCTGGGCATCGCCAACCTCGATACGCTGGGCGACATCATCGCCTGCCCCGGCCTCGACTACTGCAGCCTCGCCAATGCGCGTTCGATCCCGGTGGCGCAGAAGATTTCGGAGCGTTTCGGCAGCGCGGAAAAGCAGGCCGAGATCGGCGAGCTGAAGCTCAAGATCTCCGGCTGCATCAACGCTTGCGGCCACCACCACGCGGGCCACATCGGCATTCTCGGCGTCGACAAGAAGGGGGTGGAGAACTACCAGCTTCTGCTTGGCGGCTGCGAGGGTGCGGATACCTCTCTCGGCAAGATCACCGGCCCCGGCTTCGACGAGAACGGCATTGTCGATGCCGTCGAGAAGGCCACCGAAGTCTATCTTTCCAACAAGCAGGATGGCGAGCGCTTCCTCGACACCTACCGCCGTATCGGCATGGATCCGTTCAAGGAGGCTATCTATGGTTGATAGGTCACGCCAGGCATCCTTCGACAAGCTCAGGATGAGCGGGTCCCGGAAATTTAACAAGAAGTCCGCTCGTGCTGAGCTTGTCGAAGCACCGCAAACCGCCGGTGAGGTTTTCCATGGTTGATGTACAATTCCGGTTCCGTGACGACGAGGCGGTCAACGATTCCGCCGTCACCGTGGATGCCTTCACCGAGCAGACCAACGCCACCGCGGTGCGGATCGAGCCGGGCGACGATGCCCGCGCGCTCCTGCCCTTCCTCGACCGTCTGCGCCTGATCGAAGTGAACTTCCCGGCCTGGACCGACGGGCGCGGCTATTCCTCCGCGCGCGTCCTGCGCGAGGCAGGCTTCACCGGCGAGATCCGCGCGGTGGGCGATGTCGTGATCGACATGCTGAGCCACCTCAAGCGCTGCGGCTTCGACGCCTTCGCGCCCGACAAGCCGCTCAACCCCGCCGACGCGCAGGCCGCGTTCGAGCGCTGGGACAATGTCTATCAGGCGACGGCCGACGGCCGCCAGCCCATCTGGGCGCTGCGGCACCAGAGCTGAGCATGGCAACACTCCATCGTCATTGCGAGCGCAGCGAAGCAATCCAGGACAGCGCAAACCGTCCCTGGATTGCCGCGCGGCCTGCGGCCGCTCGCAATGACGAGGATTTCGGAGGAAACTCCCAAGGATTACCGAAATGACCGACGCCACCCGCATCCGCGATCGCATCGACACCGGCCCGCGCTTCAGCGAGGCCGATGCCGTGCGCCTCAACCGCCTGTTCCGCGGCGCCGACACGCTCGAAATGCTCGAGACGATGCTCAAGGAACGCATGGCGGGAGATGTGGGTATCGTCTCCAGTTTCGGTGCGGAAAGCGCGGTGCTGCTGCACCTTGTCAGCCGTGTCGATCCCACGGTGCCGGTGCTGTTCCTCGATACCGGCAAGCATTTCCCCGAAACGCTGGCTTATCGCGACCATCTGGTGGAGCGGCTGGGCCTGAGGGACCTGCGCAACCTGACGCCCGATACCGAAGAACTCGCGAAGAAAGACGAAAGCGGGCTGCGCTGGTCCTATGATCCCGACGGCTGCTGCGAGATCCGCAAGGTCAAGCCGCTGGCCAAGGCGCTGCTCGGGCTCGATGCCTCGATCACCGGGCGCAAGGCCTTCCAGGCCTCGACCCGCGCCACCCTGCCCCGCTTCGAGATCGACACCACCGACGAACAGGGGCGGCTGAAGATCAACCCGCTGATCGACTGGTCCGCCGAACGTCTGGCCGCCTATATCGCGGAACACGACCTGCCCCCGCACCCGCTGGTGGCCGAAGGCTATCCCTCGATCGGCTGTATGCCCTGCACCAGCAAGGTCGCGCCGGGCGAAGACCCCCGCTCGGGCCGCTGGAAGGGCTGGGACAAGACCGAGTGCGGCATTCACGTGGCGCACCACACGGCCGACCACACCGAGCAGGTCGCTCCCGACTTCGATCCGGGGCTCTGACGGGCACCACAACCTTGCGGCCCGAACATGCCCGGGTGCGGGGCAGCAATCGCCGCTGCCTCCCCCGCGTTACTCCGGCACTTGCAGCATAGTCGCCCGCACGTGCAATAAACGCACAGCTCACCCCCTTCCCAAGCCGGCCCGCACACTGCAAAATTCCGTCCCCCCAGATTTCTGCAGCATGTCATGACCGTTAGACCGCCCGAGCGCCCCGCGTCCGGCCACCCCACCCTTATCATCCTCGCCCTCGCCATGGGTGCATTCGCGATCGGCACGACGGAATTCGCGGCGATGAGCCTCGTGCCCTATTTCGCCCGCGATCTGGGCTTGAGCGAGCCGCAGGCGGGCCATGCCATCAGCGCCTATGCGCTGGGCGTCGTGGTCGGGGCGCCGACGATCGCGGTGCTGGGCGCGCGGCTGGCCCGGCGCACGCTGCTGATCGGGCTGATGGGTATGTTCGCTTTTGCCAACGGATTGAGCGCGACGGCGTCCAGCTATCCCTCCTTGCTGCTGTTCCGCTTTCTGAGCGGCCTGCCCCATGGCGCCTACTTCGGTGTCGCCGCTCTGGTCGCGGCTTCGCTGGTTCCCGCCAATGCCCGCGCGCAATCGGTGGCGAAAGTCATGACCGGCCTGACGATCGCGACGATCATCGGCGTCCCCGCCGCCAACTGGCTGGGGCAGATCATCGGCTGGCGCAGCGGCTTTGGCATCGTCGCCGGGTTGGCCCTGGTGACCATGGTGCTTGTCACGCTGTTCGCCCCCCGCGACCATGGCGGCCCGCGATCCAGCCCACTGCGCGAACTGGACGCCCTGCGCCGCCCGCAAGTCCTGCTGACCCTGCTGACCGGCGCCATCGGTTTCGGCGGGCTGTTCTGCGTGTACACGTATGTCGCCTCGACCATGATCGAGGTGACCAAGGTACGCGAAGCGCTCGTGCCGCTGGTGCTCGCCGTGTTCGGCGTGGGCATGACGGTGGGCAACCTGTTCTGGGCCTGGCTGGCCGATCGCCGGCTCAATCACGCCGCGATCGGCGCCTTCGTCTGGAGCGCGGTCGCTCTCGGCCTGTTCCCGCTGGTGGCTGGCAATATCTGGCTGCTGACTTTCGACATCCTGCTGATCGGGTTCGGCGGCGGGCTCGGCACGATCCTCCAGACCCGGCTGATGGACGTCGCGGGCGAAGCGCAGGCGCTGGCGGCTGCGGCCCATCACAGCGCGTTCAACGTCGCCAATGCGCTGGGTCCATGGCTGGGCGGGCTCGCGATCGGGGCCGGCTACAGCTTGCGGATGACCGGCTGGATAGGCGTCGGGCTGTCGCTGGGCGGACTGGCCGTGTTCCTGCTGACGCTCGCGCTGCACCGGCGGCAAGAGCGGCGGGTGCCCGACGGCTGCTGCCCCGCGCCGGTCTAACCCAGCCTGTCCTTCAGCCACCACAAGGGCAAATAGGGCCGCTCCAGCAGCTTCTCGGCCGCATAGGGCCACCAGCCGGGACCGAACGGCAGGAACACGCGCACCGGCACGCCCAAGCCGTTCGCGATGCGGCGGGTGCGACGGCTGGGGAGGCCGCGCAACTGCTCCAGTTCGCAGGGCGTTCCCGCCTGCTGCAGGATCGGCAGGGCCTGCGCGGCCAGCGGCGGATGATGCGTGGCGACGGCCACCGGTGCCTTGCGCCCGGCCAGAATGCGCACGAGATCCAGATATCCCGCTTCGATATCCGGCACGTCGCCGCCGGGATCGGCCCATTCGCCCTTGACCAGACGGATGCGCACCGGCGTATCGCGCAGCCGCCGGGCATCGCCGGCGCTGCGCTGCCAG
This sequence comes from Novosphingobium naphthalenivorans NBRC 102051, assembly GCF_001590985.1. Classification (GTDB taxonomy): domain Bacteria; phylum Pseudomonadota; class Alphaproteobacteria; order Sphingomonadales; family Sphingomonadaceae; genus Novosphingobium; species Novosphingobium naphthalenivorans. Next base: position 69,037 of record NZ_BCTX01000014.1, read on the forward strand.
CGCGCGGGGAGCACCACGCCGACCGAAGGGAATTCCCCCGCCATCCATTCAACGAGATCGAGCGTCTGTTCCGCCTGCACTTGCGTGAGCGCGTCGAACACTACGGTCATCCCCGCCGCGCTGGCAGGACCGGCGACCGCCCGCAGATTATCCTTGTCGAAGTAGAGCGGCGGCGCCTTGATCGAAAGGCAGGTGCCCTGCCCCTCTCCCGCCAGTTCGGCGGAGAGTTTCGCGCAGGCCTCTACGATGCCCGCGGCAACGCCGTTCCACGCCGGAAAATAGCTCAACGTCACGGCGTTTCCGCCACGCTTCAGCGCGCGGCAGGCGCGGGCCGCGTCCGCTGCGTCCGGTGCCGGGACCAGCGCCTCCACCGTGCGCGAGTAGATCTGCACGAGCCGGGTCGAAAGGCCTACGCTCACAATGCTCTCCGGGGAAACGGGCGATGGTGCCAGGCCCAGACGATGCCTTCCGCCAGCAGAACCGCGAGCCCCCGCAAGTTGAACGGATACGTCTGCAGGCGAACGCAGGGGATGGCATCCTGCGTCCACGCCTCGGTGATCCAGTCTTCGACCTCGCCGAGCAGTTCGATGCCGCCCAGCCCCTGCTTCATGGCATCGGCCATGGCGAACAGCATCAGCAGGTTGCCCGGCGAACAGCGCGCGTAATCGCCATCGAAACCGATCTTGAACAGCCAGTAGCGGCCCTGGAACACCACCGCGAGATGCATGGCGACGGCCCGCCCGCCGATGCGCATGAAGGCGATGCGGCACGCGCCGTCCCGGCTCATGCGATGGAGAAAATCGCGGAAGAACGCCCCTTTGACGGCCTCGCAGCCCAGCGCCGATCCGCTCTCGCCCTTCCAGCCGCGCTGCTCCACGGCCACTGCCTCGTCGAACAGGCCGCCAAACGCCTCGGGAGACGGGGCGTGCATTTCAAACGAAACCTCGCCCATCGCCTCGGCGCGGCGGCGGGCGCGGCGGAAATCGGAGCGGCGGCCGGAATTGAAGCGTTGCTCGGGCTCCGTCTCGCCCGGTTCGAAGACGATCCGGGGACAGGCCGTGGCCGGACGCGTGACCACCAGCCCCTTGCCCTTCATCGCCGCGGCAAGCGCGGGAACGAGCGGCGAGGCGGCGGGAATGCGGTCCAGCCGCAGCGGGCGCCACAGGCGCGATAATCTTCCCGCCAGTTGTGCGGCGGCGGCCGGAGAGGCGCACAGCGCATCGACCGGCTCATAGACCTGCCGCACCCCGGCCGCATGCCAGCGGGTCAGAAGGCCGCGGCGGCGGCAGAGCGGCAGGATCGCGGCCACACCGTCGCCGCTGCCGGCCGTCATGATGCTGACGACGAGGCCTTCCATCATCGTTTCGGACAGCGCCGCGTGAAAGGCCAGCGTCTGCGACGGCAGACTCCCCACGGCTTCGAGGCGGCGCCAGCCTTGCGCGACGCGCTCGTCGCACGGCAGGCGGTGCGCGAAAAGCCGCGTGCCCGCCTCCACCGGCGTCTGACGTCCGTCCCAAGCTTGCTCGTGCCGCATGGCCCCTGCCGTTCTCGCACGGCAAAAGGCGCCGCACTGCAGAGCGGGCTACGCGAAAACTGCTTATTCCAAGTTAACTCAGCCGATCGCCATCAGGCTGGCATTGCCCCCGGCCGCCGTCGTGTTGATCGATGTCGAGACTTCTTCGAGCAGCCAGATGCCGTTGGGACCGGGATCGCAATGGACGGGAACGACCGGGCCCGCCAGCGCCGCCACGGCCTCGCAAGCGGCCCGCACGGTTTCCGGACCGCCTTCCACAAGACAGGCGGCAAAGGGCTCATCGCCCTGGGGCCGGAAGCGCGCGGCGACAGCCTCGGGCAACCCGCCGGGCAGGTCCATGCCCCGCACCACGGCGCGATTGCCGGTGGCCAGCACCGCCGCCATCTGCTCCAGCAGCCCCTCGCGGCTCGCCGGGCACAGCAGCACCTGCCCGCGCGGATGAAGCGCATAGAGATTGCGCTCGCCGACCGGGCCGGGAAGCTCGCGTTCCAGCCCGAGAGCCGAAGACGCCCCCAGTTCGCGGGCCCGCCTTGCCGCGGATGCTTCCCCCTGCCCCTCCAGCCAGAGCGCAAAGGCCTCCACCAGCGGCGCACCGTATCCGGCCGGCTGCAGCACCCCCGGCGCCTGCCGGACCAGCCGGCCCAGATAGAGCGGCCCGCCTGCCTTGGGCCCGGTCCCGGACAGCCCGCGCCCGCCGAACGGCTGCACGCCGACGACGGCGCCGATCGTGTTGCGGTTGACATAGAGATTGCCCGCCCGGACGCGCCCGGTCACTTGCGCCACGGTGCCGTCGAGCCGGGTATGCAGCCCGAACGTGAGGCCATAGCCCGTCGCATTGACCGCCTCAATCAGCGCACCGAGATCCTCGCGCCGGTAGCGCACGACATGCAGCACCGGCCCGAAAACCTCGCGCTCCAGTTCGGTGATCGCGCCGATCTCGATCACGGTGGGCGCCACGAACGTGCCCTTGGCGGCCGCCTCTTCCGGAACCTCTCGCTGCGTCACGCGGTGGCCCTTGCTCCGCATCGCCTCGATGTGGCGGATGATGCCGATGCGCGCCTCCACTGTGATGACCGGGCCGATGTCGGTGGAAAGGCGGCCAGGATCGCCCACGCGCAGTTCGGCCAGCGCCCCCTTGAGCATCGCCAGCGTGCGATCGGCAATGTCCTCCTGCAGGCACAGCACGCGCAGCGCCGAACAGCGTTGGCCCGCGCTGTCGAAAGCGGAAGCGAGGACATCGGCCACGACTTGCTCGGCCAGCGCCGAGGAATCGACGATCATCGCGTTCTGACCGCCCGTCTCGGCGATCAGCGGGACCGGGCGCCCCTCCGGCGATACCCGCCCCGCAAGCTCCTGCTGGATCAGCCGGGCAACTTCGGTGGAGCCGGTGAACATCACCGCCGCCACATCCGGCGCGGCCACCAGCGCGGCGCCGACGCGGCCGTCGCCCGGAAGCAGTTGCAGCGCATCGCGGGGCACGCCCGCCTCGTGCAGGATGCGCACCGCCTCGGCGGCGATCAGCGGGGTTTCCTCGGCAGGCTTGGCCAGCACCGGATTGCCCGCGGCCAGCGCCGCCGCGACTTGCCCGGTGAAGATTGCCAGCGGGAAATTCCACGGGCTGATGCAGACGACCGGGCCGAGCGGGACCTGTTCGGGACCGAACGTCTCGTCGATCTGCTGGGCATAGAAGCGCAGGAAGTCGATCGCCTCGCGCACTTCGGCCACGGCATTGGCCGCCGACTTGCCCGCCTCGCGCATGGCGAGCCCCATCAGCGTGCCGATCCGCGCCTGCATGGCATCGGCGGCCCGTTCGAGGATCGCAGCGCGCTCCACTTCCGGAACCTGTCCCCAACTGCTGGCGGCAGCCCGGGCCACGGCATGGGCGGCCGCCTCGACCGGCGCCTCGATGACCGTGCCGACCAGATCGCCCCGGTCCGCCGGATTGCACACCGGCCGCGCCGGGCCATTGCCGCCCTCGGGAGCCGCGTGCCATTCGCGCGCGGCGGACGCGTACAAATCCCGCGACAGCGCGGCCAGCGCCAGCTCGTCAGTCAGATCAATGCCCGCCGAATTGCGGCGCTCTCCGAACAAGTCTCCCGGCAGGGCGATCTGCTCGTGCCGCGCGCCCGGCTGCGGCATGGCGCGCACGGTCTCGACGGGATCGGCGGTCAGTTCCTCCACCGGTACGGCCGGATCGGCAATGCGGTTCACGAACGAGGAATTGGCCCCGTTTTCCAGCAGGCGGCGCACCAGATAGGCCAGCAGCGTCTCATGCGTGCCGACCGGCGCATAGATGCGGCAGGGCCGGTCGAGCTTATGGGCACCGACAACCTGCGAATAGAGCGCCTCACCCATGCCGTGCAGGCACTGGAACTCGTACCGGCCGGCGGAAAAGTCCGGCCCGGCCATGTGATAGATCGTGGCCAGCGTCTGCGCATTGTGCGTGGCGAACTGGGGGAACACCTCGTCCGGCGCGGCCAGCAGCTTGCGGGCGCAGGCGATATAGGCAACGTCGGTATGGACCTTGCGGGTATAGACGGGGAAGTCCGCCAGCCCGTCCACTTGCGCGCGCTTGATCTCGGCATCCCAGTAAGCGCCCTTGACCAGCCGCACCATGATCCGCCGGTTCGCGCGCCGGGCCAGATCGATGATCCAGTCGATCACCATCGGGCAGCGCTTGCCATAGGCCTGGACCACGAAGCCGAGCCCGTCCCAGCCCGCAAGATCGGGATCGAGCGCAAGACTTTCGAGCAGATCGAGCGACAGCTCCAGCCGGTCGGCTTCCTCGGCATCGATGTTGAGGCCGATGCCATAATCGCGCGCCATCGACGCCAGCGCCTTCACGCGCGGCAGCAGCTCGCCCATCACCCGGTCCGCCTGCGCGCGGGCATAGCGCGGGTGCAGCGCGGAAAGCTTGATCGAGATGCCGGGGCCCTGGACCACACCCTTGCCGGCGGCGGCCCGGCCGATCGCCGCGATCGCCTCGACATAGTCGGCGTAATAGCGCTCGGCATCGGCCGCCGTCATCGCCGCCTCACCCAGCATGTCATAGCTGTAGCGGAAGCCCTTCGCTTCCCATTCGCGCGCGCGCCCGAGCGCATCCTCGATCGTCTCGCCGACGACGAACTGTTCGCCCAGCAGGCGCATGGCCAGATCCACACCCTTGCGGATCACCGGCTCGCCAGCGCGCGCGATCAGGCGGGTGAGCGCGGCGGACAGGCCCCTGTCGTCGACACTGCCCACCAGCTTTCCCGTCACGACCAGCCCCCAGGTCGCGGCATTGACGAACAGCGACTTGCCGCCGCCGAGATGGCCGCTCCAGTTGCCCCCGGCGATCTTGTCGCGGATCAGCGCATCGCGCGTGGCGGCATCTGGAATGCGCAGCAGCGCCTCTGCCAGACACATCAGCGCGACGCCTTCCTGGCTGGAAAGCGCGTATTCCTGCACCAGTGCTTCGACGCCGCGGCCCTTGCTCTGTGCACGCAGGGCCGTGACCAGCTTCGCCGCCGTCTCGCGGATCGCCGCGCGCATGGCGCCGGGCAGGCTCGCCGCTTCCAGCAAGGGCGCAAGACACGCCGCCTCGTCGCGGCGGCGCGCCTCGGCAATGGCCTGGCGCAGGGGCGAAAAGTCCCGGATGGCGGGGGCGAAAGCGGCAAAGGGCGGCATGACGGTCATGCCCCGCAATTTACACAACCCGGAATTGGCAATCTGCCTTTTCAGAGGCATAATACCTTTCGAACTGACCTAATTTTCAGCCATTTTTGGACGTTTTTCATGGATATGGGCAGGATACCAGTCGATCTGGACGAGATGGACCGCAAGATCATCGCCATTCTGCGCGAAGACGGCCGGATCACCGTCACCGATCTCGCCGAGCGCGCGGGCATGTCGAAAACGCCCTGCCAGACGCGGATGCGCAAGCTGATCGACAGCGGGGTGATCCGGGGCTTTCGCGCCGTTGTCGATCCGGCGAGCCTCGGGCTGGACCATGTCGCTTTCGTCGAAGTCAGCCTCTCCGACACACGCGAGGCGGCGCTGAGGGACTTCAACAGCGCGGTGCGCCGCATTCCCGAAGTCGAGGAATGCCACATGCTGGCGGCCAACTTCGACTATCTCCTCAAGGTCCGCACCGCTGACATCCGCCGCTACCGCGCCGTACTGGGCGAGAAGATCTCCAGCCTGCCGCACGTGGCCAGCACCTCCACTTTCGTGGCGATGGAGACAGTGAAGGACGCCAGCAGCTAAGATAGGGAAAAGCCCGGGAGATCATCTCTCCCGGGCTTCCCTTTTGGCCTCAGTTCACCGTCTGGGGACGATAGACATCATCCCCCGGTGCATCTTCGGCGGCGGCTTCCGGAGCTTCCGGCTCCACCGCGCCCCTGACCATCGTGGCCAGCGAAGCGCCGTCGAGCCCCAGTTCCTTCATCAGCCCGTCGATCACCGGCGCCTGCGCGCGGTAGGCGAGCGCGGCGCTGACCGCATCGTTGGCCAGATTGCCCGAGCCTCCAATCGGAGCCCCCGAACCGGCCGAAGCGCCGCCCTTTTGCGTGAGGCCATCGACCTGCACGATCTTGATCGAATCGATCGCTTCCATCGGCCGCACGCTCTCGCGCACGATCTCCGGCAGGACTTTCAGCAGCGCCATCTTCATGTTCAGCGACACCTGATCCGAAGACAGGATGTTCGCCGCTTCATTGATGGC
>NZ_BCTX01000015.1 GCF_001590985.1 Novosphingobium naphthalenivorans NBRC 102051
CAGTAAGACTAAAGCCCACCGATTCGGCGGAATCGTCGACTAGATCGTCCTCATTGCCGTCCAGGAAGCCGGGCCGTGACAGGTCCGCTGCCCGTTTCATAGCCTTGAGATCGTCTGGTTCGTCGTGCCTCATGAGGCGGCATTTTAGCGCAGGCTTGGTTGGGAGGAGGTTTCGAACAATGGTTACGCGGCTCGCAGGTACGGGCTCGCATGACCGCGAGCCAACCCATTCGACATTCCTGCCTTACCCGGCTAAGGGCGCGGCCATGATGCAGGATACCGATCGCGATCTTCTCCCCGAGGGGCTGGGGGACCGGCTGCCGCAGCAGGCGGCGGCGTCCCAGCGGGTGCGCCGTGCGGCGCTCGATGTCATGGCGGGCCATGGCTATGAGCGGGTCGAGACGCCGATGCTCGAATTCGAGAAATCGCTGGCGAGCCGCATGGCCGGGGTGCAGGTGCGGCGCATGTTCCGCTTCGTCGATCCTGTCAGTTTGCGGATGCTGGCGCTGCGCTCGGACATCACCGCGCAAGTCGCGCGCATTGCCGCGACCGGGCTGGCGGGATCGCCGCGTCCGCTGCGGCTGTGCTATTCGGGGCAGGTCGTCACGACCAAGGGCGACGGGCTCGATCCCGCGCGCGAGCGGGTGCAGCTTGGCGCTGAACTGATCGGCACCGATACCGTCGCGGCGGCGGCCGAACTGGTCGAAATCGCCATCGAATCGCTGCGCGCTGCGGGCGCCACCGGGATTTCGGTGGACTTCACGCTGCCCGATCTGGTCGATACGCTTTCGGCCGGGCCGCTGCCGCTGGCCGGCACGCAGATCGCCGCCGTGCGCCAGATGCTCGATGCCAAGGATGCCGGCGGACTGGTCGATGCGGGGGGCGGGGCCTACCTGCCGCTGCTCTATGCCGTCGGCCCGTTCGAGACCGCGATCGAGCGGCTTGCCGAATTCGATACGGGCAGCGTGCTCGCCAGCCGCATCGCCGGTCTGCGTGAGATCGCCGCACGGGTGGACGGCGCGGCGCGCCTGACGCTCGATCCCTCGGAGCGTCATGGCTTCGAATACCAGTCGTGGTTCGGCTTCACGATCTATGCCGATGGCATTTCCGGCGCGCTGGGGCGTGGCGGCACGTATCGCATTCTCGGCAGTGCCGGGGACGAGCAGGGCGAGCCGGCTGCCGGTTTCTCGCTCTATCCCGATCCGCTGATCGAGGCGCTGGCCGCTGGAATGCCTGCGCGCAAGGTGCTGTTCCTGCCGCTCGGCCATGATCGCGCCTTGGCGGCCCGCCAGCGCGCGATCGGCTGGACCACGGTAGCGGCGCTGTCCGCCAGCGACGATCCCGTGGCGCTCGGCTGCTCGCACCGGCTGGAGAACGGCGAGGCGGCGGCGCTGTAAGCGCGCCTGCCGCCTGGGGTTTGCGGGGATGCAGCCTTAACCCAGCACTTTCGCCAGCCAGGCATCGACAACCGGCGTTGCCGGATAGTCCGGATCGCCCAGGTCCCGATTGATCTCCATGTGGCCGCGCAGCCCGGTGCCGTCGAAGGCATGGCGTTCGACCCGCGTTCCCGCCCGGCGCAGCGCCGCTTCCAGTTCCTCGGCTTGCCGGACGCCGTCCGGGCGCTGGACGTGGAGCAGCAGGAAGGCCGGAGCATTGGGCGCGGCGGCCTGAGCGGTGGGAGACAGGGCAAGCTGGCGGGAACGGGCATCGCCGAAGGCCTGCAGATAGGTCTTGCGCATGAACCGGCCGCTTTCGGCGATCTGTTCAGGCACGTCGTAGGCGGCCCCGTCGATGGGCACGACTCCGGCCACGTCGCGGTAGGACAGCCCGGCCTTGCGCAGATACTGCGGATCGGTGCCGACCAGCGCGACGAGATGCGCGCCTGCGCTATGGCCCATCAGCACCACTTTGCCCGGCGCGATGCCTAGGGTCTTCGCGCGCCGCAGCAGCGCGGCAAGCGCATCGGCTACGTCCTGTGCCTGCTGTTCCACCGTGGCATCGGGCACGAGCCGGTAGTCGGCAGAGGCGAAGGCATAGCCCTGGCTGGTGAAGTGTTCCGCTTTCCAGTGGCCGGTCGCATTGTCCTTGTCGCCGCGTTTCCAGCCGCCGCCGTGGACGAACAGGATCAGCGGGGCGTGGGCGCTCACGCCTTGTGCCGGGGTGAAGTCCAGCGTCTGGAGACGGTCCGGCCCATAGGCGATGGTCGCGGGGGCGGGCGTATTTGGCATGGCCGTCAGAGGAGGGGCCGCGAGAGCCATGGCCAGCGCGGCGGCGAGGGGCTTCAACATGCGCAAGGTCCTCGGAACACAAATCAAATGCGTCCCGTGAGCATCGGCTCATATCGGCGCCCGGACAATATCGAAGCTGTGACAAACCGTTTCAGTGCAATCATATTGCCACATAACGTCACCCGCGCCTTGCTCTCGGCGCTCGACTCCCCTAGGGCGCGCGGCGGACTTCAAAACAGCAGTGAAAGCGTCAAACGTTGGCCAACGTAACCGTGATCGGCGCCCAGTGGGGCGATGAAGGCAAGGGCAAGATCGTCGACTGGCTGGCAAGCCGCGCCGATGCCGTGGTGCGTTTCCAGGGCGGCCATAACGCCGGCCATACGCTCGTCGTCGGCGATCAGGTTTACAAGCTGAGCCTGCTGCCTTCAGGCATTGTCACCGGCACGCTCTCGATCATCGGCAACGGCGTGGTTCTGGACCCTTGGGCGCTTCAGGCCGAGGTTGAGAAGCTGCGCGGGCAGGGCGTCGAGATCAATGCCGAAAACTTCGCGATCGCGGATAATTGCCCGCTGATCCTGCCGGTCCACCGCGAGCTCGACGGAATGCGCGAGGCGGCGGCCGGTGCAGGCAAGATCGGCACTACCGGGCGCGGCATTGGCCCGGCCTATGAGGACAAGGTGGGCCGCCGCGCGATTCGCGTGTGCGATCTGGCGCACCTCGATGCGCTGGAGCCGCAGCTCGACCGTCTGTGCGCCCATCATGACGCGCTGCGCGCAGGCTTCGGCCAGCCGCCGGTCGACCGTGAGGCGCTGCTGAACGAGCTGCGCGAGATCGCACCGTTCGTGCTGCAGTTCGCGCAGGTGACGTGGAAGCGGCTCAACAAGGTCAGGAAGGCGGGCGCCCGCATCCTGTTCGAAGGCGCGCAGGGCGTGCTGCTCGACGTCGATCACGGCACTTATCCTTTCGTCACCAGCTCGAACACCGTTTCCGGCACCGCCGCCAGCGGTTCGGGTCTTGGCCCTTCGGCGACCGGCTTCGTGCTGGGCATCGTCAAGGCTTACACCACCCGCGTCGGTTCGGGCCCGTTCCCGACCGAGCTGGAGGACGAGACCGGCCAGAAACTGGGCGAGCGCGGGCACGAGTTCGGCACCGTCACTGGCCGCAAGCGCCGCTGCGGCTGGTTCGACGCGGTGCTCACGCGCCAGTCCTGCGCGATCTCCGGCGTGACCGGCATTGCCCTGACCAAGCTCGACGTGCTCGACGGCTTCGAGAAGGTGAAGATCTGCACCGGCTATCGTCTGGGCGGCAAAGTGCTCGACTACTTCCCCAGCCACGCCGCCGATCAGGCGGCCGTAGAGCCGATCTACGAGGAAATGGACGGCTGGCAGGGCACGACTGCCGGTGCCCGTTCCTGGGCCGACCTGCCAGCGCAGGCGATCAAGTACATCCAGCGCGTGCAGGAACTGATCGAAACCCCGGTCGCACTGGTCTCCACCAGTCCCGAGCGCGAGGATACTATCCTCGTGCGCGATCCTTTCGTGGATTGAGGCGGTGAGGGGCTGGCGCAACCTTGCTCCGCTCCTCTCCCTGCTCACGCTGGGCGCCGCGCAGCCGCAGGCGCCGCTGACCCTGCCGGAGATCGACTTCGTGCGCGTCCACAAGGCGGCGCGGACGATCGATCTCTATGCCGAAGGGCGGCTGGTCCACGTGATAGAGCATATCCAGCTCGGCGGCGCGCCGGCCGGGCCCAAGCATTTCGAGGGCGACGAGCGCACGCCCGAGGGGCTCTACGCGATCGACTGGAGTAACCCGGACAGCAGCTACTATCTCTCGCTCCACATCTCCTATCCGAACGCGGCGGACGTGGCCTATGCCGCCGCGCAGGGACGGTCTGCGGGCGGCATGATCATGATCCACGGCCAGCCCAACGCCTTGCCGGTGGGGCGTGTGCCGGGAGACTGGACCGATGGCTGCATTGCCGTGGCCAACGACGAGATGGACGCGCTGTGGGAAGCGGTGCCGGACGGGACGCCGATCGAATTGCTGCCCTGACCTGCGAAGGGATCAGTCGAAGCGGAACCCGGAAATCGCCGTGCGCATGACCAGTTCGTTATAGACCCGCTGGCCGGGCTGCTCGCTGGTTCCGGCCGCCACCATCAGCGGCAGCAAGTGCTCTTCGCGGGGATGCGACAGCCGTCCCGATGGCGCTTCGGCCCATTGCGCCAGCGCTTCCGCCCGCCCGCCGGCATCCTGCGCGGTGGCGGCCGTCAGCCAGGCATCGAATTCCTGCGAAACCGGGCTGAAGCGGGGATCGCCATAGGCGCGCATGTTGTGGAAGCTCATGCCCGAGCCGATGATCAGAACGCCTTCGTCCCGCAACGGCGCGAGGGCCTTGCCCGCGGCGATGTGCAGCGCCGGGTCGAGCGAGCGGTCGAGCGACATTTCCACCACCGGAACATCGGCATCCGGCCATGCCACCATCAGGGGAATGAAGACGCCATGGTCGTATCCGCGATCCGGATCGACATGGGCGCTCAGCCCGGCCGCTTTCAGCAGTTCCGCAGCCCGGGCCGCAAGGGTGGGATCACCGGGAGCAGGGAACTGCAACTCGTAGGTGTGCGGCGGAAAGTTGTAATAGTCGTAGATCAGGCCGGGCGCGGCGCCGCCGGTGAAGGCAAAACCGTCAGTTTCCCAGTGCCCGGATGCGACGATGATGGCGCGCGGTGGCTCGGGCAGGCGCTGCGGCAGGCTGCGCAGGAAGGTGGCCATGCCGGTCCACATGCCATGCGGATCGTCCATGAAGAAACATGGGCCGCCGCCGTGCGGGATGTAGAAGCTGGGCTGGCGAGTCATGCGATATACCTCCGGAATGGGATGCGCGGCGGCCTGGGGACACCGTTCTGTCCTCCACCATATGGGCTATTGTGTATGGATTGATAATAATACAATTTTGATAATCATTTTCAACTAATGGTATGTAATGGCAACCGACCGTCTCACCGGGATCGAAGTGTTCGTCAGGGCCATCCGCCTTGGCGGCCTGTCTGCCGCAGCCCGGGAATTACACATGTCCCCGGCGATGGCTGCGCGGCACCTGAATGCGCTGGAGCAGCGGCTCGGCACGACGCTCGTCAACCGCACGACCCGCAAGCTGGCGTTGACCGAAGCCGGCGCCGCCTATCTTGAGAAGATGGAGCGCCTGCTCGGCGATCTGGGCGAGGCCGAGGCGGAAGCACGGGCGCAGTCGGCATCGGTCGAGGGGCTCTTGCGCGTCTCGGCGCCTGCAGCGTTCGGTGTCGCGCATCTTGCCGGGCTGGTCCACGATTTCCACCGGCTGCATCCGGCCGTAACTGTCGAACTGGGGCTGAACGATCGCTATGTCGATCTGCTTGAGGAGCGCTGGGACGTGGCGATCCGGATCGGGCGGCTGGCGGACAGCAATCTGGTCGCGCGCAAGCTGGCGGACGTGTCGATGTGCGTCTGCGCCAGCCCGGCCTATCTCGACCGGAACGGGGTGCCGGTCTCGCTCGCCGATTTGGAGCGCCACGATTGCCTAGCCTATACACTGAGCCTGGAAACGGGGCGAAGCCACTGGAATTTCGGCCGCGACGGCGCACGGCAGGTCGCGGTGCACGGCTCGCTTCATGCGAACAATGGGGAGTTGCTCGTGCGTTCGGCGCTGACGGGACAGGGCATCGTCTATGGCCCCAGGTTTCTGGTAGCCGATGCGTTGGCGCAGGGGTTGCTTGTCGAGCTGGATCTGGGGGTGGAGCTTGTCGAGCTGGGCGGCATTCACGCAGTGACCCATCGCACACGCCGTCCGGCGGCAAAAACGCGGGCCTGGATCGACTTTCTTTCGCAGCGCATGAAAACGGCCGCCCGGAACTGGTGACCGGGAGCCTGTCACGCCTGTTGGCGATCAGAAATCGACGGCGATGCCCTTGCGCACCCAGTCGCCGTAGCGGGTGGGGGACAGGCCGTCCGGATCGGCCTGTTCCTTTGCAGCCTGCGGCTTGGGCGCAGGGTCATTGGTCCAGTGGGCCGGCTTGCGGAACTCCTCGGGACGTTTGGTGGCGCGCTGTGTCATGAACTGCATGTGGGGTGACTGGCGGCAAAAGGCAATCCGCTATAGGGGCACGGGATGGATATTCCCGGCCTTCCCGCGCGCCGTGCCGCGCTCAACCTTATCGATGCCGTGCTGCGGCGGGGCGAAACGCTTGACCAGGCGGCAGGCGCGGCCCTGGCGCGGGTGCGCGGCGACGCCGACCGGGCACTGGCGCGCGCGATCGCCGGAGAGGTGCTGCGCTGGAAGGTGGACCTCGATGCCCTGATCGACAGCGCCACCCGCCAGCGCCTGCCCGACGATGCCAAGCCGCGCGCGGTGCTCGAACTGATGCTGGCGCAAGTGCTGCGGCTGGAGACGCCCGCCCATGCCGTGATCGCGACCGGCCTGCCGCTGCTGGCGGGCGGGCCGCGGCGGCTGGCCCACGGGGTGTTCTCGACACTGACGAAGCGGGACGCGGTGCTGCCCGAAGTGCCGACGCTGCCCGATGCGGCGCAGATGCGCTGGGGCGCGCGGGTCGGGGCGATCGCTGCCGGGCTCGCGGTGCCGCCGCCGCTCGATCTGGCGCTGCGCGATCCGGCGCACACCGGGGAATGGGCGCAGAAGCTGGGCGGCATGTCGCTGATGCCCGGTCACGTCCGCCTGCCGCGCGGCACGGCCGTGGAGCAGCTCGAAGGGTTCCGCGAGGGCGCATGGTGGGTGCAGGACTTGGCCGCGAGCCTGCCTGCCCGGCTGCTGGGCAAGGGGGAAGGGCGCCGGGTACTCGATCTGTGCGCGGCCCCGGGCGGCAAGACGCTGCAACTCGCGGCGGCCGGCTGGGAGGTTACGGCGCTCGATATCAGCAAGCGCCGTCTTGAACGGCTGCGCGAGAACCTTGAACGCACCGGCCTTTCCGCAGAGGTGGTGCAGGCCGATGCGCTGAAATGGGAGCCGCTGTTGCCGTTCGATGCCGTGCTGATCGATGCACCGTGCACGGCGACGGGCACCTGCCGCCGCCATCCGGACGTGCTTCACCGCATCGGCCCGCGCCAGATCGCGGAGATGACGGACCTGCAGGCGGCCCTTGTCGCACGGGCCAGAGACTGGCTGAGGCCGGGCGGCACGCTGGTCTATGCGGTCTGCTCGCTGGAGCCGGAGGAAGGCGAAGCCCAGGCCCGCAAGGTCCCGCTGCAGCCCGTGCCCATTACTCCGGCGGAATTGCCGCAAGGGCTGGAAGTCACGGGTGAAGGCTGGCTGAGGACCGATCCGGGAATGCTGCCGGAAGCGGGCGGGCTCGACGGCTTCTTCGTGGCTCGCTGGCAGGCGTGAGGCTTGCGGCGGAAATGTCGAAAACCTCGGATAAACCCCTATAAAACTTTCCCGAGCCGCCGTTCTTCAGGGCGGTAAAGGAATCTATCATGTCCATTTCGGCTATCGGATCGTCCGGTGATCTCTCCAGCATGCTGCGCACGAGCGGTTTGTCGGCAGACAAGATCGCTGTCGTCCAGAAGGACGTCCAGGATCTTCAGGAGAGCACTTCGCCTTCGATCTCGGCGTCGGGTACGTCGTCGCTCGACAGCGAATCGTTCCGCAAGGCGCTGGAATCGCGTATCGACAGCGATGTCGAATCGGGCAAACTGAGTGAGCAGGACGGGACTGCCGTCAAGCAGGCGCTGGGCCTGACCGACGCAGCTTCGGCCGATGGCAGCGCCGATGCGGATGCCGATGGCGACACCACGGATGCCGCGGCCGGGACGGCCGCTTCCGGAGGCGCAGGCCGCGCTGGGGGACACGGCGGCGGTGGCGGCGGGACTGCGGAAAAGACCGAAGTCTCCCGCACCGAGACAGTGTCGAAAGGCGTCAAGACCACAGTGATCCTCTACGACGACGGATCGAGCGAAACGCAGACGAGCTTCACTTCGGCCCCCGACACGAAGCCGTCGAACGACACCGGCGCTTCCTCTGCCGAGGCGGCCCAGGCCTATGGGCAAGGCGCTGACGCTTATCTCAAGACGCTCGATCCGGGCACGCTGTTCGACGTGAAGGCATAACCTTCAGGCCTTCACTTTGGCCTGAAAGCTCTTGCGCAATTTCATCAGCTTGGGCGGGATGACCGCGAGGCAATAGGGGTTACGCTGCCCTTCGCCTTCCCAGTATTCCTGATGATAGCCCTCGGCCGGATACCACGGCGCCGGGCCTTCGATCGTGGTCACGACTTTGCCACCATGTTCTGCGTTGGAGCGGGCGATGGCGGCTTCGGCTTCCGTGCGCTGGGCATCGCCGAGCGGAAAGATCGCCGAGCGGTACTGCGTGCCGACATCATTGCCCTGCCGGTTGAGCTGCGTCGGATCGTGGGTGCCCATGAACACGTCGAGCACTTCGGCATAGGAAATCGCGTGGGGATCGTATGTGATCTTGATCGCCTCGGCATGGCCGGTCGCGCCCGAGCAGACTTCCTTGTAGGTCGGGTTCTCCACGATGCCGCCGATATAGCCGCTTTCCACTTCGGCAACGCCGATCACGTCGCGGAACACCGCCTCGGTGCACCAGAAGCATCCGCCTGCCACGATTGCCGTTTCCATTGCCTGTTCTGTCCTTGTCGCTCGGGTGGCTGTCACGAAGGGCGAAGATAGGAAGCCGGGCGGAACTTGTCATGGGGCATCCTCGCGCCTTGTTCGTGCTTCTGTTCCGCGCGCGCTGCTGATAGGAGGCCGGCATGGCTGAAATCACTGTCGCAGCATTGCAACTTGCCCTGGGTTCCGCCGACGAGGCGGAGAACATCGCCGCCGTCTCCGCGCTGGTCGAGGAGGCCGCCGGGCAGGGCGCGCAGATCGTGCTGCCGCCCGAGCTGTTTTCCGGCCCCTATTTCTGCAAGGTCGAGGAAGAGGAGCTCTTCGCGCTCGCCCGGCCGACTGCCGAGCACCCGTCGGTCGTGGCGATGCAGGCGCTGGCGGCGAAGCTGGGCGTGGCGATCCCCACCAGCTTCTTCGAGCGCGACGGCCACCATTACTACAACACGCTGGCGATGATCGGCCCGGACGGCCAGATCATGGGCACTTACCGCAAGAGCCACATCCCCGACGGGCCGGGCTATGAAGAAAAGTACTACTTCCGCCCCGGTAACGACGGGTTCAAGGTGTGGGACCTGTTCGGCACCCGCATCGGCGTCGGCATATGCTGGGACCAGTGGTATCCGGAATGCGCGCGGGTGATGGCGCTGATGGGCGCGGAACTGCTGTTCTACCCCACCGCGATCGGCTCCGAACCCTATGACGCCGATCTCGATACCAGCCGCATGTGGCGCCGGGCGATGCTGGGCCATGCAGTGTCGAACTGTATGCCGGTGATCGCCGCCAACCGGATCGGCGTCGAAGCCGAAACCGGCAGCCAGCAAACATTCTATGGCCATTCCTTCATTACCGACGAGTGGGGCGATTTCCTCGCCGAATTCGGCAAGGAGGAAACCGGCGTGCTCACCGCGACGATCGATCTTGCCCGCGCCGCGAAGCACCGCGCCGGCATGGGCTTCTTCCGCGACCGCCGCCCGCAGCTCTACACCCGCATCGCGCAGGATATCTGAGCCCTGTGAGCGGCCATCGCTACCTGATCGCGCTGGGTTCCAACATGCGCCACCCGCACCACGGTGCCCCGCGCGCGGTGATCGCGGCGGCGATCAGGGCGCTGGATCATGGCAAGTCCAAGGTTCTGGCCGCCTCGCCGGTGATCGAGACGGCGCCGCTTGGCCCTTCGCGCCGCCGCTATGCCAATGCCGCGGTCCTGCTGCGCAGCAAGCGTGATCCGGACGAAGTGCTGCACAAGCTGCAGAAGCTCGAACGCAAGTTCGGCCGCAGGCGCACCGGCCAGGCCTGGAGCGCCCGCGTGCTCGACCTCGATATCGTGCTGTGGAACGGCGGTGCCTGGGTGGGAGGCGAGGGCGATACCAGCCTCGTGATCCCGCACCCCGCCTTCCGCGAACGCGCCTTCGTGTTGCGCCCGGCCGCGGCGATCGCGGGCCACTGGCGCGATCCGCTGACAGGATTGAGCGTCCGCCAGCTATCAGCCCGCTTGACCAAGCCCCGTCCGGCCCTTAGGGCACCCGTTCCGCCGTCAAAATGCGGCAGTGGGCCCGTAGCTCAGTAGGTAGAGCAGCTGACTTTTAATCAGCGGGTCACAGGTTCGAATCCTGTCGGGCTCACCACACTTTCAAGCACTTGGATGCCGTTGCGCAAGGCGACTGCATTTTTCAGTCCTCCTCGCCTGGCGGCCTGCCAGTTAGTGCTTACGCGCCCGTAGTGACGGCGTTCCGGCTCACGCCTGTCAGGGGAACGAATTGGGCCGGGCAGATGATCGTCTCGTCCAGCCGGTCATGGGCGGTTTTGCGGAACAGCACCAGGTTCTGGCCGGAGCCGGCGTCTTCGATGGGCATGACCAGCCGGCCGCCGGTCTTGAGCAGGCTCACGAGGTTTGCCGGAGGCCTGTCCGACCTTGCCGCGATCACGATGGCGTCGAACTGGTGGCGGGGAAACGCGGCGGTCAATTCGCCGGCATCGCCATGCACTACCGAGGCATTCTCATATCCGCATTCGCGAATCCGCTGCCGGGCCCGCTCTGCGTGCGGGGCGATGATCTCGATCGAGGTCACATGCTCCGCAATCAGCGACAGGACGGCCGCCTGATAGCCGGAGCCGGTGCCTACGTCCAAGACATGACCGCCATCCGGATCTGCTGCGGCGACCAGGATGGCGACCATTTCGGGATGGGATATGGTCTGATCCAGTCCGATATCGATGGCCATCGGCAGATAGGCGAGGTCCGCAATCCAGGGGCAGATAAATCGCTCTCGCGGAACGCGGGACATCGCATCAAGCGCGCGCGCGATGGCGGCTGGCGGCAATCCATGCGCAAGGACGCTCAGGCGATGGCGAAGGGCCTCGACCATGAAATGGCGCTGCCCGTCGAATGCGCGCGGGGCTCTCAGGAGCCATTCCTCTCTGGTATCCTCATGCCACAACGCAGGATCAGAGGGGGCGCTCTCCGGTTCCAGAGAATGCCGAAGCTGTTCGATTTCAAGCCGGAGACCGCTCAACAGGATACCCTTTGGAGGCATCACGGGCCGCTGCCGTGCCCGACGGTTCCCGCGATGCACGTTTCGTGCACATCGGGCAATTGACGCCGCCGCTGGCTTCTTCCCTCACCGGGCTTCGGGCACGAAAAAGGGGCCGTGCCCCCCGACACGGCCCCCCGCACAGGGTAAGTTCCCCCCGGTGCTTATTTCGCCGGCATAAGGATCACGCTGCAGAGGCGGATGCACTGGCCGTTGAAACGGGTGTTACGCGAAAGTTTCGTCACAAGCGAGGCAAAATCCTCAGCAGGGTCAAGATGTTTCGGAAAAGGCGTAACGGCCCGACATTTTCATGCCATGACCGGCGTCCAGACTTGGGTCCGGTTGCGACCGGCGGCCTTGGCGGCATAGAGCGCCTTGTCCGCCCGGTCGATCGATGTCTCGACGGACACGTCGGGCGCCAGCATCGTCAATCCTGCGGACACGGTGACATGGAAGGGCGCGTGGTCCTCGCATTGGAACGTGGCCGCTGCGAATTCGGTGCGGATCTTCTCGAGAATGGCCGTGCCCTTGGTGATGTCCGCGCCGGGCATGCAGAGCAGGAATTCCTCGCCTCCGAAACGGAAGAACCTCTCTTGGGGGAGGATGTTCGCCGCGGCGAGGCGTGCGAATGCCTTGAGGACCTTGTCGCCCGCGCAATGGCCATGCTCGTCGTTGACCGACTTGAAGTTGTCGATGTCCAGCATCCCGATGGCGCAGGCGTGGATGTCGCAGCGCACCAGCCGCAGTTGTTCGCGCAAGTGCGGCAGCATACTGGTGCGGTTTTCCGCCCCTGTCAGCGGATCGAGGTTGCTCAGGGCATCCTCCAGTTCGCGTTTCATCGTCAGGACTTCCAGCCGCATCCGTTTCAGGACCGTGGCGAAGCGCTCGAATTCGTCGGGCGAAGGCGGACCGCTGTGCGCAGACGTCTGCAGCAGGGCTGCCGCGAGTTCATGGACCTGCTGATGTTCGACGGCGATCTCGGTGAAACCGGGATGCTCGTGCAGCACCCTTGCACCGTCCCCATAGTACCACTGGCCGAACCGGCAATGCATGTGGGCTTCGGGATCCGTGTCGCGGCTGTCGAGCGGGACGTGGCAGATCAGGGCCCGGACGATCTCCTCGGACCATTCTTCGTGATTGGTCAGCGCCTGGTCCAGCTGCGTCAGCGCCGTACGCATCAGGTTTGCATCCATGAATCCCGTTCCCGCCTTTCCGGGGCCGCCGGATTGGGCTCCGGTTGGGCCATCGACAGGTTTATTGCGACCTTGATTCTCCCTGCTTACCGGGAAAAGGTTCCCATTTGCTTGCGCAGGCCCCTGCGGCGGGAGCGGAGCCGCCGCTTTTTTTCATCAAGGCAGGCTTTCGGCGAAAGCGCGGACGCTTTCCCGGCCGGCCGTCTTCCAAGCCGCCCCGCAGGGCCGGGCGGTCAGCCCAGCGCCTTTTCCTTTTCGGCGTAGAGGCGCTCCAGTTCGGCGCGGCTCTTCTTTTCGGCGGCAGTCTTGAGCTGGCCGCAGGCGGCATCAATGTCACGCCCGCGCGGCGTGCGCACAGGGGCGGAAATCCCGGCTTCAAAGACGATGTTGGAGAAGGCCTTGACCCGCTCCGGCGTCGAGCACTCGTAAGGCGCACCGGGCCAGGGGTTGAACGGGATCAGATTGACCTTGGCCGGCAGCTTGTAGTGCTTGATGAGGCGCACCAGTTCGCGCGCATCCTCGTCGCTGTCGTTCTTGTCCTTCAGCATCACGTATTCGAAGGTGATGCGCCGGGCATTGCTGGCGCCCTTGTAGTCGGCGCAGGCCTGCAGCAGTTCCTCGATACCGTACTTCTTGTTGATCGGCACGATCTCGTCGCGCACGTCCTTGGTGACGGCATGGAGCGAGACGGCCAGATTGACGCCGATTTCCTCGGCGCAGCGTTCCATCTTCGGCACCACGCCGGAAGTGGAAAGGGTGATGCGACGCTTGGACAGGGCGAGGCCGTCGCCGTCCATGACCAGCTTGAGCGCATCGCGCACGTTGTCGAAGTTATAGAGCGGCTCGCCCATGCCCATCATCACGATGTTGGTGAGCAGGCGCCCGTCGGCCGAATAGCCGCCGTCTTCATCGACCAGATCGTCGTCCAGCGCGGCAAGGTCCGCCTGACCGGACTTGGGCCATTCGCCCAGAGAATCGCGCGCCAGCATCACCTGGCCGACGATCTCGCCCGCCGTCAGGTTGCGCACGAGGCGCATCGTGCCGGTGTGGCAGAAGCGGCAATTGAGCGTGCAGCCGACCTGCGAGGACACGCACAAGGTGCCGCGGTCCGCATCGGGGATGAAGACCATCTCGAAATCGTGCCCGTCCGCCGTGCGCAGCAGCCACTTGCGGGTGCCGTCGCTGGAGTGCTGGGCCTCGACGATCTCCGGGCGGCCGATCACGAACCGTTCGGCGAGCCAGGGGCGCATAGTCTTGGCGATATCGGTCATCGCCTCGAAGTCAGTGACGCCGCGATGGTAGAGCCAGTGGAACACCTGCTTGGCGCGCAGTTTTGCGGCCTTGGCATCGAGCCCGGCGGTTTCGAACAGTTCGGCAATGCGCTTCTTGGGCAGGCCGATAAGGTCGACGCGGCCATCCTCGCGCGGGGTGATCCCTTCGACGAGATCCGGGCGCGGAACGGGAACCGGGTCGATGTGGCCCGGGATCGGCATGAGTTTCGTGGCTGTCATGATTGGCGGCCATATAGTGCATACCGCGCGATTCCGGAAGAGCGCACGATTCTTGCGCCTGCGGGGAGAGTTCCGGTCAGCGCAGCTGGGCGCAGCCGATCGCGGCGGCATCCATGGCCGAGGCCGCCCCGGCCAGAGGCCAGGTGTTGGAAAAACCGCCGCCGGTCTCGCCGCGGGCATAGACGGTCATGCGCTTGGCTGAGCGCATGGCGGCGATGATCGCGGCATTGTCGCGATCGTCCTTCGGCCAGGCATCGCCGCCGCCGCCGGTCAGCTCTATGCGCTGGGCGTCGATGCGCAGGACGATCTTCGTGCCTTCCGCCATCTTGCGCGAGAGCCGGAAATGCACCTGATTGCGCGCCGCGCGCTTCGGCCATGTCCCGATCGCGGCAAAGGGCTGATAATCGCGGCGCTGCGTGCTCGGCTCGGCCATGGCAATGGCATAGCAGCGCGGCACCAGCGGATCGCGAAAGGCGCCCCATGTGCCGTAGAGGCCAAGGCTTTCACGCGCCTGCGCCACGCTTGCGAAAGAAGCGAGAGCGCAAATCGCGGCAATGACAGTGACCGGAAGGCGAGGCATGGCGGGTCTATAGGCTGCCCATGCCCGGCCGGGGAAGGGGGCTCGGGCAATTTCGTTTTCTGTTTCATCCACCGTCTTGCCGCCTTGTCTGTGAGCCATCCACGCCGCGAAAATGGGAGCCGGTGCAAATCATGTTGCGTTGCGGCACGCGGCGACGCACACTCCGCCGGCTCACGGAGGAGAGGGAACGGGCCCGGCCAACCGGCCGGCATGGCTTCCGGAGGCATGGACATGGCGGGGCGTTACGAGTTCGTCGTTATCGGCAGCGGGCCATCCGGCCGGCGGGCCGCGATTCAGGCGGCGAAACTGGGCAAGTCGGTCCTCGTGATCGAGGGGCGGCTGAAAGTGGGCGGGGTGTCGGTCCATACCGGCACGATCCCGTCCAAGACCTTGCGCGAGACGGCGCTGAACTTGTCCGGCTGGCGCGAGCGCGGCTTCTACGGCCGGTCCTACCGGGTGAAGAAGGAGATCGGCAGCGAGGACCTGTCGATCCGCCTGGGCAAGACGCTGGATTATGAAGTCGACGTGCTGGAGCACCAGTTCCTGCGCAACGGCGTTTCCACCATGGCGGGTTTCGCGCGCTTCCTCGATCCGCACAAGCTGCTGGTGACGTCGCCCGACGGCAGCGAGATGATTGTGGAAGGCGAGCGTTTCCTGATCGCGGTCGGCACCGTGCCGTTCCATCCCGAAGGCATAGATTTCGACGATCCGGCGATCATGGACAGCGATCAGGTGGTTGATATCCCGCGCCTGCCGCGCTCGCTGACGGTCGTGGGCGCCGGGGTGATCGGCATCGAATATGCGACGATCTTCTCGGCACTCGACGTGGCGGTGACGGTGATCGAGCCGCGCAGCACATTCCTCGATTTCGTCGACCGCGAGATCATCGAGGAATTCGTCCACCAGCTGCGCGACCGCGGCGTGACTTTCCGGCTCGGCGTGGCGGTGGATGCGGTGGAAAAGGGCGCGGACGGGCGCATTCTCACCACGCTCAAGGACGGGCGCGCGGTGCGCACCGAGATGCTGCTCTATTGCGCAGGCCGCATGGGCGCGACGGCGAATCTCGGGCTCGATAGCTGCGGCCTTGCCACGGACGCACGCGGGCGCCTCTCGATCAATCCGGAGACCTATCAGACCGATGTGCCGCATATCTATGCGGCGGGCGACGTGATCGGCTTTCCCAGCCTTGCCTCGACCTCGATGGAGCAGGGCCGCATCGCGGCCTGCCACGCCTTCGGCCTGCCGCTGCCGCCGGCGCCCGCGTTCTTCCCCTACGGCATCTATGCGGTGCCCGAGATCTCGACCGTGGGCATGAGCGAGCAGGAAGTGCGCGAGCGCGGGATCAATTACGAGACCGGCATAGCCCGTTTCCGAGAGACCTCGCGCGGGCACATCATGGGGCTGGAGCAGGGGCTGATGAAGATGATCTTCTCGAACAAGACCCGCCGCCTGCTGGGCGTCCACATCATCGGCGAGGGCGCGACCGAGCTGATCCACATCGGTCAGGCCGTGCTCAACCTGAAGGGCACGATCGACTATTTCATCGAGAACACGTTCAATTACCCGACGCTGGCCGAAGCTTACAAGATCGCCGCGCTCGACGCGTGGAACCGGATGGCCCGCTGACCTTTGATCGCGTGCGGGCCTGTCAGAGGCGCGGATATTCGATCGTCATCACTTCCCATTCCTTTTCTCCGGAAGGGAGGCGCACGGTCCGCAGATCGCCGATCCCCGCGCCCCGCAAGGCGCGGGCGAGAGGAGCGCTCCAGCCGATCTTGCCGGCCGAGGCGTCCTGTTCGTCGTCACCGACCAGCGTGACGGTCATGCGTTCATCGTCCTCGTCCGCCAGTTCGACAGTGGCGCCGAAGAAGACTTTGCCGCGCTCTTCCTGCCGCGCCGGATCGACCACGCGCAGGGCCTTCATCCGCCGGGCGAGGTGGGCGAGCTCCCGGTCGATCTCGCGCATCCGTTTGCGGCCATAGAGGTAGTCGCCGTTCTCCGACCGGTCGCCATTGCCGGCGGCCCAGGAGACGATCTCGACGATCTCGGGGCGTTCCTTGCCCAGCAGGTGGTCGTAACGGGCGCGCAGGGCGGCCATGCCTGCGGGGGTGATAGGAGGACCGGCGGGTTTCATGCGCGTGTCCTTAGGGGAGGGCTTGGCCGCGGCCAAGCACCTTGCCCTCCAGTCCGCTCAACCCGGCGTGCGTTTGCCCGGCATCAGGTGGCTGAGCTTGTTGGGGCCGTTGTAGTCGGACTTGTCGGGATACATCGCTTCATAGACCACGGCGTTTTCCAGCACCCGCTGGATGTAGTTCTTGGTCTCGTAGATCGGGATCTGCTCGATCCAGTCGATCCAGTCGACTGCGCCGGTGCGCGGATCGCCGTTGGCGCGCAGCCACTTGTTCACATTGCCCGCGCCGGCGTTGTAGGCGCCCACGGCCAGCGGGGTGGCGCCGCCGTAATAGTCCATCATGCGCCCGAAATAACCGTCGCCCAGGCGGATGTTGTACGTGGCATCGCTGGTCAGCATGTCGGCGCTGTAGCCCATGCCCATCTTGCCCGCCTGTTCGCGCGCGGTGGCGGGCATGAGCTGCATCAGGCCGCGCGCGCCGGCGTGGCTCAGTGCGTTCTGGGCGAACTGGCTTTCCTGCCGGGTGAGGGCGTGGACCATGGTCCAGTTGCTGCCGGGCGGAGTCGGGACCAGCGGGAAGGCGATTTCGCCGAATTCGCCGAAGCCGTCGGCATGGGCTTCCTGTCCGAGGATCACGGCGAGATCGCGGCGGCCGATTTCCTTGGCCAGTTCGGCGACAAGCACGTGGTCGGCCTCGGTCTGCGCATCGTCGGCGATTTCGCGGAAGAACTGCACGGTCGTGCGCCAGTCCCCGTCGCGGGCGACATCGCGCACGGCGTCGACGATCGGCCGGGCAAGGAAGGCCTTGCGTTCCTCTTTGGTCGGCACCGCCTGCGGCAGTGTATCGAGATTGGGCAGAGGACGGCCGAGGCGTTCGAGCGCGAGCTGGCCGTAGAAATACTGCGGATATTGCGCCGCCATCTCGAAATAGCGGTTGGCGCCCTGCATGTCGCCACCCTGTGCCAGCGCGCGGCCGGCCCAGTAGAAGCCCTTGGAGCGTGTCCCCGGCGTCTGTGCGGCCGCGCCGTAGCGGTAGAACAGCGGTGCGGCCCTGCGCGGATCGTGCAGTTCCCACAAGGCCTTGGACCCGCCCAGCCAGACCAGCGAGGTATAATCGTCGCGCAGGCGGTAGGACATGCGGGAGATGTCGGTGCCGGGCGCAAAGGCATCGTCGATCGAACTGGCGATCTTCACCGCGCTGTCCGCCCCGGCGCCGCGCGCGGCCGTAAGCAGTTCCTTCACCCACTTTTCAGGATCGAACACGGTTGCGGCCAGCAGCGGACGGTTGGCCAGCATGGTGATCTCGCTGGGCAGGTTGCCCGAGCGGCGGGCCTGCACCGCGCGGTTGTAGATATAGCCCGGATCGGCAGCGGCCATGGCGGGCAGCGCCAGGCCGAGGCTGCCGGGCGCAGACCCCTGCAGCAGCGCCAGCCGCTCCATGAAGATGGCGCGGTTGGCTGCCGAGACGAAGGAGATCTGCCGCTCTGCCTGATCCGTCTGGCCCTGCCAGAGCAGCGCGTTCATCCGCGCATCGTGGTCTGCGGGAGTGAAGACATCGCTGTAGAGCGAAAGCAGCGTGGCTTCCGCGTTCGGCGTCAGGCTGCCGCTGCGCCAGGCGGCGACGGCCTTGTCGCGCGCGTCGAAGCGGCGCACGGAGGCGAGCGCGGTGGCATAGCGCCCGGCCGCCTCACTGGTGAGCGGAGGGTAGCGGTCGAAGAAGGCGATCACGGTGGCCGCATCAGGCGATTCGCTCAGCAGGGCCTTTTCCGCGAATCCGCGGATTTTCGCTTCCTGCGGATAGCCGGGATACGTCAGCAGGAAGCTGGCATAGGCGGAAAAGCCCATCTGGCCGTTGGCCACGAGCTGGCGCCAGCGGTCGATCGACTGGTGCACCGCCATGTCGTGCGACTGCATCGACCGGGCGCGCGCAACGTCCCATTCGCGGCCGTCCTCGCCCCAGGCCGGCGCTCCCAGGCCTGCGAGCGAAACCGTCAGAAGCAGGGGGGAGACACGCAACATGCTGGACATTTTCGAAGAAGGCTCCTTATCAGGCGCTGAACGTTAAGGCCGACGTGGAGGGGAGAGTCCCCGACGGGCCCGATAATTGAACGTCAGCAGGGGTAAAGTCCATGTTCTCGGGGTCTATTCCGGCACTTGTCACACCGTTTCGCGACGAGACGTTTGACGAGCCGGCTTTCTGCCGTCTGGTTGAGTGGCAGATCGAGAAAGGCTCATCCGCGCTGGTCCCTTGCGGCACCACCGGCGAATCGCCGACAATCAGCCTTGAAGAGCACATGCGCATTACCGACGTGTGCATCGAAGTGACGGCTGGCCGTGTTCCGGTGATCGCCGGGGCGGGATCGAATTCGACGGCCGACGCCATCATGCTTGCCCGCCACGCCGAGGAAGCCGGCGCCGATGCCGTGCTGGTCGTCTCACCGTATTACAACAAGCCGAACCAGGAAGGCCTGTTCCAGCATTTCAAGCATATCCACGATGCCATCGGCATTCCTGTGGTGCTCTACAACATTCCCGGCCGCTCGATCGTCGATCTGGGGCTGGAAACCATGGTGCGGCTGGCGGAACTGCCGCGCATCGTCGGCGTGAAGGATGCGACCGGCGATATCGCGCGTGTTTCGGACTATCGCCGCGCGATCGGCGAGGGCTTCTGCCAGCTTTCCGGCTGCGACGAGAGTGCGCTGGCTCATTTCGCGCACGGCGGCTCGGGCTGCATTTCGGTGACGGCCAATGTCGCGCCCAAGCTCTGTGCCGATTTCCAGGCGGCCTGCGCGGCGGGCGACATCGTTGCCGCGCGCACCCTCAACGACAAGCTGCACCCGCTGCACCGCGCGATGTTCGCCGATTGCTCGCCGGGGCCGGTCAAGTACGCGATGACGCGCGTGTTCGACTGGATGACTGCCGACGTGCGCCTGCCGGTCGTGCCTTGCAGCGATGCCGCCCGCCAGGCGGTGGATCAGGCCCTCGCGCACGCGGGCCTGATCTGACCGGCCACGGACCGTTGCCACCCCGGCGGGGTCAGTCCGCCGGGTTGTATTTCTGGACGAAAGCCATGGCCGCCTGCAGCATCTGCTTGCGGGTATCGGCGCGGGAGAGCCAGTGGTCCTCTTCCTTGAGCGTGACGAAGTCATAGGGCTTGTGGGCATCCTTGAGCGCGTCGGCCATGGCGAGGCTCTGCTTGTAATAGACGACAGTATCGTCCTTGCCGTGGATCAGCAGGATCGGCGCATCCGCACGGCTGGCGAACTTGCGCGGCGAGATGCTGTCATAGCCTTTGGGATCGCCCAGAAATTGCCGCAGGACCCGTTTGGTCATGCGTGAGCCGTTGCTGGCATAGACGTCGGCGTCATACATCATGTCGACATCTGCGACTCCGGCGACAGCCACGGAACAGCGGTAGAAGCCCTGTTGCAAAGTCACGCCGGCAAGGGCCGCGTAGCCGCCGTAGCTGGCCCCCATGATGCAGGCGCGCTTGGGATCGACGATCCCGCGTTTGACCAGTTCGGCCAACCCGTCGGTCATGTCGCTCAGCATCCTGTGCCCCCATTCCCCGTCGCCCGCGTGCTGGAAGGCATCGCCGCGATTGGTCGAGCCGCGGAAATTGGGCTGGAATACGGCATAGCCGCGCGAGGCGAAGGCCTGGGCCCACCAGTTGAAGGCGACTTCGTCGTGCGAGGCGGGGCCGCCGTGCGGGAATACGATGACCGGAAGGTTCCTGGCTTCGCGCCCCGGCGGCAGCGTCAGGATGCCGTCCATTTCCAGACCGTCGCTGGCTGCGTAGTCCACTTTCGATATCGGGCCGACATCACTCGCATTGATGAGAGGGCGTTCGTTACCGATCGGGTCCGCCCGGCGATGGGGAAGGTCGACGATGAACCAGGTGCCGCTGTCCTTGTTGCCGTTGGTGCGGACAAGGACTTTGGTGAAGTCCGGCGTCCAGTCGACGAGCCGGGTGTCGCGCCCGGGAAAGGCAGCGAAGATCTTGGCGATCAACTTGTCCAGCACCGGATCGAACATCACTGTCTTGGGCGTGTCGCTGCGTTCGCGGTAGCCGATGATGCGGCCGGACGTGCGGTCGGTGTAAATGCGTTCAACCGCGGTGTCGGCCAGGAATTCCTGCGGCGTGCCTCCCACCAGCGGGACTTCGAACCAGCGCTTGTTTCCGTCCTCATCCTCGATCGCGTAAATGATCGTCGAGCCGTCCTTGCCGAAGGACAGGAGGCTGATGTCGCCGGTGGGCGCCAGGCCTTGCGCCAGAGTGTCGTGGCGGGCGTTGCTGATATGCCAGGCCCCCTTGTCCTCGGAGACGTCGAGCGTGGCGGCAACGGTTCCGTCCGGATCGACCAGCCAGTCGGTGTAATGTCCCTCTGACGGCGGTTTGGCGACCAGCCGGGCCCGGTCTTTGCTCAGATCAACCGCATAGAGGCCAGCGCGGCCATGGCGGAAGTAAACGCCATTTCCCGAGACATCCATGGCGATCCCGCCGAAATAGCCCGTCGTCTTGCCGTCGACCTTGCGGATGCCATAGCGGCCGCGCGTGGTGTTCGCGATTGAGGCTGTCCGCGAGAAGAGCATTTCCGAGTGATACGGGTCGAGCGAGATGACGATCGTCCCGGTCATCTCGTACTTGTCGAGCGTGAAAGTGGGGCCAAGCGAGACCGTGGCGGTGTTGGTCACGAGCAGGGTCTTGTCGTCGGCCCAGTCCAGCCAGCGTATCTTGGATTTTCCGGCCGGGGCGGAGAAGAGAATATTGCCCTCGGGATCGATGGCGACGACGCGCGCTTCGCCGCCGATTTTCGCCAGCGTGGCGATCTTGCCGCCGGGCGAGATGGCCATGTCCTCCACCGAAGGCAGGTCGCCATAGGCATCGAGCGGCGGCGGCGCGGCCAGTGCCGGCCATGACGTTGCAGTCAGCAGAAATGCCGGCGCGAGGGCCGGCAGGATAGTCTTGCGCACCTTGTTTGTATCCCCCCGTTTGCAAACGCTATTGCAGTAGGCGGTATCGCGATAGGTCCTGTGCAAGACAAGTATTTGACGGTGTTTCCTGCCCTTAACTCTTTGTAACTTTGCCTGCTTTGTGCCTTGGAGGCAGGGCAGGCAGGCGCGTTCACCGGGCATCTGTTGGCGGTGCGAGTGACGCATGGCCCCGCTGCTGGTGGGATTCGCCGAAAGGGCCGTTTTCTTTTCGCGCGCGCATCCCTACATGGCGCACCACCATGGCACGTCCGCAACATTCCACATTCGACAAGGTCAAGACCGTCGCCGAGAACCGCAGGGCCCGCTTCGACTATCATATCGAGGACAAGTTCGAGGCCGGCATCGCGCTCACCGGGACCGAGGTGAAGAGCCTGCGCTTCGGCGAAGGCTCGATCGCCGAGTCCTATGCCGAGATCAAGAACGGCGAATGCTGGCTGGTGAATGCCAATGTGCCCGAATTCAGCCACGGCAACCGCTTCAACCACGAGCCCAAGCGCCCGCGCAAGCTGCTGCTCCACGAGCGCGAGATCGCCAAGCTGCAGGGCGCGGTGGAGCGCAAGGGCATGACGCTGGTGCCGCTGTCGGTCTATTTCAACAGCCGCGGCCGCGCGAAGGTCGAACTGGCGCTTGCCAAGGGCAAGAACGCGGCGGACAAGCGGCATACGATCAAGGAACGCGACTGGAAGCGCGATCAGGCCAGGATTTTGCGGGACAACCGATGAACACCTTTCTTTCCCGCATGGGCCGCTGGCTGCACCGTCAGATGCCGACGCACGAACAGCTTGAGGCGAATCGCTTCACGGCGCCTTTCGCACACCGTCCGGAACTGTTCCGGTTTACCCGCCGTTCGGTGCCGCGTGGCGTTGCGGTGGGCCTGCTGGTGGGCATCTTCGCGCTGATCCCCGGCGTGCAGATCGTCGGGGCGGCGCTGATGTGCGTGCCGTGCCGGGGCAATATCCCGCTCGCCGCTGCCATGACGTTCCTGTCCAATCCGGCGACGACACCGCTGATTCTCGCGGGATCGATCTGGATCGGCAACCTGCTGGGATACCACGCCGACCTGACGACGTTCTACGCGCTCTATGAACGTCATGCGGGGCTGGGGTCCTGGACGCACTGGCTGGTGTCCGACGCCGCGCCCGCGCTGCTGGTGGGCCTCTTCGTGATTTCCACGGTCGCGGCCTCAATCGGCTATGTGCTTTCTGCCTGGTTCTGGCGTTTCTGGATCGGCCGCAAGCATCACGCCCGGCGGATGCGCTGGCACCACCAGGTGCATGGCACGACGCCCGATGCTCCGAAGACCCCCGCTGCCCCGGATACCTCTGCATGAAGCCCATGCCGGACGGGACCCGGCGTCTGCCCGATGCGCTGATCGTCGCTCTGGCCCTGATCCTGAGCGCTGGACTGGTCTGGCTGGTGTCCGGCGATAGCGTGCTGACGGTGATCTTCCTGGCCGCCATGGCCGTATTCGCCGCACTGGCCTGGATGATCTCGCACCGCCGGACTCCTGAGACCGAACCCGAGTTCGCACAGCCGGACTGGTCGGTGACGGTGACGGCGATCGACAGGCCGGATACGGCAGTTTCGGTGACGGACCGTGCCGGGCGTCTGGTCTGCGCCAATGCCTGTCACGAAGCATGGTTCGGCGTCGCCAGTGCGCCGCCGCGGCTGCCGGTCGACGATGCCTCGCTCGAATGTCTGGCGGATGCCACGCGCCTCGTCTGGCGCGAAGGTTCTGCAGAAACCGAGGTCGCTGGCCATCACGGCGAACGCTGGTGGGTGGAGGCGCGGCGGGCCGGGCGCGGTGACGATTTCCTCGTCTGGCGCATCACCCCGGTGAATGCGGCCGATTTCGTGGGCGATCTGGTGCGCCATCTCGATGGCAAGCTTGGCCGCTCTCTGGCAAAGGCGGGCATTGCCGCCGCGCTGGTCGATCCCGATGGCATGATCCGCGCCGCCAGCACCGGCTTTGCCGAGCGCGCCGCCGGCGATGCGCTGGCTGACATGACCGGGCAGGACTTCGTTTCGCTGCTGACCCAGGACGAGGGCGAGCGCATCGGCTGGGCCCGCGAAGGCGGCCGCGGCAGCGCGCTGGTGCTCTATCACCTGCCGGTCGCAGATCCCGATCTGCCGGTCGAGCCCGATCCCAACACCACCCCCTCGCTGATGCTGGTGGTGGAAGCGGGGCAGGGCATCGGCGCCAGTGCGGGCGGAAGCGCCGCCGTGCCGCATCTCGAAGCGCTGCTCAGCCAGCTTCCGCTCGGCCTTGCCATGGGCGACCGTGACGGACGCCTGCTGTTTGCCAATCCGGCCTTCATGCGCGCCGCCGGGCGGGAAGGGCAGGCCCCGCCGACCTATCCGACCGACCTTGTCGTCCGCGAGGACAAGCGCGCCCTGTCCGAAGCGATCCGCCGTTTCGCGCAAGGCCCCGCGATGGCCGGCGACATCGCCATCCGCCTCACCACCCAGCCTGACGATCCGGTCTCGCTCAGTCTCGCCGGCGTGCGCGGTCTGGGCGAAGCGGCGGTGCTGCTGGGGCTGACCGACACTTCGGAGGAAACCCGGCTCAAGCGGCAGGTCGCGCAGGCCACCAAGATGCAGGCCGTCGGCCAGCTCGCGGGCGGCGTTGCGCACGATTTCAACAATGTGCTCACCGCGATTCTCGGCACCTGCGATCTCATGCTGATGCGCCACACGCCAGGCGATTCGGACTATGACGACATCCAGCAGATCCGCGCCAATTCGAACCGCGCCGCTTCGCTGACCCGCCAGCTTCTGGCCTTTTCGCGCCAGCAGACGCTGCGGCCCGAAGTGCTGCAGCTTCCCGATGTCGTCGCCGATGTCTCGCAGATGCTGCGCCGCCTGATCGGCGAGAAGATCCAGTTCGTCGTCAGCCATGACCGCGATCTTGGCCCGGTACGCGCCGACCCGACCCAGCTTGAGCAGGTCATCGTCAATCTCGCGGTGAACGCGCGCGATGCCATGCAGTCGCGCGGGGATGGCTCGGGCACGCTGACGCTGGCCACCCGCAAGGTGAGCACCACCGACGTGCGCGCCATGCGCAGCGAGATCATCCCGGCGGGCGAATATACCGCGCTGATCGTCGAGGATACCGGCGGTGGCATTCCGCCCGAGCATCTCGGCAAGATCTTCGAGCCGTTCTTCACCACCAAGGAACAGGGCAAGGGCACCGGCCTCGGCCTCTCGACCGTTTACGGCATCGTCAAGCAGTCGGGCGGCTTCATCTTCGCCGAAAGCGAAGTGGGCAAGGGCACGCGCTTCATCGTTTACCTGCCGGTGTACCACGTCGCCCCCGGCAGCCTGTCCGACAGTGCGCCCGCCAAGGAAGAGGCGCCGGTCAGCCAGTGGGCGGGCGGCGGCCGCATTCTCCTTGTCGAGGACGAGGACCCGGTGCGCATGGTCGCCGAGCGCTCGCTGATGCGGCAGGGCTACGAAGTGACCAGCGCGCGCGACGGCGAGGAAGGGCTCGTGCTGGTGGAAGAGGGCGGCCAGTTCGATCTCGTCGTGTCCGATGTGGTCATGCCGTCGATGGACGGCCCCGCCATGGCCCGCGAGATCCGCAAGATCGCGCCGCACCTACCGGTTCTGTTCATGTCCGGCTATGCCGAGGAACAGCTGCGCAAGGAAATCGGCCTCACCAACGCCTGGTTCATGCCCAAGCCGTTCTCGGTGCAGCAGTTGGGTGAGAAAGTGGGCGACGTGCTGGCACGCACCGCCAAAAATTGACGCCTGCCAAATTCCTCCCTGTCGCGTAGCGATGGGGAGAGGGACCGCCCGCGAAGCGGGTGGTGGAGGGGTATGCCCCCGCCCGCAATTAAATTTGGGAAAACTCCCTTTGTTCTCCTCTTGTTCACCGTGAACAAATGCGATACATCGTTCCCCGTGACGTTGACCTTTCCGGTCAGACCGGTAGCAAAGGGGAAGTGTAATGGCTGCTCAGCTCAAGCTGATCCAGGAAGGCAAGGACAAGGAATCGATGGACCGTCAAAAGGCGCTCGAAGCAGCGCTCGCCCAGATTGACCGCGCGTTCGGCAAGGGCAGCGCGATGAAGCTGGGCTCCAAGGAGACGATGCAGATCGAGGCGATCTCCACCGGCTCGCTGGGTCTCGATATCGCGCTCGGCATCGGCGGTCTGCCCAAGGGCCGCATTGTCGAAATCTACGGTCCGGAAAGCTCGGGCAAGACCACGCTGGCGCTCCACGCCATTGCCGAAGCACAGAAGGCGGGTGGCACCGCGGCTTTTGTCGACGCCGAACACGCGCTCGACCCGGTCTATGCGAAGAAGCTGGGTGTTGATATCGACGAACTGATCGTCTCGCAGCCCGACACCGGCGAGCAGGCGCTGGAAATCACCGATACGCTGGTGCGTTCGAACGCGATCGACGTGCTGGTGGTGGACTCGGTCGCCGCGCTCGTTCCTCGTGCCGAAATCGAAGGCGAGATGGGCGACAGTCACGTCGGCCTGCAGGCCCGCCTGATGAGCCAGGCGCTGCGCAAGCTGACCGGCTCGATCAACCGCTCCAAGTGCCTCGTGATCTTCATCAACCAGGTCCGCATGAAAATCGGTGTGATGTACGGCAATCCCGAGACGACTACGGGCGGCAACGCGCTCAAGTTCTACGCCTCGGTCCGCCTCGACATCCGCCGCACGGGCCAGATCAAGGATCGCGACGACATCGTTGGCAACGCCACGCGCGTGAAGGTCGTCAAGAACAAGGTGGCGCCGCCGTTCAAGCAGGTCGAATTCGACATCATGTATGGTGAGGGCATTTCCAAGATCGGCGAAATCCTCGACCTTGGCGTCAAGGCGGGCATCGTCGAGAAGTCGGGCGCGTGGTTCAGCTACGATTCGATCCGTATCGGGCAGGGCCGCGAGAATGCGAAGACCTACCTGAAGGAAAATCCCGAAGTCTGCGACCGCCTCGAAAAGGCCATCCGCGGCCGGACCGAAGGGCTTGCCGAGGAAATGATGGTCGGCCCTTCGGCCGACGACGAATAAGTTTCATTCCTCCCCGAGCTTGCTCGGGGAGGGGGACCGCCGCCGCAGGCGGTGGTGGAGGGGGATTGCTCCCCCTCGTGGCAGGCGGGCCGTTGCGTGCAAACCCGCGGCTCTTTTGTGGCCGGATACCATCCATCGCAATTCCCGAACACGCTGACTGCACCAAGCGGCTTGCCGACCTCGCGCGCGTGGCTTATCGGCGCCAACATGCAGACGACGAACGAGATCCGCCGGTCCTTCCTCGATTACTTCGGCTCACAGGGCCATGAAGTGGTGCAGTCAGCGCCGCTCGTGCCCTATAATGATCCGACGCTGATGTTCGTGAACGCGGGCATGGTCCCGTTCAAGAACGTCTTTACGGGGCTGGAAACCCGCGCCACGCCGCGCGCCACCTCCTCGCAGAAGTGCGTGCGCGCGGGCGGCAAGCACAACGATCTCGACAACGTCGGCTATACCGCACGCCATCACACCTTCTTCGAGATGCTGGGGAATTTCTCCTTCGGCGATTACTTCAAGGAACAGGCGATCACCCACGCCTGGACCCTGCTGACGAAGGAATGGGCGCTCCCGGTCGAAAAGCTGCTCGTCACCGTCTATCACACCGACGATGAAGCCTTCGATCTGTGGAAGAAGATCGCCGGGCTTCCCGACCAGAAGATCATCCGCATCCCCACCAAGGACAATTTCTGGGCCATGGGCGATGACGGCCCGTGCGGCCCGTGTTCGGAAATCTTCTACGATCACGGCGACCACATCTGGGGCGGCCCTCCGGGATCGCCCGAGGAAGATGGCGACCGCTTCATCGAGATCTGGAACCTCGTGTTCATGCAGTTCGAGCAGGCCGCCGGCGAGATCGTCGGTAACCTGCCCAAGCCCTCGATCGATACCGGCATGGGGCTGGAGCGCATCTCGGCGGTCATGCAGGGCGTGCATGACAACTACGATATCGACACCTTCAAGGCGCTGATCGCCGCCTCGGAAAGCCTCACCGGCGTCAAGGCCGAGGGCGCCACGCAGGCCAGCCACCGCGTCATTGCCGACCACTTGCGCTCGACCAGCTTCCTGCTCGCCGACGGCGTGCTGCCCTCGAATGAAGGGCGCGGCTATGTCCTGCGCCGCATCATGCGCCGCGCCATGCGCCATGCGCATCTGCTCGGCGCCAAGGACCCGCTGATGCACCGCCTCGTGCCCGCGCTGGTCGCCGAAATGGGCCAGGCCTATCCCGAGCTCGGCCGCGCGCAGCCGCTGATCGAGGAAACGCTGGAGCGCGAGGAAGTGCAGTTCCGTCGCACGCTCTCGAACGGCCTCAAGCTGCTCGATGAAGCGACGGCCGAGATGGGCGAGGGCGCCCAGCTTCCCGGCGAGACCGCGTTCAAGCTCTACGATACGTATGGCTTCCCCTACGACCTCACCGAGGATGCCCTGCGCCCGCGCGGCATCTCGGTCGACAAGGACGGGTTCGATGCCGCCATGGCCCAGCAGAAGGCCGCTGCGCGCGCCGCGTGGAAGGGCTCGGGGCAGGCGGCGGACAGCGAAGTCTGGTTCGACATCGCCGAGCGCGAAGGCGCCAGCGAGTTCACCGGCTACACCTCGACCTCCGGCGAAGGCCGCGTTGTGGCTCTGGTCGTCGATGGCAAGGAAGTCGGGAGCGCCAAGGCTGGCGATGCGGTGACGGTGCTCACCAACCAGACCCCGTTCTACGGCGAATCGGGCGGCCAGGTCGGCGATGCCGGCACGATCACGGGCAAGGATCTGAAGATCGCGATTGCGGATACCGCCAAGCCGCTCGGCCGCCTGCACGCGATGAGCGGCACGGTGGAAGCGGGCACGATCAAGGTGGGCGACGTGGTCAACCTTGCAGTGGACGTGGCGCGCCGCGATGCGATCCGCGCCAACCACTCGGCCACGCACTTGCTGCACGCGGCGCTGCGGGGCCGGTTGGGCGATCACGTCACCCAGAAGGGCTCGATGGTTTCCGCCGACCGCCTGCGCTTCGACTTCTCGCAGCCCACGGCGCTTTCGGCCGAGGATATCGCTGCGATCGAAGCCGAAGTGAACGCCGAAGTACGCGCCAACGAGCCGGTGCTCACCCGCCTGATGACGCCCGAGGATGCCATTGCGGCAGGCGCCATGGCGCTGTTCGGCGAGAAGTACGGCGATGAAGTGCGCGTGCTCTCGATGGGCCGCAACACGGGCGATCATGCCTATTCGGTCGAACTGTGCGGCGGCACCCACGTGCGTGCCACCGGCGATATCGGCGTGTTCCGCATCGTTTCGGAAAGCGCCGTCAGCTCCGGCGTGCGCCGCATCGAGGCATTGACCGGCGAAGGCGCGCGCCAGTGGCTGGTGGGCCGTGAGGACGCGCTCAAGAACGCGGCGGGCCTGCTGCGCACCAATCCCGAAGACGTCGAGAACCGCATCGCCGCGCTGCTCGACGAGCGCAAGAAGCTCGAACGCGAACTGGCCGAAGCCAAGAAGGCGCTGGCGCTGGGCGGCGGCGGTGCCGCGTCCGGTCCGGCGGATGAGACTGTCAATGGCGTGACGTTCTCGGGCCAGGTGCTCGAAGGCCTCGATCCCAAGGAACTGCGCGGCCTGCTCGATCAGGCCAAGCAGCGCATGGGTTCGGGCGTGGCGGCGATCGTCGCGGTGAACGAGGGCAAGGCCTCGATTGCCGTGGCCGTGACCGACGATCTCAAGGACAAGGCGAGCGCCGTCGATCTGGTCCGCGCGGGCGTGGCCGCGCTCGGCGGCAAGGGTGGCGGTGGCCGTCCCGACATGGCGCAGGGCGGCGGTCCGGACGGCGACAAGGCAGCCGATGCCATCGCGGCGGTGAAGGCTGTGCTGGCGGGGTGAAGCCCGCGTCGCCTGACGCACCCGGTTCTGAGCCGTGGGGCTATGCCTTCCGCTCATCGTTCTTGAGGACGAAAGCTGGTCAGGCCCTTGGATGGGTGACTTGGTGCCTTGCCAGGCTCGGTTGGAGTGATCTGGCCAATCGCGGGGTCGACTGGGCAATTCTGATGGCCCGAGTGAACCCCGGCGCGTTGGCGACGCTTCGTCTGCTCAGTTCCCGCGACGGTCGTGTGGCTGGCCGAGCCGGCCGCCTGTTGGTAGAAGGCAGGACGTTGCCGGAAAGCGAATGGCGGGGGATGCAGTACTGCGCATCGTACTACGTTGCTGCCTGCAATGAAGAGCGTGCGCTTCAGCTGATTTCCCGCTGGGAGCAGTCTACTGATCCAAATTCGCTACGCATTGAAGACGGAGAGCTGGATGAACCGTTTGACGGGCCGGAAATGCTCATATCGGTGGAGGGCGGAAGGGCGTTCTATCGGGATGGGAGCCGTGCCTAGGCGTATAGGTATCCGAACCGGCGAGACAGCCCTGCATGACTGACATCGCGACCATTGTCGCCGAAATCGCCGAAGAGATGCGCGCCCAGGAGCATCGCGGCAAAGTGGCGGACTATATCCCGCCGCTGGCTGCCGTGCCCGATACCCGGTTCGGCCTCGCCGTCGTGCTGCACGATGGCACTGTCCACACGGCGGGCGATGCCGAGGAGCCGTTTTCGATCCAGTCGATCTCCAAGGTCTTTGCGCTGACGCTGGCGCTCGGGGCGGTCGGGGATCAGCTCTGGCAGCGGGTCGGGCGCGAGCCCTCGGGATCGGCGTTCAATTCGATCGTCCAGCTTGAGACCGAGCACGGCATTCCGCGCAATCCCTTCATCAATGCCGGGGCGATCGTCGTGTGCGACGTGCTGCTCGGGCGCCTGCAACCGCGCGAGGCGATCGGGCAGATGCTGCGCTTCGTACGCACGGTGGCGGGCGATGACGGTATTGCCATCGACGAGACGGTGGCCCGCGCCGAGCAGGACACCGGCTTTCGCAACCGGGCGCTTGCCAACTACATGCGCGCTTTCGGCAATGTCCATGCGCCGGTGGAGCTGGTGCTGGGCACTTATTTCCACTTCTGCGCGCTGGCGATGAGCTGCCGCCAACTGGCGATGGCGGGGCGCTATCTGATGGATGGCGGGCGTTCGGACGGACATTCGGTCATCTCGCCCCGCCGCGCGCGGCGCATCAATGCCCTGATGATGAGCTGCGGGCACTACGACAATTCGGGCGATTTCGCCTATCGCACCGGTCTGCCGGGCAAGTCGGGCGTGGGCGGCGGCATTCTTGCGGTGGCGCCGGGGATCGCCAGCATCGCGGTGTGGTCGCCCGGCCTCAACGCCAGCGGCAATTCGCATCTGGGGCAATTGGCGCTGGAGCGGCTGGTGCAGCGGACCGGCTGGTCGGTGTTCGAGCCGCGCAGCCTCTGATGATCTCTCCGCATGTGAGACCTTGATATAACACGGCTTTAACATGACAGGCCGGTGCGGTGCAGTTAGCGTGATGGCGCCGCCGGGGTGTGCCGGCGATGGCGGAGGATAGCGGGCGATGATGGATTTTCTGGCGATTGCGGTCATGGCCACGGCGGTGACGGCTCCGGCTGTTGCGCCTGCATCACCACCACCGCCACCGCCGGTTGTCATCCAAGCTTCGCAGATGCCGCCGCGAATGTCATCTGACGAGCTGCCGGTGGCGGAGTTCGATGTCGCGGTAACGGCGGCAGGGCGCCCCTTGTGGGGCGGCCGGATGTCCGTCGCCCGTACCGGTGCATCCTATACGCAGTCGCTTCGGGAAGCGCCGCAGGCTTGCGGCGGCCGGACGGGCGGCGACCCGCGGTATGACGTCACGGCCGAAAACCGGCTGAGCGTCTCCCTGAACCGCGCTTTCGCGCGCAATGACGAGAACCGTTTCCGCGTTCGTCTGGAATGGGCGCGGCCGCTTGCGGCATGTGAGGGGAACGGAACACGCCAGGTCGTGCTCGATCAGCAGTTTGAACTGGCAGCCGGGCAGACCCTGCGGCTGACGGGCGATGCCGGACTGGCGATTACGCTCAAGCGGGCCGCCCGCTGACCGCTCGCTGGCCATCTGGGAGGTCAGTCCCCCAGACCTGCACTTTTCAGCTTCGGCCGTTCGGCCAGCCCGCCTTCCTGCATGATCATTTCGCGCAATTCGTCGCGCTTTTCGTGGATCGAGGCGATCACCGGGCCCATCGCGACGCCGGTTTCCACCAGCACCGCTTCGGATAGCTGGAGCGAGCTTTCCAGCGTTTCGGGCACGGCATGGGTGGCCCCGGCGCGATAGAGCTGGGCAGCGTCGCTGGCATCGCGGGCGCGGGCTATGATCGGCAGGTCCGGGAACTGGGCGCGCAGCTTGCGCACGATGCGCTGGGCCGTGACGGGTTCGTCCATGGTCAGGATCACCGCGGCGGCATGGGCCGCGCCCATGCGCATCATGGCATCCCCGCGCCCGGCGTTGCCGAACGTGACGGCATAGCCCTGCCGGCGTCCTTGGGTGACGAAATCGGTGTCGCTGTCGATCGCGGCGTAAGGGCGGCCGTGCCGGGTCAGCATGTCGGCGACGAGCCGGCCGACGCGGCCGAAGCCGACAATGATGGTGCGCGGTTTCCCGTCATCCTCGGCGGGCTGGTGCGGGGCCTCCACGCTGTCGACCCGGCGCGCCATGATCTTGCCCGCCAGCGACAGCAGCGGCGTGACAGTGAGTCCGATCGCCGTCACGATCTGCCAGAACTGGGCAGTTCCCGGCTGGATCAGCTGCGCCGAGGCGGCGGCACTGAGCACGATCAGGGTCGTCTCGGATGGGCTCGACATCAGAATGCCGGTTTCGGTCGCGGTGCCGCGCCGGGCGCCCATCAACCGCAGCAACACGCCGGTGACGATCGCCTTGAGCAGAATCACGCCGACCGTGGCGACCACGATCGAGCCGAAGTTTTCCCAGACGA
Source organism: Novosphingobium naphthalenivorans NBRC 102051 (assembly GCF_001590985.1). GTDB lineage: Bacteria > Pseudomonadota > Alphaproteobacteria > Sphingomonadales > Sphingomonadaceae > Novosphingobium > Novosphingobium naphthalenivorans. Next base: position 32,649 of record NZ_BCTX01000015.1, read on the forward strand.
CCTCGATATCGATGCTCATGCCGATGGTAATCAGGAATACGCCCAGGGCCAGGCCCTTGAACGGCTCGGTGATCTGCTCGACTTCCGAATGGTATTCGGTCTCGGCAATAAGCAGCCCCGCGACCAGCGCGCCGACGATCGGCGAAAGCCCGGTCGCCGCCGTTGCCAGCGCGGCGAGGATGACCACCAGCAGGCTGGCGGCGAGGAACAGTTCAGGGCTCTTGGTGCGCGCCGCCTGCGCAAAGAGCGGGGGCAGCAGATAGCGGCCGAGGACCAGCAGGGCGATCACCGTCACGCTGCCCCACAGCAGGGTGTGCAGCAGGTTGCCCATGCTGTCGCTGTCGGCATGGGGCGCAAGCGCGCCGAGCAGGAAGATGATCGGCACCAGCGCGATATCCTCGAACAGCAGCATGGCGAGCGCGGCGCGGCCCACGGGCGTGGCGGTATTGGTGATCTTGAGCACCAGCGCGGTCGAGGAGAGGGCCAGAGCCAGGCCCAGTGCCAGCGCGCCGGCAAAGGCCTGGCCGATCGCGGCGAGGATGAAGGTCAGCGAGGCGCCGATCACGATCAGCTCCAGCGAACCGAGCCCGAAGACCATGCGCCGCATCTGCCACAGGCGTGCGAAGGAGAGTTCTAGCCCGATCGAGAACAGCAGCAGGATAATGCCGAATTCGGCAAAGACGGCGAGGCCGTCCGGATCGGTGATCGTTATGTAGGACAGCCACGGGTGGTCGAAGACGTGCCGGCCCAGACCAAATGGTCCCACCAGCAGCCCCACCAGGATGAACCCGATCACGGGGGTGATCCGATACCGGTTGAACACCGGAATGACGATTCCCGCCGCGCCCAGAATCACCAGGGCGTCGGAGAGGACGGGGGAATAGAGATCGCTGCTGCCGGCCATGTCGGACCACTATGACACGAGGAGACGTCCAGACAATGGCTAACCTTAGGGGCTAACCTTAGGAGCTAACCTTAGGCGCGGCCCGGTCGCGGGGCGGAAAGGCACGCATTGCAGATACCCACTGCGAGGGAACGCAACTTCACTTGGCGTTCAGCATCGTGCTGGCTATAGACCCTCGCCATGCTCGAACGTTCGCGAATGAAGACCGCCCTGCTTGCCGCCGCTACCGGGGCACTCGTTCTTACCGCCGGCTGTGCCGGACGTGGGGGCAAGAACAAGGATACCGCTTACGTCGCCCGCGACGTCGATACGCTTTACGCGGCGGCGAAGGACCGGCTGAACGAGGGGCGGACCAAGCAGGCCGCGGCGCTGTTCGACGAAGTCGAGCGCCAGCATCCCTATTCGCCCTGGGCCCGCCGCGCCCAGCTGATGAGCGCTTTCAGCTATTACGCCGCGCGCGATTACAACAAGGCGATCCAGTCCGCGCAGCGCTTCCTGTCGATCCATCCGGGCAACAAGGATGCGCCTTACGCCTATTACCTCGTCGCGATGTGCTATTACGAGCAGATCAGCGACGTCACGCGCGACCAGAAGACGACCGAGCAGGCCAAGCAGGCGCTGACCGACATCATCCGCCGTTATCCCACCACCAGCTATGCGTCGGACGCCAAGCTGAAGCTGGACCTCGTGAACGACCACCTGGCCGGCAAGGAAATGACCATTGGCCGCTCCTACGAGGATAGCGGCAAGTGGCTGGCCGCCACGCTGCGCTTCCGCAACGTGGTCGATAATTTCCAGACCACCAGCCACACGCCCGAGGCGCTGTTCCGTCTGGTTGAAAGCTATCTCTCGCTGGGCATTCCCGAAGAAGCGCAGAAAGCGGCGGCGGTGCTGGAGAGGAACTATCCGGGCAGCAAGTGGTATGCCCGCTCCTACAAGCTCATGAAGAAGTACGCGCCCGAAGACGTCGCGGCCTGATCCGAGAATCGGCGCGCGCCCGAAAAGGCGCGCGCGGAAAACCGGTGCCCTAGATGCCGGTTTACGATTTTCGCACGAATTTTCTGTAGACCGGCACAATGACGGGACAGGAATGTCCGCGTCCGGAAGACGCATTTCCGGGCGTGTGCGGTCGCAAGGACAAATGCCATGAAGGCAAAGGAAACAGGAAGGCTTGATCATCCGCACTCTGCCAGGCCGGCCTCGGGCTGGAGAACCTGGGAGCTGGAAACGATTGGCGCCCTGATTGCGCTGGTGTGGCTTCTGGGGGCTGTCCAGTTCGTCCATCACATGATCTGACCGGTTCTGCCACCCTTGTGGCGGGCGGAAGGGCCCACATCCGAAGCAGGGGGCAAGCGCGCGAAGCGGGGTGACGGCGGCCTTGCTCTTCGCTAGAACGCTTCGCGAACATGCTCAGCCGTCTCTCCATTCGCAATATCGTTCTGATCGAGGCGCTTGATCTCGATTTTGCCGGCGGACTCGGCGTCCTCACCGGTGAAACGGGCGCGGGCAAGTCGATCCTGCTCGACGCGTTGGGCCTCGTGCTCGGCAACCGGGCCGACAGCGGCCTCGTGCGCGGGGGTGAGGATCGCGCGAGCGTGACTGCGAGCTTCGACTTTTCGGCGCTTCCCGATGCGGTGCGCTCCGTGATCGAACAGGCCGATCTGGAGATCGAGCCGGGCGAGGCGCTGATTCTCAAGCGCCAGCTCCGGGCCGATGGCGGATCGAAGGCATTCCTCAACGATCAGCCGGTGGGTGTGGCGCTGCTGCGTGAGATCGCCCCGGCGCTGGTCGAGATCCATGGGCAGCATGACGATCGCGGCCTCGTCAACCCGCGCGGGCACCGGGCCTTGCTCGACCGGTTTGCCGGTGGTGATGTTGCCGGTGTGGAAGCGGCATGGAAAGCCTGGCGCACCGCGCAGGGCGAGCTTGAGGCCGCGCGCGCTGAGGTCGCCAAGGCGGCCGAGGATCAGGACCTGCTGCTGGCGCATCTGGCCGAATTGACTGCGCTGGCGCCCGAAGAGGGGGAGGAAGAGCAGCTCGCTCTGGCCCGCGCGGCGATGCAGAAGGGCGAGAAGCTTTCCGACGATCTCTCCGCGCTGCAGCACTTGTGGACAGGCTCCGATTCGGCGCTGGCCAATCTGCGCAGCGCAGCCCGCCGGCTCGACCGGATCGCGGGCGAGCACGACCTTTTGGCCGAGGCGCTGGCTGCGCTCGACCGCGCGGTGATCGAGGCGAGCGAGGCGGAAGACAAGCTGGAGCGCGCCGCCGAGGCGCTGGCGTTCGACCCGGCCGAACTCGACCGCATCGAAACCCGCCTGTTCGATCTGCGCGCGGCGGCCCGCAAGCATGGCTGCCAAGCCGATGACCTGCCGGGCCGGATGCATGAGATGCGCGCGGCGCTCGATGCCATCGAAGGTGGCACCGAGCATCTCGCGGCGCTGGAAAAGGCGGCGAACAAGGCCGCGCTGGCCTACCGGCAGCAGGCCGAGGCGCTGCACGATCTGCGCCGGGCGGCGGCAAAGCGGCTGGATGCGGCTGTGGCGGGCGAACTGGCGCCGCTCAAGCTCGATGCGGCGCGTTTCCAGACCTCGGTCGTGCGCCTGCCCGAGGAGCGCTGGGGCGCTCAGGGCATGGACGCGGTCGAATTTCTCATCAGTACCAATCCCGGCGCCGATTTTGCCCCGCTCGCCAAGATCGCCTCGGGCGGCGAGCTTTCGCGCTTCATCCTCGCGCTCAAGGTCGCGCTGGCCGAAGAGGGCGGCGCGGCGACGGTGATTTTCGACGAGATCGACCGCGGCGTGGGCGGCGCGGTCGCCAGCGCCATCGGTGAACGGCTGGCGCGGCTGGCGAGTGCCGGACAATTGCTGGCGGTGACGCACAGCCCGCAAGTCGCGGCGCGCGGGGGGCAGCACTACATGATTGCCAAGTCGAGCGAGGGCACGGTGACGCGCACTTCGGTGACGCCGCTCGATGCCGCCGAACGCAAGGAAGAGATTGCGCGGATGCTGTCAGGCGCCGAAGTGACCGACGAAGCGCGCGCGCAGGCCGATCGCCTGCTGGAGGGGGTATGAGCGCGCATCCGCTCGACCGGCCGGTGTGGAACATGCTGGGCGGACGGCAGGCCTCTCTGTCTGTCGCCAGCGGCGGGGCGGTGCGGATCGATCCGGGCTATGGCCCCTTCGCCGCTGCGCGCGACACCGGCGAGGAGGCGCAGGCGGCTTTGGCAACCCTGTTGTCCGGGCCTGATGACCAGATCTGGCTCGTCGAGAACCGGGAATGGCCGGTGCCGCCTGGGACTCGTGTGGTCAAGAAGGCCGCGCTGGTGCAGATGGTCGCGGCCAGCCCGGCGCCGGTGCGCGCCGATGACGAACCGGCGGTGCTGCTGGGCGACGGTGACGTTGCGCAGATGTCGGAGCTGGCGCTGGCCACGCAGCCCGGCCCGTGGAGTACGAACACGCAAAGCTACGGCGCCTATTACGGAATCCGCCGCGACGGCAGGCTGGCGGCCATGGCGGGAGAGCGTATGCGCCCGGCGCCGGGCTTTTCGGAAGTCAGCGGCGTGTGCACCTGGCCGGACTATCGCGGGCAGGGCATGGCCGCCACACTGATCCGGCGCGTCATGGCAGGCTTCACCGCGCGCGGCGAGACGCCGTTCCTGCACAGCTATGCTGCCAATGAAGGGGCGATCCGGCTCTACCAGTCGCTCGGCTTTGAAATTCGCGGCGAAATGATGGCGATGGTGCTGGAGCGGGCGTGAGCCGGAGCAGGCCTCACCACCCCCCGGCCCCCTCCTCTGAAGAGGAGGGGGAGAATTACGTTGTGACCCAAGGAGCCCCCTCCTCTTCAGAGGAGGGGGGTGGGGGTGGTGGAGGCCCCGACCGCCGTACAATGTTGCAACGCGCGTCCGCCATGCGCCGGGAACCCACCGAACCCGAATGACGCCTGTGGATGGCGCTGCGGGATCGTCGCTTTCAGGGCTACAAATTTCGCAGACAGGCGGTATCGGCTTGCGTATCGTGGATTTCTTCTGTCCTGCCAAAGGGCTGATAGTTGAAGTCGATGGCGGTACGCATGATCGTGAGCTGGATTTGCACCGTGATCGTGCTTTGGAACGGAATTTGGGTTTCCGCACTGTGCGGTTCACCAACCTTGAGGTGATGTCGAACATGGAGGGCGTTTTGCTGTCCTTGCTGCATAGGCTGGATTCGCTGCCGGATCGTTGGAGGAGGGGGCAATGAACATCTCCGAAGCCGAAGCCGCCAATGAACTGATGCGCCTTGCCAAGGCCATCGCGCATCATAACCGGCTCTACCATGCCGAGGACGCGCCGGAGATTCCCGACGCGGAATACGATGCGCTGGTGCGGCGCAATGCCGAGCTGGAAGCGGCGTTCCCGCACCTGATCCGGCCGGACAGCCCGTCGCAGGCGGTCGGGCACGAAGTCGCCGCTTCGCCGCTGGGCAAAGTGACGCACGAAGTTCGGATGATGAGCCTCGACAATGCCTTTTCCGATGAGGAAGTGGCCGAGTTCGTCGCGCGTATCCGGCGCTTCCTATCGCTGTCCGCTGACGAGCCGGTGGTGATGACCGCCGAGGACAAGATCGACGGCCTGTCCTGCTCGCTGCGCTATGAAAACGGCAAGCTGGTGCGCGCGGCCACGCGCGGGGACGGGCAGGTGGGCGAGGACGTCACACCCAATGTCGCGCATATTGCCGACATCGTGCAGGAACTGCGCGGCGATGGGGCGGGTGGGCCGATCCCGGACGTGTTCGAGGTGCGCGGCGAAGTTTACATGGAGAAGGCGGCGTTCCACGCGCTCAATGCCCATCTGATGGACGAGGCGCGCGCGCAGGCGGAAGCGAAGGGCGAGGCCTTCGACGAGGCCAAGGTCCGCCAGTTCGCCAATCCGCGCAATGCCGCTGCCGGATCGCTGCGCCAGAAGGATGCGAGCGTGACCGCCAAGCGCCCGCTGCGCTTCTGGGCGCACGGCTGGGGGGCGGCGTCCAGCCTGCCGGGCGAATCGCAGCACGAAGTGATCCGTCGGATCGAGAGCTGGGGTCTGCCGGTCTCGCCGCAGTTCCGCCAGTGCGGTTCGGTGGAAGAGATGCTCGAAGCCTATCGCGCAATCCGCGACGGGCGGCCGGACTTGCCCTTCGAGATCGACGGTGTGGTTTACAAGGTTGACCGGATCGACTGGCAGCAGCGGCTCGGCTTCGTCGCCAAGGCGCCGCGCTGGGCCCTGGCGCACAAGTTTCCCGCCGAGCAGGCCGAGACCGTGCTCGAATCGATCGATATCCAGGTTGGCCGCACCGGCAAGCTGACGCCGGTCGGGCGCTTGAAGCCGGTGCTGGTGGGCGGCGTCACCGTCACCAATGTCACGCTGCACAACCGCGACGAGATTGCGCGCCTCGGCGTGCGGCCGGGGGACCGGGTGGTCTTGCAGCGGGCCGGGGACGTGATCCCGCAAGTGGTCGATAACCTATCGCGCGAGGAGGAGCGCCCGGCCTATGTCTTCCCCGATCACTGCCCTGAGTGCGGTTCGGAAGCCGTGGCGGAGGAAGGCGAAGTCGATGTGCGCTGCACTGGCGGGCTGATCTGCCCGGCCCAGCGCACCGAGCGCCTCAAGCACTTCGTCAGCCGCGCCGCGCTCGATATCGAAGGGTTGGGTGAGAAGACCATCGACGAATTCTTCGCGCACGGCTGGCTGGAAAGCCCCGCCGACATCTTTCGCCTCAAGGCCCGCAAGGACGAGATCCTCGCGCTTGAAGGCTGGAAGGACAAGTCTGTGGAAAATCTGTTGAGTGCTGTGGAAAGCAAGCGCGCGCCCGATGCCGCGCGGCTGCTGTTCGGCCTCGGCATCCGCCATGTCGGCGCGGTGACTGCGCGCGACCTGATGAAGCGCTTCGAGACCTTGCCGGCGCTGCGCCAGATCGCCGAACTCGCGCATCAGAAGCATGGCGAGGAAGAGGCCAAGGCTGCCAGCGATGCCTATGCCGAACTGATCTCGATCGACGGGATTGGGCCGGTGGTGGTGGAAGCGCTGGGCGACTTCTTCCACGAGGATCACAACAAGCAGGTCTGGGACGACCTGCTCTCCGAAGTCTCGCCGCCGCCCTATGTCGTGGAGACGAAGGACAGCGCGGTGGCGGGCAAGACGGTGGTGTTCACCGGCAAGCTCGAAACCATGAGCCGCGATGAGGCCAAGGCGCAGGCGGAACGTCTGGGCGCGAAGGCCGCCGGGTCCGTTTCGCCCAAGACCGATCTGGTCGTGGCCGGACCGGGCGCGGGATCGAAGCTCAAGAAAGCGGCGGAACTGGGCATCGAAGTGATCGACGAGGCGGCTTGGGCGGAAATCGTGAAGGCTGCTGGCTGACGGGAGCCATCAGCCGCTCTTCTGCGATTTCCGCCCGTCCTCTCCGCTTCGGGAATTCTCAGGAATAGCGGCCCTGGCGCTCGTGCACCTGGCGGTAATGCTGCACGCGCGTGGCGCGCAGCCCCGCCATGCCCTCGCGATCGACGGCGCGCTGCCAGGATGCGAGTTCTTCCAAAGTGAGATTGTAGCGTTCGCAGGCTTCGGCGATGGTCAGCAGTCCGCCGTTGACGGCAGCGACGACTTCGGCCTTGCGCCGCACGACCCAGCGGGACGTGTTGGGCGGCGGCAGATTTTCCGTTCCGAGCGCCTCGCCGAGTGGACCGATAACCTTGTCCGGCCGGTCGAGATCAGATTGAAACATGGCTGGTCCCTTGTGTCAGTACCAACCCCCCTTGCCGCCGGATTCTTGGTGAAATTCATTAACGCGGCATCACTCAAGATGGTTAATTCGAAATTACAGAATTGATTGTAAGTATTTGAGAAATATGTGGAAAAGTGGAGGTGAAAAGATTCAGATTCATTTACGCGGCGTTTACCTCTCCTAATTACTTTTCCGGATGAGCACTTCGGGTGTTGTGGAGATCATCGGACAGGGACATGATTTCGGCTGGGCACAAGCACTCTGCCTGCAAGGCATTGGCAAAGCACGTCTTTGCCGAGGGCTGCCAGTTCGTTGTCAGGGAGGAAAGCATCACGCCCGGACAGCGTTTCCGCTTCAATCTTGAAGGCTTGGAACCGGTGATCGGCACGGTGCGGTGGGTCGTGCAGGACCGGATCGGATTCGCCTTCGACCGGCCGCTGAACCACAAGAGCCAGGATGCGCTGGCTCGTCATTGCCGTTCCGTGCTGGGGCTGGACCTCTACCTGGCCTGACGGGCAGCGGACTTACCGCCGGCGTTTGCGCAGCCAGAGAATCGACCAGTCGCCGTTGACGAGTCGCGCTGCGAGTCGCAGCCCGGCCTTGCGGCAGGCGGCCCTGACGGCGGCTTCCTGGGTTTCCAGCAGTCCGGCCAGCAGCAAGTGCCCGCCGGGCACCAGCGCACCGCCGAAATCGGGCGCCAGCGACACCAGCGGTCCGGCCAGGATATTGGCCATGATGAGGTCGTAAGGCCCGCGCGCGGCCAGCAGGGGATGGCCCATGCCGTCCGCCACTGTCATCACCAGCTCGCCTGCGCCCGGCCCCATGGGTACGCCGTTGGTCCGGGCATTGGCGTCCACCACATCCACGCAGACGGCGTCGATGTCGCTCGCGGTCGCCAGTGCGTGCGGCCACAGCGACAGCGCCGCGAAGGCCAGCAGCCCGGTGCCGGTGCCGATGTCGGCGCAATTGCGCACGACCACGCCTTGCGCCTTCATGTGCGTCAGCATCGCGAGGCATCCGGCGGTCGTCGCGTGCTGGCCGGTGCCGAAGGCCTGGCTGGCGGGAATGGTGAAGTCGAACAGGCCCGGTTCGCTGATGGCGGGATGGTCGGGCGTATGGACGTGGAACCGTCCGGCCCGGATCGGCTGGAGGTCCTGCTGGCTGGCGACGAGCCAGTCGGTATCGGGCAGCTTCTCTACCGCGAAGGCTGGCACTTCTCCAGCGAACAGCGCGGCGAGCGCGGCCTTGTCCGCGGCTTTGGGTTTGTGGGAAAGCCAGGCTTCCAACTGCCAGTCGTCGGGCCGGTCCTCGGCCACTTCGCTGCCGGACAGGACGATGTCCGGGTCCCAGTCCAGCGCGTCCTCGTGCGCGACCAGCGCGGCCTCGATCACGGAGCGGGGCGCGAAAGCGATCATTTTCCAGCTCATGGCGGTCAGTCTTTCGATTCGCTGGCAAGGCGGCCGTCGAAGCGCTGCTGCGCCGCCTGCGCATAAGTGCGGCAGGCCGAGGCATCGATGAGCGGTGCCTTGCCGGCGAACCGCTCCATCATCGCGCTGGCCGAAGGATGCGGCGTGAGCAGGATATCGCAGGGCAGGGCGGCGATTCGCGTCAGCCCCTCACGGACTTGCGCGACGCGGCCGGGATGATCGGTAAAGCGATAGCCGCCTGCCGATATTGCCGTGGCGCTGTCGGCATAGGCGATCATGCGGCAGGCGAATGCCTTGTCGCACGTTTGCCAAGTCCAGCTTGTCGATCCCGGGGAGTGGGCCGGGGTCACATGGGCCGTCGCCGCGATGGCCCCCACTACGATGCTGTCCCCGTCGGTCAGGATGCGGTCCACCTTGGCCGGGGCGATTCCCTTGAGATCGCCGTATTGCGGATCGTCCGAAGCCGGCTCGCCGGTTTCCAGCACGGCGGCCGCCGGTTTCACGGCCGCCACTTTGGCGCCGGTCGCGCGCTGCAGTTCGGCGAGCGCGCCTGCGTGATCGAAATGTTCGTGGCTGACGAGAATCCAGCGCACGTCCCTGGCCTTGAAACCCAGCGCGGCGATGTTGGCGAGGACGAGCGGTGCAGCCTCGGCCATGCCGCCATCGATCAGCACGTGGCCTTTCTCGCCGGTGATCAGCACTGCCGAGATACCGCATGTGCCGACATACCAGGTATTGCCGAAAACATGCGCGGGCGGGGCCGGATCGGTCCAGCCGTCATGGCCGCTGCAGGCCTTGGCCAGCGCTTCCATCGTGTGCGGCGTCGGAGCGGCCTCGGCTGCGGCCGGGATCGGGGCCGAAATGGCGGCCAGTAGAGCGGCGGACAGGGCGGTCTGGAGCGGGAGAGTCATGCCGGTGCTTTAAGCTGCACCTGCGAGATAAGCCAGAACTGCAAACGATCTTGCGTTGCAGAACTTGCACCAGCCCGCGATTTGGCTAAGGGGACTTCCAAGAGGGCAGCGTGCTGCGCTGCCGCAGGCAAGGGGATTCGTTAAGCCATGGCCAACGCCGGCACCAGAAACCGACCGCTATCGCCCCACCTCCAGATCTGGCGTTGGGGCCCGCACATGTTCGTTTCGATCATGCACCGTGTCACCGGCAACGGCGCTGCCGTGGCCGGGCTTGGCATGCTGCTGTGGTTCCTGGGTGCGCTGGCCAGCGGCCCCAAGGCCTACGAGACCTTCTCGTGGGCGATGACGACCCCGGTCGGCTACATTGTCATGGTCGGCGTCTCCTGGTCCGTCATCACGCACATGATGAGCGGCATTCGCCACTTCTTCCTCGATGTCGGCGCCGGCTTCGAGCTCAAGACCAACCGGACCTGGTCGATTCTCTCGCCGGTCCTGGGTGTTGTCTTCACCGCCGCCTTCTGGGCGCTCCTGCTGCTTCGCTGAGGGACAGGCACAATGGGTAACGGAACTTCCATCGGCCGCGTTCGCGGTCTCGGCTCGGCCAAGAGCGGCTCGCACCACTGGCTGGTGCAGCGCTTCACCGCCATCGGCAACCTCTTCCTGCTGCTGTGGCTGGCGGTCTCGCTCGTGCTGCTGCAGGACTACAGCTACGCCACTGTGGCGGAATGGCTTTCGAAGCCGGTCCCGGCGGTCGCCATGATCCTGCTCGTCGTCTCGACCTTCTGGCACGCACGCCTTGGTATGCAGGTCGTGGTCGAGGACTACGTTCATGAAGACGGCAGCAAGTTCGCCTGCCTCGTCGCCCTCAACTTCGCCGCATTCGCTGGCGCCGCTTTCGGCGTCTTCTGCGTCGTCCGCCTCGCGCTGGGAGCCCATTGATGTCCGCCCCTGCTTACAAGATCATCGACCACACTTATGACACCGTCGTCGTCGGCGCCGGCGGTTCGGGCCTGCGCGCCACGATGGGCTCGGCTGAAGCCGGCCTGAAGACCGCGTGCATCACCAAGGTGTTCCCCACCCGCTCGCACACTGTCGCGGCGCAGGGCGGTATCGCTGCCTCGCTGCAGAACAACACGCCGGACCACTGGACCTGGCACATGTACGACACCGTCAAGGGGTCGGACTGGCTGGGCGACCAGGACGCCATCGAATACATGGTGCGCGAAGCGCCCGACGCGATCCTTGAGCTTGAGCACGCGGGCATGCCCTTCAGCCGCAACGAGGACGGGACGATCTACCAGCGTCCGTTCGGCGGCCACATGCAGAACATGGGCGATGGTCCGCCGGTGCAGCGCACTTGTGCCGCGGCCGACCGTACCGGCCACGCCATGCTGCACACGCTGTACCAGCAGTCGCTGAAGTACGATGCGGACTTCTTCATCGAATACTTCGCCATCGACCTCATCATGGACGGCGGCAAGTGCGTTGGTGTGATCGCGCTGTGCCTCGATGACGGCTCGATCCACCGCTTCCGTTCGCAGGCCGTCGTGCTGGCGACCGGCGGTTACGGCCGCAGCTACTTCACCGCGACGTCCGCGCACACTTGCACCGGCGACGGCGCGGGCATGGTCCTGCGTGCCGGCCTGCCGCTGCAGGACATGGAATTCGTGCAGTTCCACCCCACCGGCATCTACGGTGCGGGCGTGCTCATCACCGAGGGCGCGCGCGGCGAGGGTGGTTATCTCACCAACTCCGAGGGCGAGCGTTTCATGGAACGCTATGCTCCTTCGGCCAAGGACCTTGCCTCGCGTGACGTCGTCTCGCGTTCGATGGCGCTCGAAATCCGCGAAGGCCGCGGCGTGGGCCCGAACAAGGACCACATCTACCTGCACCTCGATCACATCGATCCCAAGGTGCTGGCGCAGCGCCTGCCGGGCATCACCGAATCGGGCAAGATCTTCGCCGGCGTCGACCTCACCCGTCAGCCGCTGCCGGTGGTTCCGACCGTCCACTACAACATGGGCGGCATTCCGACGAACTACCACGGCGAAGTCATGACCATCGGTGCCGATGGCAACCCCGAAACGGTCGTTCCGGGCCTGTTCGCGGTGGGCGAGGCGGCCTGCGTGTCGGTCCATGGCGCGAACCGCCTCGGCTCCAACTCGCTGACCGACCTTGTCGTGTTCGGTCGCGCGACCGGCCACCGCCTCAAGGAACTGCTGACGCCGATGGCCAAGCAGCCCGAACTGCCGAAGGACTCGGCCGACCTCGCGCTGACTCGCCTCGATCACTTCCGTCACGCCGACGGCAGCACGCCGACCGCGCAGATCCGCACCGAGATGCAGCAGACCATGTCGGCCCACGCTGCCGTGTTCCGCACCGACGAAGTCATGGCCGAAGGCAAGGTCGCCATGGCCGAAACCTACAAGAAGATGCAGGACATCAAGGTTTCGGACCACGGTCTGATCTGGAACTCCGACCTCGTCGAGACGATGGAGCTGGACAACCTGATCGGTGCCGCCACCGTCACGCTGCACGGCGCCCACGCGCGCAAGGAAAGCCGCGGCGCCCATGCGCACGAGGACTTCCCCAACCGCGACGACGCGAACTGGATGAAGCACACCGCCGCCTGGTTCAACGGCTGGGGCGGCAAGGGTGGCGAGGTTCGCCTCGACTACCGTCCGGTGCACGAATACACGCTGACCGACGATGTCGAGTACATCAAGCCGAAGGCGCGCGTGTATTGATGGATCTTCAGGACTTTATCGCTGAAACTATACGCCAGATCATGTCTGGAGTATCGTCGGCGATAAAGTCCCATGACGTGGGGCAGCTAGGTGGGATTATAAATCCTCTTCCTGCGTCAGTGGAAGATCTGCAAGGTCAACGTGAACGGACTAGCATTGACTTTAATGTTGCGGTGACGGTCGAAAGCAGCACGTCAGGTGCCAAGGAAGGTGGCCTGAACATAAAGGTTCTCGAAGCCTCGCTTTCCAAAAATTCGGAAAATCGGACGGTTGGAGAGTCGCGCGTCAGCTTTTCCGTTCCTGTTACGTTGCCCTATACGCTTGTAAATAACGCGTAAGATCTGCAACTGCGTACATATTTGCACTCGAAATTCGGTCGCACAATGTCCCATTGAAAGTGGGGCAGTTTTTTCCACGCGGTCGATAAAAGCGATCGTCCTCACATAAGCCACGCATCGAAATCCGACGCGATGTGCAGAATCCGGACGATCTCGATGGCGTCGCCAGAGACGCAATAAATCACCATGTGCTGCCCGCAGCGCATTCTGTGCAGCCCGGGGCGGGCTTCAACCTGAGGATGGCGGAGCGGGAATTCGCGCAGGGCCTTGATCCGTTCGCGCAATTGGGCGGCATATTTTCGGGCCTGATCCGTGCCCCACGCCGCCTTCGTGTATCTGGAAATCTGGCGCAGGTCCTTCGACGCGGCGGTGCGAAAGATCAGTCTTCGCACGCCGGACCGAATTCCTCGTTGAACCAGGCGTCAATGTCGAAGGTGTCATCGATCGGGCTGGCAAGCCCTTCGTCGATCGCTTCAAGCAGCTTCGATTTGAACACCGCGCGCTCCTCATGCAGCCGCAGCGCATCGCGCACGACCTCGCTGGTCGAAGCGTATTCGCCGGATTCGACTTGGCGGCGGGCGTAGTCCGCGAAGTGGTCGCCCAGAGCGATTGAGGTGTTCTTCGCTGCCATGATTGGGAGAGTACCAGATTTTGGTACTGCCACCAAGCTGCCTCGATCATTCATCCATCGTTCATGTTTACAGACGTAGTCGATTACGTGTGTAAACGATGGAGGGATGAGTGGCGGCAAAGCCCGATCAGCCTGAGCGTATTTCCGAGGCCGAGCAGGCCGTCATGGAGGCCCTGTGGCAGCGCAGCCCGCTGACGGCGCAGGAAGTCTGCGAGACGGTCTGCGGTGAGCGCGGGTGGAGCCTCAATACGGTCAAGACGCTGCTCTCGCGTCTCGTCGCCAAACAGGCGGTGGCCACAGAGCCGGACGGCAAGCGCTTCCTCTATTCGCCACGCATTGCGCGGTCGGACTATGTCGGCACCGAAAGCCGCCGTCTGGTCGACCGCCTGTTCGGCGGGCGTGCGGCGCCGCTCTTTGCGCATCTCGCCAAGTCCGAGGCGCTGACCCCCGATGACATCGCCGAAATCGAAGCCCTGCTGAAGGAGCTGAAGTCATGATCGAATGGCTGACCGATACGCTCGTGATGACCGGGGCGCTCATGGCGCTGGTGCTGTTTGTCCGCAGGCCGGTGGGCCGCTGGTTCGGGCCCAATGCGGCCTATGCGCTCTGGGCCTTGCCGATGATCCGGCTGGTCCTGCCGCCGCTGGCCCTGCCGCGCGGGTTCATGCTGCTGCCCAAGGTCGCGATCGAGCCGGTCGTGGCAGGCGCGGCCACTGTCGAGCCCGTCACGCAGGCTGCTCCGGCACTCCCGGTACTTCCGGCGGCGGCAACAAGCGCGCCGCTGGAAATGGCCGGTCCCGGCCTGCTTGCGCAGGTCCCGGGGACGGAACTGCTCCTTGGGCTCTGGCTGGCGGGCGCTGCGGCCTTCCTGGCATGGCGGTGCTGGAACTATTTCACCATGCGCCGGGAGCTTCTGGCCGAGGCGCGTCAGGTCGCTACGGCCGGGGGCGTGCGCATCGTGGAAAGCCCGGCTGCGGCCGCGCCGCTCGCTTTCGGTGTGTTCGACAAGGTGGTGGCACTGCCATCGGGGTTCCTTGCGGAAACCGACTCCGAAAGCTCCGACTTCGCCATTGCGCATGAATTGGAACATCATGCCGGGAACGACCTCCTGGCGATCATCGCGATGCAGCCGCTCTTTGCTCTGCACTGGTTCAATCCGCTGGCATGGGCGGCATGGCGCGCGCTGCGCGGCGATCAGGAAGCGGCTTGCGATGCCCGCGTCATGGCGGGGCGCGACCGCAACGTCCGGGCGCGTTACGGCCGCCTGATCGCGTCCTATGCTGCGGGAACCCGGCTTGCGCTGGCCGCGCCGATGGCGGGGCCGCTCACCGGCGACAAGCCGATCATCCACCGCCTCAAGGCGCTGGCGCACAAGGATATCAGTCCGGCCCGCCGGGTGCTTGGCCGCAGCCTGTTCGCCGTCGCGGTCGTCACGGTGCCGGCCACGGCCACGGTCAGCTACGCCGCGATGGAGGATGCGGAAACCACGGGCCTCGCGGCCGTTCCCGCTGTACCGGCCGTTCCGGCGGTCCCTGCGGTGCCCACGGTGCCAGAGCATCTGGCTGTAGCCGAGGTTCCGGAGCCGCCCGCCGCGCCGGAACCGCCCGCGCCGCCGAAATGGGATGCGGGCGATGCTGCGGCCCCGATGCCTCCGGCTCCTCCGGCACCACCTGCTCCCCCGGCAGCGCCCTCCGTCGAGCGCAAGGTCTGGATCAGCAAGGCCCGTGAGCAGGCGATGGAGCGCCCGGCTGCCGAAGTCGAACGCCGCGCCGCGGAGGCCGAGCGTATGGCGACCGAAGCCGCCGCCCGCGCGCCGCAGGTCGAGGAATCGGTGACGCGCGATGGCAAGAAAGTCATCCGCATCACGCGCAAGGACGAGCGCGGCCAGCAGCGGATCACGCAGGAAATGATCCTCGACGAGGATTGCCCCGCCGACAGCCACCGCCGCGAAACCCGCTCGGGGAAGGATGGCAGCAGCACGTCGGCCGTGATCTGCACGGGCGTGCCCAAAGTGGCGATGACGGCAACCGTCACCGCGCTGAAATCAGCCCGTCAGGCCATCGTTTCCAATCGCGCCCTCGATGCCCAGACCCGCGCGAACATTCTCGCCGATCTGGATCGCGAAATTGCCGATGCCTTCAAGGAGATGCATGAGGAGCACTGATTTCGCCCGATCGGGACCACAGGAAGCACCGGATGCGTTTCATCGCGCCGGTGCTTTCGTTTTTCCGAACTTCGGCGGGCCGTTCAGTGGCAGGAAAGGCGGGGTAGCGGATGCCCCGCGATCCGGGCATCATGGTGCCGGAGGGAGAGAGGCACGTGATGACGAACTCTGGAGAGAGCACCAGGAAAGAGGCTGGCCCGAAGGGCAGGGCACTGCACCGCGAACGTTCGCCGGGCATGAAGCTGCTGTTCGTGGGACTGGTCAGCCTCGTGCTGATCGTGCCGCTGATGCTGGTCTATGCCCTCGTCTATGACCGGCAGGATCAGTCGGAAACCGCGCAGGCTTCGATCAATGCGGGGTGGGGCGGGCCGCAAGTGCTGTCGGGCCCGGTCATGGTCGTTCCCTACCGGACCACGCAGACCCAGAACGAGACTGTCGATGGCAGGCAGGTCAGCCGCGTCGTCGAGGTGGAAAAGCCTCTCTACATTTCGCCCCTGACCAACCGGGTTTCGACCCGGATCGAGCCGGAGGAACGGCGCAAGTCGATCTACCGGTCGGTGCTGTTCACGGCAAAGACGCAAGGCAAGGCGACGTTCGCGCTACCATCCGATCTCGACCGGTTCGGCGTCACGCGTGACAAGATCCTGTGGGATCGTGCGGAACTGCGGATTGGCGCGTCGGATGCGCGCGGGCTGACCACCGGCGGGACGATTTCCGTGGATGGCAAGCCGCTCGAAGTCCAGCCCGGCAATGGGCCGGCGGCGTCCGGCGGGCAGGGGTTCTTCGCTTTCGTCGACTGGGACGGCGCTGGCCGGATCGTCGTCGACTATGCCTTCGGCTTGCGCGGCAGCCGCACGATCAGTCTGGTCCCGCGTGGCGGATCGACGTCGTGGACCGTGTCCTCCGCCTGGCCCAGCCCCAGCTTCGAGGGTTCGTTCCTGCCCGAAAAGCCGCAGATTTCCGAAAAGGGTTTCAAGGCCAGCTACACGGTCGACAAGCTGGCACTGGGACAGCCGCCGGTGTCGATGGAGGACTATGGCGCCCCGCGAAATCCCGGCACTTACGATTACGATCCGGTCGAATTGTCGGGCAATGCCAGCCGCGCCGTCAGTGTCAGCCTGATCGAGACGGTGGACCTCTATTCCAAGGTCAATCGCTCGGTGAAATACGGCTTCCTGTTCATCGGCTTTACCTTCCTCGCTTTCTTCCTGTTCGATATTGTCGGCGGGGCGCGGGTGGCGTCGGTGGAATATCTGCTGACGGGCGCGGGGCTGGTGCTGTTCTTCGTGCTCCTGCTCGCCTTTGCCGAAGTGATCGGCTTTACCGCGGCCTATCTCGTCGCCAGCGCGGCCGTGATTGGCCTGCTGACCGCCTATAGCGCCGCCGTACTCAAGAGCTGGAAACGGGCGCGCTTCATCGGCGCCTTGCTGGTGGGGCTCTATGCGCTGCTGTTCGTGCTGCTCAATCTGGAAGCGTGGTCGCTGATGATCGGTGCGGTGCTGCTGTTCGTGGCGCTGGCCGGGGTCATGTACGCGACGCGCCATGTCGACTGGGTCAGCGTAGGCCGGCATGGGAATGAGGGAGGCGAGGCGCCGGCCGGTTGATCCGGCAGATGTGACACGCTTCGCCGTCGCGGGGCGAACACTGTGCGTTCGTCCCGGTGGCAGCTCTTACGGAACCGGCTGCACCACCGGTTCGGAAGTGTACGTGACGCCGGAGCCACTTTTTGCCTTGGCCTTCTTGGCGGCCTTGTCGCGTGCCGGCTTGCCGTCTTTGCGCTCTTCCGCGGTGAGCTGTTCGAGGTGGGCCTGGACGACGGCCTGCGGTGCAGGGCGCGCGGGATACTTGCAGCCACGGGCCGCGCCTACGCCTTTCAGGAACCCGCGCCGCGCCACGCCCGCCTGGATCGCGGCGCTGACCTTGCGGTCCTGATCGTTGGCGCCCGAGATTTCCCGGATCAATCCGCGGAAGGGGATGAACGAGGCCACCACCCATTTGGCCACCCGGCCGCCGCTGATGCGGTCGCGTTCTTCCTGCGGCAGGTCGATGTCGGGACCGAGCACGGCGTCCAGGTCGGTGATCGCGGAGGAAAGCTGGCGGCACTTGCCCAGCCCCGCGAGCGTATAGGGATCGGCGACGGCGGCGGTGAGCAGCGGCGGAATTTCGCCATCGCGCCCGACATTGAGATCATCCACCGGAGTCTTGGCAACGTCCATCGCGTTGGACGGGTCCTTGTCGGTGATCGGCTTGTCCTGCTGGCTGGCGAGCGCGGGGCCTGCCGCCATCGACGCCGCCAGCGACAGGACGATCGCGGCGGATATCCAGGAACGGGGCATGATCTCTGTCTCCTGTTTGCCCGGCAGAACGGAGCTTGGGCTGAGGCCCTAGCTCATATCACTGAACGTGTCACAGGCGTCCTCGTTCCCGGTATCGATGCCGGTCTTGAGCCATTTCATGCGCTGGGCGCTGGTGCCGTGGGTGAAGCTTTCCGGCGTCACGCGCCGGCCGGCGTTCTTCATCAGCGTATCGTCGCCGATGGCGCTGGCGGCCGTGAGGCCTTCCTCCATGTCGCCCGGATCGATCAGGTTCCGGTTCTTGCCTGCCCAGACCCCGGCATAGCAGTCCGCCTGCAATTCCATCCGCACTTGCAGGGCATTGGCCTGCGAAGGGCTTTTCTGCTGGGCGCTGCGCACCTGGCTGTCGAGGCCGAGCAGGTGCTGGATGTGGTGCCCGTATTCGTGCGCGACGACGTAGTAGCGCGCGAAGTCCCCCTTGGCGCCGAGTTGCTTGTCGAGCTGATCGTAGAAGCTGGTGTCGATGTAGATGCCCTGGTCGGCGGGGCAGTAGAACGGTCCCATCGCGCTCTGGGCCGCGCCGCAGCCGGACTGGCCGGTGCCGTTGTAGAAGCGCAGCACTGGCTGCTCGAACGAGATGCTGGCCTGCCGGAACAGCGGCTCCCAGGTGCTGTTGAGCGAATCCAGTGCGTTGCAGGCTTCGAGCGAATAGGCATTTTCGGTGCACAGGGCGGTGGCGTCGGTGGAGGTGGCCTGCGGCGCCGCGCTCGGGCTTTGTTGCTGCTGCACGTTTTCGAGCGTGCCCAGCATCTGGCCGGGATCGACGCCGAACACCAAGGCGCCGATCAGTACGATCACCAGCGTGCCGCATCCCACCGTGCCGCCGCCGCCGGGTATGCGGCTCCCGCCGCCGTCAGCCCGGCCGACGCGGATGTTGGCGGGGTTGAACCTCTTCAATCGCATGGGCGCGCGTCCTTCGTTACCGGCGCCCGGCGCGCCTCCGGATGAATGGGTAGCCGCGCGGCGGACCCGGGATCAATCCCTATCGCATGTCCCGTTGCGTGACCTCGCCGTGCAGCCGCAGCGCTCATGGTGTTGCCGGTCTGCCATGTCCGGACGCCGATTTCGGAAAAATGACGAAAGACCGGGGCCTTCCCGCAAATTTTTCACCCGGGAAGGAGAATCGGCGTATAGACTGATCGTGATGGGTCCGGGTTCATTGGCAGGCATGGCAAGGAAAGTGGCGCTGGCGTCGCTCGGCGTAGCCCTGATTGCCGTATCAGGGCCATCTCCGGCCAGACCCAGCCGCGCTGACCGCGATCTTGAAGCGCGGCTGCGGGCGCACATCGAAGTTCTCGCCAGCGACGATTTCGATGGCCGCGAGCCGGGCACTGATGGCGAGGCCAAGACTCTGCGCTACCTTGGCCGGGAATGGTACAATATCGGGCTGGTCTCGGGCACCAACGACCCCGGCAACGAATGGTTCGCGCCGGTTACGCTGGTCGCGCGCGAACCGGCGGCTTCGTCCGCGCGGTTCCTGCGCAAAGGGTATCGCACGCCGATCACGCCGCAGGACGTGCTGGTGCTGACGTCGGGCAAGCGCAGCCTTGTCCGCAACGCGCCGCTGCTGTTCGTTGGCCGCGCCGAAGGGGAGGAGTTTACCCGCAACGAGCTGGCCGGGCGGATCGCCGTCCTGCTCGATGGGGATACGCCCGACAGCAAGCGGCAGAACGCGCTGCTGGCGATGGGCGCTTCGGCCGTGCTGACCGTGCTCGACGGCGACCGTAACATGGAGGAAGTCGCCGCCCGGCGGCAGCGCTCCGGCTATGCCCTCGCCGATGACTCTCTTGGCGGCGATCTGGAAGCGTTCATCAGCCGCGATTCCATGGCAGCGCTGCTCAAAGGCACGGCGCATACGCTCGATGCTCTGGAAAAAGCAGCAGCAGAGCCGGGCTTCGCGCCGATCACGCTCGACGTGAGCGCTTCGCTGGAAGCAACGACCCGCGAAACGACGATCCACACCCACAACCTGATCGGTAAGATTCCCGGCAGGCATCCCGAAGCCGGGGCCGTGCTGTTCCTGGCCCATTGGGACCACTTCGGCGAATGCGGCGAGCCGACAGCAGAGGACCGCATCTGTAACGGGGCGATCGACAATGCCAGCGGTGTCGCGGCGCTGACCGAAGTCGCGCGCCGTCTCGCCAAGGGGCCGCAGATGGACCGCGACGTCTATTTCCTTTCGACCACGGCTGAGGAGCTGGGCCTGCTGGGCGCCCATGCCTTTGCCGAGAACCCGCCGCTGCCGCTCGACCATATCGTGGCCGCGTTCAATATCGATTCCGATGCGATCGCGCCGGCCGGCACGCCTTTCGCCATTGTTGGGCGGGGGATGACCGGGCTCGATGCCGATATCGCGAAAGTCGCCAAGGCCGAGCATTTCAAGCTGCTCGAAAACGATGAGGCCAACGAATATGTGCGGCGGCAGGACGGCTGGGCCCTGTTGCAGCACGATATTCCCGCCGTCATGGTGACGACGGCCTACGGCAAGATCGGCCTGATGCGCGATTTCTTTGAGGGGGACTATCACCGCCCGAGCGACGATCTCGTGCATCTTTCGCACCCGCTGCAACTCGGCGGGGAGGTGGAGGATGTGAAGATGCTGACGGCGCTGGGGCGCTGGTTTGCCGATCCGAAGAAAGTGCCTTTCAAAGCAGGCCAGTGACAGGCGCTGCCGCACCGGGCCAAAGTTTGGTTGTGGCCTAAGGAAACTCCCCCCTAGCCCAATCCCCTCTGCTTGATTACATGGGCCGCCACGATTCTCCCCCGCAAAGGCATTGGTGGCACATATGGATATCCAGATCGGACTCACTTTCGACGACGTTTTGCTGCGTCCGGCCAAGTCCGATATCGTGCCAACCCAGGCCGATACGCGCACGCGCCTGACTCGCGAGATCTGCCTCAACATTCCGGTCATTTCCTCGGCGATGGATACCGTGACCGAAGCGGACATGGCGATTGCCATGGCGCAGATGGGTGGCATCGGCGTGCTGCACCGCAATCTCACGCTCAAGGAACAGTGCGCCGCGGTGCGCGCGGTGAAGCGCTTCGAAAGCGGCATGGTGGTCAATCCCATCACCATCGCGCCCACCGCCACGCTGGGCGAGGCGCAGGAGCTGATGCAGGTCAACAAGATCAGCGGCATTCCGGTGGTTGAGGCTTCGGGCAAGCTGGTTGGCATTCTCACCAACCGCGACGTGCGCTTTGCCGACAACCCCGCGCAGCCGGTGCATGAGCTGATGACGCAGGAGAACCTTGCGACCGTCGGTCTCGGCGTCACGCAGGAAGAAGCGCGCCGCCTGCTGCACCAGCGCCGCATCGAAAAGCTGCTGGTGGTGGACAAAGCTTTCCACTGCGTCGGTCTCATCACGGTGAAGGACATCGAGAAGGCCGTCACTTATCCCGATGCCACCAAGGACGCCGCCGGGCGCCTGCGCGTCGCCGCTGCGACCACCGTGGGTGACAAGGGCTTCGAGCGCACCGAGGCGCTTCTGGCCGCCGAATGCGACGTGGTGGTGATCGATACCGCGCATGGCCACAACAAGGACGTGGCGCTCGCGGTCGAGCGGGTGAAGAAGCTTTCCAACTCGGCGCAGGTCATTGCCGGCAACATCGCCACGGCCGAAGCCGCGCGCGCGCTGATCGATGCCGGTGCGGACTGCCTGAAAGTGGGTATCGGCCCCGGCTCGATCTGCACCACCCGTATTGTCGCGGGCGTCGGCGTGCCGCAGCTTACCGCCGTAATGGAAGCCGCCGAAGAGGCCGACAAGTCGGGCGTCCCGGTGATCGCGGACGGCGGTCTGCGCACGTCGGGCGATGCCGCCAAGGCGCTGGCGGCCGGTGCCTCGTCGGTCATGATCGGCTCGATGCTGGCCGGCACCGAGGAAGCGCCTGGCGAGACGTTCCTCTATCAGGGCCGTGCCTACAAGTCGTACCGCGGCATGGGCTCGGTCGGCGCGATGGGCCGGGGTTCGGCGGACCGTTACTTTCAGGGCGACATCAAGGACCAGATGAAGCTGGTGCCTGAGGGTATCGAGGGCCAGGTAGCCTACAAGGGCCCGGCCAAGGACGTGATCCACCAGCTCGTCGGCGGCATCAAGGCGGCCATGGGCTACACCGGCTCGCCGACGATCGAGGATCTGCGCAAGAATTCGAAGTTCATCCGCATCACTGGTGCGGGCCTGCGCGAGAGCCACGTCCACGACGTGACCATCACCCGCGAGGCGCCGAACTATCCGACGCGGTAAGGCCATGAGAGGTCTTGTCCTCCCCGGCACGGGGAGGGGGACCATGCGCAGCATGGTGGAGGAGACTCTCGGTCTGGCACGGCGCTGTGGGGCGAATCCCCTCCACCGCCTGCGGCGGTCCCCCTCCCCGTGCCGGGGAGGACTGGCCCGATGACCCCCGCCGCGCGCGTTCAAGCCGCGATCGAGGTCCTCGACCTCGTGATCGAGGCCGCACGCACCAATGGCGCGCCTGCCGACCGCCTGATCGCCGACTGGTTCCGCCCGCGCCGCTTCGCCGGCAGCGGAGACCGGCGCGCGGTGCGCGAACTGGCTTACCGTGCGATCCGCGCCTGCGGCGAAGTGCCGGACAGCGGCCGCGCGGCGATGCTGCGGGTGGCGGCTGAGGACGAACAACTCGCCGCGCTGTTCAACGGATCGCGCCACGCACCTGCACCGATTACTCCCGGCGAGGCCATGGCGGCAGGCGGCGTCGCACCCCAATGGCTGATGGACCGGCTGGCCGCGAGCGGCGTTGCGGAAACCGAAGCCGCCGCGCTGCTCGATCGAGCTCCGCTCGATATTCGCGTCAACACGCTCAGGGCCGGGCGCCTCACCCTGCCCGAAGGGGCGGAGCGGACCGTCGCGGCCCAGGGCTGGCGCTACCCGCCCGAAACCCGGATCGAGCAGACGCCCGCTTATACCTCCGGTGCTATCGAAGTGCAGGACACCGGCTCGCAGCTCACTTGCGAAGCGGTGGCCGCGCGGCCGGGTGAACTGGTGATCGACTTGTGCGCCGGGGCAGGGGGCAAGACGCTCGCACTGGCCGCCGCGATGGAGAACCAGGGCACGCTGATCGCCTGCGATGTCGACCGCACCCGCCTCTCGCGCCTGGCTCCGCGCGCTGAACGCGCCGGGGCCACCATGGTCGAGACGGTGCTGCTCGATCCCGCCCGCGAGGCGCAGGCGCTGGAGCGCTTTGCCGCGAAGGCCGATGCCGTGCTGGTCGATGCGCCCTGTTCGGGCACCGGCACCTGGCGCCGCAATCCCGAAGCGCGCTGGCGGCTGACGGAAAAGCAACTGGCGCGCTACGTCGAAACGCAGGCGCGGCTGCTGGACGTGGCGGCGGGGCTGGTCCGTCCGGGCGGGAGGCTGGTCTTCGTCACCTGCTCGCTGCTGGACGAGGAAGGCGCCACACAGGCGGAGGGCTTCCTTCGGCGCCATCCCGGCTGGCAGGCCCTGCCGCCCGCGCTTCCGGCCGGCACGGCGCGCGGGCAGGGTATCCGGCTCTCCCCGTTTCATGACGGCACGGACGGGTTTTTCGTCGCGCGCTTCGGTTGCGTGTGATAGCGTCCGTCCCCATGATGAGGACGAAACCCTCGGCCAAGGACTTGCTGATGCGTTACACGCCCGTTGCTGTTGCCCTTTCCCTGCTTGCCGCCGTCTCTTCCAGCGTTTCCTATTCGCAAGCGCCCGAAGCGCTCGATCCGCGCGCGGTGACACTGCTGAGCGAAGGGCGCGCGGCGCTGGCGAGCGGCAACTATAATGCGGCGGTCGATGCCTATGAATCCGCGCTGACGGTCTCGCCGGGCAGTGTCAGCGTGCTGCTCGCACTGGCGGATGCCACGCGCAAGGAAGGACTGCAGGGCAAGGCGCTGCACTACTACCGCGTTGCACTGACGGCGGACCCGCGCAATGTCGAGGCCCTGGCCGGAGAAGGCGTGGCGCTGGCGGAAAAGGGCGCGACCGAAAAGGCCAACCGCAACCTCGCCCGCCTGCAGACGCTGTGCGGCAAGGACTGCTCGGAAGCGAGAACCCTCGCCGCCGCCATCGCCAAGGGCCCGTCCCAGCGCGTGGTCACGGCCGAGGCGGTGACGCCCAAGCCGGTGGTCAGCGAGAACTGAGGTCCGGCGCGCTGAGCATTCGGGCCGGCCGCAGTGATTGTCGGCTCGGTTCGTATGCGCTCAGCGTCGACATCGGACGCCAGTAAAATCGCTTCGCTTTTGCGCGAATCCATCACGGAACTTTGTATCGACGATCATCGGCGGGACGCTGGGTTGCTGAATGCCTGGCTGGCCGACAAGACGCCGGATACGGTTGCAGAGTGGATGGGCAATCCTGCCAGCCAGTTCATTGTCGTGGAGGACGAAGCTGGTTTAGCGGCTATGGGATGTCTTGTGCCGAAAGGGATCGTGGCGCTGAACTATGTTGCGCCGCGCGCGCGATGGCATGGGTACAGCAAGGCTGTGATGGCCGAACTGGAAAGGTTGGCGCGGGCATCTGGGGTCAGCAGGATGCGGCTCGAAAGTACACAAACGGCGCTGCGTTTCTACCATGCGATCGGCTTCCGGTCTGACGGCGCGCCTGTGAACAGTTTTGGCCTTACCGCCTGGCCTCTCGTCAAGGACTTGGTTGA
This sequence comes from Novosphingobium naphthalenivorans NBRC 102051, assembly GCF_001590985.1. GTDB lineage: Bacteria > Pseudomonadota > Alphaproteobacteria > Sphingomonadales > Sphingomonadaceae > Novosphingobium > Novosphingobium naphthalenivorans. The sequence continues at coordinate 57,495 of NZ_BCTX01000015.1, forward strand.
GGCTGATTAGGACCGGGAGCGTGACATTTGCATCTCCTCTCCGCTCATCCTGAGCTTGTCGAAGGATGCTGGCGTGACGCCTGGTTCAACACCCTTCGACAAGCTCAGGGTGAGCGGTTTTGCTCAGGCCTTGCGCTCGTTACCCTAAATCAGCGCCCGGAACTCTTCCAGCACTGCGCGATAGACGCGCTTCTTGAACGGCACGATCAACTCGGGCAGCGTTTCCGCCTCGACCCATTTCCAGTCGAGGAACTCGGGCGGCCTGTGCGCATTGAGATTGACGTCCGCATCGGTGCCTTCGAAGCGCCCGAGGAACCAGTGCTGGCGCTGGCCGCGGTACTTGCCCTTCCACAGCTTGCCCATCAGTTCGTCCGGCAGGTCGTAGAGCAGTTCTTCCTTGGTGCGCGCCAGGATCGTGACGTGCTGCTCGCTGACGCCGGTCTCTTCCCACAGCTCGCGGTGGGCGGCGGCCTTGAGGTCCTCGCCTTGGTCCACGCCGCCTTGCGGCATCTGCCACCAGTCGCCCTCGCGCGTGTCGATTCGCTTGCCGACGAAAACTTTCCCGTCGTGATTCACCAGCATGACGCCGACGCAGGGACGGTAGGGCAGAGTCGAAAAGTCATTCATTGGGAAGGGTAATTCCATGATTTATGGGAGATGCGCTGGGCGAAAGGGGAGGCTTCGATCGCTGAGGCACAACGCATGCTGCAGAGAATGACCCAAGCCGGCGCTCTTGACTAGCTTGTTTTATGGTTCTCAAGGCGGGAATGTCAGGATTGTTTGCCTGAGAGATTTTCTAGGTTGCGTCCCGGAGCGGGGAGGCTCAGGGGCGGGATAACACAGCAGTTCCGGCACTTTGCCGAAGAGGATTATAATGGCCAGTATTACCGCCGCACGTGAACCCGGGGCGTCTTTGGAGGAAGACTCACCTGAAGCCGTTGTTGTCCGCTTTGCGGGGGACTCGGGTGACGGGATGCAGCTGACCGGTGGGCAGTTCACGCTGTCGACGGCGCTGGCGGGCAACGACCTGGCGACTTTCCCGGACTTCCCGGCCGAGATCCGCGCGCCGCAGGGGACGCTGTTCGGGGTCTCCGCGTTCCAGATCAATTTCGGCTCGCAGGAGATCACCACCGCGGGCGATGCGCCCGATGTGCTGGTGGCGATGAACCCGGCCGCGCTCAAAGTGAACGTGCCCGCGCTCAAGCCCGGCGGGCTGGTGATCGCGGACACCGGCGAGTTCAACAAGCGCAACCTGGAAAAGGCGAAGTACGAGAGCAATCCGCTCGAAGACGGGAGCCTTGCCAGGTGGGACCTGCTGGCTTTCGACATCTCGGCGCTGACACTGGAAGCCGTGAAGCCGTTCGGGCTTGGCAACAAGGAAGCGCTGCGCTGCAAGAACATGTGGACGCTGGGCCTCGCGCTGTGGATGTTCGACCGTGACCGCCAGCCGCTGATCGACTGGCTCAAGGGCAAGTTCGCGAAGAACCCGATGCTCGCCGATGCCAATATCGCCGCGCTCAATGCCGGGCACGCCTATGGCGAGACGGCGGAGCTGGCCGGGCCGCTCAAGAAGCTGCACATCGATCCGGTTCCGGCCGAGCCCGGCCTCTACCGCACGATCACCGGCGCGGAAGCGGTTTCGCTCGGCCTTGTCGCGGGCGCGCAGCTGGCGCACCTGCCGATGTTCTTTGGTGGCTATCCGATCACCCCGGCCTCGGCGATCCTTCACAATCTGGTGAAGATGAAGGAATTCGGCGTCACCACCTTCCAGGCGGAAGACGAGATCGCGGCGATCTGTTCGGCGATCGGCGCCAGCTATGCCGGGCATCTGGGCGTCACTTCGTCCTCGGGCCCGGGCATTGCGCTCAAGGGCGAGGCGATGGGCCTTGCAGTGATGACCGAGCTGCCGCTGGTCATCGTCAACTCGCAGCGCGGCGGCCCGTCGACGGGTCTGCCGACCAAGACCGAGCAGTCGGACCTCTATCAGGCGGTCTATGGCCGCAACGGCGATGCGCCGATGCCGGTGATCGCCGCCTGCTCGCCCGCCGACGCCTTCGAATGCGCGATCGAGGCCTGCCGCATCGCGGTGCAGTTCATGACCCCGGTCGTGCTGCTGACCGACGGCTACATCGGCAATGCCTCCGAGCCATGGAAAGTGCCCGATCCGGAAAGCTACACGCCGTTCCCGGTCTCCTTCCTGGAAGAGACCAACAATCCGGACGGCAAGGTGCTGCCCTTCAAGCGCGACGCGCGCGGCGTGCGCCCGTGGATCAAGCCCGGCACTGCCGATCTGATGCACCGCATCGGCGGCATCGAGAAGGGCATCGACACCGGCGATCTCGACTATTCGCCGGCCGTCCACCAGGCCCAGACCGATGCCCGCAAGGCCAAGATCGACGGCGTCGCCAGGGCGATCCCCGCGCAGGAGGTGTGCCTGGGCGAGGAGAGCGGCAAGCTGGCGGTGGTCGGCTGGGGCTCGACGTACGGCCCGATCCATCAGGCCGTGCGGCGCGCCCGCAAGAAGGGCCTTGCGGTCAGCCATGTCCATGTCCGCCACGTCTGGCCGCTGCCGGAGAACCTGGGCGATCTGCTCAGGCAATTCGACAAGGTGCTGGTGCCCGAGATGAACACCGGCCAGTTCAAGACCGTGCTGCGCGACCAGTTTCTGGTCGACGCCCAGCCGCTGACCAAGACCAGCGGCCAGCCTTTCACGATCGCCGAGCTTGAAGCCGCGATCGACGAAGCTCTGGCCTGAGGGGACCGAATACCATGAACGACATGACCCCCATCACGACGACGCTCAAGGACTGGGAATCGGACCAGGAAGTGCGCTGGTGCCCGGGCTGCGGCGACTATGCGATCCTGAAAGCCGTGCAGCGCACGCTGCCGATGGTGAACGCGGACCCGAAGAACACCGTGTTCGTCTCGGGCATCGGCTGCTCCAGCCGCTTCCCCTACTATGTCGAGAGCTACGGCTTCCACACCATCCACGGCCGCGCGCCGGCCTTCGCGACCGGCATCAAGCTTGCCAATCCCGAGCTCGACGTCTGGCTGGTGACGGGCGACGGTGACGGCATGTCGATCGGCGGTAACCACACGATGCACGTGCTGCGCCGTAACCTCGACTGCCAGATCATGCTGTTCAACAACGAGATCTACGGCCTCACCAAGGGCCAGTACTCGCCGACGAGCCGCGTGGGCACGAACTCGCCGACCAGCCCGATCGGTTCGGTCGACCGCCCGGCGCTGCCCTGCGCTTTCGCACTGGGCGCGGGCGCGCGCTTCGTGGCGCGCGGCTACGACATCTCGAAGGACCTGCCCGAGGTGCTCAAGGCGGCCTACGAGCACAAGGGCGCGGCGTTCGTGGAGATCTTCCAGAACTGCATCGTCTACAACAAGGACCGCTTCGACGACTTCACCCAGAAGAAGGTTGCCGACGACACGCAGGTCTGGTGCCGCGACGGCGAGCCGCTGCTCTTCGCCAAGGGCACCAAGGGCCTGGCGCTGTGCACGGACACGCTGACGCTCAAGGTCGTCGATGTCGTTGCCAGGGAAGATGGAACGCCTGACTGGCAGGCAGCGGGCGTGGCGGTTCACAATGTGAAGAACCGGGGCCTGGCGCACATGCTGGTGGAAATGCCCTTCGGCGTGTTCCCGATGGCGCTCGGCGTGATTTACGACGATCCGCGCCCGACCTTCGAGAGCGAAGTGGTGGCCGAACGCGCGAAGCTGATCGAAGGCAAGACTGCCGATCTCGGCAAGCTGCTGGCCAAGGGCCAGACCTGGACGGTAGAGCCCCAGGCTACCCACGGCCTGATGGACTGACCCCCCGCGCCGCCGGGCCTCATCGGCCCGGTGCGCGCGATGGCCGGTGTAGCAGGCCATGGGCCGTCAGCGCCCAGCCCGCGCCGCCGAGCCATCCGGCGATGGCGTCGCTGGGCCAGTGCACGCCGAGCCACACGCGGCTCCACGCGACCGCCATGCTCACCACGACGGCACTGGCTATCAGGGTATGGCGCAAGGACCGTCGCGGGGTGAGGGCCGCGAAAGTCAGCGCCATGGCCAGATAGATCAGCGCCGCGTTGAAACTGTGGCCGCTGGGAAAGCTGTATCCGCCCGCCTGGGTCAGGTGGGAGACGAGGTCGGGCCGGGCGCGCGCGAAGAGTGCTTTCAGCCTGCCGTCGACGATCCAGCCGCCGATTACGGTCAGCGTAAACAGCGCGGCCTCGCGCTTCATGCGCAGGAACAGCAAGGCGGCGACAGCACCGAGCGCGAAGACATTGCGCAACAGGGTGCCGCCCAGCGCGGTGATATCGCGCACCATGGTGAGCCCGCGCGGCGCGTCCGGGGCGTGCAGGCCACTGCCGCGCCAGAACAGCAATCCGGCCTTGTCGAATGCGGCGGTGTGTCCGGTGGCCACGGCCCATGCGATCATGGCGAAGCCGAGCCAGCAGAGGACTGCCGCGGCCAGCGTGATGCGGCGGCTCCGCGGGGAGAGCATGACGGTTTCGGCACGAGCAGCCATCGGCTAGGAAACACGCGTCCGAATAAGGCGTTTCGAATCCATGCATTCTCCTGTCATCGTGTGGCTGCGGCGCGACCTGCGCCTGTCCGACCAGCGTGCCATAGCCGAAGCGGCAGGCAAGGGGCCTGTCATTCCCGTCTATGTGCTCGATGACGAGACGCCAAGGCACCGCGCGATGGGTGGCGCCTCGCGCTGGTGGCTGCACCATTCGCTGGCCAGCCTCGATGCGGCGCTGCGCGGGAAAGGTTCGCGGCTGATCCTGCGCCGGGGCCGGTGCGAGCACGTGCTGCCAGCATTGGCGGAAGAAACGGGCGCCAGCGAAGTGCACGCGCTGCATCATTACGAACCGTGGTGGCGCAATGCCGAAAAGGCCGTGGCCCAGCGCGTGACACTGTGCCTGCATCACGGCAATTACCTTGCTCCGCCCGGATCGGTGACGACGGGTGCGGGCGTGCCTTACAAGATCTACACGCCGTTCTGGCGCGCGCTCAGCGAGCGGATGCCGCCGCCTGCGCCGCAGCCATGCCCCGATGTCATTCCCGGGCCGGAACGCTGGCCGCGCTCCGAGGATCTGGCCGATTGGAACCTGCTGCCCGTAAAGCCCGACTGGGCCGGTGGCATGCGTGACTTCTGGGAGCCGGGCGAAGAGGGCGCGCGCAAGCGTCTGCGCGCCTTTGCAGGAAAGGCATCGCGCTATCGGGAAGAGCGAGACCTGCCGTCCGGGAATGCCACTTCGTTTCTCTCGCCCCACCTGCATTTCGGAGAGATTTCGCCCGCGCAGATCTGGCATTCTGTTAGCAACGCAGGCGGCTCGGTGGGAACGTTCCTCGGCGAAGTGGGCTGGCGCGACTATGCGCAGAACGTGATCCTGCAGTTTCCGGATTACGGCGCTCGTTCCGCGCGCGAGGCGTTCGATGGGTTTCCCTGGCGCACGGGGCAGGCCGCCGACGAGGACCTGCGGGCCTGGCAGCAGGGGCGCACCGGCTATCCCATCGTCGACGCCGGCATGCGCCAGCTCTGGCACACCGGCTGGATGCACAACCGCGTGCGGATGATCGCGGCCAGCTTCCTGGTAAAGCACCTGCTGATCGACTGGCGCCGGGGCGAGCAGTGGTTCTGGGATACGCTGGCCGATGCCGACTATGCCTCCAATGCCGTGAACTGGCAGTGGACGGCGGGATCGGGTGTCGATTCGAACATGTTCGTGCGGATCATGGCGCCGTTGTCACAATCGGAGAAGTTCGATGCAGCAGGCTATATCCGCCAATGGGTGCCTGAACTGGCCGCACTGCCCGATGGCGAAATCCACGATCCGGGGCCGCTCTGCCGGCCCGGCGGCTATCCGGCCCGCCTGATCGAACACCGCGCGGCGCGTGAGCGGGCCTTGGCCGCATGGGAGCAGGCAAAGGGCTGAGCGAAGCCGGATTTTGCCCGGCCTTGCCATTGCCCGTGCCGTTCATCGGGCGCATATTGAGGATCATGAATGCGCATGCGCCAGGCAGGGGTGAGGATCTGATCACCGGCGGGCGGGCCATTGGTATCGGTCCGCAATGGTTGGCGCGCCTGTGGTCCGGCGGGATAGACCGGATTCTCGACCGGATCGATCGGGGACTGCTGCGGGGATCTGTCCAGGCGACGTTTCCGGACGGGACGGCCCGCCTGCTGGGCGGCCGCGCGCCGGGCTTCTGCGCCTTGGTCGAAATCCGCAGCTGGCGGGCCTTGCTGCGGTTGGCGACGGCGGGGTCGGTCGGCTGGTATCAGGCCTGGGAAGCCGGGGAGTGGGACAGTCCCGATCCGGTGCCGCTGTTCGCATTGTTCATGAACAATGCGGCAACGCTGGGCAACGTGGCCCGTGCGCATGGCCCCTGGCGGCTGGTGACGCGCTTCGTCCACTGGCTCCACCGCAACACACGCTCCGGTGCTTTGCGCAACATCCACGCCCACTACGATCTCGGCAACGATTTCTACGAGCAATGGCTGGGCGAGACGATGATCTATTCCAGCGCGCTTTATTCCGCCGTCGGCCGGGATGGGCCCAATGCCCTGACCCAGTTCGTGACCGAGCTCGATGCAGCGCAATCGGCCAAAGTGGGGGCGATTGTCGAGCGGCTGGATCTCAAGCCGGGGGGCCGCGTGCTGGAGGTCGGCTGCGGCTGGGGCACGCTGGCCGCCTTCATGGCCGGGCACGGGCAGGTTCATGTCGATGCCATCAGCCTGTCCGACGAGCAGCTCGATTTCGCGCGGCGGCGCTGGGCGATCACGCAAGGCAGCGTCGATTTCCGCAAGCAGGACTACCGCGACGTTGCGGGGGCTTACGATGCGGTGGTCTCGGTCGAGATGGTGGAAGCGGTGGGGCGGCAGTTCTGGCCGGATTTCCTCGACTGTGTGGCCCGCAACCTGAAGCCCGGGGGCAGGGCGGCGATCCAGTACATCGCCATGCTGGACGAGATCTTTGAAGGATATGCCCGCAGCGCCGATTTCATCCAGACCTTCATTTTTCCCGGTGGGATGCTGATCAACGAGAGCGAGTTCCGCCGTCTTGCCGAAGAGCGCGGGCTGGTCTGGCAGGACCGTCACGGTTTCGGTCTCGACTATGCGCGCACGCTGCGCCAGTGGCGGGAGAATTTCGATGTGGCCGTGGAAGAAGGACGCCTGCCGCCGGGCTTTGACGCGCGCTTCGTGCAGCTCTGGCGCTTCTACCTGATGTATTGCGAGGGCGGTTTTCTGGGCGGCGGGATCGACGTGGCGCAAGTCACGCTGGTGAAGGCGCCTTGAGGCCGGACATTCAATCGCCGTTCATAGGCTGGAGCGCTGCCTCGCCATGCGGGTGAAGGAGGCGCTCTATGAAGCCTGTCGCCATTGCCGGTCTTTCCGTCTTGCTGCTGGGCGCGGCGCCCGCGGCCCCGTCCGCACAGTTCGGCGAGAGTTGCAGTGGGTCGGAAACGGTGAAGGTGGGAACCGCTGCGCCGAAGACTTTGCCCTATCATCTGGATTTCAGCGCCGACCTGGCTCTGGACTCGTACAGTTATGGGCAATGCCTGCCGAACCAGAGCTACCGGATTGCCGATCCCGCTTCGCATCCGCTGAAACTGGCCGACCTCGATCGGGCAGGGCAGGTCCGGCACATCGCGTTCGATCGCGCGGCCGGCAGGATCACGGACTATCAGATTTTCGATTCCCCTTTGGGGCGGATTGAACGCAAGGCCAGCGGAACCTGCAAGCCCGCGCCGTTCCATCCGGTGCCTCAGGCGGAGTAGCCGTCTCCGCGCCAGCGCACGAGGATCGCGTCAAGCACGATCGGGCTCAGCAGGGTTTCGAACGCGGCGCCGACGAGGCCGTTGTCCCACCACACCACTTTGGCGGCGAGCGATTCCATGCCGGGCAGCGTCAGCCAGCAATAAGTGCCGGGATGCAGCCGCGTCATCGACGTGGCGGAAAAGCCGGACAACGACAGGTCTCGGACCGCGGTCTGATAGCCCTTGGCGCCCGAGGCGCGCAGCGTGGCGGGTATCGAAATCTTGACCCGGTGCGCGCTACGGTCTTCCTGCGCGGCGTTTTCGTAGTTTTGTTGCTGGGTGTGAACCATGATCACCTGCGTCCCAAGCATTGGCGGCGTCTCCATGGCGCCGGATTCTGCCTAAGATGTCAACCCGCAGTTACCATGCCCTTATCAAGACTGGTTAACAGTCTCGCGATGGCCGGTCGCGAAGGGTTCGCCGAGCAGGGCCACCAGGCGCTGCGCCACCACTTCGGGCGGCTTGACCGACTCGGGTGCTTCGCCCGGATAGGCGCGCGCGCGCATGGCCGTGCGGGTGGAGCCGGGATTGACCACGGCGACGCGCACTTTCGCGATATTGGCGACTTCCTGCGCGTAGCAGTCCAGCAGCACTTCGAAAGCGGCCTTGGTGGCGGCATAGGCGCCCCAGTAGGCGCGCGGCTTTGTCGCCACGGTCGAGGTCATGCCGATCACGCGGGCATTGCCGCTCTTGCGCAGCAGCGGATCGAAATTGGCGATCAGCGCCTGCGTGGCCAGCACATTGGTGGTCAGGCCCTTGTTGAAGGCCTTCTGGTCGATATCGGCAACGCTGGTCAGCTCGGGCAGGATCGCGGCGTTGATGACGAGAATGTCGAGCTTGCCCCAGCGCTGCGAGACGGCCGAGGCAAGGCGGGCGATCCCGTCGGGCTCGACCAGATCGACCGGGGCGATCGTGGCCGAACCGCCGGCCTGGAAGATCTGTTCCTCGATGCCTTCGAGCGCTTTGGTATCGCGCCCGGTCAGGACGACGTGCGCGCCGGCTTCGGCAAGGGCCAAGGCGGTTGCCGCGCCGATGCCGCGGCTGGAGCCAGTGACCAGCGCGACTTGTCCTTCGAAGGGCTTAGCGCTCATGTCCGTGCTCACGCCGCGCTGAGTTCCGCCGTTTCGCGCTCGGAAAAGTCGGTCAGCTTGGTGGGGTACTCGCCCGAGAAGCAGGCGTCGCAGAACTGCGGGCACTTGGGATTGCGCTGCGCTTCGCCGACGGCGCGGTAAAGCCCGTCGATCGAGACGAAGGCGAGGCTGTCGGCCTTGATGAAGGCGGCCATGGCCTCAGTGTCCATGTTCGCGGCGAGCAGCTTCGACCGTTCGGGGGTGTCGACGCCGTAGAAGCAGGAATGCTCGGTCGGCGGGCTGGCGATGCGCATGTGCACTTCGGCGGCACCGGCATCGCGCATCATTTCGACGATCTTCTTCGAGGTTGTGCCGCGCACGATCGAATCGTCGATGAGGATGATGCGCTTGCCTTCGACGATGGCGCGGTTGGCATTGTGCTTGCGCTTCACGTCGGCATGGCGCGCCGCGTCACCCGGCTGGATGAAGGTACGGCCGACATAGTGCGAGCGGATGATCCCCAGTTCGAAGGGAATGCCCGATTCCTGCGCATAGCCGATCGCCGCCGGCAGCCCGCTGTCGGGCACCGGGATGACGATGTCGGCATCGGCGAAGGCTTCCTTGGCCAGTTCGACGCCGATCTGCTTGCGCACCTGATAGACCGAGCGGCCGTCCATCACCGAGTCGGGACGGCTGAAATAGACGTGCTCGAAGATGCAGGGGCGCGGGTCGGGGTTGCCGAAGGGGCGGTGGCTGGAAACCGTGCCCTTGTGATCGACCTGCACCAGTTCGCCCGGCTCGATCGAGCGGGTGAACTCGGCGCCGATCACGTCGAGCGCGACGGTTTCCGACGCGAAGACGGTGGCATCGCCAAGCCGGCCCATGACGAGCGGGCGGATGCCCAGCGGGTCGCGGCAGGCGATCATACCTTCCGGGGTCATGCAGATCAGCGAATAGGCGCCTTCGACCATGCGCAGCGCATCGACGAAGCGATCAAGCAGGGTGGGATAGCGGCTGGTCGCGACGAGGTGGATGATCACCTCTGTGTCCGAAGTCGACTGGAAGATCGAGCCCTTCGAGACGAGATCGCGCTTGAGCGTCATCGCATTGGAAATGTTGCCGTTATGCGCGATCGAGAAACCGCCGTCGGCAAGGTCGGCGAAGAGCGGCTGCACGTTGCGCAGGCCCGAACCGCCAGTGGTGGAATAGCGCACGTGGCCCGAGGCCATGGTGCCGGGCAGAGTGTCCAGTTCCTTCTGGCGGAACACCTGCGCCACGTGGCCAAGGCCGCGGTGCGAGTGGAACTCGCTGCCCGAGAAGCTGGTGATGCCTACGGCTTCCTGCCCGCGATGCTGCAGGGAATGAAGCCCGGCGGCGGCGATGTTCGCCGCGTCCTTGGCACCGATAACGCCGAAAATACCGCACTCTTCGCGCAGTTTGTCCCCGTCGGCGTCACGAAAGGGGTGTGTCATGTTCATGGATCTGTCCGGCCCGCTGGCGCGTCAAAACGCCCGCGCATTTGGAAGGGATTGCCTCTAAATGCAAGGGGGCTGTGCCGGTCTTTTTACCGGCATGAAACATCACTGCAGGCCAATGGCTCCGGCCTGTGACCCTGTGATGACAATGGGTGATGACAATGCGTGAGGACAATGCGTGAGGACACCGGCCTCACGCCTGTTTCAGGCTTTCCAGGTAGGCCGTGCTGTTATCGACTTTCAGTTTCACCCACAGCGGCATGTGGTCCGACATCTGGTAGGTCGACCAGTCGCGGTAATTGTCCTTGTTGGACCGGGTGATCGCCTGGGCATATTCGCCGGTATCGTTGTCGCGAAACACGTAGTCGAAGAACCGGAAATTCCCGAAATCGCGCTCGGCCACGAATGTCTGTCCCGAGAAGTCGGCGCCTTCGCCTTTGCTGAGGTAGGCGATCTGATCGTAGTACATCGTCTCGGAAATGTTGTTGGGAAAATAGCGTTCGCCGGGCGACTTGAAACCATGGCGCTTGAGCGCGGTCATCGTTTCGTGCTCGGGGCTCTTGATGTTGAAATCGCCCAGCAGGAACAGCGTCTGCGCGCGGTGCAGCGCGTCTTTCGCGTAATCGGCCAGATAGGCGGCGATGCGGTCAATCTCCGCGATCCGCTCGCGCAGCTGGGGGCCGGAATCGGCTCCGTAGTAGATGTGCACGGTGCAGATATCGAACTTGAACCACCCCGCCTGGAACGCGGTGATGAAGGGGGAGCGCCGGAACTGCTTGCCGTCGTTGTCCTCGTCCGTGGCGGCGGCCGATACCAGCATCTTGGCGGGCAGCACGATTTCCCCCGCGATCTTGCGGAAGAACACCTTGCGCCGGTCGAACAGGAACAGCAGCCGCTCGCCATTGCCGCCCAGCCGGCTGTCCGTGACATCGGTGGCGATATAGTCGAAATCGTGGCCGAGAATGCCCATCAGCAGTTCCCATTCCTCGATATCGTTCACTTCCTGCACGGCGACGAAATCGAAGCGGGAGAGGATTTCCGCAATGTAATACAGGCTTTCGCGCAGCCGCGGGCCGGCGCCGCGCCGCATTTTCGCCTTGTCGTATCCGGGGACGAGCGAGGCGAGGTAATCCCTGCCGAAATCGCGCAGGTTCCAGGTGGCGAGGAGCAGGGTGCTGGTCTGGTCCTTGGCGGGCAGCTTGTCATCCAGCCCGGCCCGCAGCCGCTCCAGATTGCCGACGACTCGAGTCCGTTCCGCTGCATCGCGAAAATCGTAGCGAAGGCGCGCATAGTCCATGGCCGCTCTCCCGGGGCGCGAGGTCGGCGGGAGAATACCGGCCGGCGGGCGGCCCGGACAAGTGAAATGGCTGCAAGACCGGGGCGCCGCCCGTCAGCCGCCTGCCAGTCGCCCGTCAGTCGCTTGCCAGTTTGGGCCCATGCCCTTAAGGCCGCTTCGTCAATCCGATCACAGACGGACCCGCCCGTTGATCCTATCCCCTTTCGAATGGACTATCGCCAAGCGCTACATGCTTCCCGGCAAGGGCGAGCGCTTCATTGCGCTTGTCGCGGGCATCAGCCTTGTCGCCGTGATGCTCGGCGTATGGGCGCTGGTCATTGTCATGAGCGTCATGAACGGCTTTCGCGCCGAACTGTTCGACAAGATCGTGGGGCTCAACGGCCATGCGATCATCCAGGCCTATGGCGGCCGGCTGGACGACTGGCAGGACGTGCTCAAGGAAGTGAAGGCGACGCCCGGCGTTACCCGTGCCTCGCCGCTGATCGAACAGCCGCTGCTGGCCAGCTTCAATGGCCGGGTCGAGGCGATCCTGGTGCGCGGCAACACCCGCACCGACATCAACCGCCTCAAGAGCAAGGTTCTGGACGGCAATCTCGACCAGTTGCAGGTGGGCAGCGACAATGTCGCGATCGGCTCCCAACTGGCGCAGAACCTTGGCGCGCAAGTGGGCGATATCATCACCGTGATCAACCCGCAGGGGCGCTCGACGCCGTTCGGCACGGTGCCGCGCCAGATCGCCTACCGCGTCGCCGCGATTTTCGAGATCGGCGTCTATGATTACGACAGCGCATTCGTGGTCATGCCGATCCCCGATGCGCAGACCTTGCTGCTGACCGGCGACACGATCGGCATGATCGAAGTGACCACCAACAATCCCGACAAGGTCGGCGAGATCCTGGCCCCGCTTTCGCGCCAGCTGGCGGGCAGGGCGGTGATCTCCGACTGGAAGACCATCAATGCCTCGCTGTTCGAGGCGCTGGCGGTCGAGCGGGTGGTGATGTTCGTGGTGCTTTCGATCATCGTGCTGGTGGCGGTGTTCAACATCCTCTCCTCGCTGATCATGCTGGTGCGCGCCAAGACGCGCGACATCGCGATCCTGCGCACGATGGGGGCGACGCGAAAATCGCTGCTCAAGGTCTTCGTGACGACGGGCTTCTGCATCGGCGCATTGGGGACGCTGCTGGGGCTCGTGACGGGCCTGATCTCGCTCTATTTCCGCCAGCCGATCGTCCACGCGGTGGAGCGGATGACCGGGCAGAACCTGTGGGATCCCTCGATCCGCTTCCTGACCGAATTGCCCAGCCGCCCCGATCCGGTGGAGATCACCGTGATCTGCGTGATGGCGCTGGTGTTCAGCTTCCTCGCGACGCTCTACCCGGCTTTCAAGGCGGCGAGCACCGATCCTGTGCAGGTGCTGCGCTATGAGTGAGGCCGCCATGGAACCCGTCGTCCGCCTGACCGATGTGACTCGCAGCTTCGCGCAGGGCGGTGTCACCATCGATGTGCTGCGCGGGGTGAACCTGGCGGTGAATCCCGGCGAGATCGTCGCGCTGCTGGGCGCTTCTGGCTCGGGCAAGTCGACCATGCTGCAGGCGATCGGCCTGCTCGAAGGCGGCTTTGGCGGCCGGATCGAGATTGCTGGCATCGATGCCAGCAAGCTGGGCAAGGACCAGCGCGCGGCGGTGCGGCGCGATCACATCGGCTTTGTGTACCAGTTCCATCACCTGCTGCCCGATTTCAGCGCGATCGAGAACGTGGTGCTGCCGCAGCTCATCACCGGCAAGCCGCGCGGCGAATGCGAAGCGCGGGCCGGGGAATTGCTCGAAGCGCTCGGGCTGGGGCAGCGGCTCGATCACCGGCCCAGCCAGCTTTCGGGCGGCGAGCAGCAGCGCGTGGCGGTCGCCCGCGCGCTCGCCAACCGGCCGCGGCTGGTCCTGGCGGACGAGCCCACCGGCAATCTTGACGAAGCCACGGCCGATGTCGTGCTGACCCAGTTCCTTGCGCTGGTGCGCGATCAGGGCAGCGCGGCGCTGGTCGCCACCCACAACGAGCGGCTTGCCGCGCAGATGGACCGCGTCGTGCGCCTGCATGACGGTGTTCTGGCATGACGGTGTTCTGGCATAGATAATCCGCACTGGCGCCGGCGTTGATTTTCCGGTTTCCAGTGTCCACATCGACCCATGAGGAATGAACGAAAGGACCCCGCGATGAGCGACACCCCGTCCACCATCCAGAACGACGAGGGCGCCCCCAAGGGCTTCGGCTGGAACGATTCGGCCGAACTGCACAAGTGTGAGGACGGCGGCGGCCTGTTCCACCGCTTCAAGACCATCCGCCGCGGCACGGTGGCCGAACTGGTCCACTTCGTGATGGATCTGCCCGAGGAAAAGCAGCAGGACTACGCGATCCAGAAGGATGGTGATCACACCTTCCGGATCGGCGAGATCCGCAACCTTTACCGGCGGCCGGATTACCCGGGTAGCGATGCCTGATCTGCGCACGATTGCGGATTTTACCGCGGCCTTGCCGAACGGCGAGACGATCAGTCTCGCCGACCGCCTCGGCAAGGTCGTGCTGGTCGTCAATACCGCCAGCAAATGCGGCTTCACCCCGCAGTACAAGGGGCTGGAGGCGCTCTGGCGCAAGTACGGGACGCGCGGTTTCGAAGTGATCGCGTTCCCGTGCAACCAGTTCGGTGCCCAGGAGCCGGGCAATGCGGACGAGATCGCCGATTTCTGCGAAGTGAATTTCGGCCTGTCTTTCCCGCTGATGGGCAAAGTCGAAGTCAACGGCGCCAACGCTGATCCGCTCTACGACTGGCTCAAGGCCGAGGCACCGGGGCTGCTGGGCAGCAAGGCGATCAAGTGGAACTTCACCAAGTTCCTGATTGGCCGCGATGGCAAGGTGGTGCGCCGCTATGCGCCGACCGACAAGCCGGAAAGCCTGGAAAAGGATATCGAAGCCGCGCTCTGATCCGAAGGGACGGGGCGCCGGAATGGCGGCGCCCCGTCTTGCCGTAAGGGGACGCCGGAATCCTGTCCTGAAGATCAGCCGGGAAGATCAGTCCGCCAGTTTCTTGAGAGCGCCGGGATCGATTTCCGCCACGGCGGCCTTGAGTTCATCGATGCTTTCGGCGGATCCGTCGGCTTCGACGAGGAAGCGGTTGTCGATCATGCGGCCGAATTTTCCGTTCTGGTTCCTGGTGTTCCAGGATTCGGTCTGCATCTGGCCATCGACGGTTCCGGTCTTCTCGTAGCCGTCCGCGTCTTCCTTCGACTGCTCGATGCCCATTGCGGCGCCCATGGCGGCAATCGCGCCGATGCCGTGAAAGTCTGCAATGCGCAGCGTGAAGCTCTTTCCGTCGGCGGCATATTCCGCTTCGGCCGAAGCGCCCATCATGCCGGCGCCGACAGTCTGAAGCGAAGTGCGGGCATAGGAACCGATCGACTCGGGCAGCAGGCCCTTGAGGCTGTCGACCGGGACCGGCTTGGTCTTGCCGCTGGCCGCATCTTCCATCTGCTTGTTCATCTCGTCCAGCTTGCCGGTGTCGATCTTGCCGACACCGGGCACCGAGATCGTGCCGCTGCCGGAGCTTATGCCATCGGCGGACGAGAACAGCGCAGGCCCGGCAAACAGCCCTACGACCGCGGTGGAAACGGTCGATGCGACCAGCGCCAGGACGGCGGCGCACACGACCGTGACGGCGGTGAAGGCGACCGCCTTGTCCTGCGGCACTTTCATCAGCACCGGCGCGCCCGCGTAGAACAGGTAAAGGCTGTAGAGGCCGACAAGGCCCAGTACCGACAGGGCCGGGATCAGGCTGAACACGCCGGCCAGCCAGCTGGCCGTCATGGAATAGGCGACGAGCTTGAAAGCCGCGGTCTTGTCCATCGCGCCGGAGAACTTCGGCGCGAGCAGATTGGCGATCCAGGCCAGGATGAATACGCCGATGATGGCCATGACATAGCTCATGATGGCGGTCATGAGGCCGCTCATCAGGCTGGGACGGAAGTGCACGAACAGCATACCGTGTCCGAACAACTGCCCGCCAATGAAACCCGCGGCCGGGCCGATCGCGGCCAGCGGCAGGACATAGCTTTTCAGGATGCCGGACGGCGTGTCCGGCTCGGCAGCGATAACCGGCCATTCGGCCTTGGGCTGGAACAGGATCGCCTTGGCGCGATCGACGAGCGGCGTATTGCCTGCGCTGGAACCGGTATCCACTACATGCCCTCCTCAATGCCGTAGATGAGGAGAGGGAAACACATCTTCCTGTTCTTGCAAAGCATCTAACAGGATTTGTAGCGAATTGGCCGTGAACGGCCTGTGGGCGAAAGGCCCGGTATTTCCTGCCGCTTTGTAGTGCCGCGAAGGGCAGGCTTTACAGTGCTGATTACAGAGAAACGGGGTCCCGGCGGTCCGGGGTGCTGGCCGGCTGTTCGGGCGGGCAGTGGGCGTCGACCATGATCGTCTGGTTACGGCCGAGCCGCTTGGCCATGTAGAGTGCGCGGTCGGCGGCCCTGAACGCGGTGTCGTGGTCTTCCGCCCGGTCCATGCCGGCAAGGCCGATGCTCAGGGTGCAGGCGCGCGATTCGGCGCCGGAACCGTGGCGCAAGCCGGCGAAGCGAGTCCGCATCGTTTCGGCGCGGGTCAGGCATTCTCCTTCGGTCGACGCGAAGATGACGGCGGCAAATTCCTCTCCGCCCACGCGGAACACATTGTCGGCGCCAAACACTTTCGCGGCCATCCGGCCCGCATTGGTAATGACGAGATCGCCGAAGGCATGGCCCATCTGGTCGTTGACCGCCTTGAAGTTGTCGATGTCGATCACGGCGACGGCGACGGTCTTGTTCCGCCCATAGCCGTCCGTCAGTGTTTGCATCCGGTCCTCCAGCGCGCGCCGGTTGCCGATGCCGGTCAGCGGATCGATCGAGGCGAGGCGGTAGTGCTGTTCGGCCAGCTGTTCCCGGTTGAGCGCGGTGACGAACAGGCTCAGCAAGGCGCCTTCGAGAACGATCAGGAAATTGAACAGGGCAATGGACCAGACCTCGGTTTCCTTCGGCCCGAACGGGGCGGGAAGAAACAGGGCGAGGGGGCTGCGGGCCAGATCGAACAGGAAAAAGCCAGCGAAGATCCAGTAGAGCGTCGTTGCCGAGGGGAGCTGCGGGCGGCGCATCCGGCTGAATTCGCGGGCCGCCAGCCCGTTGTAGGCAGCGAACAGCAGGACGCGCGGGAACATGCGCAGTTGCGGCATGTGGGCGTCGGCGCCGAGTGTGCAGGAGAACAGGAACACGGCGGTGCAGGGCAGCAGGATCTCCAGCAGGCGCGGACGCCTTCCCCCGAGCACGCGGGCGGCCGTCCAGGCCGCGCCATAGACCAGGGTCAGGAAATACCAGCCGAGCCGCAGGCCCCAGGGGCCGGGCAATATGTCGGGCCAGGTCAGCAATATGCCGGCCGGAACGCCGATGCCGAACGGGGCGAACAGCCAGCTCAGCCTTGCTGGGCGGCCGTCCTTGAACCACGACAGCAGCATCCCGATGCACATGATGGCTGCCAGAACGGTACTGCAGGCCGCGATGGTCATGATATCGGGCATCGCGTGCGGTCAGGCTCCCCGGGCAGTTGTGGAAACGGGCAGGAAGACAGTCATGGCAGTCAGTACAATGTCCGTTTCGCGGGCTATTCGGGAGCGGCGATCCTACGCCTGCAAAAAGCAATCTAGTCGGCGGTGTTTAACAGTCCGTGTTCTTAATCTTACTG
>NZ_BCTX01000016.1 GCF_001590985.1 Novosphingobium naphthalenivorans NBRC 102051
GACGCCGACGCCCACCCCGACGCCGGTCCCTCTGGCTATCAATGCTGTGGGTGCGACGATTTCGGTCAACGGTAGCGGCGACATTGTTGCCCCCGTCACGCCCTTCTCGATTACGGGCACGTCAACCGACGATGCGACCGGCAGTGAATCGACCGTCGCTCTCAATTTTACGAGCGCGAACGGGACAGTCTCCGCGTCGTATTACACCGGAGATTCCGCCAACGTGGCGCTTGCGGGCGGGACGGCCGAAGCCGCCGAGGCAACCGTCTCGGCAAGCTCTGACAGTGCGATTACAGCCGGAACCGGCGTTGTGAGGACTTTCGATTTCGGCCAAGCGCTTCAATACACGTCCTATGGTCTGTGGGAGATCGCGTCCGATCCGGATGCCCTGTCGACTTATGCGGGTGTATTCGCAGGTGCTCCGCAAACGGCGCTGACCAGTGATATGCCGACCACCGGCAGTGCGACCTATTCCGGCAATGCCGTCGGCTATGTCGTCGACCCTTCGAGCGCGAGCGCTTATGGAACAGCCGGCCGCTTCTATGGCGATGCTACGCTGACCGCCAATTTCGCCGGCAATTCGCTTTCCGGTTCGATCACCAACAACACCGTCTACAGTGTTGGCGATGCGCAGGAGACCCTGGCGATCGGCGGCATGAATGACATTGCCCTGAGCGCCACGATTTCCGGCAATACCTATTCCGGAACGGCGACCGCAGGCAGCGGCACGGGCAATGTATTCGATATTGCCGGGGCCACTGGCACGCTCAATGGTGCCTTCTACGGAACCGCCGCAGCGGAAACGGGCGGCACCTTCTCGCTGGAGGGGGGAACCAACGGCGTTACCGTGATCGGCTCGTTCGGCGCGGCGCAATAGCGAAGCCTCGGGTATCAGCCTGCTGCGGGCATCGAGCTTCATGTTCGCAGCAGGCCATGCCTTCTGTTTCCGGCCTCGTGATCGCGAAGTACCGCGTATGCAGGAAGTCCTAGAGCAGGATCATGCCGTGGGCCCGTATCCCGCCAGCCCAGACGAACGGCCATAATTGATGCAATTGCTCCTGCCGGTCGCATTCATGGCCGTAGTATCCGCAGACCCTGTGCCGTCTGGAGCGGGCGTGCCGGAGCCGCCGGCTGCACCGCAGCAAACAGCCGGCCCGGCCGAAACTCTCGAGCGGGCCAAGTGGCTGATTTTCAGGAACAGGCAGGACGAAGCGCGAACGGCTCTTGAGCGGTTGGCGCAAACCGGCGGGGAAATGACGCGCGAACAGGCCAATGAGGTGCAGTTCCTGATCGGCCTGATCGATATCACCGGCAAGGATTACCCCGCTGCCATTTCCCGTTTCCGGCGGGTACTGGCGTCGGATCCCGATGCCGTGCGCGTGCGGCTGGAACTGGGGCGGGCCTTTTTCCTCAACAACGATTACAACAATGCCCGGCGGCAGTTTCTGTTCGCCCGCGCCGGTGACGTGCCGCCCACCGTCCGCAAGAATATCGATCGCTATCTTGTCGCGATCCGTTCCTTGCGCACGATGAAGTATTCCTTCTCGATATCGCTTGCGAGCGACACCAACCTGAACGCGGGGCCTTCGGCGGATACGATCACGATCTACGGCCTGCCGTTCGAGCTCTCGAAATCGGCCAGGGCGAACAGCGGAGTGGGGCTGGCGATCGATGCTGGGGCGGAATATGCCCCGCGCATCAGCGAGCGGCTGAAATGGCGCATGGGGACGCAAATTCACCGGGCGCAATATCGCTATACCGAGTTCGACGACATGACCATGAGCGTCTATACCGGGCCTCATCTCACGCTTCGCAAGTGGGATTTCAACCTCCTCGCCACGGCGGCGCGGCGCTGGTACGGCAATCGCGTCTATACCAACATCTTCGGCGGCCGTGTTTCCTCGACTTACTTCGTCACGTCGCGGTTCGGTATCGGTGCGGCGCTTGCCGTCAATCGCCTGAACTACCCGCGCTATACCCCGCAAAGCGGGACCGGCGGCAATGTGTCGCTCAACATGTTCTACACGCCCAGCACATCGAGCATCCTGAGCGCGCGCGCCACGCTCGGGCAGCAGGGCGCGAAGGACAAGGCGTTCGCCAATCACCTTCAGCAGTTCAATGTCAGTGTGACCAAGGAACTGGGGAGCGGCTTCACCGTGACGGCTTCTCCCTCCTACAGCAGGATTGCCTACGACGCGCGCCTCGCCGCGTTTGACCGGCGCCGGATAGATCATCAGTTTGTCGGGAGCCTCACGCTGCTCAATCGCAAGATCGACATCTTGGGCATCACACCGCGCATCGTTTACGCCTACACCAATAATGCCAGTTCGGTTCCGCTCTACCGCTATACCAAGCACCGGATCGAAATCGGTCTCACCACGCAGTTCTGATCCCATGACATCCACGCCAGAGAATACCGATTTCGTCTGCTACGTCGCGCCGGGCTGGGCGCCCCGCATCCGCGCGGCCTCCAGCAAGCGGGACTGGATGGACGCGGCCCCGGAATCCTTTCCCTACCGCTGCCTGCCGCTTGCCATCGCCAATAGTCACGGCTGGGAAATCCTGAGCCCCTGCGGTTTCGAAGTGACCTGGAACGGCGGGATGGCGCCGGAGGATGTGACGGTCCGCGCCGATGAAGGGGCAGAGCCGCACGAGCTTCCCGTGGCGCTTTTCGGGCTGGGAACGTTCACGGTCCATGTGCAGGGACTGTTCCGCACGCCGCCGAGGTGGAACCTCTATGTCTCGGGCCCGCCGAACAGCGCGAAGGACGGGGTGGCGCCGCTGACCGGCATCGTCGAGACGGACTGGTCGCCTTACACTTTCACGATGAACTGGCGGCTGACCCGGCCCGGCCATACCGTGCGGTTCGAAGAGAACGAGCCGATCGCCCATATCTTCCCGGTCGAGCGCGGCGCGATCGAGACAATGCAGCCGCGCGTGGCGCCGCTTTCGGACAATCCTGAACTGGAAGCAGGGTTCACGAACTGGTCGCGGTCACGCGATGCCTTTCAGGCGCATGTCGCAGCGAACCCTCCCGAAAAGCCCGCCGACAAGTGGCAAAAGCTCTATTATCGCGGCTTGACGCCGGAAGGGCGCTGTCCGGTTGCGGATCATCAGGGCAAGCTGCATGTGCCGGAATTCGCCAATACCCCGGAGATTCCACCAGCAAACGGCGCGATCCCGCAGGCAAGCGGCCCTGTTTCGCGTCCTCCGCAAGGCGATCAGGAAGCGCTCCGGCAGGCGCAATGGAAAATCGCAAAATACGAATGGCTGCTTGAAACCCTTGAACAGCAACGGGCGCTGAGCGCGACGGGCAACAGCATTTTCCGCTGCCAGGATGTGCCGCCGGAAGAGTTCCTGGAACATTTCTATGCACCGGGCTGGCCGGTGGTCCTGACCGGCCTGATCGACGGCTGGCCGGCGCGGCACAGATGGACGCCGCAATACCTGCGCGAGCGTGTCGGCGCGGCCATGGTCGAATGCCAGGCGGGACGCAGCGGCAATGCGCGCTTCGAACTCGATAAGGAGGCCCATGCCGCGCGACTTCCCTTTAATACCTTCATCGACGCCATTTCCGCTGCCGAGGGCAACGACCTTTACCTGACCGCCTTCAATTCGCGGGCCAATGGCGAGGCGCTGGCTCCGCTGGAGGCGGATATCGGGCGCATCGACAGCCTTCTCGATCACCCGGACGGTTCCAGTGGCGGCATGATCTGGATAGGGCCGAGCGGGACTTTCACGCCCCTGCATCACGATCTGACCAACAATCTGCTGGTGCAGGTGGCGGGCCGCAAGCAGGTGATCCTCCTGCCGCCGTCGGACACGCCCAAGCTGCACAACGATGTCCATGTCTTCAGCGCGATTTCCGACGTCTCCGATCCCGCGCTGGATCGGGGCCGCTATCCGCAGATCGACGCCTTGCGGAAATACGAGATCGTGCTCGAACCCGGCGAGGCGCTGTTTCTGCCGCTGGGCTGGTGGCACCAGGTGCGCGCGCTGGATTTCAGCGTATCGATGACATTCACCAATTTTCGCTGGCCGAACGAGGGCTATCGCGGGCATCCCGTTGCGCCATGAACGATCGCGGGAAATCCTGGGGGCTGTCTCCAAGGCTTACGTCACCAAGGCTCACCGGCGCGCTGCTGGGGCTCGTCGCGCTGGCCCTGTTCTGCTGGCATATCACGAGGCCCGATCATCCGTACTTTGACGAGACGCACTATGTGCCGGCGGCAAGAGCGCTGCTGGAGCGAGGCGCTCTGCTCAACCCGGAACATCCGCTTTTCGCCAAGACCCTGATTGCCGCGGGCATTGCGCTGTTCGGCGACAATCCCCTGGGCTGGCGCCTTCCGGGGGCATTGTGCGGCGCCTTGGGGATCGTCGCGATCTACTGGATTGCCATCCATGTCTTTGCCGACCGGCGCGCCGCGCTGGCAACGGCCTTGCTGGCGCTGTTCGACCAGACCTATTTCATCCAGGCGCGCATCGCGATGCTCGAAATGCCGATGATGGCCTTTCTGCTGATCGGCGCCGGGTGCCTGGTCCATGCGGGAAAAGACGGCACTCGCTGGCAGCAGTGGCTGGGAGCAGGGGCCTTCTGCATGGGGCTGGCTATGGGGGCGAAATGGCTGGCGGCCCCTTACGCTGCGTTGTACCTGCTGCTCGCCTGCCGGACTGCGTGGAAGAAGTCTGCGGGCGAAGGCGATGGCGGGGGCAAGGGCGGGGGCAGCGGCCGGGCCGCATCCTGCCTTCGTGAGGGGCTGGTGCTGTCGCTGATCATGGCGGCGGTCTATCTGGCCACGTTCCTGCCGGCGTTCCTGTCCCGGCAGGCGCCCATGACGCTGGCCGGGCTGATCCCTTTCCAGTTCGAAATGCTGGCCTTGCAGCGCGGTAGCCTCGCGCCGCATCCCTACCAGAGCAGCTGGTGGCAATGGCCCTTGATGCTGAGGCCCATCTGGTATCTCTTCGAAAAGAGCGATGACGCTTATCAGGCGGTGTTGCTGGTCGGAAATCCTGTTCTTTACTGGTCCGGCCTTCTCGCGGGTCTGGCGATCCTGTCCGGCTGGATGAAATCGCGCAGTGCCGCGGCCATTGCCGTTACGGCCCTTTATGCGGGGTCTGTGCTCATCTGGGCCGTGATCCCGAAGCAGATCGGGTTCTTCTATTACTACAACTTTTCCGCGATCATCCTGTGCTTCGTCGCGGTTGGATTTCTCATGGCGCTGGGCGATCTCGGCAAGCGCTTGCTGCCTTGGTACGTCGCGGCCAACGCCTTGGCATTCATCTACTTCCTGCCCATCATTTCCGCATCGCCGCTCCCAACGGACGATACCTGGACCCAATGGGTCTGGATGAAGTCCTGGTTCTGATGCTGGCGCGGGCCGGACGAACAGCACCTCGATAGCCTGAGGCCCGGAAAGACACATGAGCTCGCCGGTCGTAAGCGAAACGCCCGGTTCGCTCGTCCTCGCGGCCCAGATCACCAGAACGCTGCAATCATGTCTCCGCACCCGGCGCCAGAGGGCATCGGGTTTTGCCCCTGCGCCATGACTGGCCGCTGTTGGCAGAGAAAGTAAATCACTTGTTTTATTAAAGCGCATGAGTTACTAAATCGCCATCGAGTGGCAAAGTTGGAGAGTCGCGATGGCGATGCATGCACTTGGAATCATCCTGCCTGTCATGTTCCTGACCATGTTCGCGATCGAGGCTTTCGGCGGGCATCACACGCTGTCGAAAAAGACGTTCAAGGAACTGGGCTTCGCGGCCGTGACTATCCTGACCAGCGGCACGATCGCCGCACCGTTGATCGGCGTGCTCATCGGCTTTGCGTTCAATGCGATCTCTCCCGCGACCAGGGGCGCGCTTTCCGGCTACGGCTTCTGGACGATTTTCCCGCTGTGGTTCTTTGCCGATGAATTCGCGCACTACTGGGTGCATCGCCTTGCGCACGAATGGCCCTGGCTGTGGAAGTTCCACCGCACGCACCACAGCGCCGAGGAGATGAATGTCACCGTGGTTTACCGGATCAACGTGTTCTGGAACTTCATGCTTCCCCAGACCTGGTTCGCCGCCGCTGCCATTCACCTCGGCATCCCGATGGTCTTCGTCGCCTCGACACTGATTACCTTCGGCATCAACGTGTTCACGCACACCAGTTATCGCTGGGATCTGGCGTTGAGGCGCCTGCCGGGGATGGAGCCGGTGATGAACGTGCTTGAAAAGATCATAACCCTTCCCGATACCCATCACGCGCACCATGGCCTTGGGCGAGAGGCCTTCATGAAGGGCAATTACGCTGTGACCTTCTTCTTTTTCGACGTGCTGCTGGGGACTGCGCGTTTTCCGCACCGGCGCCAGTCGCGCTTCGGCCTGCCTCAGCGTTTTGACTGGCGTGAGGAGCTGTTCTGGCCGGTGTACAAACGCCGCCGGGCCAAGGATCCGGTGGCAGCCCCGATCGCCGAATGACCGGAGCGGCGACGACATCGCGCGCGCGCCAACAGCGCGACGGCCGGGCGGAACGGGGGGAGGAGACGCGCGCGCGGATGCTCGACGTGGCCGAGGCGCTGATGGCCGAGCACGGCATCAACGGCGTCTCGCTGCGCCGCATCAGTGCGGCGGCCGGCCTCGCGAATACGGCCGGATTCCAGTACTATTTTTCCGGCAAGGACGCGCTGGTCGAAGCGATCCAGCAACGCCGCCGCACCCGTTTTGAAGGGCGGCGCAAGCAGCTTCTCGCCGCAGCCCCCGCCGAGGGGCGCGAAGCCGTTGCCCGCGCCATGCTCGAAGTGATGTTCGCCCCGATCGCCGAGGCCATGGATGAGCAGGGCCGCCACGTCTATGCGGCGTTCCTGCTGCAGCTCACGGGCCTTGCCGCGCAGCACTCGGGCTTTTCAGCCCTGACGCAGGAACCGGGGGGCTCCATAGCGCAGGCAATGGAGCGCCTCTCCGCGCTGGTTCCCGGCATCCCGCAGGATTTGCTGACCAGCCGCGTGCTGCGCCTGAACCAGACATTCCTCTTCGCCTTGCTCGAACGCGACAATGCAAAAGAAGCGGGACAGGCGCAGGCCACCGACGAAGCCTTCTTCGCCGAACTCTATGCCTTCATGGCTGGCGGATTGCTGGCGGCGACAGAGTAGCGTCCCGGCGCCCGTCGAGGCTGGCGCTCGGGCGCCGGGACTGCATCCGTCAGAGCTTCTGCTCCGCTTGCGGCCCAGCCTGATCGGCCCCGGCATCGGCGCTTTTCCAGCCGCCGCCCAGAACCTTGTAGAGCGTGATGAGGTTGGTCTGCCGTGCCAGTTCGGTCTGGATCAGCGCCTGTCGCGCGGCATAGGCGCTGCGCTGGGCATCGAGCACTTCGTAATAGCCGGAGACCTTTTCCCTGTACCGCTTCTCAGTCAGGTTCTGGGAGGCCAGCAGCGCCTCGCTTCGCCTTTGCTGCGCGGTGAGGCGGGCATCCATCACCCGGCGCTGCGCCAGCGCGTCCGACACTTCGCGAAAGGCGGTCTGGATCGCCTGCTCGTATTGCGCGACGGCAATGTCGCGGCTGGCCTTGGATACGTCCAAATTCGCCTTCAGCCGCCCGCCGGTGAAGATTGGCAGGTTGATCTGCGGGGTGAAGCTCCATGCCGAGTTGCCGCCGTCGAACAATTTGTCGAGCGCGGTGCTGGCGCGCCCGATGCTGCCCGTGAGGCTGATGCTGGGAAAGAAGGCGGCCCGTGCTGCCCCGATATCGGCATTCGCGGCCATGAGATCATGCTCGGCGGCCAGAATGTCGGGCCGGTTCTGCAACAATGCCGACGGCAGGCCGGCAGGAATGTCTCTCACGCCGAGCATGGACGTCAGCCTTTGCCCACTGGGCAGCATGTCGTCCGTCAGCGGCGTGCCGGCCAGCAGTTCCAGGGCATTGCGGTCGAGATCGACCTGGCTGTCAGCGGTGAGGGCCGAGGAGCGGGCGTCTTCCAGTTCGCCTTCGGCCTGCCGCAATTCCAGCATGGAGATCGTGCCTGCGCCAAAACGCTTTTGCTGGATGGTGTAGGAGCGCTGCCGGGATTGCAGTGTCTCCTGCGCCAGTTGCTGCAAGTCCTTGTCCGCCGCCAGCGTGATATAGGCCGTGGCGACTTCGGCAATCAGGCTGATATGCGTGGCGCGCCGCGTCTCCACGGTGGAGAGGTAGCTTTGCAGCGCCTCGTCCTTCAGGCTGCGGACGCGGCCGAACAGATCCAGTTCATAGGAACTGACGCCCACGCCAAGGCTGTAGCTGCTGTCCAGCGTGGTCATATTGGCAGGCTGATCCTGCTCGGTGCCGCTCAGCGTGGCGGAGACCTCGGGTATCAAGGCCGCCCGCTGGATACGATATTGCGCGCGCGCCTTTTCGATGTTGAGCGCCGCGACCCGCAGATCCCGGTTGTTTTCCAAGGCAAGGCCGATGAGCCGCTGCAGGCCCGGATCGGTGAACATATTCTGCCAGGCTATATCGGCCGCAACCGGGCCTTCCTCCGGCGAGGAGGCGGCCGATCGGGGATATTGCGCCGAGACCGGAGCGACCGGCCGGTCATAATGAGGTGCCATCGAGCAGCCTCCCAGTAGCATGGCCATGCCGCCCGCCATTGCGGTTCCCATGAGGCGGAAGCGTCCGGGGGAATTGAAACGGTATTGGGGTTCGGAATTGCGCACGGGGTCCACCAGACTGAAAATGGGAAACGTTCTGATCAACAGGGCGCGCAGCCCGGCAGAATGGGGGGCACTGCCGGGCTGCGCAGGTGCCGGAGGGCCAGGGGGCAGGGGCTCTCCGGAATGGCCGCCATGACGACTGGCGGCCGGCCCGCCGCAGCCAGCGGTTGACCAGTCGCCGCTCAGGTGCGGGCTGGCCGTTTTGCTTGTTGCCGCTGGTGCGGTGGGGGCCATAGGGGGGGATACGGTGCCGCCGGGGCGGCGGAGATGGTGCAGGAGATCAGTCATGCTCGCCTCCATCATGTTCGCTTTCGTCACGCCCGTTTCCGTCGTGGCTGCTGCCGTCCGGAAGCGCGGGCTTCTGCTTGGACTTGCGGTCGAACAGGCTCATCACCACCACGAAAAAGAGCGGGACGAAGAAGATGGCGAGCATGGTTGCGGTCACCATGCCTCCGATCACGCCGGTGCCGATCGCATGTTTGCTGCCCGAACTCGCGCCGCTGGCAATGGCGAGCGGGATAACGCCTGCCGTAAAGGCCAGAGAGGTCATGATGATCGGACGCAGGCGCAATTTGGCGGCTTGAATGGCGGCTTCCGTCAGCGATTTGCCTTGCCGTTCGACCAGTTCCTTGGCGAATTCGACGATCAGAATCGCATTCTTGGCCGAAAGCCCGATGGTGGTGAGCAAGCCCACCTGGAAGAACACGTCATTGCCAAGGCCGCGCATGAGGGTGGCGATGACCGTACCCAGAACGCCCAGCGGCACCACCAGCATCACCGAGAAGGGGATCGACCAGCTTTCGTACAGGGCGGCAAGGCACAGGAAGACGATCAGCAGGGACAGGGCATAGAGAGCCGGCGCCTGGGAACCCGATAGCCGCTCTTCATAGGAAAGGCCCGTCCAGGACACGCGGATGCCCGAAGGAAGTTTCGAGGCAATTTCCTCGACCGCGGCCATGGCTTCGCCGGAACTCTTGCCGGGAGCAGACTCGCCGAGCAATTCCACGGCCGGCATACCGTTATAGCGTTCGAGCTTGGGAGATCCGTAAACCCATTTTCCGGTTGCGAAGGACGCAAAGGACACCATCTGCCCGTCGCTGTTGCGGACATACCATTTGTTGAAATCCTGCTCGGAAATGCGGGATTCCGGAATGCCCTGGATATAGACTTTCTTGACCCGGCCCTTGTCGATGAAATCATTGACATAGGCAGAGCCCCATGCCGCCGACATGGTGTTGTTGACGTCGCTGAGGCTGAGGCCGAGCGTCCGCACTTTCTCGTCATCGATCACAACCTGATATTGCGGCTCGTCGTTCATGCCGTTGGGACGCACCATCTTGAGGTTGGGATTTTGTGCCGCTAGCGCCAGGAACTGATTGCGGGCCTGCATCAGCCGTTCATGGCTGCCGCCGGAGCGGTCTTCCAGGAACAGGTCGAAGCCGGTCGCATTGCCGAGTTCCTGAACCGCCGGTGGTGCGAAGGCGATGACTGTGCCTTCCTTGATCGTGCTGAAATAGGCCATGGCGCGATTGGCCAGCTCGAAGACGCTGGAGTGCCTTTCGTCCCACGGCTTGAGCTGGACAAAGGCCATGCCCGAGCCCTGGCCGCGGCCGGCGAAGTTGAACCCGGAAACGGTCATGACGGAATCGACCGTATCGGCTTCTTGCTTGACCAGATGCCGGGCCACTTTCGACAGGACGGCCTGGGTCTGTTCGGTCGTGCTGTTGGGGGGCATCTGCGCCTGCACCATCATCGTGCCCTGATCTTCATCGGGAAGGAACGACGTGGGCATCATCGGGAACAGGATCGCCAGCAGGATGAGGATCACGCCAAAGGCGATCATGCCGCGCTTGCGGGCTCCCAAAAGCCGGGTGACGCCTCGTTCATAGCGCTGGGTCGAGCGGTCGAACCAGCGGTTGAACCAGCCGAAAAAGCCCTTCTGCGTCTTGTGATCCTGATGGATCGGCTTGAGGATCGTGGCGCACAGGGCCGGGGTGAAGACGATCGCAACCAGCACGGATAGCGTCATGGCGGCCACGATGGTGATCGAGAACTGCCGGTAGATAACGCCGGTCGAACCGCCGAAGAAGGCCATCGGCACGAACACGGCGGAGAGCACGAGGCCGATACCGATCAGCGCGCCGGTAATCTGCCCCATGGATTTTCGGGTGGCTTCCAGAGGAGAGAGGCCTTCCTCGCTCATCAGGCGCTCGACGTTTTCGACCACCACGATGGCGTCGTCCACCAGCAAGCCGATGGCCAGCACCAGTCCGAACATGGTCAGGATATTGATGGTAAATCCGAAAGCGGCCATGACGCCGAATGTGCCCAGCAGCACGACCGGCACTGCCAATGTCGGAATAAGGGTGGCGCGCCAGTTCTGGAGGAACAGGAACATCACCACGAAGACCAGCACGATGGCTTCGAGCAGCGTATGAACCACGCCTTCGATCGACTGGCTGATGACCGGGGCGGTATCGTAGGGATAGATGACCTTCACGCCTTTGGGGAAGGTCGGCTCCAGTTCCTTGAGCGTGGCGCGCACGGATTCGATGGTTTCCAGCGCATTGGCACCCGTCGCCAGACGCAGCGCGATACCTGCCGAGGGCTGGGTGCCGTTGTAATTGGCCTGGATGGAGAAATTCTCCGTGCCCAGTTCAACTTTGGCAACATCGCGCAGCCGGACCTGCGAGCCGTCGCTGTTCACCTTGAGAAGAATATTCTCGAACTGTTCAGGCGTCTGGAACCGGGTTTTCCCGATGACTGTCGCGTTGAGCTGGACTCCTTTGACGGTTGGCAAACCGCCGAGCTGCCCGGAGGAGACCTGAACATTCTGGGCCTGGATAGCATTGCTGACATCGAGCGGCGTCAGGCTGTAGCTGGTGAGCTTGGTAGGATCGAGCCAGAT
The DNA here is from genome assembly GCF_001590985.1 of Novosphingobium naphthalenivorans NBRC 102051. Taxonomy (GTDB): domain Bacteria; phylum Pseudomonadota; class Alphaproteobacteria; order Sphingomonadales; family Sphingomonadaceae; genus Novosphingobium; species Novosphingobium naphthalenivorans. Next base: position 11,576 of record NZ_BCTX01000016.1, read on the forward strand.
GCGCATCGCATTCTGGGCGCCCATGACCATGAAGTCGCCAACGCCTTTGGTTCGGGCAAGCGAATCCTGCAATTTGGAGACGATGAAATCGCCCAGATCATAGCCGCTCATCTTGCCGTCGGTGGACACCAGCCCCACCACCAGCATGAAGTTGATCTGGAATTTGGCGACGCGGATGCCTTGCGATTGCACTTCATCGGGCACAAGCGGGGTCGCCAGTGAAAGCTTGTTCTGGACCTGCACCTGCGCGATGTCGGGGTCCGTTCCCTGCTCGAAAGTGGCCGTGATCGAGAAACTGCCGTCGGCGTTGCTCTCCGATTTGAGGTAGCGCAGGCCGTCGAGCCCGTTCAGCTGCTGCTCGATGACCTGAACGACGGTGTCCTGCACGGTTTGCGCGGAGGCCCCCGGGTACGTGCCGCTGATCTGGATCGCGGGCGGGGCGATGTTGGGATATTGATTGATCGGCAGCGAGCGAATGGCCAGAAATCCGGCCAGCATGATGACGATGGCGATGACCCAGGCGAAGATGGGCCGATCGATGAAAAAGCGAGACATCTGTACCAGCCCCTTTTAGATCTTGGCCGCTACGGCTTTGACCCGGGCGCCGGGCTGCACGTTCTGAACGCCGTCCACGATCACGCGGTCGCCAGCCTTGAGGCCGCTGCTGATGAGCCAGCGGGATCCGATGCTGCGCTCGACCGTCACGTCGCGGAGCTGCGCCTTGCCATCGGTATCGACCACCAAGGCGGTTGCCTGACCGCTCGTGTCTCGCGTCACGCCGCGCTGGGGGACGAGAATGGCGCCGTTGCGAACGCCCTGCTGCAGCTGGGCATGGACGAACATGCCGGGCAGCAGAATGCCTTCGGGATTGGGGAATTCGGCGCGTAGCGTGACCGAGCCGGTGCCGGCATCGACGCTGACTTCGGAGAATTTCAGTTTGCCGGGGTGGGGATAGTCCTTGCCGTTTTCCAGCCTGAGGCGGACTTCGGCCTGATTGTCTCCGGTTCGTTTCAGGCGGCCGCTCGCCAGCGCTTCGCGCAAGTCGAGAATGGCCGTGGAGGGCTGGACGATGTCCACGTAGATCGGATCAAGCTGCTGGATCGTGGCCAGCGCATCGGCCTGGTTGGCCGTTACCAATGCGCCCTGGGTGAAGGCGGAACGGCCGATGCGGCCGGAAATCGGCGCTGTTATCCGAGTGAAATCCAGATCGATCCGGGCAGATTGCACGGCTGCTTTCGCCTGCAGATATTGCGATCTTGCATCGTCGCTATCCTGCTGGCTGATCGCCTGGTCCTTGATCAGGCGGTCGTAACGCTCCGACAGCAGGCGCGCGGAGGTCAGGCTTGCCTGCGCTTTCGCCAGAGTGGCCTGAAAGGGGGCGGGGTTGATCTGATACAGCGGCTGTCCCGCTTTCACATTGCTGCCTTCCTCGAACAGGCGCCGGAGCAGGATTCCGCCGACCTGCGGTCTGACTTCCGCGACCAGATAAGGCGTTGTCCGGCCCGGCAATTCCGTGGTGAGCGAGACATTTTCGGGCTTGAGGGTGACGATGCCGACTTCCGCGACGGGCTGGGCAGGGGCAGCGTCTTTCTGCTGGCAGGCGGACAAGGCCAGACTTGCGCCTATGATCAGGGCAAGGCCGGAAACAGAATGTGTCTTTCTTGCTGTCATGCGGAAAATCTGCCTCGCATAAATTAGGTCGAACGATCGACCTAAAATGTTGGTCAAAAAAAGGGAGGCTCCTTTCCCATGGTGACATGGGGGAGGCTCTCCCGACTCGGGCGAGTTCCTAGATTGAATGTTCGACCTAATCAACTATAGATATGTATCATGATGTCCCGGGCCGGCCGGACGGGCGGAAATATGATGAGTTGAACGGGCAAGCCGTATAAGGCGCAGGCAAGCAGGAGATGATGAGATGGCAAGAGGCGGGGCCAAGGCGGAAGAAACGGCTACGGCGGAACGGCGTAAGGCGCAGGTGCTTGAGGCGGCGGCAAAATGCTTCCGGCAAAAGGGATTCCACGGCAGCAGCATGGCGCAGATTTCCGAAGCGGCCGGGATGAGCTCTGGGCACATCTATCACTATTTCAAGAACAAGGACGAAATCATCGGCGCCATCGTCGATCGGGAAAAGGACGAAGTGGAATTCCTGCTCGATGGCATGAAGAATGCGGCAAACCCCGAGGACGCCATGCGCGTTTTTATCGATACGGTCGAACAGGGCGTCGCCATGCATCAGGATACGACGCATGCATCCTTGAAAATGGAAATTCTTGCCGAAGCCGGACGCAACCCGGATATCGCCAGCCGGGTGCAGCGTAACAACGCCGAGCTCAAAAACAGCCATCTCAAACTGTTCAGTGACAGCGATGCTTCCACGGCTTCGCGGCTGGAACTGGCAGCGGCCCTGATGGAAGGCGTTTCGATCCGGACCTTGCGCAATCCCAATCTCGACAAGGAATTGGATGTCGAGAGACTGAAAGACATCATCCGCTATATATTTTCAGCCCCCTGAGGACTGCGGAGATCCAGTCTCAGGTGGGGATCGCCCGCAAGGGGGCGCTTTAGTCAGATTTCCGCGCGCCAGCGAAACAGCCAGTTTCGGCTTCTCGAACGGTGTCGCTCAATGCTGGCGATAGGTACTTCAAGGCGCTGGCTGAAACCGGGCGGGTTGCTAAAAGAGGCGTTATGCGCACGCTCTATCCCCCAATCGAACCCTTTGCTTCCGGCCATCTCGACGTTGGCGACGGACATCATGTCTATTGGGAACGCGCTGGTACGCCCGGGGCCAAGCCGGCCGTCTTCCTGCATGGAGGCCCGGGCGGAGGCATTTCGCCAGACCATCGCCGCCTGTTCGACCCGGCGCGTTATGACGTGCTGCTGTTTGACCAGCGCGGCTGCGGCCGTTCGACCCCGCACGCAGATCTCAACGCCAATACCACATGGCATCTGGTCGCTGATATCGAGCGGCTGCGGGCGATGATGGGCGTGGAGCAATGGCTGGTGTTTGGCGGCAGTTGGGGATCGACACTCGCGCTCGCCTATGCCCAGAGCCATGCGGAGCGGGTGACCGAACTGGTGCTGCGCGGTATCTTCACCATTCGGAAGAGCGAGGTCGACTGGTATTACCAGCATGGCGCAAGCCGTATCTATCCCGACAAGTGGGAACGGTTCGTCGCGCCAATCCCGGAGGCCGGGCGCGGCAACATGGTCGCTGCCTATCGCGCCATTCTGACAAGTGATGACCGCGCCGCCCGGATCGCCGCGGCCCGGGCCTGGAGCGTGTGGGAGGGCGAAACGATCCGTCTGCTGCCAGACCCGGCCTTGTCCGCGACCCATGACGAGGATGATTTCGCGCTCGCTTTTGCGCGGATCGAAAATCATTATTTCGTCCATGGAGGCTGGATGGAGGATGGGCAGCTGATCCGCGAGGCGGGGAAGCTGAAGGACATTCCCGGCGTCATCGTGCAGGGTCGCTATGACATGGCCTGCCCGGCCGAGACCGCCTGGGCGCTCCACCGGGCCTGGCCGCAAGCTCGCTTCGAGATGATCGAGGGGGCCGGCCATGCCTACAATGAGCCGGGCATATTGGACGCGCTGATCCGTGCGACCGATGGGTTTGCGGGATAGCGAGGCTTTGTCGGTTATCGGGCAAATATGTTGATCTGGAGGTCCGCTCTCTCAACGAAGGACTGGTTTCGGGAAGCTCATTTTGCCCTGCAAAGGCCAGCTATGCTGGCGTATGCCTTCGATCGGCATCAATAGTTGCATTGGCGGCTTTCCGCCGCGTTGTCGTTATCCAGGGTGCCCGTCGCTGCTGCGAACCTATTGGACAGTACACGAGCACCATATTGCAACATTGATGGTTTTGTCCTTGCCGCAGTTCGACCGGAAGGAAACGGCATGACTTGTAGCAAGTGCATGTTGAAAACTTCCGCATCTTGAAAGTCAAATCTGTCGCCGGGAATACCTTCGGGGATGCCGTAATGCTTCCGCAAGGGACCGGAATTGGTCGGTTCATTCTGGCTTGGCTGCCGTTCGGATGGTGCTTGGCGAACCCGATCATCGGTTCGGCCATGCGGAGCCCGTTTTTTGCGATGAGTCCGTTCCATTTTTTCTGCGTTGCAACAAGGTCGTAATAATCCAAGGTGATGGCTGCCTTTGAGCGGGCAGTGCGACACCAATAGGGCCCGCGGCTTCGAACAACTCAATTAATGGTTTGCCAATCTAAGGGGATCGGCATGAGCGACACCGTATTCATTAACGAGATTCACTACGATAACGCGAGCACCGACACCGGAGAGGCGATCGAGATCGCGGGCGTTGCGGGCACGGACCTCACCGGTTGGAGCCTGGTGCTCTATAACGGCGGTAATGGTGCGGCTTATTCAACTGTCGATCTGAGCGGCTACACGCTCAGCGATGACGGCAGCGGCTTTGGCTTCGCCGCGATCACTTATGCCACGAACGGCATTCAGAATGGCGCGCCCGACGGCATGGCGCTCGTCGATGGCGCAGGCAATGTCGTTCAGTTCCTGTCATACGAAGGCACCATGACGGCCGTCGGCGGTCCGGCTGATGGGATGACCAGCACCGATATCGGCGTTTCGGAAAACGGCACCGGCGCCGTTGGCGATTCGCTCCAGCTGACCGGCACGGGCACGCAGTATTCGGATTTCATCTGGTCCAGCGATGCGCCCAATACCTTTGGCAGCGCGAACAGCGGCCAGACCTTTGGCAGTGGTTCGGGGACACAGCCGGGTACGCTCTCGATCGCCGATGCCTCGGTGGCCGAGGGCGATAGCGGCTCGACGGACATGATCTTCACCGTCACCCGCACCGGGGGCAGCGATGGCGCCGTTTCGGCCGACTGGTCGCTTGCTCCGGGGACTGCGGACAGTGCGGATCTCGCTGCGGGCGCGGTGCTTTCGGGCACGGTGAGCTTTGCCGACGGCGAAACGTCGAAGGAAATCCACGTGGCCATCGCCGGGGATACCGATTTCGAAGCGGACGAGACATTCACCATCGGCCTGTCCAACGTGCAGGGCGGCGCTGCGTTGGGGCAGGCGAGCGCGACCGGTACGATCATCAACGATGATGCCGTGCCTGCCACCGGTCCGGCGAACTTGTGGATCAACGAAATCCACTATGACAACACCGGCACTGATACCGGTGAGGCGATCGAGATCGCGGGCGTCGCGGGGACCGACCTCACCGGTTATGCGCTGGTTCTCTACAATGGCAGCAATACGCCGGACGCGGCGCCGACTTATGGCAGCCCGATCGCGCTCTCGGGCGTGATCGACGACGAGGGGCAGGGCTACGGCGCGGTTGCCTTCGATTTTCCGTCCAATGGCCTGCAGAATGGCGTGGCTGACGGTTTCGCGCTCGTCGCGCCCGATGGCACGGTCGTGCAGCTGCTGTCCTACGAGGGGACTTTTACCGCAGCGGAGGGCACTCCGGCCGCGGGGATGACCAGCACTGATATCGGCGTTCTCGAAAGCAGCGGTCCTGTGGGGCAGTCGCTCCAGTTGACGGGCGCGGGGGCCGTGGCCGGTGATTTCGCCTGGCAGGAAGACAGCGCCAGCAGCTTCGGTTCGCTCAACGCCGGGCAGACGATCATCGGCGATTTTGATACCGGCCTCGTCTCCGTGGCGGACGTTTCCGTGGCGGAAGGCGATAGCGGTACGACTGCGCTTACCTTCACTGTCCATCGTGCCGGTGGTCTCGGTCAGAGCGCGGGAGTTGACTATACGATCGCTCTCGATGGCACGGCGGATGCCGCCGACCTGGTGCCGGGTGCGGTGCTGGCGGGCCATGTTGATTTCGCCGAAGGCGTATCCGCCGTGACCGTCACTGTGCCGGTGCAGGGTGATACGGTCGGCGAGGACAACGAGACACTTTCCATCGCCTTGTCGAACCCGACCGGCAATATCTCCATTGCCGATGCCGAGGCTGTGGGCACGATCGTCAATGACGATCCCATTGCGCTCACGATCATGCAGATTCAGGGCGCCACGCACTATTCGGACTATGTGGGCCAGTCGGTCTTGACTGCGGGTATCGTTACCGCAGTCGATGCCAATGGTTTCTACATGCAGGATGCGGCCGGGGATGGCGATGCCGCGACTTCGGACGGCATCTTCGTCTTCACCGGCAGCGCCCCGGCGGTTGCGGTGGGCGACGGTGTTTCGGTGAGCGGCACGGTCAGCGAATATGCCGGCGACGCTGCGGGACTTCCCGTCACCGAAATCGCAGCGCCCACGGTCACGGTCGAAAGCACCGGCAATGCCTTGCCCGATGCCGTGGTTATCGGCGTCGACGGTATCCTGCCGCCGACTTCGGTTATCGACGATGACGGTCTTTCGACCTTCGATCCGGCGCACGACGGCATCGACTTCTGGGAATCGCTGGAAGGCATGCGCGTGACCATCGAGGGCGCACAGGCGGTGGGCAATACCAACACCTATGGCGAAACCTGGGTTGTCGCGTCGGACGGCGAAGGCGCTACCGGCATGAACGAACGCGGCGGTATCACTCTCTCCGAAGGCGACAACAACCCGGAGCGCGTGATCATCACGGCGGACAGCGATGTCTATGCGGGGTACAATCCCGATCATACCATCGGCGATCAGCTCGGCGACGTGACCGGTGTGCTGACGTATGGCTACGACACTTACCGGGTTGTCGTGACAGAGGATGTCGCGGTCCAGAACGACACCACGCTGGCCCGCGAAACGACCAGCCTTGCGGGTGATGCCAATTACCTCTCGATGGCGACTTACAACGTCGAGAACCTCGACGTTTCGGACAACAAGTTCGACATTCTCGCCAGCGACATCGTCTATAACCTCAACGCGCCCGACATCATTGCCCTCCAGGAAATTCAGGATGCCGACGGGGCAGGCACGGGCAGCGACTTGTCCGGCACGGTCACGGCGCAGGGTCTGATCGATGCGATCTATGTCGAAACGGGCATGACTTATGCCTATGTCGAGATCGCGCCCGAGACGGCCAACAGCACCGGCGGCGAGCCCAACGGCAATATCCGCAGCGGCTACCTCTACAATGTCGATCGCGTCGACTACCTCGACGGCAGCGCCGCGCTGATCCCGGGCGATGCCTATACCAACAGCCGCAGCCCGCTGGTCGCACAGTGGGAATTCGCGGGCTCGACGGTGACGACCATCGACGTGCATTTCTATTCGCGCGGCGGCAGCGACGAGGCTTGGGGCGATACCCAACCCGCCGCCGATGCCGGGGACGACCGCCGCACCGCGCAGGCGGCCGGCGTCAAGGACTACGTCACCACCTTGCTGGCGGACGATCCCTCGCTCAACATCGCGATCCTGGGCGACTGGAACGGCTTCTACTGGGAGGATGCCCAGACCCAGCTCACCGATCCGGAGCAGGGCGGCGTGTTCACCAACCTCAACACCCTGATCAGCGAAGACGAGCGCTACTCCTACTACTACGAAGGCAATTCGCAGCAAATCGATCACATCCTGGTAACGGGCGGTCTGCTGCAGAACGCGCAGTACGATTCGGTTCACATCAATGCCGAGTTCGACAATATCGACCGGCCGACCGACCACGATCCGCAAGTCGCACTGCTGATGCTCGGCCAGGCGCCCAGCGACCTCGTGCTTTCGAACGCGGAAGTGGCCGAAAACATGGCGGCGGGCACTGTCGTCGGCACGCTCTCGGCGACCGATACTGCGAACGACACGCTGACTTACGCGCTGATCGACGATGCTGGCGGGGTGTTTGCGATCGATGCCGCCACGGGCGTGATCACCACGACGACGGCGCTCGATTACGAGGCGCTGGCCGCCTATATGATCACGGCTACGGCGACTGACAGCGGTGGGCTGAGCACGAGCAGCGATTTCGCCATCGCTGTCACCAACGTCAACGAGGCGCCGATTGCCGAAGCCGATGCCGTGGCCATCGACGAGGATGCGACGAGTGGCAACCTGTGGACGCAGCTTCTCGGCAACGACCACGATCCGGATGCAGGCGACACGCTTGCAATCAGCGCCGTGGATACCGCGGGGACGCTCGGCACCGTTACCTTCGACGCGACGTCCCAAACGCTGACTTATGCCGCCGACAACGATGCCTTCGACTATCTCGCCACCGGCGAGACCGCGACCGACAGCTTTACCTATACGATAACCGATGCAGAAGGGCTGACCAGCACGGCGGTGGTCACACTGACGGTCACGGCGATTGCTGACGGTGTCGTCCAGCACGGCACCTGGCGCAGTGACACCCTCTACGGCACGTCCGGCGAGGACAAGCTGTACGGCGGTTTCGGCAACGACAAGCTCTATGGCCTTGACGGGCACGACGAACTGCATGGCGGTTTCGGCGCCGATCTTCTCGATGGCGGAACCGGCAACGACGCGCTCTATTCGGGCATGGGCAATGACACCATGACCGGCGGAGAAGGCCATGACACCTTCCACTTCGGCTGGCTGGGCGGGCGCGATACCGTGACCGACTTCAATGTCGACGAGGATACGATCGTGCTTGAGGACGGCGTGTGGATTGCCAATTCCAAGGTCCGCGATGTGGATCATGACGGCGTTCAGGATCTGATCCTGACGCTGGGCGGCGGCACCTCGGTGACCTTGCTCGGCGTGAACGACATCGATCAGGTCTCGATCGCGGGCGATGGCGAGCATCGTGGCTTTGCCTTCGCGGGGCTGCTGCAGGATCTGGAGCATGGCAAGCTGGTCGATCTTGCCCACGGCTTCTGATCCGGCGCCTGCAACCGGCCGGATACAGACGGGTCCGTGCGGCATGGCGCCGCGCGGGCCCGTCGCGCTTGATATGAAACCGCTCGCTCAGGATCTGCCCCTGTGACTTTTCTCGAACCCGCCGGTGAAGCCTTGCGCAGCGCGCTTGCGTCCTGCCGCCGGCATCTGGGCGCGGTTGCCGCGTTCAGTGCACTGGTGAACCTGCTCTACATCGTGCCCACGCTCTACATGCTGCAGGTCTATGACCGCGTGGTGCCGACCGGCGGGTTGCAGACGCTGACCTTCCTCACGCTGGTACTGCTGCTGGCGCTGGGCACGCTGGCCTTGCTCGACCGGTTGCGCAGCCGTCTGCTGGTGCGGGCCGGACTCCAGCTCGATATCGATCTCGCCCCGCGTATTCTCGACGCTTCGTTCGCCCGGCCGCAGATGGCCGAGGCGCGGGCGGCTCTGCGTGATTTCGATACCTTGCGCGGCGCGCTGTCCGGCCCGGCGTTCATTGCGCTGTGCGATGCGCCCTGGCTGCCGGTCTATATCCTAGCCTGTACGGCGATGAGTCCCTGGATCGGGCTTGTCGCGCTGCTGGGCTGTGTCGTGCTGCCTCTGATCGCCTGGGCCAACGAGCGCGCGACCGGTGCCCGGCTGGCGCAGGCACGCACGATCGCCGGTCTCACCAATCTTCACCAGGACGCCGCGCTTGCAGGCGGAGAGGCCGTGCGCGCGCTGGGCATGCGCCGTGCGCTGGTCGCTCGTGCGATGCGTCAGCGCCGGGCCATGCTGACCAGCCAGACCGAGGCAGGCTTCGCCGCCGGCAACTATGTGACGCTCACCAAGTTCGTGCGGCTGGCCCTGCAGTCGCTGGCGCTTGGCCTTGGCGCGTTGCTGGCCGTTGAAAAGCAGATTTCGCCCGCAGCGATTTTCGCCTCCTCGTTCCTGATTGCCCGGGCGCTATCGCCCATCGAACAGCTGATTGCCCATTGGAAGACCGTCCACGCCGCGCGCGAGGCCTGGCGCGATCTCGACGTGCTGCTGGCTTCTGCGCCGAAGATGCATGCGCCCACGGCTTTGCCCACGCCCAAGGGCGCCGTGGCATTGGAGAGCCTCGTCGTGCTCGATCCCTCGCGCGCAGGCCCTGTATTGCACGGCCTTTCGCTGGCCATCGCAGCAGGCGAAACCGTGGCGGTGATCGGCCCGAGCGGAGCGGGCAAGTCCACTCTGGTGCGGGCACTGTCCGGCGCCGTGCGTCCCGACCGCGGCACGATCCGTATCGACGGCGCCGATATGGCCGATTGGGATGCGGAGCGCCTTGCCGTGCATATCGGTTATGTGCCGCAGGCCCCGACGCTGTTTGCCGGAACTGTTGCTGAAAACATCGCTCGCTTTTCCGGTGAGACCGGCATGGCAAAAGAGGCGCTCGACGCCGCCGTGGTCGAGGCGGCGCGGAAAGTTGGCGCCCACGACATGATCCTGGGGCTGCCGGGCGGCTACGACCACCGGCTGGGGCATGACGGCAGCGGGCTTTCGGCCGGACAGGCGCAACGCGTGGCGCTGGCCCGCGCGGTTTTTGGCAGTCCCGCACTGCTCATCCTGGATGAGCCGAACGCGCATCTCGATGCCGAAGGCGATGCGCAGCTGATAGAGGCGCTTGGCATGCTCAAGCAGGCGGGCACGACGATTGTCGTCGTGTCGCACAAGATGGGTATCCTGCCCGTGGTGGACCGTATCCTCGTGCTGCGGGAGGGGCGCGTCGTGCTGTTTGGCCCGCGTGAAGAGGTCATGGCCAAACTTGCCCCGCCTTCCGCGCGCCCGCGTGTGGTGGCAGGGCAGGATACCGCAGGCGGTCTCAATGCCGGGAGCGGCGCATGAGTGCCGCGCTTCCCGTGACCGCGGACGTCGTCGCGGCGGCGCACGATCCCGCGCGCGCTGCAGCTATTGCCGATCCGCGCGGAGATATCCGCATCGGTGCGGGCATCGCCTTCGTCTTCTTTGTCCTGTTTCTGGGATGGGCGGCTTTCTTCCGGCTTGACGCGGCAGCGACGGCACCGGGCGTGCTGGTCGTTTCCGGCGAGCGCCAGACGGTGCAGCACCGTGATGGCGGCGTGGTTGGCGCTATCCATGTGCGCGAGGGGCAGATGGTGAAGAAAGGGCAGCTTCTGATCGAGCTGTCTGCACCCGAAGTCGCCGCTCAGGCCCGTGCCTTGCGCGCCCAGGCGACCCAGCTCCTGGCCGAGCGCGCACGGCTTGAAGCCGAGCAGGACGACGCGGCGAAAATCGCTGCCCCGCCGGAATTTGCGGCGCTCACTGGCGCGGAAAAGCAAGAGGCAGAGGCCGTTATGGTCCGTCAGGTCACCGAACTGCGCGAACGCCGCGCCGTGCTTTCCGCCCAGCGCAGCGCGCTTCTCGAACGCATTGGCCAGTCCGGGCAGCAGGGCCGGGGCTATAGCGACCAGGCAGCGGCGGCGCGCGAACAGATCCGGCTGATCGACGAACAAGTCACGGCAATGAAACCGCTCGCCGAAAAGGGCTTCGTCTCCAAGAGCCGGATGCGCGAACTCGAACGCGCCCGCGCCGCGTTGGAAGGACAGCAGGGCCAGTACAGCGCCAGTGTGGCCAGCTCGCACGGTGCGGCCAGCGAGACGCGGCTGCAGATCCTTGAAGCCGAGCGCAGCTTCCACGAGCGCGCCGCTGCGGATATGCGTGATGTCGAGACACGCCTTGGCGACGTGCTGCCCAAGCTGGCTGCTGCGCGCGAGCAATTGGCGCGTACCCAGATCCGCGCCCCTGCGACGGGTGCCGTGGTCGGTCTCAGCGTGTTCACGCCGGGCGGCGTGATTGGTGCGGGGCAGCGGTTGATGGACGTGGTTCCCGAACGCCAGCCCTTGCGGATCGAAGTGCGCATCGCTCCGGAGGATGCGGACGATCTGCAGGTGGGTAACAAGGCGCTGGTGAAATTTCCCGGCCTGCACGACCGCTCGCTGCCGGATCTGGAAGGCAGGCTCACGCGCTTTTCCGCCGACAGCCTGACTGACGAGAAGACTGGTACGCGCTACTTCACGGGCGAAGTGACAGTGCCGGGCGATCAGCTCGCGATCATCCGCGCAGCGCGCGGACCGGACTTTGCCCTGCGCGCAGGGCTGCCGGCCGAAGCGCTGTTCCCGCTGCGGAAGCGCACTGCGCTTGACTATGCGCTCGAACCTCTTGTCGGCAGCTTCTGGGGTTCGTTCCACGAGCATTGAGGCATCTCGCTAGCCAAAAACGAAAGGCCGGTCGTCCAACATTTTGGCTGGAACCTGCCGGTCCGGACACGCAGGCATTACCGACATCGAGCGCTCTGCGGAAAACCTTATTCCAGCGGGATGCTGATATCGAACCATGTTTCAAAAAGATCGCGAATTTCATCAATTTTTCTGCCGATCTTATTTGGAACGTTTACTATCAAGTGCACTTTTTCACGAAGTTCCTCTCTGGGTTCGTCTAGTTACCCAGACAAAGCATGAACCGGGAGGAGGGCAGCGCCCAGAGTGACCGGAGATTCCTGAAGATTGGAAATGCGCAAAGGGGGGCGTCGGGACCCGATCGTAGTGACCAGCTTGGAACTGGTGAGCCGCTGCCCTAGGCCACAGAGGATCGGAGGCGGTAACGTTCCGGCAATCACGATGACGCCCGGATCAAACCAGGCAAAAGCCGTGTTGCACACGATCTTGAGCTGTTGGGCAGCCCGGTCCATCCAGGTCTCAATGATGTCCAGCTGATCCGGGGCGTCCGGATCGATTTCTGCAAGCGAGGTGAGGGCGCAGCCTGCCTTCTGCAGGTTCGACAGCAGATCAAGCGGGCTGGGGCGCGGTTTGGCGACAGGGAACAGGCAGCCAATTTCACCCGCTGCGCCATATTGTCCGCGCAGCAGCTGGCCATCCACGATCACCCCGGCGCCAAGGCCATAACCAAGCAGGACCACCGTCATGGTCGAGCAGCGGGCTTCGTGCCCGCCGCGATACAACTCCGCGATAGCGGCCGCATTTGCGTCATTTTCAAGCCAGATCGGCCAGCCCAGTTCGGCGGAGAAGATGTCGCGCAGCGGCGCTCCCCGCCAACCCGGCATGACATCGACGACGCTCCAGCGGTCGCCGGCCTGGTCGTAGGCCGGGCCGGGAATAGCCACTCCCATTCCCAGCATGCGACGGCCCAGCAGATCGTGGCGTTCGACGAGATCATGGGTGATGCGTCGGACTTTCCGCGCAAATGCCACGGGATCGAGAGCTTCCGTCGCTTCCCTGTGGGTGGCAATCGAGTTGCCGACGAAATCGGTCAGCGCAATGTCGAGCATGCCCTTGTGGGCGGTAGCCCCCACTGCATAGCCGCCGCGGGATGACAGCGCGAGCGGTATCGCCGGCCGCCCGCGGCGCTGTTCGCCTGCATCGGGCAATTCCTGAACCACCTCCAGAGACAGCAATTCGCGGGAAAGGCGGGTCATTGCCGTCGGGCTGAGTTCCAGTCTGTCGGCCAAGGCCACGCGCGACAAGGACCCTGCCAAACGCAATTCGCGCAGGACTGCACGCTGTTCCTTGTCGAAGCTGAGGACGTTCATGTGGTCGCTCCCGGGCCGTGGCCGTCATCAGGCGGTCACCGGTGCGCCTTCAAATATTCATATTATTTTATTTTTCAAATAATAATTATTAATGTCATGTTCGCCCATCAGACGGCCCCCGCCGCGGCAGCTTCCCGGCGTGATTTCAAAAGTGGGGTCCACATGTTCAAGACTATTCTCGCCTGCGGCAGCGCGCTTGCGGCCATCACGCTTTGCAGCGCGGCCGCGAATGCCGAGACAGCCACGCAGCCCGCATCGAAGGGCGCAGACACCAGCGAAGAGGCGGGCGATATCATCGTCACCGGCTCAACCCGCGCCGAGCGCCGTTTTGATGTGTCCTATGCGATCAACACCCTGAACCAGGATGAGGTGGCCAAGATCGCGCCGGTCAACATGGCCGACCTGATCGGTCAGCTCCCCGGCTTCCAGACCGAGGCGACCGGCGGTGAAGTCCAGAACATCTATCGCCTGCGCGGCCTGCCCAGCGACGGCAGCTTCGTTGCGTTTCAGCAGGACGGCATCACCCTGTTCCAGGACAACGACGGCTATTTCTGGCGCGGCGATGCTCTCATCAAGTACGACCTGATGAGCGATCGCTTGGAAGTGGTGCGCGGTGGCCCGGCGCCGATCTACGCCAGCAACTCGGCCGCGATCATCAACCAGATCACCGTGACCGGCAGCGATACCCCGCGCGGCAAGGCGCAGGTGACGCTCGGCGATACCGGTCTGTACCGTCTTGATGCCTATCAGGCTGGCCCGATCAACAGTAACACCTATTACGCGATCGGCGGTTTCCTGCGCTATCACGATGGTTACCGCGACAACGGCTTCCCCAACGACAAGGGCGGCCAGCTGCGCGCGAACATCAAGCATGATTTCGACAACGGCTCGATCAAGCTGAGCCTCAACTACGTCAACGACCACAACGTGTTCTATCTGCCGATCCCGGTAGCCGATCCGACCGATCCCAGTGTTTCGCTCAACAAGTACATCGACTACTTCACCGGCACGCTGAACACGCCGGAGCTGCGCAACGTCACGCTGCAGTACCGCGACGGTGCCGGCAACATCCAGAGCCGCAACAGCGACCTTTCGGATGGCCGCCACATGCAGATGGTGAATGTCGGCCTCCAGTACGAAGGCGAATTCGGCGACTGGCTGGTTTCGGCAAAGGGCGGCTACACGCAGGGCAAGCTCGACTTTGCTGCGCTCTATTCGACGACCAACCCGGCCGACGCCGATACATACGCCGCAAGTTTCCTGACCAAGGCGCAGACCGCATTCGGCAGCGACGTCACCTCCCTCGGCTATGTCTATGCCGGGACCAGCACTGTCTATGATCCCTACACGCAGTCGGGCCTCGTCATGCAGGCGCAGTACCGCGACATTCATTCGAAGTTCTATTCGGGGCAGGGCGATCTCTCGGTCGCGCGCACCTTCCACACCGGCATCGGCGAACATGACATCAAGGTCGGTCTCTATGCCGCAGCTTATGGCGAGAGCCGCGACGTCATCTATCAGAACTACCTGATGCAGGTCGCGGGCCAGCCCGCGCTTCTCGACCTCGTCGCCTATTCTTCCTCGGGCGCTGTTCTGGGGGCGGTCACCGACAACGGCGTGCTGAATTATACGACGACGCTGGCCAGGGGCGACACTGACGCGACGATGTACGGCCTCTATGGCAATGATACCTGGACGGTGCTGCCGGGCCTGCGCATCGACGCCGGCATCCGTTACGAGAAGTACCACTATACCGGCTGGGCGGCGCAGACCGAGCAGGTCAATCTGGGCGATGCCACCACGCTGGCGGACGATACGACCCGGGGGTACACCGGCACGATCATCAATCGCAAATATTCGCCGGACTCGATCAACTGGACGGCGGGCGTGAACTACGACTTCAGCGGTTCCGTCGGCATCTACGGCCGCGCTTCGCACCTTGAGCAGCCCTACAGTGTTTCGGCCGCGATGTCGGAAAGCACGCCGTCGAACATCACGACGAAGGTCAACCAGTTCGAGGCCGGTCTCAAGCTGCGCTCCGGGCGCTCTTACCTCTATGTGACCGGGTTCTATTCGGACTTCGACCCGCTCAATTCGTCGTTCCTGGCTTACAATCCAGCCACGGGCCGCAACGACCAGACCGTGCCTTTCGTGGGCAAGGCCCAGATCAAGGGCGTGGAGTTCGACGGGCATTTCCAGCCGGTTGCCTGGTTCTCGCTGACCGGCGCGCTCACTCTCGCCGATCCCAAGTACAAGAATTTCGAGAACGCGCAGGGCGCCGATCCGTCGCTTGCGGAAGGCAACCAGATCGTGCGCGAGCCGAAGATCTACGGCAACATCCGCCCCAGCTTCAACTTCACCAGCGGCGGGACGGACATCTCGGTCTATGGGCGCTACACCTATACCGGCAAGCGCTACGTCGATATCTACAACAATACCGCGATGGCTGCGTTCGGCACTTTCGGTGCAGGCGTTACCGCGAGCCACGGATCGTGGCAGTTGCAGGTGGTGGGAGACAACCTGTTCAACGCCCACGGCCTGACCGAGGGCAATACGCGTACCGATGGTCTCAGCGGTCAGGGCAGTGCCGAGGCGATCTACGGCCGCCCGATCTATGGCCGCAACTTCCGTCTCGTCGTGAGCAAGTCCTGGTAATGGGCGTGCCTCACCGCTGCCCCGCCGCGACTGTCCTCCTGGCGGGTCTCCTATCGCTCCTTTCCGTCCCGGCACATGCCGGGACGGATACGGCTTGGGCCACGCCGACTGAGGATCAGGCTCGTGCAGGCGCCGTCCGGGACACGGTGGACGATGTTCTCTCGCATCGCCTGTTTCCGGTGCTGGACAGTCTGGGCACCGACCCGGCAAGGCTCGACGCAATGCGCCGGGTGCCTCGCCTTGCTCCGGTCCTTGCCGCCCGGCAAGCGCGGCGCGCGGCCTGCGCGGCGGATGTGGCCTGCCTTGCACAGGCCATGATCTGGAGCGAGGCCGAGATCGCGGCGTTCGCCGCCGCCATGCCTCCCGTTTCCAAGGCGGCGAATGAAGACGCGGCCGCGCTCTCGCGTGAACTGCAGGGCATAAACACTATCGTGCGGACCTATGGTCTGGGCATGGCGCCCGGCTATCCGCAGATCGACGGCGCCGGGCCGATCGAACCGGAAGAGCGGCAGGCCCGTTTGCAGGCGGCGGCCTGGCTGGCGCGCACTCCGCGCGCCGGCTCGATCCAGGCTCTCGATACCAGCGTGGATTTTGCCCTGGCGCTGCTGGACGGAAGCGACCGTACCGACGCGATCGGTTTCGAGCCGCTGGCCGGAGGCCTCAATGCCCCCGCCATGACGCGGGCCGCGGGGATCGATTGGAGCCGCTGGCGCTATTCGGCGATGATCGTGACCGGTGTCGGTCCGGAAATTCGTGGAATGCCGCTCAGCCCCTTCGGCAAGTATCACGTGCGCCTTGCCGCTGCCCGCTTCGCCAAGGGAGATGTGCCGTTCATCATCCTCACCGGGGGCCGGGCCCATCCGCGCGCGACCCGCTTCGCCGAGGCCGAACAGATGCGCAAGGCCCTGATCGAGCGCTACGGCATTCCCGCCGATGCCATCGTCATCGAGCCCTATGCGCGCCACACCACCACCAACCTGCGCAATGCAAGCCGTATGCTGATGCTGATGGGCGCGCCGCTGGCGAAGGAAACCCTGATCGTGTGCAACGAGGGGCAAAGCGCGTACATCGAAAGTGACGCTTTCACCCAGCGCAATGCGCGCGAACTCGGCTATCAGCCTGGCAAGGTCGTTCGGCGCCTTTCGCCCACGGAACTCACTTTCCTGCCGTCTGCATCGTCCGCGCGGGTCGATCCCCGCGATCCGCTCGACCCCTGACCCAATCCCCGGAGGTTTTTGCCCCATGCGCAACGTGTTTGCCGGCGCCCTGACGGTTGCCGTTCTTCTTGCCATCACTCCGGGCACGGCATTGGCATGGGGCCAACAGGCCCATGCCGTGATCGACCGCGCCGCGATCGAGGCGATTCCGGATGACGGGCCGGTCTTCCTGCGCAAGTACGAGGATTATATCGCTACCGCCGCAACCCTGCCCGATGCCTGGCGGGCAAACTGGGAAGGTTTCTCGAAGATCGAGGAAGATCCCAACCATGGCTGGTTTCGCGAGCAGTTCGCCTTCCTCAAGACGATCCCCCGTTCCCGCTACGAATTCGTGATCGCGCTCTACAAGCACTACGAGGCGATCAAGGACAGCGATCCGGCCGCCGCCGCGCGCACCAACGTGCGCTGGACCGGCACGCTGCCTTATGCAGCCATGGAGAACTATCAGCGGCTGATCGTGTGCATGCGCCTTGTGCGTGCGGCGCAGGCGGCCGGCAAGGACCCCGCCTTTGCCGAACAGGCTTGCGCCTTCCACGCGATCCGCCTTGCCCACTATATCGGTGATGGCTCTGAGCCGCTGCACGATTCGGTCAATTCCGACGGCTGGCGCGGGCCCGATCCGGAAGGATATACGCGCGACCGTTCGATCCACGGGCGCTTCGAATCCCGTTTCGTGGAAGGCATGGGCCTTGCGGTGAAGGACATCGCCCCGCGCATCGGAGTGCCCGGGCATGCCAGCGGAGACATGTTTGCCGCGGTGCTGGCCTTCCTCGATACGGCGGGCAGCAAGATGGAGACCGTCTACAAGCTGGAAAAGCGCGACGGCTTCAGCAACTTCGCGGACAAGGATGTGCGCGAACTCATTTACGCGCAGACCGCGCAGGGCGCGACGATGCTTCGGGACATGCTCTGCCGGGCATGGGCGGAAAGCGCCAAGCCTGCGCCCGAGGTTTCGCCTTCGCCGATCGACTTTGGCAATCCGGCCTTCAATCCGGAGACGGGCTCGGCACCAGCGGACTGATCGCGGACGGCCAAAGTGTTCTGGCTGCACCGTTCCTGCGGCCCAGCGCGGAGATGACGCGCGCATGGGTGGCGTGATCGATGCGCAGGCGGCTGGCTATTGCGATGGCGATAAGGGAGCCGGTCAGGGGCAATCCCAGCCCCAGACCAAGCATGGCTGCTTTCGTGGTGTCGTTCTGCGCGACCTGCGGTGCATACCCTGACCATTCCAGCGCAAAGCCGACTAGCGCGGAACAGGCTGCGCCGCTGGCCTTTACGATAACGAGATAGAACGCGAAGATCCCGGCTTCGTAGCGGCGGCGATGGCGCCATTCGATCATGTCGACAACGTCTGCCAGGATACCCCAAGGCAACATGAAGACGCTGGTCTGCCCAATGCCGAGAAGCAGAACGCAGATCATCATCGCCCAGTTCGACCCCAGCGAAAAATAAAGCATCGCCAGGCAGATGGCGCACATGGCATGGCCCAGCGCAAGCAGGCGGGGATTGCCGATCCATCGTGTCAGGCTCGTCCAGAGGAACACGCCGGCGAATTGTCCCACAGACAGCGCGAAAAGCAGCCTGGGCACCTGTGCCGGCGCTTCGAACACATAGGTCCCGAGATAGAGCAGCATTCGTTCGAAGGCGGGCACAGCAAAGCCGGAGAGTACGCCAATCGCAGCCATCGCGATGAGCAATGGATCGCCAAGGGGGACCGCGATGCCGTCGCCGCGCACGACATGCGGCGGAGGGGAGGGCGTGAGGGGCAGGGAAAGCAGGGCGCTGCCGATCATGGTCGCGACGAAAGCGGCCCCGGCACAGATGCCGGTTGCTGACAGTGCAGAAAATTCATGGGTATGGGCCGCAGCCTGGACCAAGGGCGTCAGGATCATGGCAACGCACAGGGACGCGGCCGTGCTGAAAAAGCGCCGGTAGCCGGAAACCCGTCCCCGGGCGCTGCTGTCGAGCGTTACCTGGGCCATGAGTGCGTTATGCGGTACATCGATCACGGCATAGGCGCCCCGGAAGACCATGAGCGTAAGGGCCAGAACCCAAGTGCCGAGCATGTGCAGGGACGGCAGGGAATAGACCAGTGCAAAGGCGATGCCGCAAGGAAGCGCGCCCGTCGCCAGTAGCCAGCGATAGCCTCGGCCACGCTGGCGAAGAGCGATGACCAGCTTCGCCGCAAGGAGATCGAAAACCAGATCGCCGGCCAAGGCGGCAAGCATGAGTGACGCCGCGCGGCCGGCCGGCAACCCCAGCAACTCTGTAAGAATGAACAGGAACGTGAGATCCGCTCCCGAAAACACGAGATTCTTGCCAAAGTTGGCTGCCGAATAGGCAACAAAGCGCAACTCGCGAAATCGCCAGTGACTGCGGTATGTGCTCATCTCGTTGTTCGTGGGACTACATGCTTCGGGCGGAGAGATCGGCGTCAATCTGTGGCCACAATGCCAAAAGGTTTCGGAGGGACCTCCGAGCTAGATGAGGAATCTTACATTGCCGCGACGGTTGGCGTGGGTCAGTTATGACCCGATGAATGGATGGCGGGTTTGAGGGCATGGATGCAGGGCTATGTGCGCCCGCTATGGCGGCGAGAGATGCCGCACCGCACTGACGTGCAAGACCTGCAAAGGGTCTACTGATTTTTGCACTTGCTAAATCATGCTGCGATGCACAAAAAGCGAGTGCCTTTCAGGCATCCTCTCCCAAACTTCTAAACCCGGTCGAATGCGGCCGGGTTTTTCTTTACCTGAACGGAAGTGCGGTTTTCGAGGTGAGCTGCGGTCATTCTCATGACGGTTGTGTCGGCAGATGTCGCTAGTTCCCTAGGTTATGGGTGAACGGCGGCATTCCAAACCTTTGATTCAGAAGTCGCCGTTCCTGATGCGCCGACATTGCGGATACCAGTGCGCATTGGCATTCTGCGATGATGAACCCCTTCGCATCGTTATAGCCATTCTACTTGGGGCACCTGCAACCAGGCAGGCGTGAAGCCGGGCGAGGGGCGATGGACAGCTTACAGCCGTATGGCGAAAGTCAGGACGGCAGGGCGCTTTGAACCATCCCCCAGTCACAGCATTTGTGTTGGCAAGGCGGTGCCGGCCATGACCGGCGGACTGGTCCGTTCCAAGCCAATCGTTGTCGAGAGCCCCATGGCCGATATGGCGATGGGGGGCGGGGGAAATGCGAAACAGGTTCGGTTCAGGTGTTTCGCTTGCGACGGAACGGGTACTTCATCTGGGCGACATACCCTGACGGTACCGCTTCGGGCACGCCATAGCCGCAAGGCCACTTGCCGTCGGGCAGATAGTGGGTTCCAAAGATTCTGTCGATGACAGGAAAATGGATCGCGAAGTTCTTGTCGACGCCCTCTGCTTCGATCGCATGGTGCCAGTGGTGGAAGCGCGGGATGACAAGCCACTTGCCGAGCCGATCGAAATCGCCGCTGAGGTTGGCGTGGACCAGTGAGGAATAGACATAGACCAGCCCGACATAGGCCTGCATCACCGATGGCAGGAAGCCGAGCGTCAACAAGGGCAGCGAGGTGACGCCGCGCAGCAGGACGATCTCGATGAAGTGCATCCGCGCGCCAGCCAGCCAGTCCATCGAGCGGGCACTGTGGTGCACAGCATGAAAACCCCACAGGAACGGCACACGGTGGAACAAGCGATGAAACCAGTACTGAGCGAGGTCGGTGAGCATCATGGCGAGCGCAAACTGCACCAGCCAGGGTAGCGAGGAGACGGCCGCACGCGTGCCGCTCAGCCAGTCCCAATGGGTATTGACGAAACTTGACGGGGCAAGCGTGAGGAAGGTGATGAGCTGAACCAGCATCGAGCTGAGCAGGAAATAGAACAGGTCCTCACGCCATTCGGTGCGGAACAGCCGCTGTTCGGGGCGGTGCGGGAACAATCGCTCGATCGGGGCGAACATCAGTCCGGATGCGACCATGTTCACCACGAAAAAGTCGAGACCGAAGAAGATTCCCCAATCTTGCGTTTCCTGCGGTTGAACTGCTGCACCGCCCATGATCGTGGCTCCGAGAGCCAGCGCCAGGGCCGTGGCACCGAGGACCTTGTGTGGACGCAGCATCAGGCTGAGCAGCGCAAGCGCATAGGCGCCAATCAGGGAAACGTGGATTGCAGAGCGGAAACCACCCCATTGGCGGATTGCATCGAGCTCCGGCATCGCGAACCAGCTGGGCCAGCGCATCGCCGCCACCATGCTCAAGCCCACGAAGGCGAGAAGGATCGCGAAGAAGCCGGCGAACCAGCCAGTCCCCAGTCCGCGCGCCTCTATCGGTGCCTCAAGGTCTCTCTTCAACTGTTCCCAATAGGTGCTTCGCATCGCTGTTTCCTATGTGCAATCGCTCGGACCTATAGCTTGAAAACACGGTCAAGAGGTTAATTGAACGATGTATATTTGTTATTGAACAGTGATTATTTTGTGCGTAGCGTGCCTGTCGAGGAGGATTCGACATGACCGGATTCGTCGTTACGCTGATCGTGCTGGTCGGACTGCCGCTGCTTTTGAACGCTGGCTCGCGGATTTCCCGGCTGGAGCATCGGCTTCGGCTGGTCGAGGAAGAATTGCGACGCCGCATCGCCGCCGGACAGGAATTGCCGCGCGAAGCAACGACACCGGTCGCTGCGGTGACGCCAGCGGCAGCTTCGCCAGTCGAACCTGAGCCTCAGGTGGCCCCTGTGGAACCGGAAGCTCAGTGGGTGCCGGATGCGCCGCTTCCGATGGAGCCGGAAGTGCCCGATGCGGTGGTACCATCGTTTCCCTCCGCGATCTCTGCCGCTCCCGAGAACCCGACCGGCTTGCAAAGCGAATCCCAATCCGAACCGTATGAGCGGTCCGCCGACTTTGAGCCAGCCCTTCATACGCAGCGCGAGCCGCACCGTGCTTCGTTCAATTTCGAAGACCTGTTCGGACGCAAGCTGCCGATCTGGGCTGGCGGAATCACGCTTGCCATCGCTGGCGTGCTGATCGTCAAGTATGCCATCGATGCAGGCTTTTTCCATCAAGTCTTCACACCTGGCGTGCAGGCGGTTTGCGGCGTGCTTTTCGGGCTGGGCCTGATCGGCGGTGCCGAATGGGCCCATCATGCCCGCCAGAAGGTTCAGGACCCGCGCGTCAGCCAGGCGCTTTCGGGTGCGGGCATCTCGACGCTTTATGCTGCGTTGCTGGTCGCCGCCAACGTCTATAGCCTGATCTCCCCCCTTGCGGCCTTTGTTGGCCTTGCGACGGTGACGGCAGGAGCGCTGTGGCTCTCGCTGCGCCACGGCATGCCGAGCGCGCTGCTGGGGCTTGCAGGGGGGCTTGCCGCCCCGGCGCTGACCGTGGGCATGGATGCCAGCGTACCGATGCTGGCGACCTATCTTGCCTTCACCATTGCAGGGCTTGTGGGTGTAAGCCGTTTCCAGCGCTGGCCCTGGCTTGCATTGATGGCACTGGCGGGCGGGGCAGGCTGGAGCTTATGGCTGGTTCTGGCAGGTGAAGCACTCGCGATGCTTGGCGCTCTCTCGGTGGGCACATTTGTGCTGCTGCTGGCGATAGCGTTGCCGCTTTTCGCCTTCGAAGGCGCGGCGGCTGGCCTGTTTCGCATTATCTGCGCTGTTGTCGGCGCTGCCCAACTCGCTCTCCTCGTCGCCATTGGCGGCTACCAGCCGCTCCATTGGGGGCTCTTCGCGCTGATCGCCGCCGCTGGCCAATGGCTGGCCTGGCGCGACCGCACGCTCGACATCGTGCCGACACTGGGCGCGGCGCTGTCGGTTCTGCTGTTGCTGCTCTGGCCAGACCCCACCGGCTACTGGCTCGCCGCCACTGGCCTGTCGCTTGCCGCGATCCATGCATTCCCTCTGCTGGCGAAACTCTGGCGCGATCCCGCCTGCGTGCGATCGGCTGTTGAACTCAGCGGCATTGCCGCCGCTGCCCCGCTCGTCGTCCTGCGCCACTTCCATGCCCCCTGGGGTGAGATTCAGACGCCCGGCGCGTTTGCCGCGGCCGGGGGCGCATTGCTGGTCCTGGCAGGCGCCGCGCGGGGCTGGAAGGTGCCGGACCGGACCGGGGACGTACGCTTCGCGCTCCTTTTGGCGACGGGCGGTGCGCTCCTGTCGTTTGCTGCCTGGATGGGTTTTCCGCACTGGCAAGCCCCGCTTTGGATTGGCATCGTGAGCGCCGCTCTGCTGATGATCGCACGGCCTTCAGCCGATCCTCGCGTCGAACCCGTGGCCGTCTTCTACACCGGCCTTGCCCTGTTCAGCCTGCTGGGAACGATATTTGCCGGGCGTGTGGGCGAAGTGCTGGTCCTGTTCGGCGCGGCCGTTCCGACCAACGGTTGGACCGCCATTCTGCGCTGGGGCGGCCTGTCGCTGCTGTTCGCGCTGTTCGCATGGCGGGGCGAGCGGACAGCAACCAGGCTGCCGTCCTACTTCTGGAGTACCGCGCTCGCTTATGGCCTGGCGGCGCAGCTTGTGCCGCAATGGGCGCTTCCGCTGGCGATGGCCTTACTTGCCGCGTTTGCGCTGGAGGCCTTGCGCCGCCGGGAAGCGCCCGCCGCTGAGGTGCAGATCCTGCTTTTCGCAGCAGGTGCGGTCCTTCTGCTGGGCGTGACCGGTCCGCACCCGCATGGTGAGTGGCAGAACCTGTCTGGTGCGGGCGATGGCCAGGCCAGTGCACTTGCGCTGCTGCGCTGGGCTGGCGTGGCTGCAATGGGGGCACTGCTTGCCGTGCGTTCACGCCTTGCTCCCCAGCGTGACATCGCGCAGGGCGCGGCCGCGCTACTGGTATACGGTGCGATGGCACAGGTGGTGCCCCCAATCGTTCTGCCATTGGTGCCCGCGGCAGGTTTAGCCGGTATCGCCTTCTGGAGCCACCGTATTGCCTGGCCCCGGCTGCGCACGGCCTGCATTGTCCTGACTTGCGTGAGCGCGGCTTGGGCCTTCATCCCACTCGTCGAATGGACTTATCGGGGAATTCTTTCGCTCGCCGGAGTGCCGATGGCGCTGGATGTACCGGAACTGACCGTGCTGGCGGTGCTGCGGCGCTTGCTGCTGCCGGCTTTGCTGGTGGGGAGCGCGCTCGGATCGCTGCGCGGGCAGCTTTCTCGCCAAGCGTGGCTCTGGTCCGTCGGTCTTGTCAGTGTCACGGGGATGATCGCCGCGCACTGCATCTATCGCATCGGATTCGCTGCTGTTTTCGGCATTGACTTCGTCGCGACCGGTCTTGGCGAACGGCTTTTGTGGAGCGGTCTTCTGGTGACTGCCGGTGCGGTCTTGTGGAAGCGGGGAGGGGCTGCTCTATCAAGTAGCGTCGCACCGATGCTGGTTATCGTCGCGGCATGGCACGTCGCATGGTACAGTCTGCTTCTCCATAACCCGCTATGGACCGCGCAGGCAGCAGGCGGTTTTCCCGTTGCGAATCTTCTCCTGCCGCTCTTCGCCGCGCTGCCGGCTTGTCTCGTTTTCATCGCGCGGGTGCGCCCGGACTGGGCTGGTGCAATGGACCGCATGGTGCAACCTGTGCTGATGGCGACAGTGGCCATGTTTGGTTGGGCAAGCCTGCGTCACGTGTTTCACGGGACGCTGCTCACGGTCGCTGGCGTGACGCCGCTTGAGGATATCCTCCGCTCAATTCTGGGCATTGCACTGGCGGTGGGGTACCTGTTGTGGGGCATCCGCACCGAGCGTCATAGCTGGCGGATCGCCAGTCTCGTACTGATGCTGCTGGCCGTCGCCAAGGTGTTCCTGTTCGATGCCGCGGGGCTGTCAGGGCTGCTGCGCATTGCGAGCTTTGTGGCACTGGGCTTCAGTCTGATCGGCATCGGCTGGCTCTATTCGCGCCAGTTGCGCCGGGAAGGGCATTGATCCGGCTCCTGTTGCGAGCGGAGGACATTCCCCGCCGGCAGGCGACTGAAGCGTCCGGTCGTGGAAAGCGATCACTGCGAAAGTGAAGCCGCAGCGTCGGTACGCTTTGCGTAGTCCGCTCCGTTCTAGGTTGATGGCGTCATTGGCGGCACCATCGTGGTGAGGCAAAGCCCATCCTCGGAGAAACGCGGTTCGTCGCCGGGCTTGGCACGCGCCATCCAGTCCCGCTTGGCGCGTAGATAGCCAAGCAGTTTCGCAAGATCGGCGGCCTTCTGTTCAAGCCTGACGATCTGAACGTCGATGATCTCCATCTCTCGCTCTGCCGACAGGCCGTTGCTGGCCAGTTCGAGCGCGATTTCCGCGATCTCCTTGAGCGGCATGCCGAGGGATTGCGCGAACCGGATCATCACCGCGGTGGAGACGTCCCGCTCCGAGAAAATCTGATAGGGGTTGCGACCGCCTCGGACCCCTGTTTTCGGTGCCAGAAGCTTCTTCCGGACATAGAATCGAACGGTATCCTGGCTGAGGCCGGTACGCTTCGCGAACTCCCCGATCAGCATCGAAAATCACCCTTGACCATGGACCATGGTCAAGCCTTATAGGACTGGCTCCCTCGTTTGTGGAGCTGACACATGACAGATGATGTAAAGAATAGGCCATCCTCGCCCCTGGCGCTCGTAACGGGGGCGACAGGCCTTCTCGGCAACAATCTGGTGCGTGAACTGATAGCGGACGGCTGGCGCGTGCGGGCGTTGGTCCGATCTCCCGACAAGGCGCGGCGGCAGTTCGCAGGGATCGACGTGGACATCTTGCGCGGCGACATGCTCGATGTGCCCGGCTTCGCGGCATCGCTTGCCGGGGTCGACACCATCTTCCACGCCGCAGCCTATTTTCGCGACTCCTACAAGGGCGGGCGGCATTGGGAGGCACTCCACGCCGTCAATGTTGAGGGAACGCGCCATTTGCTCGAACATGCCTATCAGGCGGGTGTACGACGTTTCGTTCAGACCAGTTCGATCGCCGTGCTGCACGGCGCACGCCGCGCGGTTATTGACGAGAGCATGTTGCGGGACGAGCGTGACGCCGACGACTATTACCGCAGCAAGATCCTGTCGGATCGAGTCGTGCTTGGTTTTCTCGACACTCATCCGGATTTCTGGGCCACCTTGGTGTTACCCGGCTGGATGCACGGACCGGGCGACATCGGACCGACCTCGGCGGGGCAAACGGTCATCGACGTGGCGCTCAAGCGACTGCCCGGCGTTCCGCCCGGCTCCTTCTCGGTGGTCGATGCCCGCGATGTCGCAAGAGCCATGATCCTGGCCAACGACAGGGGACGGCGCGGCGAGCGCTATCTGGCAGCCGGACGACACATGACGATGGCCGATCTTTTGCCGCTGGTCGCGCAGGCGGCGGGCGTGACGCCGCCGAGCCGGCGCATCCCGCTGTGGTTGATGCACCTGCTCGCTGCCGGCTACGAAGTCTATGCCCGGCTCACGGGACGCCCGGTTCTGCTGAGTTGGGCGATGGCGCGCACGGTCGCAACGGAAGACGATCGCTCGCGCTACGACCGGGCCAAAAGCGAACGCGAACTCGGTCTGCGCTTTCGCCCGGTAGAGGAAACGCTGCGCGACGAAGTGGCATGGTTCCGAACCAATGGCGTCATTCCGGCGTGAGTGGGGCTGGCATCACTTCATACGGAGTTGGGCAACCGCGCGGCCGACGCGCAACGCCAGCATGAACGGATGTATCCCGGCCGTCCGCAAGCATGGTCCTGACCACCGTTCCGGCGCTGCCACGCAAATGGGCCGGGTTATTCTAATTGGACGCAGGTACTCCTCCGGCCAGAACCCGAGCAAACACTTCCCGGTCCACGTTTCCGCCGGAAAGGACAACTCCGACACGTCGGCCGGCATAAGCGGTGCGCTCTTTCAAAAGAGCGGCAAATGCGGCGGCTCCGGCGCCTTCGGCAACATTATGCGTGTCGGTAAAGAGGGCGCGCATCGCTTCTGCGATCTCGTCCTCCGTGACCCGTATGATGTCCTTTGCTCCGCGCAGGATGACATCGAGCGCTTCCTGTTGTGGTTCGCGGCAGGCAAGGCCATCGGCAAACGTGGTTGCTGGAAGGCCCAGTATCGGTCGCCTGGCTTGAAACGAGGCGTGAAAGGCGGGCGCTTGATCCGCCACGACCCCAACGATGTCCGTTCTCAGTTGCATGAGATCGCGCACGGCGATCAGGGCGCAGATGCCAGAACCCATGCCGATCGGAACGAAGACGGCGTCGAGATCTTTATGCTCGTGGAAGAATTCCCACGCATAAGTCGCGACGCCGCAGACCAGGTCCCGATGAAAAGAGGGGATGAAGAAATAGCCGAGCGTCGATGCCTCGACATAGGCAGCCTGCCTCGCCTCATCGAAATCGCGCCCGTGCACGACCAGGTCAGCTCCGAACGCCTCCATCGCAAGGTTTTTTTCCGCGGAATTGCCTTCAGGCACGACGATGCGGATCGGAATTCCGGCTGCGCGGGCGGCGATGGCTAGCGATTGGCCGTGGTTTCCGCGAGTGGCGGTAATCAATCCGGCCGGCTTCCCTTGCCGACGCAACCGTTCGACGAAGACAAGACCTCCTCGCGCCTTGAACGAGCCGGTAGGTGTGTGATTTTCGTGTTTGACAATAACGTCTGCTCCACATCTTCGCGCCAGCAATGGCCAGGCGTATGCGGGAGTCGGAGGAACGCTGCGCCGGACAATACCCAGGGCATCTTCAATATCGCTGCGAGTAATTTTCACTTTGTTGCCTCCAGAATTTCCGAAAGGCATCGTAGTGGATCACAGGATTCCGTCTTTCACGCATCGCATATGAAATCGCGCTGGCCGACAAAAACGATGGATCAGTCGAGCATGGGATAGTCTAGGCTGAAAGCATGGCTCAACTCTCCGCTCTTCCAATCCCGGCAATCCCGCGCGTGCGTCTCGGCGCCTGGCAGATCGAGCTTCTGCCTCCGGCCGGCTATTGCACTCAGTACGTTGCCTCCAGCGGAATTCTCGGCTTCGCCTTTGATCCGCAATTTGGGGAGCACGCGCTGGGTAGCGATCGCCGCCAGGCTTTCCAGGTTCGCGCAAATAGTCTGGCCTGGTTGCCGGCAGGTTGCGACGTTTACTCCCGTTCGGAGGGCGGCGGCGAGTATCTCCGCATAATGCTCGATGCCGACCTCGGAGGCGAGCGATGCATGCGCGACGTTCTTGACAATGAGGCTAACCCGATTGGCTGGAGGTTGAGACGAGCGCTGATCAAGGGCGGCGACTGCCTGGAGGTGGAGGACCTCGCTCTGGGCCTCGTTCAACGACTGCAAACGATCTGTAGCAGCGAGAGTCCGTCATATCGCTCGTGGATGACTCCGAACCGCCTGCGCAAAGTCGACGAATTGATCGAAGAACGGCTATCTGATGGCCTGCTCGTCGCGGATTTGGCGAGTGCCCTCAATCTGTCGGTCGGGTTCTTCGCCAGGGCGTTCCGCGAGGCAACGGGGCGATCTCCGCGCGATCACATTATCGCCCGCCGCCTTGCCCGGGCGCGCGTGCTGATCGAGGCCAATGATGCTTCGCTAGCGATCATCGCCAGCAAATGCGGGTTCGCATCGCATGCTCATATGAGCAACCTCTTCCGGCATCGGCTTGGATTCGTGCCAAGCGACCTCAAGGTCGGGCAGGCATCCGGCTGATCGGGCAGCGCGCGATCCTTCGATACCGTTTCGTTCGAGAGCGACCCGGCCGGATTGGCCGACATCGTGGACGTCAGCGATGGGCTTGCTGTGAGCGCTTGCCGGCGGCAAGAGGCCATCCATGAATGAAGCCGAAGCCTTGGCCGCCGAACGTACGCGGCTGCGTCTCACCTGCCGTCACCTCGCTGGTCATGGCCCGATTCATCCGGCCGAGCCGTTCGAGGCGATTGCGGCCTGGCTGCGCGAGAACGGCAGCCGGGACCTCGGTGGAGGCTTCGTGCCGGGAGTGCAGCCTGACGTCTATGGTACCGGCGCACTGGTGGAGGACTTCGAAGCCGAGATCGCGGCGTTGTTTGACATGCCCGCCGCACGCTTCATGCCGTCCGGCTGCATGGCCCAGCCGATAGCGCTTCGTATCTGGAGCGATCGTGCCGGCAACCCGACTACGGCCTTCCACCCGACCTCGCACCTGGAGCTTCACGAAGAATTCGGTTATCGCGAACTGCATGGCCTGAGCGCACATCTCGTCGGCGACGCGAACCGACCGACGACCGCAGGCGATGTGATAGAACTGATCGGCCCAGGCGGCGCAGCTCACGAAACGGGCCTCGCCAGCTTGCTCGTCGAGTTGCCGGCGCGCGAAATCGGCGGCCAGTTGCCCTCGTGGGAAGAACTGGTGGCGCTTAGCGAATTGTGCCGGGATCACGGCATTCGCTTGCACCTGGACGGCGCCAGAGTGTGGCAGGCGGCGCCGGCCTATGGCCGCAGCCTGTCCGAAATCGCGGCGCTTTTCGACTCTGTCTACGTGTCATTCTACAAGGACGTAGGCGCGCTTGCGGGTGCGATGCTGCTTGGCCCTCGTGAGTTTGTCGACGAGGCGGCAATCTGGCAGCGCCGTCAGGGCGGGACACTGCATTCGGCAATGGCCAACATTATCTCGGCTCGGCTCAACCTTGCCGGTTGCCTCGAACGCATGCCTCTGCTGGTAGAGCGTGCCCGACAGGTGGCCGCGCTGTTCAGCTGCCATGAGCGCGCCAGCGTGATACCCGATCCGCCGCACACGAGCATGTTCCACTTGAGGCTTGAGGGAGAAGAGGAGCAGTTACTCCAAGCCCGCGACCGTGTCGCGCGCGAGACCGGAATCTGGCTGTTCGGAACCTTGAAAACCGTTGAGGGGCAAGCGGCCTGTCAGGTCGAGATTTCGATGGGGAAAGCCAGCTTGGCACTGGAAAATGAGGCACTCGCTGAGGCTATCGCTCTGCTGTTCTGAAGGGAAATAGCCAGTTGAGCAAACATCAGCTCATCGCTTTGCGTGCCATTCCGAACCATCTGGGATCCTCGACATTGCCACCATTTAACAGTCTCCAGATGCCGCCTTATACAGGCCGCTCGTTTCTCGGTCAGAACGGATCAATGGACGACCGCTCTTGGTAACGGCCGAAGTGCTTCGGAATGTCCGTTTTGCAGGTGATTGTTTGGTGCAGCAGCAGCAGCGTCACCACAGAACGGGTTTTGCGATCATCAGCCAGAACACGCCCATTAGTCCGAGAAATGCAGGCCATCCGAGCGCAAACCAGAGCCGCATGGTGCGGTAATACTCTCTCCCAAGTGATTGTCCCGTCTGGGCGGCGAACTGCGCAAGACGCTGGGCCTTGATTTGAAGCCAGACGACGGGAGCCCAGCAAATGAACGCAAGGGCATAGAGCGCATAGGTGAGCAGCAGCCAGGATTCGGTCAGGGAATAGCCGACGAGGTGGACTAGCAGAATGCCGCTGATTGGCTGCACGATTCCGCTGGTGCCGGTGAAAATCCAGTCCGCCTGGACCACCATGCGTCCGACACGCGCGATTATCTCGGGCTCTCGGGTCAGGTGGGCATTCCAGAAATACCATGCGGTGCCGGCGCCAAAGCCGAACAGGATCGTGCTACTGACGACATGCACCCATTTGACGAACAGATAGAAATCCATCAGCGCTTGTTTCCGATTACTCCATAGATGGCGATGGCCACCATCACCGGCAGATTTTTGAGAAGCGGTCCGAGCGGATCGAGCCAAAGCTGCGGCAGGGCCACGCTGATCACCACGGTGTAGCCGCACACAATTGCTAGCTGCACCAGGGCAGCACGTGCCGCCGAGCGCCCAAAAAGCAACTCGGCGGCGACCAGGGTATCGAGAACGCTGCTTCCGATCCGCAACGGATCGGCCCACCCCATTGGCATGCCGAAATTATGTACGAGGACCTCGGTTTGCGGCGCTCCGTACATGAGCCCCAGCCAAGCCGACATCAGCCACATCAGGATGAGTGTGGCCTGCAGTACGGGAGCGAAGAAAAACAACCTCGCGTGCCAACGATCCTGCACCTGGGCGGGTCTGTCGCGTAGTGCCGCACCGAGACTGCGGGGAACAAAGTCCACCGCCTTGGCAAAGGCTTCGCTGTCGCCAGCGTTTCCAGCCACCATCTGCGTTAGACTGTTGGTTGCGATCGGGCCATCACCCACCAGATCGCCAAAGCGTCCGAGCAACTGCATGAGTGGCATCGGCACATGAATGAAGCGCGCTCGCCCAAAGCCTAGCCACGCCCTATAGCGCGAGAGCAGACACTTTAGGCTGATCGTCTCGGGGCCGACTGGTTCGAGCATCTGCCTCGGCGGCAATCCACCCTCACAGGCAATTCGTACCGTCCGTGCCAGATCGTTCACATGGATCGGCGTGAAAGCGAAATCACCTCGACCAGGCAGGGGCACGACGCAGGGCAGGCCAGCCATTCCTCGCAGTAGCGAGGTGCCTCCATAGCTCCCATCGCCGTAGACTAGCGAAGGACGGAGGATCGTGTAGTCGAGGCCAGAACAGCGCAATACCGCCTCGCCCGCAATCTTCGACGCGGAATAGTCCGTCGCCACGTCCTCACGTGCGCTGATCGCCGAAATCAGGACTGTCCGTTGGACCGTGGCAGTTGTCGCGGCTTCATAGAGGGTCTTCGGCATGTTGACGTGGATTGCCGCCATGTCCGGCCCGCGCAATACCCCCGCTGCGTTCACGACGACGTCCACGTCCGAGAGGTGGATGAGCCAATCCTCCGGACCGACAGTTTTCGCGAGGTCGAGCGCAACGAAGGTCGCTTCAGGGAACGCCGTCGCAAGAGTTTCCGTAGATCGCGCCACCCCCGTAACGTTGTGGCCGGCAGCAAGTAGTTCAGCCACAATATGCCGGCCGATGAAGCCACCTGCGCCAAGTACCAGAATTTGCATGAAAACCCCCTGTACAACTCCGGTAGCATCACAGCGAACGTCAATGAATGGCCACTCTCAAGGACTCTCGGATATGTGACTGTCATCGGCTCCGTGCCCGCGCGCTAATTGCTCACTGAAATTTCGGTAGAAGCAAGGCGGCAGGAGTTTCGCTCGCGGTCTGGTCTCCAATCGCCATACCCAGCCTCTCGATCGTCCGACTTAGGCGGATTGTGCCATGAAGGGCCTTGCGGATCACTTCGAGACCTGCGGCAGCGTCCGCCTCCTTGCCGCATACGAAAAGGTCGATCGCGGCGATGCCGTGTTCGGGCCAGGTGTGGATCGAGATGTGGGATTCGGCGAGTAGCGCAACGCCGGTCACGCCCATGCCGTCGCCGAAATGATGGAGCCGCACGTCTAGTACGGTGGCGCGCGCGGCGCTCGCGGCTTCGCGCAGGCACGCGTCGATGTATGCCAGGTCGCCAAGGTGCGTGCAGTCTCCGAGATCGGCGACGAGATGGAGGCTGGTGTCGGGCTGGTGCGCCATGTCAGGTCAGGCTCTCGAATGCATGGTCGAGGTGGGTGAGCGCGGCCTCGGCGGCCATCACGCCGCGATAGTGCGCTTCTTCGAAGAGTGACAGGCCGCTCATGTCGGAATGGGCATGCAGGATCGGCGGTGGGCTGGCGATGGCCGCGTGCCGGGCGGGATCGCTCAGGAAGCCCGGAGAGGGGCGGATCATCGCATGACCCCAGCGCCAGACGTCGATCCGCCGGATGGCCCCCGTGAGGTCGGGATTCATCGCGAGGAGGTCGTCGCGCACGATAGCCTGCCACTGCGCCAGCCTGCGCGTCATCAGCATCTTGCGGGCCTGTTCCGGGCTCTCCTTCGACAGCGGCAGGTACCACGTCAGGACGGTGGGACCGGCGTCGCGTGATAGGCTCTGGTGCGTGGCGACGACGTAGCCTAGCGCTTCGCTGGCCGTGGACACGTTGTCCCAGGCAAGCGGCACGCCCTTGCCTTCAGGCGGGCGCGAGACGGTGACGTTGGCAACGACCCAAGGCGCATACTGGTAGCTGCCGCGCGGATCGAAATCTCCGGTGGCGATCCAAGGGACGACGCGAGGTGCTGCGACGAAGTGCGGCATGGCGATAACGACCGTTCGCGCACGGAAGCGGCGGCTGGTCTGCGCGCGATGATCGAAGACATCGACGAGCGCACCGTCACCCTCCTGCCGAACCCGGAACACGCTGTGTGCGGAGGCGATGTGCGACCGGATGCGTCCGGCCATCAGGTGAACGAGGCGACCGTTGCCTTCGGGCCAGGTCAGCTCGCGATCGCCGTCGCCACCCGCCGCCCAACCGCGCCGCGCAGCGAAGTAGTGGATGCCCGCCCATGCTGATACCTGTTCCGGCTCGCTCCCGTAATCGTCACGGCAGCAATAGCGCAAGTAGGCGCGCAAGGTGGGAGCGGTGAACCCTTGGCCATCGAGCCAGGTGGCAAAGCTGAGGGCATCGAGTTCGCGGAAGCGCGGATCCGCGCTCGACAGGGCCATCGGGCTGGCAAATGCGGGGCGACCGTCTCTGCCGGTGGCTGTGCGAAACTGCGCCATGCGGGCATCGAAGGCGTTGCGTTGCACGCGCGTCCCGGCGTCGAGCCCCTGCTGCGGGAAGAGTCCTTCGTGCCAGCGCCCGCGCCAGAGCAGCCGTTCCTCAAGGTCGGCGCAGAGCTGGTAGGGATCGTAGACCGGCACGCCGTTCTCTTCGCCGACGATCATGCCGAATTGCTTCAGCATGTACCGCAGTGCCGTCGCCTCGCAGTTGGGGACGGGCAGGTAGTGTGCGCCTAGCGGATAAGGGCTGATCGCATTGGCGCCAGAGCGTGCATTGCCGCCGGTCGAATCTTCCAGTTCGAACAGCCGAAAAGAGGAAAAGCGCGCTTCGGCAAGGCGCCAGCCTGCGGCTAGTCCTGCCACCCCGCCACCGGCGATGACGACGCCGATGTCCTCGATCGGGCCTGTGGGATCTGGAAACTTGCGGTCGCGGAGAAGATGGCCGCGCTGCCAGTCGGCGCCAGCGAGCGTCCCGGGGATCGGGTTTTCGCCGCAGCCGCCCAGCATGGCAGCGCCAGCAGCAAGGGATCCGCCCGCCAGCACCTGGCGGCGGGTTGCCTCACCCTTCATACTTGCCCCATTCCTCGGCGAAACTGCGTACGAGGGCCTGGTTGTCGAGGCGGTTCACCGGCGTCGGGCGGCGCGCCATGTCCGGCGGGAAATCGAACATCGCCCGCTCGCTGGCAGGGGTCAGAAACTTTAGGCCGCGAGGCAGTGCGACGCTGTCGGACAGCGGATGGTGCGCTGCGAGCGTGAAACCCCATTCCCCGAAGCTCGGGACGTAGGCGTGGTAGCCCCGCGCGGTCAGACCGGCTGCTTCCAGTGTGGATGCGACCGTCCAGTAGGATCGCGGGGCCACGAGCGGGGAGGTGCTCTGGACTGTCATCACCCCCTGCGGAGCGAGCAGCCGCGCGACCTCGCGATAGAAGCTCTCGGTATAGAGTTTGCCGAGCGAGAACTCTGTGGGATCAGGAAAATCCACCAGCACGGCATCGTAACTGCCTCTGGCATCGCGCACCCAGCGGAAGGCATCGGCATTGTGCACCGTGACGCGGGGGGAGGACAGCGAGCGGTGGTTGAGCGCGGCCAGTTGCGGCGTGTCGCGGAACAGGTGGGTCATTTCGGGGTCGAGATCGACCAGCGTAACATGCCGGACGCGCGGGTCGCGCAGCACTTCGCGTGCCGCCAGCCCGTCTCCGCCGCCCAGGATCAGAACTTGCGAGGGGTGCGCCACGCGGCCCAGCACCGGCCAGACCAGCGCCTCGTGGTAGCGGTATTCGTCGCGGGTCGAGAACTGCAGATTGCCGTTGAGGTAGAGCCTGAGGTCGCTGCCGCGACGGGTTATCACCACTCGCTGGTAGGGCGTCGAGCGGGCATGGATCACCGGTTCGCCGTAGAAGGCGACTTCCGACCAGCGCTGCATCGTATCGGCCGTCGTCAGCCCCGCGACAAGGCTGGCCATGACTGCCAGTGCCGCCGCCAAGTCTGCGCCAATACGACGCTTTCGGCGCAGCGCCACGAGCAGCGCGATCGCGACCGCAACATTGGCGAGCCCAAAGACGAAGCCAGTGCGGATCATGCCGAGCTTGGGTACCATGACCAGCGGGAACAGGATCGAGGCGACCAGCGCGCCAACATAGTCGTAGGTCAGCACGTTCGAGACCAGCTCGCGGAAAGCGAAGCGATGGCGCAGGATGCGGATCAGCAGCGGGATTTCGAGCCCGACGAGGACGCCGATCGCTAGCACCAGCGCATAGAGCACGACCCGGAAGTCGCCCACGAGCGGGAACAGCATGAACAGCCCCGCTGCCGACCACCCTCCCAGCGCCGCGATCATCACCTCGACGCGAACGAAAGTGCCGATCTCGTCCCGCCTTACATGACGCGAGAGCCAGCTGCCTACGCCCATCGCGAAGAGATAGGCGCCGATCACCGTCGAGAACTGCGTAACGCTGTCGCCGAGAAGATAGCTGGCGAGCGTGCCCGCGAGCAGTTCGTAGATCAGCCCGCAAGTCGCGACGACAAGGACGGAGACCAGCAGAATGACTGCGAGCGAGGCGGGGGCCTTCTCCCCGTTCTCGCTCGCCGCAGTTTCGTCATCCATGCACGGCCGCAGCGATGATGTTCGAGATCCCGATGGCGACAGCGCCGGCGAGCAGCGCCACGGCCAGGTTTTTGCGCTCGATGATCTCGCGCCAGAGTTCGCCCGGCGTCAGCTTGTCGACCAGCACGAAGCTGACGATGAAGATCAGGATGCCGAGTAGCGCGTAGCCAAGGGTTGCGAGGAAGATGGGAAGCGTGAGCATGTCGAGGGCTCCTTGCCGAGCATGGGATGAAACTACTTGTGGGTGGGGCCGTAGGACTGGCCGGCAACAGGGCGCTCTTCGCTCGAATAGGGCGACCATGCATAGTACGAGGTTATCATCGTGCCGAGCGCCAGTAGCAACGACCATAGACAGAAGATGAGGAGGCGCGGGGTCATGAGAAGTGGTGTTTCCAGCGGTTCCAGGTGATCACGCAAGGCACCGTGAAAAGCAGCACGACCAGGGTGAACCAGTTGCCCCAGGGCAGTGCGCCGGTCTCAGCCTCGATCGCGACGTCGATCGTTGCCGCGTCGGCCCAGGCGTCGGTGCTCGGGGGCGGGGCATCGACCGGCCAGCTATGCGCCTGGGCATTGACGTAGAGATCGTACGTGCCTGCCGGGACCCGTCCGACGAGCGTATCCGCTCTGCGGTCGCCCTCGGTCCAGGGGCCGTCCGAATCACGGCCTGAATAGCGCTCGACCAGGCCATAGCTGTCGATCGACTGGCCAGTCGCCTGATCGACGAGGCTATAGTCGAGATCGACCCAGTGGTTGTCGAAATAGGCGCCCTGGGCTCGCACCCGGATGAACTGCCAGGGGCGCCGCACGGTCAGCGTGCCGACCTTGTGGCCTTCCAGCGTGGTCAGGTAAGGCGCGGAAATCTGGGTGCTGGCCCGCTCGACCGGGCCGGCGATCAGGACCATGGCCAGCAATGTCATGATCGCAGCGCCAAACGCGGCAGCGAACATCATGGGCAGGTCGTCCCGTTCACGGCCGTAATCGGACTTGAAGGAGAGGGCGCCTTGCGGCTTTTTCGCCCGGGGCTGGCGACGGCGGTTCGGGGCGAAGGTGGCCTGGATGTCGTCCCCATCGACCGGGACTAGCTGGGTCCAGGTCTCCTCGCCGTCGACCAGTTCTTGTGAGAGAACTTCGTCGCCGCGCTCGAACTGCGAGGCTTCGGCCTTGTCACCGCGCGCGACACGCCAGTAAAATTCGCCGATCACGAATTCGGTTTGCGTCGTCTGCGGCTGGCCCTGCCGACGATAGACGGTGCCGCGCCAGCTAACGCCTTTCTTTACCTCTGCCGGGCGATCGAGGAGCATGGTGCCGAACTGCCACTCACCGTCGCAGACCACCAGCCAGCGATACCCGAGATAGGGATTGAACAGCAGGAATTCCTGCCACCTGTACAGGGCGTCGCGTCGCTTGAGGGCGCCGATCACCTGCCACTCCTGTCCGAAAAGTTCGCCGCGAGCGCCGAGTTCGAGCGCAAAACTCGCTTCGGCGCGCTTGTAGGCCGTGATGATCTGAACCTCGGGACGCGAGACATCGACGATTGAGCCGCAATACCGGCAGGCAAGGCTTACCGACCAACCTGCTGCGCGCACTTCCAGCGTTCCGCCGCACGCGGGGCATTCTATGGTTCTGGCCCTGCTGCCGACGCGCTTCACGCTCTTGCTCCTGGAAATCCGGAAGGAAGCGACCATCCCTCCAGTTCGCGCAGTGACGAGGGGTTAAGGTCGGCAAGCTCATGCCAGGTGCCCAGCCAGGCACTGGTTCCTTCGGCATCGCGCTGAAGCGAGAGCGCCTCGCCCGAGGGGCCGCGCAGGTCCACGTTAGTCATGGTGCGGCCGCTGTGGGCGGGGAAAGGCAGGTCGCCTTCGCCACCGAGGCACTCCGCGCGCTTGATGTCAGTGACCGCAAAGCGCGTTGTGCCAGAGCTGATCGTCTGTCCCACGGCGAGGTCTGCACCCTGCGCAAAGCGGACTACTTGAGGATCGACTAGCGCATCGGGGCATTCAGCGGTCAGCATGTACATGCCCATTGCCTCGCCCAGCCAGTGCGAGCGACCCGCGGCGGAAAACAGCAACCATTCGTTCCACGAGCCGCCACTCCAGGCCCAGCGTACGCGCCCGGCGGCAACAAAGTCTTCGGCGCCGAGCCGGAAGCGGGTGCCGATCTGGACCGGCGAAATGTCGTCGGGCACGACCGCCACCTTGCCGACCATTTCGACCGACTGGCCTTGCCGCAGGATCAGGGCCTGGCAATGATGGCACGTGGTGTAAGGCACGCCGAAGCCCCGAACCGGCAGGGCTGCGCCGCACGACGGGCAGTTGATCACGCCGTCAGTCCCCCAGAAAGTTTCCCCTTTGCGCGAAGATGCGCCAAAGCCTCAGCGGATGCGCGAAAGCAGTTCGGTTTTCTTGGCGTCAAACTCCTCCTGGCTCAAGGCGCCAAGCGTGACGAGCTTGTGGAGCTTCTCGATCGTCTGGATCGGGTCTTCTTCGGCGGCCGGAGCGCTAACGGACGGCACCGCACCGAGCCCGGCAGACATCGCCCCGCCCAGCGTGCTGGCTGCGGCTATCCCCGCGCCGATACCGGTAACACCACCTTCTGCGCCCGCCGCCTGCTCGATCGCCTCGGCCGTCTGGAACCGGGTATATTGCGCCAGATCCCCCAGCACGCGCATTGAGGACCCCTTGTCGAGGTGAGCCTGCACCTCTTCCGGCAACGAAACGCTCTCGACGAACAGGCTCGAACATTCGAGGCCCCACTGGGCGAAGACCTTGTCGACTTCCACCCGGATCCGCTCGGACAAGGCCTGCTGGTTGGCGGCCAGATCAAGGAAGGGCACTGCACCGCCGCCGAGTGCCGATGCCAGTGCGGTCTGGATCGCGGCGCGCAGTTGTGGTTCCAATGAGGCGGTGGTGACTTCCTCAAGGGTTCCCACTACGCGCTCGACGAAGGGCTCCACGCTTGCCACGCGGAAAGAGTAGGATCCGAAGGCCCGGATTCGCAGCGCACCGAACTCGCTGTCGCGTACCGTCACCGGCTGGGCCGTTCCCCATTTGAAGGCGAGCTGCTCCTTGCGCGAGAGGAAGAGTACGTCCGATTTGAACGGAGATTTGAAGCCCTTATCCCAGTTGAGGAGATTGGTGAGCACGGGAAGGTTTGCAGTATCGAGCCGGTGCAGGCCCGCCTCGAAGATATCCGCCACGCAGCCCTCGTTGAGGAACACTGCGACCTGCCCTTCACGCACCGTCAATTGCGCGCCGTTCTGGATTTCACGATCTTCGAACGGCACTCGCCAGGCGAGTTCGCCGGGCTGCTCCAGCCACTCGATGACGTCGACAAACTGCTTCTTCAGAAAACCGAACATGGGATAGTCCTGCCGCCAGTATCTTGATCTCCCATAAGATCTTTGGCGGCGACTGCAAAGAACGTCGCAGCGCTCTGGAATACTCTACTGAATGCTGGAAGGTTCAAGTCATCGATGTGCCACAGCCTTGGCTGTTTCCAAGTCATCGAACGATGCGAATGAACGACGCGTTTCAGAAGGTAGGCTCGGTGCCCGAACGTCCGCTCTGCCGCCGACGGCGGATGGCACGTTTGTTACCGCACGGTGTCTGGAATCGACGCGGTGGCGCTCTGAACCCGAGAGTCGCGATTGTCACAACGCCGACGAAGACGAGCTGGAGCATTTTCTCGGAAGGCTTGGCTGGTTACGGATCAATGACCGCGCTTACGGAGGGACAAGCCAATCGCAAGCGCGACATACCGCTCGGCCCTTTGTCAGGGTATCTCATTCGTCCCTCTCACGGACTCAGTCATCGATCAACCGTCGCAGGCACCGGCACAGGATGAAGGCCGATCGGCCGATCTTCATGGTCTCGATCTGGCCGGACCGGATCAACTCGTAGAGTGTCGTGCGCGGTAGGTAGATCGCTGATTTCCTCCAATGTTGCCGTCACGGCCTTTTAACGCTCTTCTGGCGTCTGGAGCCTGCTCATGATTTCGACCATCTCCGCCCGAATAAATGGTCGATTTCGAGGAAGTTTCCGGGCATGGTGGGAATGATCCCTGGGGGTGGTTCTTTGTATTCATGTAATTGTCGCGGGTAATAGGAGCGATATGTCATGTGTATTGGGCTGGAAATGAGTTCTATACTTTTCCATCGGAGAGAATTCTCCCCGATGGAAAAGTCATGACTGATCTCGTGGTTTTATTGCTAGGGCGGATTAGAACGTCTTGGCAAGCGAGAGCCCGATCGTGCGGGGCCTTACGGTAAGGCCCTGGGTGATGAACAACACCGAAGGTTTCTGGATCACGGTCTGATCATTGGCGATGTTTTTCACGAAGACCGAGAGCCTGAAGTCGCGGTAGTCGATGCCGGCATCGAGATTGCCGACCCAATAGTCCTCCCGCACATAGTCCGAACTGGACGTGCTGAAGCTGCCGTGGCTCTTGCCGGTATAGGTCCAGTTGGTGCTGAAGGAAAACGCGAGATCGTCAGAAATCTGCCGGTTGTAATCCAGCCCCAGGGTCAGCGTGGTATCGGGCACGCCGAGCACTTTTTGCCCCTTGCTGGCAGAAGATCCTTCGGCTTCCTTAGTGATTTCGGCATCGGTGTAACCTGCCGTGGCCCGCAGAGACAGCTCGTTGGTGAGCTTGGCCATCACTTCCAGTTCGCCGCCCTGGCTGCGCGCGTCGCCGGCATTGGCAGTGATTACATAGCCGCAGGAAGACAGCCTTAGCTGCTGCTGGATGTTCTTCCAGTCTATCCGGTAAACCGAGCCGTTCACGGTCAGGCGGTTGCCGAACAGGCTCGACTTGAAGCCCGTTTCAAAGGCCCAGAGCGAATCCGATCCGTAGGATTTGGACTTGGTTGCATCCAGGCCCAGCGATTCGATCGAACTGGCGCAGTAGTTGGGCAGCGAGTTGTTCTGCCCGCCGAGGCGGAAGCCCTTGGTGGCGCTGGCGTAGAGGCTGACATTGTCGCTGGCCTTGTAGTTCAGGGCAAACTTCGGTGTCAGCGGGCTTTCGTTGCTCTTGACCTTTTCATAGGACGGCGTGCCATCGGCGAGCCACCCACCTTCGTTCATTTCGTATTCGGTCCAGGCCTTGGTCTGACGCAGGCCGGCGGTGAACTTGAGCGAGGGCGCCAGCATGACCGAACCTTCCGCGAAAGCGGCGATCTGCTGCAGTTTGCGGTTGGAATGGAAGTAGCCGAGCAGGTCGTCCGGCGCTTCGTATCCGATCAGGTCTTCGACTGTCGTATCGCTGTAGAGATTGGCCACGGCATCATTGAGGCCATAGACATATTCGTCGTCCAGCGAGCGGACCTTCAGTGAGTTCATATAGAGGCCGGCCTGCCATTCGAAGCGGTGGCCTTGCTCGATCGAAGGCGAGGCGAAGCGCAGTTCCTCTACCCAGTTGGAAATCTTGTCGTCGTTGAGCAGGGCACCGGGAAGGCTGGCGATCGTGTCGTAGGGCGTGCCGAAGCTGGGATCGATGGCCCAGGCGACATATTCGCTGTCATAGATCGTGGCATCGAACCGGCGTTTGAAGTTGCGGTGCATGTAGGACGTGACAGAAGTCAGGCGGTAGTCGCCGAAACTCTTCTCGATCGTGAGGCTGGGGACGACAAGCTCGTCACGGCTCGGCTCGGTCAGGGCCTTGTTGACCTGGAACCTGGGCAGCGACAGATTGAAGATGCTGTTGTCGGCCGTCTTGACCAGCTGGTACTGGATCGCAGGAATGATCTGGAGGTCGTCCGAAGGTTCCCACAGAAGCGATGCCCGCACAGCGTGGTGGCGTTCGGAATCGATGTTTTTATCGATGACGTTTCCGCTGGAATCGACGCGATCGATGAAGCCGCTCTGATATCCGGTTTCACCGGCTATGCGCAGGGCGGCGTGTTGGCCCAGCGGAACGCTGATCGCGCCATTCAGCTTGTAATTGGTGCCGCCCCCTTCGGTGGAGGAGACTTCGCCGCTGGCCTCGCCTTCGGCATAGCCCAGCTTGGGCTTGTTGGTGATGAAGCGCAGGGTGCCGCCCAGCGAGCTGTCGCCGTAGAGCGTGCCCTGCGGACCGCGCAGAACCTCGATACGTTCAATGTCGAACATGCGCGGCAGCGTGGCGCCGGTGAAGAATTGGTTGGGAAAGGTCAGCGAAACATCGTCGAGATAGACGCCGACGGTTGCCGAACCGGAAGAGGAGGCAATGCCGCGCAGGGCAATGCGCGTCATTCCCGAGTTGCCGAAGTTGTTGAGGGAAAGGCCGGGAACCAGCCGCGAAAGATCGGTGTAGTCTGTGGCATGCGTCTTTTTGATCAGGCTGGAATCGATGACGCTGATGCTGACAGGAACGTCGAGCACGTTTTCCGTGCGTTTCTGGGCAGTGACGACGATGGCGCCGTTCGCCGAGACCGAGCCGGTGCCGTTCGCCGAGACCGAGCCGGTGCCGTTCTCATTGTCTTCCGCCATTGCGGCGCCGGGCAGCACCAGCCCGAGTGCGCCGATCAGGCCTGCATATTTCAGAACTCTGGCAAGCCGGCGGCACGAGGCGGCACGTTCCGGTGCCGGATTGTTTCGATAATGCATGGCGTAACCCTCATAAGCAGGTGTGTTGCTGTGTCTTCTCCGTCGTCATCCTGCGAACGCCGCCCCGCTTTGCGCGGCATTGGCGAACTGTCTTGCAACCGCATTCTTTTGATCTGGCTTTGTCGTCCGACTGGCCTTTGAAGGCCGGGTGGGGCGCTGGTTGCACATCGGAGAGTTACAGAACTCGGTCGATGAAAAATGCTGCGACGCACAAAGTTAGTTTCCGGATTTGCAAACTGATCGGCACGGCTGGTTTTGTCTTGGCCTCCGAAGACCCGGAATTCCGGGCCTTCGGAGGCCATCGCCGTCCGGCAATGATGATTACTTGCCTTGAAGAGCAAACATCGTTGCAAAGGTGGCTATTCCAGCCGCCCATGGATGCCGACATCAAATGGGCAAGCGACAGGAACAAGAGACCAGATTTATGGGTGACTTAACCAAGACCCCCAAACCCATGATTGTCGGCCGGCCGGTTCTGCTGGTTATCGATGTTCAGAAGGGAAGCTTTGCCGAGTGGGAGCCCAGCGAGAGGCTGCCGATGC
This sequence comes from Novosphingobium naphthalenivorans NBRC 102051, assembly GCF_001590985.1. Classification (GTDB taxonomy): domain Bacteria; phylum Pseudomonadota; class Alphaproteobacteria; order Sphingomonadales; family Sphingomonadaceae; genus Novosphingobium; species Novosphingobium naphthalenivorans. The sequence continues at coordinate 54,456 of NZ_BCTX01000016.1, forward strand.
TTCCGGACCGTATCGAACGCATGCACCGGGTGCGCCAGGTGGTCGATGCGGCGCGGGACGCGGATATTCCGGTGGTGTTCTTCAAGGAAGTCCACCGCCCGAACATGGTGGATTTCGGCCGTGAACTGGATGGCACCGAAAATGCCCATTGCCTGGAAAATTCGCCCTATACCGAAGTCGCGATTGAAGAGCTGGGCGTGAAGCCGGACGATTATGTTATCGCCAAGCGGCGCTATTCCTGCTTTTTCGGCACCGAACTCGAAATCCTGCTCAAGGGGCTGAAGGCTGACACGCTGCTGATGACGGGCGGCTTTACCGACGTCTGCGTGCACTACACATTCGTCGATGCGCATCAGCATGACTATTACTGCCGCGTGATCGAGGATTGTACGACGGCCTCTTCCCCGCCGGCCCACGAGGCCGCACTGAAAGCGATGGAGTATCTTCAGACGGGGGCTGTGCGCACCTCGGTGGAAGTGATCAAGGCTATGGTGCAACGCGATTTTTCCCCGACAGACTGATCTGGGGCGGCTGTGCACAAAGGTCAGTGGAATAGCAGTGAAGCAAGGGGGCAGGGCGGCGACGTTCTGCCCCCTCTTATAGCTCCGGGCTTATTTTGGCGGTACCAATTCCGCGCAGCTGCCGGTGACAGGCCTGCCGTCCATCACCGCTTTCACGAAGGCAGGGGCATCGGCCAGCGCAGCAGAAACCGCTGTGCTGTGGGTCTTGCCCGGGTAGTAGTGCCATTCCACCGTGGTTCCCGCCGCGCACATGGCGGAGATGAAGTTGTACTGTTTGGCAGGCTGCGCCGCCGTATCGATCAGGCCAGTGCCGGTGAAGACAGGCGTCGCGATGTGCACGTCTGGAAAGGCGGAGCGTGCTGTCGTTGCCTTATCCAGCGCATCGATCGGGCGTTTGTAGAATTGGGACATGGGCAGCTTGCGGACATTGGCATATTCGCGCAGCCCGCTCATGCAGGCCTTTTGCGACTCTTCGAGCATGGGCCAGCCGGTCTTCGCAATGTAATCTTCGGGCCGCACGGTTGCCGGATCGAGGCTGCGCGCTGCGCCCAGGAACCAGAGGATTTCGTAGGCTGAGTTCCCGTAGTCGTTCTCGTCCTGATAAAGCTGCGGCGGCGGCAACTGGGCGGCGCTGCCGGTGTTCTGGGTATGGGCGACGATACCGGTGGCGACGGTGCCCTTGATGGCCAGCTCAGGCGCATAGCTCGACGCAAGGTAGGCCGCGGCGATGGCCCCTTCGGAGCCTTGAGACTGGCCCATGGTAACGATCCGTGTCGCATCGAGCTCTGGGTAGCGGGCCAGTGATGCACGGATGGCATCGAGTACGGACATGCCTTCCGGTTTGTATTGCAGGTAAGGGTGCACACCCGGCGTGCCAAGGCCGGCATAGTCGGTGGCCACGATCGCATAGCCATGGTCGAGCCAGTACCCGAGGAACTCGGCATCGCGCGGCGAACGCGGCAGGACAGAGGGTGCGCACACGTCGGCGATGCCGGTCGTGCCGTGTGCCCAGGCGATAACCGGCCACCCGCTCTTGGGCGCTTTGCCCTTGGGGAAGAAGACGATGCCGGACACAGTCGTGGGCCGCGCGGGATCGCGCCAGTCGGTCGAACTGTAGAGAATGCGCTCGGCGCGCCCGGCGGCCGGCAGTGAGACATTGGCTGGTGCCGTTTCGGTGCGCAGCATGATGCCGGGCCTGGCGGGGATCGGCTGGTTCCATGTGTAGAAAGCAGGCACCCCGCCATCGCCCGCCCAGGGATCGGCCAATGGATCAGCGAGGGAGGGGGAACTCCATACCAGAACGGCCGAGGCCGTGAGCAGGGTGGCAAACTTCCTAGAAACCGAGTGCATATCCGTCCTTTCTCGGGTCTGTTCCCCCAATCAGTATGCCGCGCTGATGGTCGATCCACACGGCCTGCCCACCGCCCATCGGGCGCTCGGCCCGGCGCAACCTGTGGCCTTTGGCCGCGAGCATGGCGGCAATCTGATCCGGAACGGTCCTCTCGATTTCCAGGACGCCGCCGTAGGCGAAATGGCGCGGCAGTTCGAGCGCCTGCTGCGGGTCCAGTCCGGCATCGAGCATGGCGGAAAGGAGCTGGACCTGGCCGGTCGCCTGATAATGTCCGCCCATCACGCCGAACGGCATGACGGGCTTGCCGTCATGCATGGCAAGGCCTGGAATGATCGTATGCATCGGCCGCTTGCCCGGCGCTGCCGCGTTGGCGTGGCCTGTCTGTGCCGTGAAGCTGGCGCCGCGATTGTGCAGCAGGATACCCGAGGCTTCATCGTAGATGGCGCTGCCGAAATCGGTGAAAATCGAATTGATGAAACTGATCGCGTTGCCATCCCGGTCGACACAGGCGAGATGGACTGTGTCCTTGTGCTCGGGCTCGTCGATCGGGGGGATTTCGAGGGACCGTTCAGGGTCGAGCCGTTCGCTCAAGTTGCGCGCGAAATCGGGCGAGAGCAGGGTGGCGAGTGGGATGGCGGCGAATTGCGGATCGCAGATCCACCGGTCGCGCTCGGCATAGGCGAGTTGGCTGGTCTGGGCGAGCAGGTGAATATAGCGCGCCGGATCATGCCAGACTTCGGCCATGTCCAGCCCGGCCAGCATATTGAGCATAATTAGCACGGTCATGCCCTGGCCGTTGGGCGGGCATTCGAGGATGTCCAGCCCGCGATAGCGGGTGCGGATCGGTTCTACCGCTTCGCCGCGATGGGCGGCGAAATCGGCGGCGGTATGGCTGCCGCCCAGCGCGCTCAGGGTAGCGACGATGCTCTCGGCCGTTTCGCCCTCGTAGAAGCCGGCGCGGCCGTTGACGGCGATGTCCTGCAGGGTGCGGGCCAGAGCGGGCTGGACGATCCGGTCTCCAGGCGCCACGCTGCGTGCCCAGAACGGTTTCGCGGTCGGGCTAGCAGCCAGCCTTTCGCGGCCGAACTGCCAGTCCCAGGCCACGCGCGGCTGGACCAGCCAGCCTTCGCGGGCAAGAGCAATGGACGGTTGCAGGAGCCGGTCCAGCGGCAGGCGGCCATGATCCTCATGCAGGCGCAGCAAGGCATCGACAGCGCCGGGAATCGTGACCGAGTGCACGCTTTCCTGCCCAATGACGCCCGCTGCCTGTGGATCGAAAGCGGCGGGTATCCGGCCCGAGCCATTATAGGCGGAGACCGCTCCGCCCGCGCTGCTGTGGATGTAGAAACTGTCGCCGCCCAGCCCAGCATTTTGTGGTTCGGCCACGGTCATGACGGCAGAGGCCGCAATGGCGGCATCGGCGGCCGATCCGCCCTCTTCGAGGACAGCAAGCCCGGCGCGCGCGGCATCCGGGTGCGACGTCGCGATCATGCCATGGGCACAATAAGCGGCCGAGCGGCCCGGAGCCTGAAAGTCCCGCATCAGGAGTAGGACCCGCCATCAATGATCAGGGCCTGCGACGTGACGTAGCTGCTCTCGTCGGAAAGCAGATAGACATAGACCGGCGCGACTTCCTGAGGCGTGCCTTGCCGCCCCATCGGCACCGTGGCTTTCACCATGTCCTCCACCGCACCGTCGCCGCCGATGAAGTCGATGGCGGGACGGTTGAACGGGGTGTCGATCCAGCCGGGGCACAGCGTGTTCACCCGGATGTTGAACGGCGCCAGTTCGCTGGCGAGCGAATTGCCCATGCCGATCACGGCGGCCTTGGCCGAACTGTACGCGGCCCGCCCCGGGCCGCCATGCTTTCCGGCGAGCGAGGACATGTTGACGATCGAACCTTTGCCCGCGCGCTTCATATGCGGCACGGCATATTTCACGCCGAAGAACTGCGCGCGCACGTTCACGGCATAGACCATATCCCATTCGTGTGCGGCGAATGTGTCGACGGGCCCGGCGCGCAAATAGCCCGCATTCTGGCAGAGCCCATCGATACCGCCCAGCCACTCGGCGGCAGCGGCAACGAAAGCGGCAACATCGTCTTCGCGCGTCACGTCGAGCGGGAAGAAGCGGGCGGCATCGCCATAAGGCTTCACGCTTTCGCGCCCGGTCTCTTCGTTGATATCCGCGACGGCGACGCGGGCCCCTTCACGGATGATCGCTTCCACGCCCGCCGCACCGATATTGGTGATGCCGCCGATGAATAGCACCCGCTTTCCCTCAAGCCGTTTCATGCCATGTTCTCCGGATCGAAATGCAACACGCCGGTGGGATTGAACGCCGCGGCCACTTGCTCGGCATAGGCCTCGCGCCAGGGCGTTTGCGGATCGGCGAGAAAGGCGCCTGAACGGGCCTGCTGGAATATGCGGCTATTTTCCAGGCCCGGCGGCGGCAGGCCTTGCTGATGCTCTCGCAGCACACCCAGAATGCGCCGCCGGGTCATCACGATCATGTGGTCCGAGACGGAAAGGTGTTCCTTCGTCCGGTCCGCTATGCCGCCCATGCTTTCGACGATGGCCTGATCCTGCAATTGCACGCCGGTCATCCCGGTATAGCTGCGCGCGGCCTGCGCTTCGCGGTCGATCAGATAGTCGTTGCCGGCGTTGGCGACCGTGCGCCAGCGGTCGAACCAGCCGGTGCCGTTCGGCAGATAGTCTTCGTCCCGGTCGAGCCCGGGGATCGGCGATCCGTCCTTGAGGCGGCGCACCCCGGCGGTGCGGCCGGTGTACATCCATGTGAAGATCATCGTGTGCTCGTCATCCATCGGGACGGCGGCATCGAGCACGATGTTCTCGGCGAAATTGCCATCGGGAAACTGGGTGTAGAAGGGCAGGAGATAGTGCGCGACGCGGTAATAGATCTGCCCGTCCCCGGTATCGCGGTACGCGGCATAGCTCGTTCCGGCGCCTGTTTCGGCGACGTGATAGAGCGGCGCGCGGTCGCGCAGCGACATACTGTTAAGGTCGTTCGGATCGAGATCCTCCTGCGCCACGGCGCCGCCGTGCAGAAAGCCGAAATGCGAAGTGTCGATCTCCCCTTCCAGCACTTGCAGGTAGTTGCAGTGGCGCAGCGAACAGCTCAGCCGCAGGTCGCTTTCGGGCAGTAATGTCGCCTCGATCCCGGTGAAGGGTGGCGGGGTTTCGCGGGTTCCCATGTAGACCCACACTACGCCGCCGCGTTCCTGCACGGGATAGGCGGGGGCTTTCAGCCGCTTTGCAAAGCTCTTTTCCGCCGGGACATTGGGCTGTTCAAGGCATTGGCCGTCCGGTGCGAATTTCCAGCCGTGATAGACGCAGCGCAGCCCGCCCGGCTCGTTGCGGCCGTAGAACAGTGAAGCGCAGCGATGGGGGCAGGCATGGTCCATGATGCCCACTTCGCCTTCAGGCGTGCGGAAGCCGACCAGCTTTTCACCCAGCAGCATCAGCCGTACCGGCGAGCCGCCGGCTTCCAGCTCAGAGGAGAGGCAAGCCGGTATCCAGTATTCGCGCATCAATGCGCCCATCGGCGTACCGGGGCCGACCCGGGTCAGCAGGGCATTGTCCTTTGCGTTCATGCCGGGGTCTCCTCCAGCGGACGGGCGGCGCAATAGGCCGTGAGGGCGGCGTCGCTCAGAGCGCCGTCGATGGCCTCTGCCAGCTTGCTGGCGACGAGCGGGGCGAGCTTGAAGCCGTGGCCGGAACAGGCACTGACAAAATGCGCCTTCGTGCCCAGAGGCTTGACGATGAAGGCTTCGTCATCGGTGACGGTGTAATAGCAGGCCTTGGCTTCCAGCATCCGGTAGCGTTCGGGAGTGCTGAACCCTTCGGCGAACAGCGCGCGCACGCGCTCGATATCGTCGGCGGTCGGGATCCGGTCGCCATCGGGATCGCCTGCGCGCGAGAAGCGGTGATCGCCAACCTTGAAGCGCATGCCATAGCGCGGCGGCATCGTGTAGAGGCCGCCTTCGACACCGCGGGTTACGATCACCGGGGCTTGCGACCAGGCCTGGGCCAGTTCGGGCGGCGGAGCATAGTAGAGCACGGCCTGCCGGCTTGGCACGGCCTTGCCTTTCACTTCGGGAACCAGCCGGTCGATCCAGGCGCCGGTGCAGATGACCAGCCGGTCCGCCTGATAGTCTGTACTGCCCACGCGGGCGAGGCCGCGGTCCGGATCGATGGCGTCGACATGGGTGCTACTGATCAGGTCCACGCCGACAGCGGCCAGATGCACCACCAGATCGTTGAGGATACGCGCAGGAAACAACATGCCCGCGCCGCCTGTCTCGACGACAGATTGCAGACCGTCCATCTCGATCATCGGGAACCGGCGGGCCGCTTCGTCCAGCGGGACGAGGCGATGGGGGACGGTCATTTCCTCCAGCGCCCGGATCGTGGGATCGAACCAGTTGTCGTCATGGCGCAGGAAATAGGTGGCGCCGATCGGTGCCAGATGGCTGGTGCCGAGATCCTTCCACAAGGCATCCCACGCCTCGAAAGCGGCTGGCATAAGGCGTGCGTAGCCTTCAAGCTTGCCATAGGCATGGCGGATGATGCGGTGCTCGTCGCAGGACGAAGAGCGGGGATTGGGCAGAGGTCCGGCTTCGAGGACTGTCACTTTGTACCCGCGCCGCGCGAGGGCCCAGGCGGTGGTCAGTCCATAGATGCCGCCGCCGACGATCAGGGCAGTCTGCTGGTTCGCGCTCACTGCGCATTCTCCTGTGCGAATTGCGGATAGTGCCGGGCGAGATAGCCGGCGGAGAACTTGCCGCTGGCCAGATCTCTGGCGAGGGCCTCGGGCGAACGGCTGGCGGGATCGCCATAGCCGCCGGCGCCAGCGGTCTCGACGATCAGGGCTTCATCGGGGCCGATCTCCACGAAAGAGGGCTTGGTCGGCAATTCTTCCTCGCGGCCATCCGCGCGGCGGATCAGGAAGCGGCCGGTGCCGCCCCGTCCGCCGCCGAACACGCCCCAGGGCGCATTGCGGAAGCGTTCTCCCTGGCCGGAGAACTGGGCGACATGGCCGCGCGGGCGCAGCACGCGCCGCAGGCCGAGCCCGCCGCGATGTTCGCCCGCACCGCCCGAATCCGGGATCAATTCATAGGCTTCGACCAGCAGCGGATATTCCGTCTCGATCGCTTCCACGGGCAGGTTGGAGGTGTTGATGAGGTGGACCTGCACCCCGTCCTTGCCGTCCTTCGCCGCGCGCCCGCCGAAACCGCCGCCGACCGTTTCGAGATAGACATAGCGCTTGCCGTCCGCGCCCCGGCCGGAGAACACGGCCATGGTATTCGCGCCGTTCGCTGCCCCCACGGCTTCGCCGGGCAGGGCATCGGCGAGTGCGCCGATCACCGTATCGATGATCCGCTGGCAGGTATTGGCCCGCCCGGCGACGGCGGAAGGGAAGGCGGCGTTGACCAGGCAGCCTTCGGGCGCGACCACGTCCATGGCGTCCAGCATGCCCTGGTTGATCGGGCATTCGGGATCGATCATCGCCCGGAACACATAGGCGACCGAGGATTGCGTCGCGTAATAAGGGCAGTTGATATTGCCCTTCACTGCTGGTGAAGTGCCGGTGAAATCGAACCGTATCCGGCCTTCGTCCGTGGGATCGCCACTGGTCACTGTAATGGCGATCGGCATGTCGAGAGCGCCCTTGCCGTCATCGTCCATGACATCGATGAAGCGGTAGGCCCCGGGCGGGATCTTTCTGGCTTCGCGCGTCATGCGCGTGAAAGTCCGCTCCACGATTTCGTCATAGGCGCGCAGCAATGTCGCGGTTCCCCGCGTCGCGGCCAGTTCCTCGATCCGCCGCGCGCCCAGACGGCAGGCGGCGATCTGTGCGTTGTAGTCGCCGCGCCGTTCAGCGGGCACGCGCACGTTGAGCAGGATCAGGTCGAACATGTCGCGGCAGAGGCGTCCGCCATCGAACAGGCGGACCGGCGGGATGCGCAGCCCTTCCTGATAGATCTCGGTCCCGCCCGACATCGATCCGGGCGACATGCCGCCGATATCGGCATGATGGGCGATATTGCACATGAAGCCGAGCAGGTCCTCGCCCGCGAAGACCGGCATCGACATGTTCACGTCCGGCAGGTGCGATCCGCCCGCTGCGAAAGGATCGTTGCCCACGAAGATGTCGCCCGGCTTGAAATCGGACAGGCGATAGCGTTCGAGCAGCCGCGTGGTGAGGCCGAGCATCGAGGACAAGTGGATCGGCTGCGCGGCCTCGCACAGCGCGATCAGGCGGCCCTTGGGATCGATCAGCGCCGTCGAGTGGTCGTTGCGTTCCTTGATGTTCGTCGAATAGGCGGACCGCATGAGCGAGAGATAAGTCTCGTCCGCCACCGAACGCAGGGCGTTGAGCAGGATCTCCAGCGTCACGGCGTCGAGTTGGGCTTTTGCGCCGCTGGCTTGGGGGGGCATCGGTTTCATCGATTGACCTCGATCACCAGGTTGAAGACGGAATCGACATGGGCGCGGTCGCCCGGATGGATGACGATCGTGGTGTCGAGCTGGTCGACGATGGCGGGCCCATGGAACCAGTCTCCGGGATGCAGCGCCTCGCGGTGGAACACGGCGGCCATCACCGCTTCGTCACGGGCGAAGATCACGCGCCTTTCACCCACAGAGATCGCTTCGGAGGGCTCGGGCACTTCCACGTCGGGCGCGGTGTGGTGGTTGCGGGCGATCGCGATCATGCGCACGCAAACCACTTCGATCGGGCTGTCCTTGTCGCAGAAGCCGTAAGTGCGCTCATGCGCCGCATGGAATGCTTCGGACAACGCTTCGGCTGCGGGACTTTCGCCGTCATGCAGGTCCAGCGGCAGCGACAGCTCGAAGTTCTGGCCGATATAACGAAGGTCCAGCAGCACCTCTGTCGAGCGCCGATGCGGCAGCACGTCTTCCGCGGCGAACCAGTCCTGCGCCTGCCCGGAAAGCTTCGCCAGCGCGGCAGCGAAGCGCGGGGCAAAGCTCGCGTCCGAAAGCGGCATGGGCATCGGCTGCACCAGGTTCTCGCGGTCGTCCGATGCCAGCAGTCCCTGCGCGCAAAGCAGGCCGGGGCTGGGCGGAACCAGGATCTTCCTCATGCCGAGCGCGCGGGCGACGGCCACGGCGTGGAGCGGCCCCGCTCCGCCGAAGGGCATCAGCGTGAATTCGCGCGGGTCGAAGCCGCGTTCGATCGAGATCTTGCGCACGGCCTGCGCCATGTTGGCAACGACGATATCGACAATGCCCAGCGCGGTATATTCCAGCGGCAGGTCGATGGACCGGGCCAGTTCATCCACCACGCGGCGGGCGGCCTCGGTATCGAGCGCCATCTCGCCTTTCAGCAAACCGGTATCGGGCAGCCGGCCGAGCACCAGATTGGCATCGCTGACGGTGGGCTTCGTCCCACCCCGTCGGTAGCAGGCCGGGCCGGGGACTGCGCCTGCACTGTCCGGGCCGACCTTGAGCAGGCCATCGGCATCGCGCCAGGCAATCGATCCGCCGCCGGCGCCGACCGCCTGGATGTCGATGGCCGAGAGCCGCACCGGGTAGCCTTCGACCCAGCGTTCGCGGGTCATGTCGGCGGCATAGTCGCGAATTAGCGCGACGTCGGCCGATGTGCCGCCCATATCGAGCGTGATGACATCGGGCTCCCCGGCCCGGCGCGCGATATCGATCGCCCCGGATATCCCGGCGGCAGGCCCCGACAACGCGGTGCGGATCGGGAAGCGCCGCGCCCGGTCCACCGAGATCAATCCGCCCGAAGACTGGTTGACGCCAAGCCTGCTGTCCGGGGCTTCGTCATGAAGCTGCGTTTCGAGCGCCGTCAGGTACTCGGCCATGACCGGTTGCAGGTAGGCGTTGAGCACGCTGGTGGAGAGCCGCTCGTATTCGCGGAATTCCGGCTGCACTTCGTGCGACAGCGAAACGTGGATGCCGGGCAGGGCGGCGCGAAGGGCCTTGCCGATGCGGCGCTCGTGATCTGGCAGGGCAAAGGAGAACAGCAGGCATACCGCCACTGCATCGACATCGGCGCGCCGCACTTCGTCGACCAGCCGCGCTACTTCGGCTTCTGCGAGCGGGAGTAGTACTTCACCATTGCTGGTGACGCGTTCAGCTGCTTCGAACCGCTGTGGGCGCTCTACCAGCGCGGGTGGGTGATCGGCCTGAAAGTCGTAGATCTTCGGGCGCACCTGTCGGCCGATTTCCAGCAGATCGCGAAACCCCTTGGTGACGATCAGTGCCAGTCTGCCGCCGCGATGCTGGATCAGCGCATTGGTGGCCACGGTGGTGCCATGGCTGAGGCGGGTGATCCCGGCCGGATCAATCCGGCCCAGCTTGCACAGTTCGTCGAGCCCGGAAAGAATGGCCTCTGCTGGCCGTGACGGCGTGGAGGGGCGCTTGTGGACATGCGTGCGGCCGGTTTCCATGTCGCGCGCGGTGAAATCGGTGAATGTGCCGCCGACGTCGACACCGACGATCCAGTTCATGCCCGCGCCTCCGCCACATGCTGCGGATCGAGGCCGGTCAGCCTGGCGTAGCCGCTGCGATCGACGGCGCCTTCAGTGACAATGGTCAGGACGATCGAGCCCGCAGTGAGCCCGAGGGTCTCGCGAATGCGCGGATCGCCGGCGGCTACGCTGAGCCCGGCCAGCCCGGCCACGCCGGCATCGCCTGCCAGCAAGGGCGCGTCGCCGAACCGGCCTTGGCCCAGAGCCTTCATCATTTGGATCGCGGCGGCATCGGGAATAGTCAGGAAGTCGCCAACAGTTCGTACGATCGTTTCCCACGCAGTCAGCGAAACCTCGCCCACTGAGAGTCCGCCCATCACGGTGTCGAGATCGCCTTCGATCCGCACCGGCCGGCCCGCGCGGGCGGACTGGAACAGGCAGTCCGCCTTGTCGGGTTCGACCATCACGTAACGCGGGACATTGCCCCACTTTTCGAACAGGACACCGAAAACTGCGGCAGCAAGGCCGCCGCATCCGCCTTGCACGAAGACATGACTGGGGATCGTCTCGCAGCAGTCGAGATCTGCCAGGATCTCCTGCATCATCACGGTATAGCCCGCCATGACCGCGCCCGGGGCCTCGTCATCCTCGGCAATCGCGGTGTCGGACAGGAGAATCCAGCCATGGGTGCGGGCGTCTTCCAGCGCCTGATGCGTGGAATCGTCATAGGTTCCGGCAATACGCACCACTTCAGCCCCCTGTTGCCGGATGAGTTCGGCGCGGTCTTCGGAGACATGTTCGTGCAGGTAGATCTTGCAGGTGCAGCCGTGCTGCCGGGCACCCCAGGCAACCGAAAGGCCGTGATTGCCATCTGACGCCGTCACGACAGTAGTCTGCCGAGCAGCTTCCGGCGTCACGCCTTCCAGCGCGTTGGCGACCGCAAAGGCGCCGCCCAGAGCCTTGAAGGAGCCGAGTCCGAACCGGCCCGCTTCATATTTGGTCAGTATCGAGCCCACACCAAGTTCTTTGGCCATGCCCGGCAGGGAGATCAGCGGCGTTGGATGGTATCCCGGCCATTGCGGAATGACGGACACGGCCTTTGCGCGCAGGGGGGCGGGGATGGCGTAATCGATCGGGCCGGGTTGCCCGCCGCCGCTTGAAGACTCCAGGGCCTCCCTGCTGAACAATGCCGCCATCGGAACGTCAACTCCTGACTTTTACTTGCCTTGTTGCGCAACTAAAGTTGCTATCAGACCGGCGGTTCATGGCACGCCCGTGAGGCATGGCCGTGGTGCCGGATGGTTTTGATGCGCTGCGAAAAACACCGCCTGAGGCTAATTCCAAAGAATGCTTCAGCCTATGTATTTCCGTATTCTTTGGGCCGTGGCTTGAGGATTGCAGTGCAATATTTCTGAAAGATTCCGCTTGTCGGGAACCTCGGTCTCGTGAGACTGTGAAGCGCCTTTTCCGGTTTCCGGAAATGCCGGCATTGACAATAATAGTTTCACAAGGGTCGAAGTATGGAGCTGGCGGTCAAAGGGTTTACCGGGCGCATCAGTGACAATGACCTGCGCCTTCTGCGCACGTTCTGCACGGTCGTGCGCAAGGGCGGTTTCGTGGCCGCCGAGTCTGAATTGCAGATCGGGCTTCCTTCGATCAGCCGCTATATCAAGGACCTGGAAGTGCGCCTGGGCTTGCGCCTGTGTGACCGGGGGCGGCGTGGCTTCACGCTCACGGCAGAAGGCAAGCAGGTCTACGAGGCCTGCATGATCCTGTTCAACAATCTCAACGACTTCGAGAACAAGGTCCGCGATATCCATGCCAATCCGGTGGGGGCATTACGGATTGGCATGGTCGATTCACTGGTCAGCGATCCTCACTGCCGGATTTCCGAAGCGATCCGCGACTACAAACGCGAATACCCCAACGTGAGCTTCAAGATCGTCACGGAAACGTCGAACCTCATCGAGCAGAAAGTGATGGAAGGCGAGCTGGATATCGGTGTGGTGTTCGAGCGCCGCCACATGGATCAGCTATCCTACAGCATGATGTATGACGAAGTGAGCCTGCTCTATTGCTCGCGGGAGCATCCGCTGTGGCTTGAGCACAAGGGCGACATTCGTAATGCGGACCTCTCGCGCTATGAGATGGTCGGCTATCCGATGGCCAATCTGATGGAGAAGATGGGGGTGAAGGGGATATTCACCCGCACAGCCACGGCCAACAATCTGGAATTGATCGCAATGATGATCCATTCCGATTCCTATGTGGGCTTTCTGCCGGAAGCCTACGTGGAGACGTTATGGTGCGGGGACCGGTTCCGCGCCATAGCTCCGGAGACCTTTTCGTTCAGCAGCCGGATCAGTGCCATCACTCGCAGCGGCGCGGTGCCGCCGCTGGCCCGGGCCTTTGTCGACAGGCTGGTGCCCATGGCGGCCGCAGCCGGGTGAAGGCGAGGGCGGCGCAACATTCGCGATCGGGCAACCAAGGTTTCGCGATTAGACATTCATGCGCGCGCTGCGGGGCGGAAAACATAGTCCCATGCTGAAGCAAGCCACCGACCCCACGCTTTCGCCGGTCCCTGACAGTGCCGCCCTCGCAGCGCCGCCTCCGCAAACTTTCTATGCCTGGCTCGTGCTTGTCCAACTCATGCTGGTCTACAGCTTCAGCTGGATGGATCGCTTCTTGCTGGTGATCCTGATCGATCCGATCAGCAAGGACCTCCACGTTTCCAATACGCAGATCGGTTTGCTTACCGGTTTCGGTGCGTCGCTGCTCTATTCGCTGGCGGGATTTCCGATCGCGCGGATGGCCGACCGCAAATCGCGCTCGACGATCATCTCAAGCGTCCTTGGCCTGTGGAGCGGGTTGACGGCAGCGACGGCGCTGGCCGGGTCGTTTCTCACCCTTGCGGCAACGCGTTTCGGTATCGCGATTGCGTCGGCGGGGTGTTCTCCGGCGGCCTATTCGCTGATCTCCGACTACTTTCCGGCGCGCCGCCGCGGTACGGCGATCGCGATCTATTCATTGGGCATTTCGATCGGCACCTGGGCCGGGCTGTCGCTGGGCGGTTTTGCCGCGGATTCGCTTGGCTGGCGCACGGCGTTCCTGATACTGGGCCTGCCCGGCGTGGCTTTCGCCCTGTTCACGGCCTTTGCGGTCAAGGAACCCGTCCGGGGCCGGTATGACGGCCATGCAGATGAAACGGACCGCCACTATTCGGCGGCAGCTGCCGCATCGTTCTTCCTGCGCAACCGGACCTTTCTCGCGATTGCGTTCGGGTTCGGCTTCATTTCTTGCGCAACCTCCGCGTTCGAGAACTGGATCCCGACTTATCTCATCCGTGCGCATCATCTGAGCGCAACGGAAGTGGGCACTGTGAGCGGGCTCTTCCAGGGACTTACCGGGATTTTCGGCGCCTTGGGTTTCGGCATTCTGGCCGACCGCCTCGCCCGCCGGAGCCCGCGCTGGTATCTCTGGATTCCGCTGATCTGCGCCCTCGTCGCCGGCCCCCTGATCGTGCTGTTCTTCCAGCTTCCCAAGACCGGGTCCTATGTCTGCTATTTCCTGATCGAATTGTGCGTGTCGGGCTATTCTGCACCATTGTTCGCCGCCGGGCAGATGCTGCTGCCGCCGCGCCTGCGGGCGCTGGGCATGGCGACGATCCTGTTCGTGCTCAATGTCGTGGGCCAGGGCCTCGGCCCGTTCCTGACCGGTCTTGCCAGCGATCTGATCGGGGGCAGCGGCGGTGCGGGCGGACTGGGGCCAGCGATCATGCTGATGCAGGCGGTCGGCCTGCTGGGCGCAGCGGCGCTGGTCTATGCAGGTCGCACGTTCCGGAAGGTCTAGCAGGGGATGGGCGTTCAGGCAGCCTCTTCCCGGTCGGATCGCCTGATCGTCGAATCCCTTGAATTCCTGCGCCAGTTTTTCTCGGTCCGCGGGGCGATGTTCTACTGGATCGAGCCCGACCTCGACACGGTAAACGGCCCCATGCTGGGGATGCCGCCGGGGCTGACGATGCATTACCGGGCAGAGATGCGGTGCCACGACCCGTTGCTGGCATCACGCCTCGTCTTGAAAGGCATGGCCATTGCCGATCTCACGCAGGAGGCAGGCAAAGTGTCAGCGGATTCCCGCCGACAATATATGGCCTTCCTTGAAACCTACCGAGTGACCGGCAATCTCGATTTCGTGTTCTGGACCGGCGAGACGAACCACCGCCGCGCTTTCGCAGGAGCCAGCCTGCTGAGGATGGACAGCGATCCGTCATTCACGGGGGACAGCGCGCGGCTGGAGGCGCTCCATCGCTATGTGGCCTTCAATCTGGAAGGGCATGAGCGCGTGCGTCATGAACGGCAATTCGCCATCCTGCGCGACAGGATCGGCCTGACCGCGCGCGAATGCAGCATTTGCGAGCTTGTCGCCGCAGGTGCGACTAATCGTGATATCGCCGATTGCCTTGGGCTTACTCTGGCGACCGTGAAAACCTACATGCGCTCGGTGTTCGACAAGACTGGCGTCGAAACCCGGACCGCGCTGGCAGCCCGGATCGCGACGCTGGCCTGATCAATCCGCGATATCACCCAGAAAATCGGAAACGGCGGCATTGCCTGCAGCCGCGCTCTGCTGAAGCAGTGAGATGTCGATCGGGGGCACGCTGGCCGGATCGCGCACCGTAATCATCGGATCCTCGAAGTTCCCGACATAGCCCATACCCAGGCAGCCCATCTGGTATCCCATGAGCTTGAGCAGGCTGTCGGGCAGAGTGCGGGCCACGTCGATGGGCGTGGTCAGGTACTGGTTTTCCTCCTGCCGCAGCCAGCCTGCCGCATACGTGATGTTGAGCGCCTGACGGACTCCGTCCGAACGGTTCTCGCCGGCGCCATGGAACACTTTGCCGGTATAGAACAGGGCGGACCCCCGCTCCATTTCGGCGGGGAGGCTTTCCTCCAGACTGTAATTGCGCCCCTTTTGCTCCTGCGAGCCGGGCACGACGCGAGTGGCGCCGTTCTCCTCGGTATAGTTCGACATGGCCCACAGCAGGCTGCATTGCGGGTGATAGTCTTGCGGAAAGGGGAAGAAGTCCCAGATCGTCTCGTCCTGATGGAGCTTCTGCGCGGGCGAGCCGGGATAGACGCTGATGATTTGCGTCAGCTGAAGCTGAAACCGGCTCGCCTTGTGGAGCAGGCCGGCACAGGCGTCGAGCACGAGGGGATGCTCGATCAGCTGGTGCGATGCCGGAGAGCGGCCGATCAGCGCGCCCGTGCGCTTGGTCTTCTTGCCCAGATAGTTGTCCCGTCCGAAGCTGCTCTCTTCGACATGGCGGTGCATTTGTTCCTGGATCGCGTCCATGACCTGCGATGAGGCGAGATTATCGACGATGGCATAGCCTTCTGTCTGCAGTTCGCGCACGATTTCCTCAGCGCTGGTCGTGTTGGGCAGGTGTCGCAAAGCCATCGAAATCGCTCCATTTTTCCTCGGGCTAATGATGGCCAAGAGGATGTGTGCGGTGCACATCGGATGCAATTCCACTTTGGAAGGGTGGATGAATCATGTCGAAATGGCTTCTACAAATTCCGAAGATGAGCGCCCATTTCCGCTGAAAGTGGCTCCTATCTGTCGATTAGGTGTCTATACGTGTCTGATCGGCCGTGAAATGCCTCGATGCCGGATGTCCTTGGATTTCAAGCAGAAGAAGACTCGAGAATCACGTTTTCGAATTGAAAAAAGCAATCATTTTTTGAGCGGGTATCAGGCGATGCCCTATGCCTTTTTGCCCATGAGGTTTGAGACCCTTTGTGGCATTTTTTGCTGCTGGCTGTCCGGCTGAAGCGCGATCCGAATGTTGCGCTCCCGCTTCAGATCCCGCCTTGCGCCGTCCACTCAATGCAGGTGCGCGCTGCCATCTTTGAGGTGCCGTCGGAACTTCGCCGCGCTCGACTTCACTAATGCCAGGGATCGTGATCTTGGCCGGCAGGCCATCATAGAACGAACGGCGTGCCTCTATATGGCGGGCCTGTTCTGGTTCTTGCCAGTCGGCAGATCGTCGAAATCCTGATGATCGTGCAACAGCCTCTCCTGCGCCCTCAGGCTCGCTCAGGGAACAGGTGCGAGCAAGCGTTCAGCCCGCGCGGAGCCGAAATCCTGGACGGCCTTGGTGAGGCGGGCACGGTCCATTTCCTTCGCCCGCTTGAGCGGGCGCGAAAGCACTGCCGATTTGTCTTCTGGCAATCGATCGAGATTGTGGAGCAGATCGACTAGCAGGGCTTCCTTGGATAGCCGCTTGGGTACCAATGGGCGCATCCGGAAATCATAGACACGGTCTGTCGAGGGTGAACTTCCCGTGCCGCTTACGATTGTAGGCGACTGGCTCGTTGTAGAGTCGGGGTGTACCGACCCCGAACCTGGGTAGATAGACCGCAGTGCAGGGTGCCTCGTAGTTAATTGAAACTCTTTCAGCCACCCCGAAGCGTCAACTTGCGATTTCTAGCGGACATTCGGCATCAGCTATCGATCACGCTTGGCCAATTGCAGTGTCGCCAGGAAAGCGCATCCGGCCCAGGCGACCGCGATCCATGAAGCAATCCAGCCCATTCGGGTCAGGGCGATCGCTCCGGTAACGGCTCCTGTCGCCAGACCCAACCACAACAGGCCGTGCGGCAGCCATCCACTGCGCGGCTGGCCGGTTAGTGCACCGCCAAGTGCCTGCCCCAGCTTGACCAGCGCGCCAGTCATATAGGTCAGGCCCACAGCCACTTCGCCATTGCGCTGGAAAGTGGAGTTGAGCGCGCCCATGGCCAGAACCATTGCCGCGACGGATGCATCGTTGGCGTCGAAGGTGCGCAGCGTTGCTGCAGCCAGCAGGAGAGCTGCGACCAGTCCGGTGACAGCGGGCTTGCGCCAAACCCCGGCCTTGGTCGCAACGACCGAGCCGCTTGCCACGCCGCAGATGAAGCCGACGATGAGAAGTGTGGGAACGACCGCCCTTTTCCAGTCGAGTGCAAGATCCACCCCCAACCGTGTCGTATTGCCCGACATGAAGGATACGAAATAACCGTTGGCAGATAGAAAACCGACAGCGTCAACATAGCCCGCCAGCATGGCAAGTCCGACTGCAAGCGTTTGGCGGGGCAGGTCAAAATGGGTCATCCCGTCATGATAATAACCGGCAGGACGGGATGCGAGTGCTTTTCTAAAGGATGGACCGATCGCAATGCCGGCGTCTACGGAACAGCATGCTCTCTGTCTCTGCGGCTAATCTACGCCCCAAGGCTTTTGAGGGTATCTGGCATGTTTTTGAACTGTATCGGCTTGCCCATCTTTTGCCGAATTGTCGTAGCGTGATTTCCAACTGCGGCTCCACCAAGAGATCTCTGGCCTTCATCTGGACAAGATTGCAGTCGCATCTTGCTGTCGATTGCTAGGTCAAAGAGCGCCCGGTCCCGTAACCTGTTGTGCTCGTCGAGGAAGAACCGAATTTTCCAGATGTTTCATGGCTTCACGGAGTGTTTTTTTCACCATGTGATCGGCATTCTAGGGAGGTCGATCATGGATGGCGGGGGCAAAGTCGGAATGGCTCATAGCTCTTGTCCTGTGGCCTGGATGGTGACAGCTGGAATGTCTGAAGGCGGGTCTTCTCCTGCCGACAAAACGGCCATTCAGCCTCGTGATCGAACGTATCTATACCGCCGAGCCGGAGGAGCTCTGGGAACTCTGGACGACCAAGGACGGCTTCGAGTCTTGGTGGGGGCCGCAGGAATTTCGCGCCGAAGTTCACTCGATCGAACCGCGCCATGGCGGCGTGCTGCACTACGACATGGTTGCCGACACGCCCGAGGCGGTGGCGGCGATGGAAGGGATGGGCGCGCCTACTAAGCAACCCTGCCACGGCACCTTCTCGGAATTCCGACCCCACGAGCGTCTGGTGCTGAGGCAGGTCATCGACTTCCTGCCGGGCGTTGCGCCATACGGCAGCACGATCGTGGTCGACTTCTTTGCAGCGGGAAAGGGCTGCGTGCGGATGGTAGTGACCTTGAGCCAGATGCACGATGCAGCCACTACTGGAATGCAGCGCGAAGGTTTTCTCAGCCAGCTGTCAAAACTGACAAGCGATACTACTGGCAGACCGTCTGACCATCCGGGCTGTCCGACGTCAGCGCCCATGGCACAGATTAGGGGTTGAGATTTAAGGAGGGTTTGGGCTTCGTCGTAGTGACGAAGGAACGAAT
>NZ_BCTX01000017.1 GCF_001590985.1 Novosphingobium naphthalenivorans NBRC 102051
CCCCTGAAGGGGAGAGAGTACATGAGTCATGTTCACCGCACGCTGATATTAGACACGTTTTCGGGAAAATTTCTCCGTTGCCAGAGGCCGCCGGAGCAGGGGGCATTAAAAAATATCCATCGGGTGCCGCGATTGACACTGATCAATGTTGCGACGCGGTAAAAGAGCGAGAACCTGTGTGCCGGTCTTGCACCGCCGCCGTCTTTACGGCCCCGGTGTGAACCGCTTCTCCCCACCTAAAGGGCGGCCCCGCCTCGTGACGGGCCGCCCCATTTTTTTGGGCAAAGGGCCCAGGCCGCGATCGTGCCTTATGCCGTGCGGCTGGAGCGCGCTTCGCCCAGGATTTCCAGCGCTTCCCTGACGACGTAGAGGCCGATGGCGGCGCCCACGGCAAGGTCGAAGTAGCGCAGGCCCGTGAGCAGCACGGCCACGCCTGCGGCAATGACCGCGGCATTGGCGATCACGTCGGCGCGGGTGAAGATCCACGCCGCCTTGAGGTGCACCTCGTCGCGCCGCTGCTTGCTGAGAAGCCGCAGCACATAGACGTTCACGGCCAGGGCAAGGCCCGCCACGCCGATCATCCAGCCGCCTTCCGGCTCGCCGCCCCACAGTATCCGGCGTGTCACGTCCGCCAGCAGGCCAAGGCCGACAAGCAGCAGCAACGTGCCGCTCAGGCTCGCTGCATTGGTCTTGAAACGGCTGCTGCGGCCGATGGCGGCCAGCGCGATAGCATAGGCGGCGGCATCGGTCAGCATGTCGAGCCCGTCGGCAACCAGTCCGGTGGAACTGGCAAACAGCCCCGCCGTGGTTTCGATCAGGAACATCGCCGCATTCAGGCACAGCGCGATCCACAGCGTCCGCCGCTGCGCATCGGTTTCAACTGCCGTGGGTGTGCATCCGCAATCTGCCATGCGGCGATGTTAGGCTATGCGGCGAGGTCTGCCAATGCGATTGGCCCGCGTCACGTGGCGGGCCGCTGCTACTTCTTGGTGGCGAACCAGATCACGTGCTTGGGGCCCTTGCCGTTGCTGCGGGACGCGACTTTGACTTCATCGACCTCGAAACCGGCCTTCTGCAGGCGGCGGGTGAAGGCCGGATCGGGGCCGGCGGACCAGATGGCGAGCACGCCGTCCGGCGTCAGCGCGCGCTTTGCGGCGCGCAGGCCGGACAGTGAATAGAGGACATTGTTGTCCTCGCGCACGAGCCCGTCGGGGCCATTGTCGACATCGAGCAGGATCGCATCGTAATCGCCGTGCGCACCCTCGATGAAGGGCGCGACGTCTGACATGACAAGTTTCACGCGCGGATCGTCGAGGCACCCGGCGGCAAGGTCCGCCATTGGCCCGCGCGCCCATTCGATGATCTCGGGCACCAGTTCGACCACGGTCACTTCGGCGTTGTCCGGCAGCACTTTCAGCGCCGCGCGCAGCGTGAAGCCCATGCCGTATCCGCCGATCAGCATCGTCGGCCGCACCGGCTTGCCGATGCGTTCGAGCGCCATCGTGGCCAGCGCTTCTTCCGATCCCCACTTGCGCGTGGACATCAGTTCGTTGTGGCCGAGCACGATCATGTAGTCCTTGTCGTGCCGGAACAGCTCAAGCTTCTCGCCGCCCGGGACCCAGGCAGTGTCGAGGAGTTCGCGTTTGATCATCGGTAGAAAGCCCTAAATTCACACACATTTTCGTCATTGCGCGCCCCGAAGGGGCGCGGCAATCCAGAGCGCAGTGGCGCCGCCCTGGATTGCTTCGCTTCGCTCGCAATGACGAAACGAGAGGTCATTTCAGGTCCGGCGCCGTCGCTTCACCCTTGAGCATGGCGATCGCCTCGTCGAGGCTCATCATCTTCTGGTGCTCTGCGCCCAGGGTGCGGACGGCGACGGTGCCTTCCTCCGCCTCGCGCTTGCCGACGACCAGGAGGTGCGGGACTTTCTTCAGCGAGTGTTCGCGCACCTTGTAGTTGATCTTCTCGTTGCGCAGGTCGGTCTCGACGCGCACGCCGGCGGCCTTGAGCTTCTCCGTCACTTCCGCCGCATAGCCGTCGGCATCCGAAACGATGGTGGCGACCACCGCCTGCACCGGGGCGAGCCAGACCGGCAGCTTGCCGGCGAAGTGCTCGATCAGGATGCCGATGAAGCGTTCATAGGAGCCGAAGATCGCGCGGTGCAGCATGACCGGGCGGTGGCGCTCGCCATCCTCGCCGATGTAGCTGGCATCGAGCCGCTCGGGCAGCATCCGGTCGGACTGGATGGTGCCGACCTGCCAGGTGCGGCCGATCGCGTCGGTGAGGTGCCATTCCAGCTTGGGCGCATAGAACGCGCCTTCGCCGGGCAGTTCCTCCCAGCCGTATTCCTCGGTCGCGAGGCCTGCGTCGACCACCGCGTCGCGCAGCTCGGCTTCGGCCTTGTCCCACAGCTCGTCGCTGCCGATGCGGTTGTCCGGGCGCAGGGCGAGCTTGATCGCGTACTTGAAGCCGAAGTCCTTGTAGACGCGGTCCGCCAGTTCGCAGAAGTCGCGCACTTCGGAAACGATCTGGTCCTCGCGGCAGAAGATGTGGCCATCGTCCTGCGTGAACTGGCGCACGCGCATCAACCCGTGCAGCGCGCCGTGCGGCTCGTTGCGGTGGCAGCAGCCGTTCTCGACAATGCGCAGCGGCAGGTCGCGGTAGGACTTGATGCCCTGCTTGAAGATCAGGATGTGCGCGGGGCAGTTCATCGGCTTGAGCGCCATCCACTCGGCCTCGTCCGAAACCAGCGGCCCTTCGTCCTCGGTGTTGGGCGTCTCGTCGGGGATGACGAACATGTTCTCGCGGTACTTGCCCCAGTGGCCGGACTGCTCCCACTGGCGCGCGTCCATGACTTGCGGGGTCTTCACTTCCTTGCAGCCGGCAGCACCGATCGCGCGGCGCATGTAGTCTTCCAGCGCGCGGTAGATCACATAGCCCTTCGGGTGCCAGAACACCGAGCCGTGCGCTTCGTGCTGGAGATGGAACAGGTCCATCTCACCACCGAGCTTGCGGTGGTCGCGCTTGGCGGCTTCCTCAAGGCGGGTCAGGTGTTCATTGAGCTGCTTCTTGTTCAGCCAGCCGGTGCCGTAGATGCGCGTGAGCTGCGCATTCTTCTGGTCGCCGCGCCAGTAGGCGCCCGCGACGCGCATCAGCTTGAAGGCCTGCGGGTCGAGCTTGCCGGTGCTGGGCAGGTGCGGGCCGCGGCACATGTCGAGCCAGTCGTTGCCCGACCAGTAGACCGTCAGCTCCTCGCCTTCCGGCAGTTCGGCCGCCCATTCGGCCTTGAACTTTTCGCCGTCGGCGGTCCACTTGTCGATCAGCTGCTGGCGGGTCCAGGCCTCGCGGCGCAGCGGCTTGTCGGCCTTGATGATCTCGCGCATCTTTTCCTCGATGACGGGAAGATCGTCCATGCCGAAGGGCTCACGCGAGGCAGGCGCCATCACGTCGTAGTAGAAGCCGTCGTCGGTCGCCGGGCCGAACGTGATCTGCGTGCCCGGCCAGAGCGCCTGCACCGCCTCGGCCAGTACGTGGGCATAGTCATGCCGCGCCAGTTCGAGCGCCTCGGCCTCATCGCGGCTGGTGACGAGCGCGAGCTGGGCGTCGCCCTTGAAGGGCCGGGTCAGATCGACCAGTTCGCCGTCGATCTTCGCGGCGAGCGCCGCCTTGGCAAGGCCGGGGCCGATCGCGGCGGCGACATCCGCCGGGGTCGAGCCTTCGGGCATCTCGCGAACCGAACCGTCGGGCAGGCTGATCTTGAACATCTGCGACATCGAACTCGTCTTTCCGTTTTTCCTGTCGGGCCGTTTCCGGCTTTCCGGGCCTTGCGCGCGCCATGGCACAGGCGCGCGCGCGGGTGAAGCTTTGGCGCCGGTTAAATTCAATACGGTTCGGGAGGATGACGCCACGTCCGCCCGAACCCCGGGCGACGGTGGCTGCGTCTTCAGGCCGCGACCAACCGTCCCCGGGTGTACCGGGTAGTGGTGGTGGTAGTCGTGGCGGGACGCTGCTGCATGACGGGAGATGTAGCGATGGGGAGGCGAAATGTCATCTCCCAAGTTTGGTGCGGCGAAAACCTCGCTTGCCTTTCGTATCGCCGGTGTATTTGATATGGCGATCGAAGATATTTTCCTGAGGGGTGAATGACCATGTCCGGCTTCGGGCGCCGTTTGATAGGGATGTGGATTGCTGTGGCAATCGTCCTTGTCGTGGCTCTGGGGCTGTTCAGGGGAGAATCTTCCGGGCCGGACCCACAACGCACCGCGCAGGGCGAGAATTGGGCGCCGGGGCAGAGGACTATTGTCGTTCAGGTGTTGGGGCCGGTTCTCTACTAGAGTGACGTGCACGGCAACTTTTCAGGGTTTTCATCCCGAAGCTGCCTTTCCGGACGCGCCGGCATTGCTGCCGTTGTTTCATTAGTTCAGGATGGGAGAATGAGGCCAGCGTTCCTGCTGTTGTTCGCACTAATGATGTGCTTCACGAGCGCCGCGCTCGCATGTCGATATAATGCGTCACCAAGTGAGCGAATCTACAAGGCAAAGGCAAGGATAGACACGCTCGTGGTGGGTGTCGTTGATAACGCACGATACCTCACATCTGCCGCAGAGCCTGAAAGGGCCTGGTCGGCGACCGTTCGTGTCCAGAAGGTGATTAGAGGCAAGACATTCTCCGCCAACTTTGAAATTTCACGCACTGGGCAATCCAGCATGTGCGATGACGGCGTAAAATTGCCCTCCGTCGGCGATAAATGGGCCCTTTATATTCGGCACACTAACGGCGGAGAATCGGTTGAGCTTGCCTATCCAGTCGCTATTGCCGCCGACATAGACCCGCTTTTTCAAACTACACCCCACATCCGCTGACCCGACCTTCCCGCCGCTCGATGCGCTTGTCGTTCTTCCCGTTGCTGGTCGCTCGCACATGTGGGAATTCGCCCAGGCGGCCTAAGCGCTCAATGCAGCGTAGGCCGCGGCCTGCCGCGTTCGGCCAGGCTGTTCCACAGGGTCATCGCCAGCCACCCCGCGCTCATGCAGACGAACGGCATGACCGGATAGTGAAAGCGTGACTGGCCCGAGAACACCAGGCAGATCAGCGTCGGATAAAGCGCGATGCCATAAGGCAGCAGCCACCAGCCGATCCACCGCTGGCCATTGCGGTGGCGTTTCACCAGCATCACCACGAATGCGGCCGCGAAAGCCAGCATCAGCAAGGCGTAATAGGCCTGGTTGGCATAGCGCACCGCGCGGTAGGCGGTCTCGAAGCGTGCGTATCCGGGCGCGCCGCCCTGATAGGCCCACTCGGCCTCGCCATCGGGCAGCCACAGCCGCATCAGCTTCTTGGGCGCCAGGGCGAGGAACTTGCCGGGGTTGTGTTCGATCCAGTCGAGCCCCAGCCGCTTCGCTTGCGCATCGCGTTCCACTTCGTCGAGGCCGGGGCGGGCCATCAGGTCCTTCACCACCGGCGCATCCGGGGTGTAGTCCCCGGTCGCCGTGTCGTGGTTACCGGTCAGCAGGGTATAGCCGCCATTGGTCGAGATCAGGACCCAGTGGCCGAGCTGTTCATGGTTGCGGATCGTCCAGGGCATGACGGTCAGCATGGCCAGGCCCAGCACCATGAGGCCTTCGCCGAACAGGCGGGGGAAGCTGCGCCACACGTCCTTCCGGCTCAGCCACTCGATGGCGAAGAGCAGCGGGATGACGACCATGGTCTGCGCTTTCACCAGCGTGGCGAAGCCGAAGATCAGGCCGGCGGCGACCAGTTGCCAGCGGCTGGTGCGGGTCATCACGGTCCAGCAGCCCGCCAGCAACAGCATGGTGTAGAACACCTCGGTCAGCGCCAGCGGAACATAACCGATGGCGTTGGGATAGACCGCGAGCAGCAGCAGGCCCATGCGCGCGGCTGCCTCGTTGCGGAACAGGCGGCGGCCCATCGCCAGTGTCAGCAGCCCGGTCAGCATCGCGCTGGCGAGGTTGAACAGGCCAAGCACCACCGGCGAGGCGCCGAACTGGGCAAAGACCAGCGAGAGCGCGATCGGCCAGCCCGGCGGCCAGAACGCGGTCGGCGCCCCGGCATTGTCGAGATAGCCTTTCCCGGCGGCGAGGCTGACGGCGCGGAGGTAATACCATTCGGCGTCGGAAGTGGGCGCCACGTCGATCATCAGCACCGCGACGCGCAGCGCGAAATAGAGTGCCCAGATCATCAGCAGCACCGAACGGTCCGAACCGAACCATTCGAGCCGCAGGGCCAGACGCGACGGGCGCGAGGGGAAACGGAGGATGTCGGCGCTCATGGGGGCCAAGCGATAGCGCCCTGTGCTTAAGATGGCATTATCTTTGTTGGGCCGGGTTGGGCTTGTTCTTCGCTCCCCCGGTCCCCACTATCCGGCGCATGACCGAAACCCGTTTCCACGCGATGCCTGACGGGCGTCAGATCGCCTATCGTTTCACGCCGGGCCAAGGGACGATACCGGCCCCGGCTCTCGTCTTCCTGCCTGGCTACATGTCCGACATGGCGGGAGGCAAGGCCACGGCCGTGTTCGACATGGCGCAGGCCACCGGCTTTCCCTGCCTGCTGCTCGACTATTCCGGCTGCGGCGAAAGTCCGGGGGATTTTGCCGACGGCACGCTCTCGCGCTGGAAGGAAGAGATCCTCGCGCTGATCGCGGCGCTGGGGCTGGAAGAGGTGGTGCTGGCCGGCTCGTCGATGGGCGGCTGGCTGATGCTGCTGGCGGGGCAGGCGCTGGGCGGGAAGCTCAAGGGCCTGATCGGCATTGCCGCCGCGCCGGACTTTACCGAATGGGGCATTCCCCAGATGGACAAGGCCCTGCTGGCCGATGGCGAGACGATCTGGGAGGACAATCCCTATGGCCCCGAGCCGACCCCGACTCATCCCGGCTTCTGGGCCGACGGGCAGGCCAACCGCCAGCTCGAAGGCGAAATTGCGCTCGATTGTCCGGTGCGCCTGCTCCACGGCCAGTGCGATCCCGACGTGCCGTGGGACATTTCGCTGCAGCTGGCGGAAAAGCTCCGTTCAGCCGATGTGCAGGTCACGCTGATCAAGGACGGCGATCACCGCCTCTCGCGCGACTCCGACATTGCCCTGCTGCTGCGCACGGTGGCGGAGCTGGTTCTTCCCCGCGCCGGGGCGGCAGACTGACCGGAGCCGTCCCCTCATGCCCTTTACCCTGCTGCTTCCCCTGATGCTGGCCCAGACCGGCGGAATCGATCTCAACAACCCATACGCTTCCGCCCTGCCGCGCGAGATCGTCGAGAAGAAGGCCGACGAGGACCGCAAGCGGCGCGAGCAGGCGGCGCTGAACGATGTCGCCCTGCCTGCGGCACGCTCGAATGCGGGCTGCATGGGCGCGGTGGAGGCCAATCCCGAGCGTTCGGCGCAGCTCGCGCGCGATGCCATGAAGGATGCGGTCGGGCGCGAGCGCGTGCGCGCCGGGCTGTGCCTCGGCGTGGCGCTCAGCGATCTTGGCCAGTGGGACGATGCGCGCGAGGCTTTCGTGGCCGCGCGCGATGCGGCCGATGCGGGCGATCATGTCAGCCGCGCCCGGCTGGGCGAGATGGCGGGCAATGCCGCGCTGGCGGCGGGCCAGCCCGGGCAGGCGTTGAGCGTGCTCGCGCCTGCCGCCAGCGATGCACAGGCGGCCAGCGACACCGCGCTCACGGCCGCGATCGCATTGGACCGCGCGCGGGCGCTGGTCGCGGTGAAGCAGCCGGACGAAGCGGCTGCGGCTCTGGCGCAGGCGCGCACGGCGGAACCGGACAATGCCCAGGCCTGGCTGCTCTCGGCCACGCTCTCGCGCCGGCAGAACAAGCTGATCGAAGCGCAGACGCAGATCGAAAAGGCGGCCGAGCTGGCGCCGCGCGATCCCGAGATCGGGCTGGAAGCGGGCGTGATCGCCGTGCTCTCGGGCAACGATGCGGCGGCGCGGCGCAGCTGGAATTCCGTGGTGGCCATGGCGCCTGAAAGCGACTCTGCGGCCACCGCGAAGCAATATATCGCCCAGTTGGGGCCGGAGAGTAAGCCGAAGCCATGATACCCCTGTCCGTTCTCGATCTCGTCCCCGTGCGCGAGGGCGGCACAGTCGCCCAGGCGCTGGCGATCGCAGCCGAAACTGCGCAGGTCGCCGAGCGTGCGGGCTACAAGCGCTACTGGGTGGCCGAACACCACGGCATGGAAGGCATTGCCGGGGGCGCGACTTCGGTCGTGCTGGCGCATCTCGGCCATGCCACCAGCACGATCCGCATCGGCGCGGGCGGGATCATGCTGCCCAATCACAATCCCTATGTGATCGCCGAGCAGTTCGGCACGCTCGCCGCGCTGTTTCCGGGCCGGGTCGACCTGGGTCTCGGCCGTGCGCCGGGGGCGGACGGGCGGCTCGCCAATGCACTGCGCAAGGACATCATGAGTGCCGCCGAGCACTTTCCGCAGGACGTGGTGGAACTGCGGGCGCGGTTCGCCGGGCAGGCGGTCGGCGGGGTCGTCTCGCCGCAGGCCTCGGGAGCGGATGTCGAGATGTGGATTCTCGGCTCCAGCCTGTTCGGAGCCCAGCTCGCCGCGATGCTGGGGCTGCCTTATGCCTTCGCCTCGCATTTCGCCCCGGCCATGCTGGACGAGGCGGCGCGCACCTACCGCGAACGGTTCCAGCCTTCGCAGGTTCTGGACAAGCCGTATTTCATGGCGGCGATCAATGTCATGGCCGCCGATAGCGAGGAAGAGGCGCGCTATCTTGCCTCTTCCACCGATCAGAGCTTCGTCGCGCTGCGCATGGGCACGCCGGGCAAGCTCAAGCCGCCGGTGCGCGGCTACCGCGAATCGCTGCCCGCGGCGGCCCGCGCCATGCTGGAACAGGTCCGCTCGGTCAGCGCGATCGGCACGCCCGATCAGGTGCGCGCGGATATCGAGGCCTTTGTCGCGCGTACGGCGGCGGACGAGTTGATTGTCGGCGGCGCCACTTTCGATCCGGCTGCGCAGCAGCGCTCGCTCGAATTGACGATGGACGCACTCGCTGCTGTTTCGTCCTGACTAATGCAGCTCGTGGAAAGACAATTGCGCTTCAGGCATTGACCGCGCGCGTAAATTACGGGAACGGGATCGGCCATGAGCAAAGCAGACGTCGTCATCGTGGGAGCAGGGCATGGCGGGGCGCAGTGCGCCATCGCGCTTCGCCAGAACGGCTTCGAGGGAACCATCACCGTCATCGGCCGCGAGCCGGAATATCCTTATGAGCGCCCGCCGCTCTCCAAGGAATATTTCGCGCGCGAGAAGACGTTCGACCGCCTCTATATCCGCCCGCCGACGTTCTGGGCCGAGAAGGACATCACCTTCAAGCTCGATACCGAAGTGACGGCGGTCGATCCCGCGGCGCACGCGCTGACTCTCTCGAACGGCGAGACTTACGGCTACGGCAAGCTGGTCTGGGCGACCGGCGGTGATCCGCGCCGCCTGTCCTGCGCGGGCTCGGACCTCGCCGGCATCCACGCCGTGCGCACCCGCGAGGATTGCGACACCCTGATGGCGGAAGTCGATGCGGGCACGAAGAACGTCGTCGTCATCGGCGGCGGCTACATCGGCCTCGAAGCGGCGGCGGTGCTGTCCAAGATGGGCCTCAAGGTCACGCTGCTCGAAGCGCTGCCGCGCGTGCTGGCCCGCGTCGCGGGCGAAGAGCTGTCCGCCTTCTACCAGAAGGAACACGCCGATCACGGTGTCGACCTGCGCACCGGCGCCATGGTCGACAGCCTTGAGGGCGATGGCCGCAAGGTTACGGGCGTCAAGCTGGCCGATGGCGAAGTGATCCCGGCCGAGGCGGTGATCGTCGGCATCGGCATCGTGCCTGCCGTCGCGCCGCTGATCGCGGCGGGCGCGGCGGGCGCCAATGGCGTGGATGTGGACGAATATTGCCGCACTTCGCTGCCTGATATCTACGCGATTGGCGACTGCGCGGCTTTCGCCTGCGACTATGCGGGCGGCAATGTCATGCGCGTCGAATCGGTGCAGAACGCCAACGACATGGCGACTTGCGTGGCCAAGGCGCTGTGCGGCGATGAAAAGCCGTACAAGGCATTCCCGTGGTTCTGGTCCAACCAGTACGACCTCAAGCTGCAGACGGCCGGCATCAACCTGGGCTTCGACCAGACGGTGATCCGCGGCAATCCGGACGATCGCACGTTCTCGGTGGTCTATCTGAAGCAGGGCAAGGTCGTCGCGGTCGACTGCGTCAACATGGTCAAGGACTATGTGCAGGGCCGCAAGCTGGTGGAAGCCGGCGCAGCGCCGGATATCGAGAAGCTCGCCGACAAGGACGTGCCGCTCAAAGAGCTGATGTAATCTCATATTCCTTCCCGAGCTTGCTCGGGGAGGGGGACCGCCAGCGAAGCTGGTGGTGGAGGGGGAGCAGGCCCCTCCGTCAGCCGCCTTCGGTGCCTGCCACCTCCCCATCGCTTCGCGACAGGGAGGAGTGGAGCCGTCGCGCCGCCCATTGCGCGGCGTCTGTCACTGCCGGGTCGGGATCGCTCCGCAGCGCTTCCACTTGCGCCAGCAGGTCCCGCTGTCCGCCGTTCCCCGCCGCATAGAGGCAATTGCGGACGAACCGGTCCCGCCCGATGCGCTTGATCGGGCTGCCGGAGAACAGCTTGCGAAAGCCCGCATCGTCGAGCGCCAGCAGCTCCGCCAGCCGCGGTGCGGTCAGTTCGGCGCGCGGGAGGAAGGCCTTCATCGTGTGCGCGGTTCCGGCGAACTTGTTCCAGGGGCACACGGCGAGGCAATCATCGCAGCCGTAGATGCGGTTGCCCAGGGCTTCGCGCAGGTCCTCGGGCACGGGCCCCTTGTGCTCGATGGTGAGGTAGCTGACGCAGCGGCGGGCATCGAGGCGGTAGGGGGCCGGGAAGGCGCTGGTCGGGCAGGCGTCCTGGCAGGCGTGGCACGATCCGCAGCGATCGCGCGCGGGCGCGGAGAGCGGCAGCTCCAGCGTCGTGTAGATCTCGCCCAGGAACAGCCAGGACCCGTGCTCGCGGCTGACCATATTGGTGTGCTTGCCCTGCCAGCCGAGCCCGGCCGCGGCGGCCAGCGGCTTTTCCATGACCGGCGCGGTATCGGTGAAGACCTTGACGTCCGCCGGGCCGATCCCGCGCTTGTCCGCTTCCGCCACGATCCAGCGCGCGAGGTGCTTGAGCGCCTTTTTCACGGCGTCGTGATAATCCGCCCCTTGCGCATAGACCGAGATGCGCCCGGTTTCGGACCTTCCGGCAAGGCGCAGCGGATCCAGCGCGGGGGCATAGCTCATGCCCAGCGCGATCACGCTTCTGGCTTCGGGCCACAGGCCCTGCGGCGAACGGCGGTGGTGGGCGCGCCCTTCCATCCACTCCATGGTGCCGTGCAGCCCTTGCGCCAGCCATGCGTCGAGCCGGTCCGCGCGGTCCGCGTCCTCTTCTGCCCCGGCCACGCCGAAAGCGCAGAAACCCAGAGCCCGCGCCTCGGCTTCGAGATCGCGTGCGAAGGCGCTTAGCGCGGTCTTAACCAGACCTGCGTCAGGACGGCCGGATGTGGTAGGAGCAGGAGACTGCATGAGGGCAGCACTAGGAGATTGGCCCGTGACCGGCAATGCAGCGATGCCTCACGGGCTGGCCCCGGACCGTCCTCTCGCGATCGAGGCCCGCGGGCTGGTGAAGCGCTTCGACGGTTTCACCGCCGTTGATGGCGTGGACCTGTCGGTGCCCGAAGGCGCGGTCTATGGCATTCTCGGCCCCAATGGCGCGGGCAAGACCACGACCTTGCGGATGCTGCTGGGCATTATCGATCCCGATGCGGGCTATCGCCGCCTGCTCGGCGCGGAGCGGCCGCACGATGTCGCCCATGCCATCGGCTACCTGCCCGAGGAGCGCGGCCTCTATCCCGCCATGAAGGCGGCCGAAGCCATTGCCTTTATCGGTGCCCTGCGCGGGCTGCCGCTGAAAGAGGGCCGCCGCCGGGCGTATGAACTGCTCGAACAGCATGGCCTTGGCTATGCGGCCGACCGCCAGATCCGCCAGCTCTCCAAGGGCATGGCGCAGCAGGTGCAGATTCTCGGCACGCTGGTGCACAAGCCCCGGCTGGTGGTGTTCGACGAGCCGTTCTCGGGCCTCGATGCGCTCAACCAGGGCAAGCTGGAGCGGATGATGCGCGGCCTTGCCGAACAGGGCACCACGGTCATTTTCTCCACCCACGTGATCTCCCATGCCGAGCGATTGTGCGATGACGTGGCGATTATCGCGGGCGGCAAAGTGCCGTTTGCCGGTCCGGTCGATGTCGCGCGGGATCGTATTCCCGCACAGGTCCGGCTGGAAACGCGCAGCGGTGACGGGCCGTGGCGCGCGGCGCTGCCCGCCGATGCCAGGCGTGATGCAAAGACCGATGCCAGGGGGGAAGGGGGCGCCTTCTGGTATTTCCCGCTGCCCGAAACCGGGATCGAGCCGCTGCTGCGCGCCTTGATCGAAGGCGAGGCGGGCATCCTTTCGCTCTCGATCGAGCGGGCCGGGCTGCACGATGCCTTTGTCGCCATTGCCGGCGAGGCTGCTGCGCGCGCGCTCGA
The DNA here is from genome assembly GCF_001590985.1 of Novosphingobium naphthalenivorans NBRC 102051. Classification (GTDB taxonomy): domain Bacteria; phylum Pseudomonadota; class Alphaproteobacteria; order Sphingomonadales; family Sphingomonadaceae; genus Novosphingobium; species Novosphingobium naphthalenivorans. Next base: position 12,578 of record NZ_BCTX01000017.1, read on the forward strand.
AGAGGGCAATCCCGGGGAGATGGGCCGATGAGCACGGCTGAACAAATTGGCGGACAAACGGGCCGCCTTTCCGTCCTTGCCGCTGCCTGGGTCGTGGCCCGGCGCGATTTCGTGGCGATCCTGTTTTCGCGCACGTTCTTTTTCTTCCTGCTCGGACCGCTGTTTCCAGTGATCGTGGGCGTGCTCGCGGGCAGTGTCGGCAGTCATGTCGACCAGACCGCCGTCCAGCCCGAAGTCGGGATCGTCATGACCGGCCCCGATGCCGATGCCGTGGTGCGCGCGCGCGATGCCCTTTCGGACCGGCTCGGGACGGGGTTGCCCGCCCTCGTCGTGCTCAAACGGCTCGAACCGGGCGAGACTTACGATCCCGCGCGGGCCTTTGCCGGGCGGCAGGCCAATATCGCCGCGGTTCTGTCCGGCACGCCGCAGGCTCCGGTGCTGACCGGGCCGAAGGACCGGATCGAGGGCTGGAGCGGCGGCATGGCGATGATCGCCGCGCAGGCGGTGGCCGGGCCGCTCGGCCCCTGGCCGGACGTCGCGCTCAGGACCACCGCGACCAGCAACGCCAATGAGCGTACCGGACGGCTCCGGACCGCGCAGTCGGCGCAGATGATGCTGTTCCTGCTGACGATGATGCTGGCAGGCATGGTCCTGTCCAACCTCGTCGAGGAGAAGGGCAACAAGATCATCGAGGTTCTGGCCGCCGCGATTCCGATGGAGGCGGTGTTCCTCGGCAAGTTGTTCGCGATGCTGGCGGTTTCGCTGGTCGGGATCTCCGTGTGGGGCGGGATCGGGATCACGCTCTATCTCGCGGCCGGTTCCGCCGTGCCGCATCTGCCGGAACCGGCGGTGGGCTGGCCGCTGTTGATTGTCCTGGGGGTGATCTATTTCTCGATGGCCTATCTGCTGCTGGGTTCGGTGTTCCTCTCGATCGGCTCGATGGCGACGACCGTGCGCGAAGTGCAGACGCTCTCGATGCCGGTGACGATGCTGCAGCTCATGGTCTTCTTCCTCGCCAGCTATGCGATGACCCAGCCGGGCAGCGGGATCGAGCTGTTCTCCGTGTTCTTTCCCTTCAGCTCGCCCTTCGCGATGCTGGCGCGCGCGGCGCAGGACCCGGCCTTGTGGCCCCACGCCCTGGCCGTGCTGGGGCAGGGGGTCTGCGTGCTGCTGCTGGTGCGCGCGGGCGCGGCGATCTTCCGCAAGCGGGTGATGAAGTCCGGGCAGGCCGGGCCGAGGCGCAAGGGCCGCCGCGGCTGGATGAAGCGCCGTGAGCCGGATGCGCCGGGGGCAGCTGCGCAAAACGTGTAACCAAGAGGGCGGTCAGGCCGAATTGACTCGCGGGCGGTGCTCCCGGCATGGAGGGGGGCGCGCCTTTTGGTGGCAGAAACAAGGAGAGCCGTCATGCCCCCCACGGCCATTCCCCTCATGGCGACCCGCCGCCGCGTTCTCGGCTGGCTGGGCGCGGGTGTTGCCCTGCCGGTGCTGTCCGCCTGCGGCAGCGGCGATGCCGAGGCCAGGACTTATCCGGTCCATTACAGCGAAGCCGAATGGCGCCAGCGGCTGACGCCGGCGCAGTTCCATATCCTGCGCGAAGAAGGCACCGAGCGCCCCTATTCCTCACCGCTCAACAAGGAACACCGCGCGGGCACGTTCCTGTGCGCGGCGGACGGGCATCCGCTGTTTTCCTCGAAGACCAAGTTCGACAGCCACACCGGCTGGCCCAGCTTCTGGAAACCGCTGCCCGGCGCGGTCGGCATGTCGACCGACTACAAGCTGGGCTACCCGCGCACGGAAGTGCACTGCGCGCAGTGTGGAGGCCATCTCGGTCATGTCTTCGATGACGGGCCTCCCCCCACCGGCAAACGCTATTGCATGAACGGCGCGGCGATGACGTTCCAGCCTGCCTGAATACGGGCAGCCTTCGGGTAAAGGCAAAGCCCCGAACCCGATAGGGTTCGCAAGGCCGAACGGCCGCCCGAGCTTATGCGAGGAAAGCCAAGGCCGCGGATGCGGCCGCCCGGCGCCTGAGGGAAAACAAACACCTGAGGGCCAATAAACGATGGGGCGGCGTGCGCCACATTGATCGGTAAAAATGGCTGATAACCTATGGCTACAACAAATGCGGTTTTTGAAAGGCCCCCAATAAAGCCCCCGAAATTCGCGGTTGTCAGCGAATGTTCGCGAAAAATCGCCACGCGTGAGCAAACCATTCGCACCGTCAACAATGCCTTAAGCTGGCACGGGGCATTATACCATCTGCCCCCTAAGGCGGGGGGGGGGGGCTTGGGCGATGAGCGCAGCCGGTTAGGTAGGTACCATACAACATGAGGGCCGGAGGCGTTTGGGGGTGATTGACATAGCCAAATACGATTTCCCGCAAGAAGCACCCGCGCATCCATTCAAGACCGTAAAGCTGTCGGAGTTGAAGCGCGCGCTCCTCGCCAAGCACTTGCACGGCAAAATTCCCAACATTCTGCCGCGCAAGAAAATTCGAGATCCTTTCAGCGGTCGCTTTGTATGGGCTCGGCGTGCTCAGCATCCGATGCTTCGCCGAGCGGAGCAATGGTGCTCAGCCCAAATTTTGTCAGATTTGAGAGCTGGGAAACTGACTGCTTTTGTGCCCGCAAATTCGAACGGTGTTTATTGCAGGATTGAACCCCCATTTTGGCAGGACCAATTTGCTGGCCTTTCAGTCGGGCGCAGTCTGCTTCACTTCGACGATGGAAAGTCGGTCCCCGGAGAGTTGTTAGGGAAGACTGTATACGTCTTTGAAGAATGCGCGCTCGAATGGTTGGCCGAACGGCAAATCGGTGAAAACAATCCAGCCTTTCCTGCTGTATTGCGGGGAACTGCGATGCCACAAAAAGTGCCGAAGGCATTGGGGCGCCCACCAAGCCGCATCGAAAAATGGTGTGTTGATACTGGTCTGGAAATCCTGGCCGAACGCGGAGGCATCTCGCCCAACTTTAAGCAGACCCACTTAATCCAGCAGATTTATGCTCGTAGGCCCGAGAATTGGAGCGACGAAGAACCAAGCGATTCTTCAATGAAGCGTTATGCCCGTAAAGCAATCAAGCTGTTCGATGGCAAAGGGTGAGGGCAAACGGATCATAAGGCTCATTTGACCCAACTGAGCCGACCCATACGACAAAACAGGAGACACCTCCGATTGTCAGCACGTGCTGGCGGTAACATTCGGAGGACAAATTGCTTCACTTCACGACATCAATCACAGAAGCGACCAAGGCGCTGGGCCTCGGTCGCACTTCTATCTACGCACTCATCAACGAAGGCCGGTTGGAAACGGTCAAAATTGGCCGTCGCAGGCTGATCAAGGTTGAATCGATCCGTCAGCTTTTGGAATCCCGCTCGTGAGCGCGCAGCGGACGCGCAACGCAGCGCAGTTGAAGGCAGCTATGCTGGCCGCCTTGTCAGAGTTGGTCCGCCAGTGGCTTCCGGGCGGTGAGCAACAGGGAGACACCTATGTTGCACTCAATCCGCGCCGGAATGACCGCAACCTCGGATCGTTCCAGATAAATACCCGGACAGGCCAATGGCGGGACCATGCCATTGGCGTTGGGGGTGGCAATCCTGCTTCTCTCTACGCCTACCTGTTTACGGGCGACGACTATGGGGCTGCTTTCAAAGTACTGCTCGATGATCCATTGGTCACAGCCTTGGCTGCCAGTGGGGTAACTGCACCCCCTGCAAATGTTGCTACCCCGCTAAAGCGGTTGCCCGCAAAACTGGCCGAAGTTCGGCGCGCGTATGACGAGGCCGTGGGCCTATCTGGCATGCCTGCCGCCACATACCTGCAAAGCAGGGGCTTGCGCCCAAACGAGGCCTGGGACGGTCTGAGGGCATCGGTGCAGCATTACCCCGGTGTTGGGGCCTGCCCTGCGCTTTTGGCGCCCATAGATGACCTCGAGGGCACCCTGATCGGCCTGCACCGCACATACCTAACACTGCACGGTCACAAGCTGGGCGTGCCGGACCCGCGCCGCACGCTGGGATATGTGAAGGGCGGCGCTATTCGGCTGGGCCATGCCACCGACGAACTGATCATCTGCGAAGGGTTGGAAGACGGCCTTAGCTTGTTCCAGCAGATGGATGGGGCAATCGCGGTTTGGGTCGCGGGCGGAACGGCCTTTCTATCGTTGATGATGATCCCTCCGGAAATCAGCAAATTGACTGTGGCCGCCGACAACGACGAGCCGGGTGAACGCGCCGCGCTGAAAGCAGCCGACACGTTTGCTATCGGCAACCGGGATGTCAGCATCATGCGTCCCGAACCTGCCTTCAAAGATTTCAATGACCAGCTTCGGGGGATTCGTCGTGACTGACAACATCAAGAAGCAGTACAAGGAAGCCGAAAAGGTTGAACGCGCCGCCCCGCTGCCGCTGCGTCGTGAAATAGCCCCACCCCAGCGTTTCCCGGTGGATGCGCTCGGTAAGGTGCTCGGCGACGCTGCCAGAGCTATCGTCGACAAGGTCGCCTGTCCGGATGCCATTGCCGCACAGTCGGTCTTGGCTGCAGCATCGTTGGCGGCACAGGCCCACGCCGATGTTGTTCATCCGGCAACTGGCGATAAGCGTCCGCTGTCATTGTTCATGATGACGATTGCTGCATCCGGCGAACGGAAGAGCGCGGCGGACAGATTTGCGCTTGAACCAGTGAAACTACGGGAAGCCGAACTCCATGAACAGCATGGTCTGGATCAGCGCAAACATGCCGATGCGTATGACGCGTACCAGCGCGCTCGCGAACATATATTACGCAGTTGCAGGGACAAACCCGCTGAGGCCAAGAAGCAACTCGCTGCCTTAGGGGCCGTGCCGTCACCGCCATTGACGCCATTGCTGACCGCGCCTGATCCCACTCTTGAAGGTTTGCACAGGCTGATGTCGGGGGGCGAACCTTCGATCGGGTTGTTCAGCGACGAGGGTGGAACCTTCATCGGTGGCTACGGCATGTCTGAGGAGTCGAGACTTCGCACTGGAGCGGGTCTATCCAGCCTTTGGGACGGCACGCCAGTCAAGCGTGTCCGGGGCGGCGATGGCGTCTCCATTCTCAGAGGGCGCAGGTTGTCCATGCACATTATGGCGCAACCGGGAATTGCTGAAGCTATGCTGGCAGACCCAACCCTGCAAAATCAGGGGCTGCCGTCCCGACTTCTTGTCTCTGCCCCTGCGAGCCTTGTCGGTACAAGGATGCAGAAGGTGCAGAAAAAAGACACCGGGCCTGCTTTGAAGAGATACCAGAAGGTGCTTCTCGCCCTCCTGCGTAAGCCTCAAAAGCGTGTTGGACCGAGCAACCCCGAACTCGACCCGCGCCCAATATCGTTGTCGGCGAGCGCTCGGAAAAAGTGGCAAGCCTTTGCCGATGACTGCGAGCGCGAAATGGCCGCCGGGCAACGCATGGAGCCGATTCGTGCATTTGCCAACAAGTTGCCTGAGCACGCGCTTCGGATCGCGGCGGTATTGGAGTTGGTCGACAATGTCGATGCCACCGAAATCAGCGGCAACACCTTCGACAGAGCCGCAAAGTTGGCTCGGTACTACGCTAGTGAAGCGTTACGGCTATTCGAACACGGCAGCGCATCCATTGAGATACTCCGCGCCGAGAAGGTCTTGAACTGGCTGCACGACAAATGGGGAAAGGCAAGAGTCGGACTGGCACACGTCTATCAGCTTGGCCCCAACCCCGTGCGGGAAGCCAAACTGGCGCGGGAGGCCATGCTAATTCTGGAACAACATGATTGGGTGGCAAAGATCGAATGTGGCGCCAAAATTGAAGGCAAGCGCCACCGGGAAGCGTGGGATATTATTAAGCATTAAATTATCGAAAGTGTCGGGCGGTAGCTATGTCTCCGCCCGACATGCCCATTAGATCTAGTAAGCTAAACTGAAACTAAGCTGCTGCATCCTCGATTTCTTCTGGCGAAAGGTATTTATAATACGGGCTGTGAGGGACTGGATGCGTGGTACGGCCAGATTGCAGTTCGCGAACGGGAGCAACGAGAGGGAGGGTGATCATTTCCGCCCGCCAGTTTCCCGGGCGGCGATCCGAAGAGGGGACATTACGACCGGCCATGCGCTTGTCGTCAATGGCTTCGCCCGTGTTGGGGTCGAACTTGCGCATGTTGATTTGCGGTTCCAGCTTGTTTCCCGCGTCATCTCGATTCATAGCATCGCGCGAACCATAGCCGCGGCTTCTCACGCCGCCATGGTTTGAGCCATCGCCCGACCATTCCCTGAATGTGAATCGGCAATTTCCGCTTTCATCCATAGCGTAGGTCAGCAATTCGTTAGGGTCGCGGGAGTTTGGAACCGCGTCACCGGCACGTGCGATCTGAATTTCAGGATAAGTTGGGAAGAGTCGTTCTCTGGTTGCCACGTCCTCGATGTGGTCGAAGAGACCTATTTCCTCGGCGATGCGCAAGATTGGGCCCATACGGGCGCTTCCAGCCGATCCACGCTTGGCTCGCAGCGTCGGATTGCCTTGCATGAGATAGGGCTCAACGACTTCGGCGTCCAAGCGATCGAAGAACTTTGCCACAAGAGGATCTGGCATGTCTCGCCGCAGCCGAATAAGGGTAGTCGGCGCCCCACGACGATAAGGGCCAACAATTACACTGTGTGGACTGGTCTTATAAAAGTAATCGCCTTGTTCGCGCTTGTAGTCATCGACTAGTTGTGCGTTATCGGCGGACAGTACCACCGTCGAGGACTTGCCGTACCCGCACGCACGTCCTAACGAGCCCTGCAGCAGCGCGTTGAGATTGGCGGCCTTACGAGAAAACTCGAGAAACCATTCCACGCTGTTTGGAAACGCGTCACCCATTCGGGCGCGGCTCGTAACCGCGATCAAAAATGGCAAATCGGGACGATCGCGCTTCTTCAGAGCACGCTTGACGCTCATGCCTTTGTACTCGTTTCCAAAGTACTCGACTACTTCAATCTCGTCCTCGGGAAGGTCAAGATTCTCGATCAGGCGGTGTGATCGCAAGTTATTATTGCACAAGCGAATGCAAATTCCCGTAGGAATGTCCACCCGCTTTCGGGCCAGCGTGAGAATGGCTGCGCGCAGTGTTTCCTCCACCTTTCGTCTGTAGTGTTCTTGGTTGTCCGCGAAGCCGATCTTGTCAGCATAACGTGAAAAGACGTGCGGCAACGCTTCGTAAGCCTGCAACGACACGTCCTTAAGGAACGGGATGTCCAATTCGTCAGCCAATTCGTCGAAGCTCATGGTCCGCGGCGGCTCAACGTTGGCCTCGCTATCAATGACCTTGCCGCCAAAGTAATTGAAACCCAAATACGACGAGGTCAGATACTGACGCACTTTCCAAACCCCGTTGATACCTTCCAATTCGTATGGAGTGGCTGAGAGGCCGATGAATACGCGGTCACTCGCGTCGTCCCCCAGCGCTTCGTCAATCGCATCGAAAATGCGGAGCAAGACACAGGGACGGCGCTCCACCCCATCTTCAACTTTTACGAATCTGTCGCTGGCGCCGAATTGGGGTTCGTCGATGATCAAAAGTGGTGAAAAGCCCTTGGAATTTGCATCGCGGCAAAGTTTGGCGACCTGCCTTATTGCATCGCCTGGAACGCGCCGCTTAATGAAATCATCAAGCTTCGGTCCCATCATCGTATCTGGCAGTGCGCCTTTCAGGACATGTTCGCGATAGGTGTTGATCGTTGGCGAAAAGCTGAAAAACGGATCGATGCCATTGCGCTTCACATAGTCGATGAGCTTACAACGATTCTGCTCATCAACGACCACTGCCAACTCACCATAATAATCCAGAAACCGCGCGATCTCGATGCGCGTCTGGTCCTCCTGGCTCGTTTGGCTGGTTATCAGATAGATCGGGTAGAGGCATCGCTCGGTTAGCATGTACACAATTGGTCCCGCGAGTTGCAGAGCCAAGGATGTGGTAGTTTTCCCAGATTGCATCGCTCCCAGCACAAGCCCGTTCTTTTGGGGGGCCGTGAGAATTTCGCCGACGCATTCAAGCGCGGTCATAAGCTGGGAATCGTGCAGGACGCCCGAATCGTCCTCGCGATCACAAAAACGCGCGACACGGCTGATATTCGCACCGGACTTAATTGCTTGCACCGCCCGATCCGCATCCAATGTGACGCCCAATCCCAAGGCCATCGCATGATCGTTGAAGACGCGAGCTACCTCAGACAGGTGAGCGGCATATTCTTCAATGCGCGCGCCGACGTTTCTTATGCCGACATCAGAGGTCGTTCCGTCCGATCGAGCTTGATGAATCGATGCCATTGCGACCTCTTCGCTATCTCGCAATTATTCTTCGCACATTAATTCATGGCCGGAAATTTTTGTCAATTTAATTTATGCAAGATATATTCATGTTGATGAACTGTTCATCATCGTACATCATAACGGTGAGGAGGCATTGATGGCGGCAAGAAAGATGCCAAAGGTCCAAGATCGGCTAACAATTTCGCTTGAAGCGGGTGACCGTGCCAAGCTGGAAACCCTTGCCAACAAAACCGATCGCAGTCTCGCTTGGCTAGTTCGCGAGGCGATCAAGCAGTATCTCGCCGACCGCGAGAGCGGTGTTGCATGACTGACACCCTCAGCTGCGCAGAAAGAAGTGAACGAATGCGACGGGTCCGGTCTCGTGACACGAAGCCCGAACTCGCCCTGCGGCGGATCGTTTGGGGGCTTGGCTTCCGCTACCGAAAAAACAGCCAATCGATCATTGGCCGACCCGACCTCGCTTTCATCGGGCGCAAGCGCGTGATTTTCCTGCACGGATGCTTTTGGCACCGGCACGACTGTCGTGCGGGTAGACGCGTCCCCAAGTCCCGCATCGATTTTTGGCAACGCAAATTCGAGGACAACGTCAGACGCGACGCTGTGGTTGGCGAGACGTTGGCTCGCGATGGGTGGAAGTCGCTCGTGATTTGGGAATGCCAACTCGCCAACGAGGATGAAGTGGCTCGACGCGTGAAGGGTTTCTTGGATGCGTAGCGTCGAATTGTTCGCAGGATGTGGTGGCTTGGCCCTCGGCATCGCGCGAGCTGGATTTGAGCACGAGTTGGTTCTTGAATATGATCAAGACTCCGCGAACACCTTGAGGGAGAACAAAGCCCGCAGGATTCAACACGTCCGTCATTGGGAAATAGCCGAGGCCGACGTTCGCGAGGTGGACTATGGACGCCACGAGGGAGCCGATCTGGTTTCTGGCGGGCCACCCTGTCAGCCATTTTCGATAGGTGGGAAACACCTAGGCCCGCGCGATCCACGCAATATGTGGCCCGAAGCCATCCGGGCAGTAAGAACCATTCGCCCCAAAGCCTTTATTTTCGAGAACGTTCGCGGCTTGTTTCGTCCGGACTTTTCTGAATATCGCGACTACATCACCCTACAGCTTACCTATCCAGAGATCGCGCCAAAAGAGGATGAGTTCTGGCTAGATCACCTCCGCAGATTGAAGCAACACTCGAAAAGCCGGGAGGGCGCAGCTGTTAGCTATCGCGTCCTCTCGCAGTCAATTAACGCAGCAGATTACGGCGCACCCCAAAAGCGCCACCGAGCCATCTTCATAGGCATCGCAGGAGCCTTCGGGGAGGAATGGAGCTTTCCCGCGCCTACTCATTCTCAAGAAGCGCTAGCGTGGGCCAAGCACATTGACGGTTCTTACTGGCAGACACACGATATGCGGCGGGGCTTCAAGCCATCGTCGGCTACCGAAACACGGTTGGCGGCACGGCTGGCTAAAACCAAGGAGAAGCCCAGCACCAAGCCTTGGGTAACGGTGAGGGATTCGATCGTCGATCTTCCAGCTCCCCTCAAGTCCCCCAGCGCTTCAGGGCATTGGCAACATCCCGGCGCGCGTGTTTATCCCAATCACACAGGAAGCTGCCTTGATGAACCAGCCAAGGCGCTCAAGGCGGGCGATCACGGCGTTCCAGGGGGGGAAAATATGCTTGTCTCACCGCGTGGAAACGTAAGGTATTTCACCGTTAGGGAAATGGCCCGTTTGCAGAGCTTGCCGGATGACTATTATATTTCAGGAAGCTGGAAAGCGGCCACACGACAGCTCGGAAACGCCGTGCCAACGGTTGTGGCGGAGTTAATCGGCAAGGCGGTCAAGAAGATCATCGATCCCTTGCCCGTCACTTGAGCTTGTATATCCCGCACTGTCCGAACAGTGCCGAAGGCGGACTGTCATAAGCTATCTTGTTGCCGCCAAGGCATGCTGCGCCATTTCGCGGCAGCACGGGAATGATACATTGAACGATCTGTGAAGTCATGAATCCAGGCATGGCTCCAAGCTGGCGCGTTTGTATGAATGGCGTCCTCAACCCAAATTGAGTCAAATTCGATCAAGGGCATTTTTGCCCCCTTATCGCCCGAATCAATTCGACGCATGAGTGCGCTCAGCCGTTCTTGTTCTGCCTCGGCCTCTTGCTGATCTGTCTTTGCGTCGTAAGGTTTCTTCCGCGTTCTCTGGAACACAAGATGCAAGAACTGATTTCCCGATAAAGCAGCGTGTTCCGCCGCCTTTTGTACGGCCTTGAAGAAATTTGCATCGCGATCAAATACAAATATTTTGGCCTGGAAAAGGTCATCCGGTTCACTTGAAGGCCAGCCCCATGTTTCGATATATCCCCAACCTAATTTTTCATTACTCCCATCAAAATCGAACTCTACTTCAACCGGTAAAAGTGGGTGGCCTCCCCCGTATACATCGTGGATGACGCCAACGGCACTTGCACTTCGCTGCTCCTTGTTGGGCAGAACCATGTTGGTGCTGACTTTGCTAATTGCGACGGTCAAAGGCCAATGTGTGAACAGGTGAGCGGTGTCCAATTCAACCGCTCGCTCCACGAACCTTGAAGTACTATTCTTCTTCTTTCTACAGAACACTTGTGCCTCCGAGTTGCGCCACTCATGGGGCTTTGTTCATGCCCAATTCCAATGGCGAGACGAGCGCCTGTCGATCAGGCTTCATCCAGTCGAAATGACACGTTTAGTATACAGACGTTACCAGAGGCTTGCTGCCACATCGGCGCATGGATGTGGTCCAGCTTCTTGGCGAAAATGTTCGGCATTACCGAAAGCTAAAGGGCATGACCCAAGAGCAGCTTGCCTTAGAAGCCGAAATGGAACGCAGTTATGTCAGCGACCTTGAACGTGGGACTCGCAATCCATCGGTTCGCGCGCTCGCGCGGCTCGCAGAAGCACTACAGGTCGAACCGCAGTGCCTGCTTTCGCCGAAATCTGTTTCCAAGCCATGATGGAATGGACGCGCCAGTATGAGTAGAGCCGGGCAACAATTCTCAGATTGCTGTAGACGGCCCAAGCGATTAGCATTTTAGCGGTTGTAGCGGCACCCACTTGCCCAAGGTAACTCTACAATCGGTCGCGTTTTGGCCGCAACGGTTCCAAAGACGATCCATTGAACAGCAAAGCTGAAATCAAGTCACTCAAAACAAGCATTATATTTACTGCAAAGCGTGGCCTTGACGCCTCTGCAAACCGGCCTTTTAAGCACTATATTGCTTGGCTGGAGCATGCGCCAAGTAATGCATTGATGCACCGAACTCCGCTATGCTGCTGGCCGATTGGCAATGGGGAGGATGTCTGCCCCCTTGCGCAGCGAATCTAAGTGGTCCGACCACCACTGGGCCATTGCGACACGTTCGTTCCAGTGCGCCCCACGATGGTATGCGGCGCGCACTTTGTCACTATCACCATGTGCCAAGGCGCGTTCGATGGCGTCTGGGGACCACTTGCCAGACTCATTCAGAAGGGTGCTGGCCATGGCGCGAAAGCCGTGCGCCGTCATTTCGTCGCTCGCGTACCCCAAGCGTCGCAACCCGGCATTTAGGGTGTTCTCGCTCATCGGGCGCAAACGGGTGCGGATTGACGGGAAAACGTACCCGGATGGGCCAGTGATTGCGTGAATCTCGCGGAGTAGGCCGACGGCTTGGCGCGACAACGGAACGTGGTGGACCTTCCGCATTTTCATCTTGCCAGCAGGGATAGTCCAGGTGCCTGCATCGAGGTCAAACTCGGACCATTCTGCGTGTCGCAATTCGCCGGGACGCACGAACACATGCGGGGCAAACTGCAATGCAAATCTTGTGATGCCTTGGCCTTCATACCCATCAATCGCCCGCAGCAACTGGCCGACGCGGGCCGCATCGGTAATTGCCCCATAATGCGTTACCTTGGGAGCCGTGAGGGCGCTGCGCAGGTCGCGAGTAGGATCAGAACGTATGCGCGCCGTCGCAACCGCGTACCGGAAAACCGCGCTGGCCAACTGCTGCATGCGGCGCGCACTCTCGTGGTTGCCCTTGCCGTCAACCTTTTGGAGCGCCGAGAGGACGTCTGCGGGCTCGATTTCGCCAATCGGCATTCGCCCTATCGACTTATTGAGTAGGCCGATCAGGTTCTCATTGCGAACAGCGGTGGTGAGTGCCCAAGCGTTCTGTCCGTCTCGCTTACGCTTTTCACAGTATTCTGCAGCGATCCCGGCAAACGTGTTTTCGGCCTGCAAGCGGGAGCGGATTTTATCTCGCTGCTTTTCGCGCGCCGGGTCTTTGCCTGCTGCCATCAGTTCGCGCGCTTCGTCGCGCCGCTTGCGGGCTGCGCTCAAACTGATTTGCGGATAGCTACCGATGGAAAGCTTCTTTTCCCGACCTTCCATTCTGAATTTCAAGCGCCAGAGCTTGCCACCTGAGGGCGTAATCAGGAGATACAGGCCGCCGCTATCGGCCAGCTTGTAGTCCTTCTCACGGGGCTTCGCGTTTCGGATGGCGGTATCGGTCAGTGCCATTCTGGGGGCCTTTTGAAAGCCCCCGAATCAAAAGGCCCCAATAAGGCCCCCAATTCGGGGTGACTGCCAGCAGACTTTCGCGAACGCTGGCGGTTGAACACCACCTCAAATATGGCTGATTTCTTGGATTTGTAAAGCCGACGACGGACTTCGGTGATCAAGAAATTGGTGCGGGCGGCGGGACTCGAACCCGCACGAGCAAAGCTCAGGGGATTTTAAGTCCCCGGCGTCTACCATTCCGCCACGCCCGCACGGACAGACCGCCGCGCTCTGGCAGATCGCGGGCGGCCGGGCAACTCTCTGCAGAAGGGATTTTCCCGGCTCGCTGTGCGAACCGGGCGGCAGGTCAGGAAACGTTGAGCTTGGCGCGCATTTCCTTGCCGGGCTTGAAGTAGGGCACGCGCTTTTCGGGCACGTCCACCGTCTCGCCGGTGCGCGGGTTGCGGCCCTTGCGGCCTTCGCGGTGGCGCGTCGAGAAGGCACCGAAGCCGCGCAGCTCGACGCGGCCGCCATCGGCGAGGCGCTGGGCGATCTCGTCGAAGAAAGTATCGACCGCGCGTTCCACGTCTTCCGGCCGCAGTTCCGGATTATCCTTGGCCAGTATCTGGAGAAGCTCCGATCTGATCATTGCCCCGTCTCCCGAAAAAAATCGTCAAAACTCCTGCGAATCATAAAATTACACGAGTTTGCCTGATTAGCAGCCATGAAAATGCCATCCCGGCTGCCTTCGCGCAATGCCCTAGCTCTTTGCGTCCGAATCGGGCCGGTGCGCGGACTTCGGCAGGCCCGTGCTCCGGCGCTCCCCCATTTACAGGCCGGTTTTGCTTGGTAACTTGCGGGCCCTTCAGGCGGTCCTTCGGGACGTAAAAGGATAACAAGACGTCGCATGAAGGATATCGCAAGCTGGACAGAGGGTGACTGGATCGCGGCGATCGCCGCCATTGCCCTGTTTGCCGTACTCGCCATCGGCGGCGTGATCGCCACCCGCAAGAGCGAGGAATTCGCCGGCCACCCCCGCGGCCTCTTCGTGCTGTTCTATGCCGAGATGTGGGAGCGCTTCTCCTACTACGGTATGCGGGCGCTGCTGATCCTCTATCTGGTCAAGTTCTGGCTGTTCAGCGACAGCCAGTCCACCCTGGTCTATGGCGCCTATACCAGCCTCGTTTACATTACCCCGGTGCTGGGCGGCTATCTCGCCGACCGCTGGCTGGGGCAGCGCAAGGCGGTGGTATTCGGCGGCCTCGTGCTGGCGCTCGGCCACCTGTTGATGGCCTATGAAGGCTTGCAGGGCGTGACCGATCCCGCGGTCAAGCAGGCGGACCCGGCGATCAACGTGTTCTGGATGGCGCTGGCGCTGATCATCGTCGGCTCGGGCTTCCTCAAGGCCAATATCTCGGTGATCGTCGGCCAGCTCTACGGGCTGCGCGACGGGCGCCGTGATGCCGCCTATACGATCTTCTACATGGGTGTGAACACGGGCGCCGCGCTCGGCTCGATCCTCGTCGGCTATCTGGGCGAGACGATCGGCTGGTCCTGGGGCTTCGGCCTGGCCGGGATCGGCATGGTGCTGGGCCTCATCATCTTCATGGTGGGCAAGCCCGCGCTCCAGGGCAAGGGCGAGCCGCCCGCGCCGCTCGCGAAGAACGGCGAATTCCTGCTCTATGGCGTGGGCGCGGCCTCGGTCGCGGTGATCTGGCTGCTGATCCAGTACGTCAGCGTGATCCAGACGCTGCTCATCATCACCGGCATCGCGATGCTGCTCTACACGCTCTACGAGGCCTTCAAGCTGCCCAAGGAACCGCGTGAGCGCATCTTCGCGATCCTGTTCCTGATCGCGCTCAATCCTATCTTCTGGGGTCTGTTCGAACAGGCGGGCGGTTCGCTCAGCCTCTATACCGACAAGTTCGTCGATCGTGGCGGCGTGCCGACCAGCCTGTTCCAGTCGATCAACCCGATCTACATCGTGCTGTTCGGGCCGGTCTTCGCCGGGCTCTGGCAGTGGCTGGGCAAGCGCGGGTGGGAACCCTCTGCTCCCGCCAAGTTCGGCTATGCGCTGATTCAGGTGGGCCTTGGTTTCCTCGTCTTCGTGTGGGGCGCGGGCACGCATGATCCGGCGGTGATGACCTCGGTCGTCTTCGTGTTCCTGATCTACCTGCTGCACACCACCGGCGAGCTGTGCCTTTCGCCCGTCGGCCTTTCGGCCATGACGCGCCTGGCACCGGCGCACCTCGCCAGCTTCATCATGGGCGCCTGGTTCTACATGACCGCGGTCGGCAATTTCGTCGCAGGCAAGATCGGCGAGGCGACCGGCGGCGAAGGCGGCGAGATGAGCAAGGAAGTGACGCTGGCGATCTATACCAAGATCGGCTGGATCACGATCGGCGTCGCCATCGTCGTCCTGGCGCTTTCACCGATCGTGAAGCGCTGGATGCATCTCGATACGCTCGACGACGGGGCGGACGGTCTGGCCGGCCGTGACGAAGTCGGGCTGGAAGCACAGGAAGCCGGGATGCACCCGGAACTCAAACCTAACGCCTAGGCCTAACGCCTAAGGACGAAACAGGGGCACGACATGCGGGGCAAAGCGGTAACCGGCAAATGGAGCGCGGCGGTCCTCGCCGCGCTGGCGATGACACTCACCGCCACCAGTGGCGAGGCGAAGAGCAGCAAGAAGGCGGAGGGCGAGGCTGCGGCGGAAGTGCCGTATCCTTCCACCTACAAACCCTATCCGGGCCGCCCCACCGCCCTGGTCGGCGCCACGGTCTTCGACGGGCGCGGCGGCCGGATCGACAACGGCACGGTACTGTTCGCGCAAGGCAAGCTGGTCGCGATCGGTGGCGCGGATATGGCGATCCCCGATGGCTATGACCGCATCGATGCGCGCGGCAAGTTCATCACTCCTGGTGTGATCGACATCCACTCGCACCTCGGCGTCTATCCCAGCCCCGGCGTCGATGCGCTGTCCGACGGCAACGAGATGACGAACCCCACGACGCCGGACGTCTGGGCCGAGCATTCGGTCTGGCCGCAGGACCCCGGCTTCACCCGCGCGCTGGCCAATGGCGGCGTCACCGCGATCCAGATCCTGCCCGGCTCGGGCAATCTGATCGGCGGCCGTTCGGTCACGATCAAGAACGTGCCGAGCCTGACCGTGCAGGGGATGAAGTTCCCCGGCGCGCCCTATTCGCTCAAGATGGCCTGCGGTGAGAACCCCAAGCGCGTTTACGGCAGCAAGGGCCAGAAGCCCTCGACCCGCATGGGTAACTTTTCGGTCGACCGGCAGGCCTGGATCGATGCGAAGAAGTACATGAATGATCCCGATGCCGACCGCGATCTCGGCAAGGATACGCTGGCGGGCGTGCTCAAGGGCGAGATTCTCGTCCAGAACCATTGCTACCGCGCCGACGAGATGGCGCAGGTGATCGATATGGCCAAGGAGATGGGCTACAAGGTCACGGCCTTCCACCACGCGGTGGAAAGCTACAAGATCGCCGATCTGCTCAAGGCGAACGGCATCTGCTCGGCGGTCTGGGCCGACTGGTACGGCTTCAAGATGGAAGCCTATGACGGCATCCCCGAAAACGCTGCGCTGATCGCCCATGCCGGGGCCTGCGTGATCATCCATTCGGATGACGAGAACGGCATCCAGCGCCTCAATCAGGAAGCCGCCAAGGCGCAGGCGGCGGGCCGGCGCATCGGCATCGACATTCCCGACGCGCAAGTCGTCGGCTGGTTCACCTACAATGCCGCCAAGGCCATGGGCATCGGTGACAGGACCGGCAGCCTTGAGCAGGGCAAGATGGCCGATGTGGTGCTGTGGAACGGCAATCCGCTCTCGGTCTATACCCGCCCCGAGAAAGTCTGGATCGACGGCGCCATGCTGTTCGATGCCGACAATCCCAAGCTGCGCCCGGTGAGCGATTTCGAGCTTGGCCAGCCCGGCGAAGGAGACGTGAAATGAGCCGCCGCGCCGTTCTGGCCGCCGCGCTGGCGGCCGCAGCCCTGCCGTTTGCCGCGCAGGCGCAGGATCTTGCCATCACCAATGCCACGCTCGCCATCGGCGATGGCGGGGCGCCCATCGAGCACGGCACGGTCGTCGTGCGTGGGGGCAAGGTGGTTGCTGCCGGGGCGGGCGTTGCCGTGCCCGCGGACATGCAGACGATCGACGGCACGGGCAAATGGGTCACGCCCGGCCTGTTCACGCCGATGACCGACCTGGGCCTGTGGGATGTCGAGGCGGTCGATACCAGCAACGATCTGGAAGCCGACGATTCGCCGTTCAACGCCGCGCTCGACGTGGCCCCGGCGCTCAATCCCTCCAGCCAGCATGTCGCGATCAGCCGTGCGGGCGGGGTGACGCGCGCGACCGTCGCTGCGTTCAACGGCAAGTCGATCTTTGCCGGGCAGGGCGCGGTGATCGATCTGGCCGCGGCTGGATCGACTGGCGCTACGATGCTGATGAAGCCGCGCGCGTTCCAGTTCGTCGCACTGGGCGAGCAAGGCGCGAAGCTGGCGGGCGGCAGCCGCGTCGCCGCGCATGTGGCGCTGCGCAACGCCCTGCGCGAGGCGAAGGAACTGGCCGCGCTTCCCGCCGGATCACAGCGGCAGAGCGATGCCATGCTCACCCGGCCCGATGCTCTGGCCCTGGCCAAAGTGCTCGACGGCAGCGAGCCGCTTTATGTCGGTGTCGAGCGCGCGGCGGATATCCGCAGCGTTCTGGCGCTCAAGGGCGAGTTCCCGAAGCTGAACCTCGTTCTCGTCGGGGCCAGCGAGGGCTGGCTTGTGGCGCGGGAAATCGCCGCCGCGCATGTGCCGGTGATTGCCATGCCGCTGCGCGATCTGCCCGATGCTTTCGAGACGTTGGCGGCCACCCAGTCCAACGTGGGGCGGATGACCAAGGCGGGCGTGAAAGTCGCCATCGGCATGTTCACCGGCGGCAACCAGCCGCGTTATGCCACGCAGCAGGCGGGCAATCTCGTCGCGCTGACCAGGCTGCCGGGCGCGGCCGGTCTCACCTGGGGGCAGGCTTTCGCCGCGATCAGCTCGATCCCGGCCGAGATCAGTGGCTATGGTGGGAAAGCCGGCGTGCTCGCTCCCGGCGCGGTGGGCGACGTGGTGCTGTGGGACGGCGATCCGCTGGAACTGTCCTCGGCGCCGCAGGAGGTGTGGATCGACGGCGTGAAGCAGCCGCTCGACAACCACCAGACCCGGCTGCGGGACCGCTACAAGGATCTCGATACGTCGGTGCTGCCGAAGGCCTACGACTGGTGATTGCATCTTGTTGATGGAGGCTGGGCCTCTATCAACAAGACATGATTATCCGCAAAGCCTTGCCTGGCGATGCATCTGCCATCGCCGCCATAATCCTGCCCGTGATCCGCGAGGGCACGACATACGCGCTGGATCCGGCCATGAGCGAAGCCGAGGCGCTGCGCTACTGGATGGACCCTGCCAAGGAGACTTTCGTGGCCGAGGAGGATGGCATCGTCCTCGGCACTTACTACATGCGGCCCAATCAGGCGGGCGGCGGCGATCACGTCTGCAATTGCGGGTACATGACCGCTGCCGCGGCCATGGGGCGGGGCATTGCCCGCCGCATGTGCGCGCATTCGCTGGAGCACGCCCGGTCACGCGGATACCGGGCCATGCAGTTCAACTTTGTCGTCAGCACCAACACGCGCGCGGTGCACTTGTGGCAATCGCTGGGCTTCGGGCTCATCGGCCGCCTGCCGGGGGCATTCCGGGATCCGGAGCATGGCTATGTCGATGCGCTGGTGATGTATCAGGCGCTGTAACAGGGTGACGTAACTGACCAGGCCGCGCATTTGACCGGTTTCCGTATAGGAAACAAATGTCGTTGCGTTTATTTCGAATATGGCGTATTGCGATATCACCCTGCCGGAGAGATCTCATGACCATCCCCGCCTATGCCGAGGCGTTCAGCGAACGCTTGCCCTCGGTGGACGAGGTGCAGGCGGCCAACCAGCTTCGCCAGATTATCGCCGCTCATGCCAACGATGGCGCAACACTGACGGTGCTTGACGCGGATTCCCCCGTCAACATCGCGCTCAGCCCCGCACTGTCCGAATTGCTGCTCGATCTGTTGCGGCATATCGGCAGTGGCGACGCGGTTACTTTAGTGCCGATTCACGAATTGCTGACGACGCAGCAGGCCGCGGATATTCTCAACGTGTCGCGCCCGCATCTCATCAAGCTTCTGGAAACGGGCGAAATGCCGTTTGACAAGGTCGGCCGGCACCGGCGGATCAAGGCCAGGGACGTTTTCGAATACAAGAAGAGGCGCGAGGAAGAACGATCGCGGGCGCTGGATGAGCTGTTTGCGGATGACGCGGATTTGATCTGAGAGTTGTGCAGAGATGTTCGCCAACCGTTATACGGCGCTTGTCGATGCCTGCTCGCTGGTGGGAACGCTCCGCCGCAATTTTCTCCTGACACTGGCCGAGGCGGAGTTTTTCCGCCTGCGCTGGTCGGCGGAAATCCTCGACGAAACGCAGCGCGCGGTTGAGGCGATCATGACGGGCAAGGACATCGCCGATGCCTCGGCAAGAGCCGCGCGATCCCGAGCCTTCATGGAAACCGCGTTTCCAGAGGCGCTTGTCGCCGAATATGATGCGCAGATGCCTCTGGGGATTGCCTTGCCTGATCCCGGTGACGCGCATGTTCTGGCCGCCGCCGTTCGAACGCAGGCGCAGACGATCGTCACCGAGAATATCAAGGACTTTCCGGAAGATGTCCTGATGCCTCTCAATCTGGAAGCGCGAACGGCCGATGAATTCATCGCCGATACCATCGCACTGGACGAAGGGCGGTCCATCCAGGCGATCAAGAGAATGCGGCAGCGCCTGAAGCGGCCGGAAAAGACACCGGACGCCTTATTGCGCGATTGCGAAGCTTACGGCCTGCTGGCGACTGCAAGCGTATTGCGCCCGTTCGTGGACCTGATCTAGGCCCTAGCCTCTTCCACGCCCGCACTGTTGTGGCGCAGGGCCTTCAGCACCGTATCGACGATCTGCGGCGCATTGAGGCCCGCCTCGTCGTACTGTGCCTCGGGCTTGTCCTGGTCCTGGAACACGTCGGGCAGGCGCATGGTGCGGATCTTGAGGCCTGCGTCGGTCAGCCCTTCGTCGCTCGCCATGGTGAGGACGTGGGCGCCGAGGCCGCCGATGGCGCCTTCTTCCACCGTCACCACGACTTCGTGGCTCAGCATCAGCTTGCGGATCAGTTCGCTGTCGAGCGGCTTGGCGAAGCGCAAGTCGGCGACCGTGGTCGAGAGGCCCTTGGCTTCCAGTGTGTCGGCGGCCTTGAGCGCTTCGGCGAGGCGGGTGCCGAGCGAGAGGATCGCGACCTTGGTGCCTTCCCGCACGATCCGGCCCTTGCCGATCTCCAGCAGCTGCGGGGTCTCGGGCAGGGGCACGCCCACGCCGTTGCCACGCGGATAGCGGAAGGCGATCGGGCCGGCGTCGTATTGCGCGGCGGTGTGGGTCATGTGGACCAGTTCAGCCTCGTCGGCGGCGGCCATGACGACCATGTTGGGCAGCGTCGCCAGATAAGTCACGTCGAACGAGCCCGCGTGGGTGGCGCCATCGGCACCGACGAGGCCGGCGCGGTCGATGGCGAAGCGGACGGGCAGGTTCTGGATCGCCACGTCGTGCACCACCTGGTCGAAGGCGCGCTGGAGGAAGGTGGAATAGATCGCGCAGAACGGGCGCATTCCCTGCGCGGCAAGGCCTGCCGCGAAAGTCACCGCGTGCTGCTCGGCAATGCCCACGTCGAAGCTGCGGTCCGGGAACTTTGCCTCGAACTTGTCGAGCCCGGTGCCGCTCGGCATGGCGGCGGTGATGGCGCAGATGCGCTCGTCGGTTTCGGCCTCGGCGATCAGCGCCTTGGCGAAGACGCTGGTATAGCTTGGCGGGCCGGCAGGCGCCTTGACCTGTTCGCCGGTGACGACGTTGAATTTCTGCACGCCGTGATACTTGTCGGCGGCGTTCTCGGCCGGGGCATAGCCCTTGCCCTTCTGGGTCACCACGTGGATCAGGCAGGGGCCCTCGGCCGCATCGCGCACGTTTTCCAGCACCGGGATCAGCTGGTCGAGGTTATGCCCGTCGACCGGGCCGACGTAGTAGAAGCCCAGTTCCTCGAACAGAGTGCCGCCCATCGCCATGCCGCGCGCGAATTCGTCGGTCTTCTTGGCGGCCTTGTGCAGCGGTTCGGGCAGACGGCGCGAGATGCGCCGGGCCACTTCGCGCAGCGACAGGAACGGGCGCGAAGATACCAGCTTGGCCAGATAGGCGGAAAGCCCGCCTACCGGGGGCGCAATCGACATGTCGTTGTCGTTGAGGATCACGACCAGGCGGTTGCCCGCCTGGCGCGCGTTGTTCATCGCCTCGTAGGCCATGCCCGCGCTCATCGCGCCGTCGCCGATCACGGCGATGCCGCGCCCCGGCTGGTTCTTCAGCTTGTTGGCCACGGCAAAGCCCAGCGCGGCCGAGATTGACGTGGAGCTGTGCGCGGTGCCGAACGGATCGTATTCGCTTTCGCTGCGCTTGGTGAAGCCGGAAAGGCCGCCGCCCTGGCGCACGGTGCGGATGCGGTCGCGCCGGCCGGTCAGGATCTTGTGCGGATAGGCCTGATGGCCGACGTCCCAGATCAGCCGGTCGTCGGGCGTGTTGAAGACGTAGTGGATCGCCACCGTCAGTTCGACGACCCCGAGACCCGATCCGAGATGGCCGCCGGTCTGGCCGACAGTCGCAATCGTCTCGCTGCGCAATTCGTCGGCAAGCTGGCGCAGTTGCGCCGGCTTGAGCTTGCGGAGGTCGTCGGGAGTCGAAACCGTATCGAGCAGAGGTGTGGCCGGATTGGCATTCATCTTTTGCCCCTTACACGCTTGTTTGTTGCATGTCGATTGACAGGGACTGTCATGGTGGAACACCGTGCAGACATGATGCACCGGCAAGGGATTTTCCCCTGAGGCCGGACTGTCCGGAGGCCCCTTGAACATCCGTCCCGCAACCGAATCCGACCTGCCCGACCTGCTCCAGATCATGGAGGCATCGATCTCCGGGCTGCAGGTGGGCTTCCTCAGCCCCGAACAGATCGCCTCAAGCCGCGCGGTGATGGGCCTCGACCGGCAGCTTATCGAGGACGGAACCTATTTCGTGGCGGAGCTGGACGGCGCGATCGCCGGCTGCGGCGGCTGGAGCCGGCGCGCGACGCTCTATGGCGGAGACCACAGCACCGGCCTGCGTGAACCGCGCCTGCTCGATCCGGCCAGCGAGCCGGCGCGGGTGCGCGCGATGTACACCAATCCGGCCTTCGCCCGGCGCGGCGTCGGCCGCGCATTGCTGGCCCATTGCGAAGCGGCGGCGCAAGCCGAGGGGTTTTCGGCTGTCGAACTCATGGGCACCCGTGCGGGCGAGCCGCTCTATGCCGTGGCGGGCTATGCCGTGATCGAGCGGATCGAGGATGACCGGGGCGGCGCCCCGGTGCCGCTGGCGCGCATGGGCAAGGCGCTGTGAAGCTGGCCTAGCTGCAGTCCGCGCACGTGCCGCGCAGTTCCACCACCGGGCGCACGTCGGCGAAACCGGCTTCGCGCGCGGCGCCGATCAGGGCGCCGGTCAGGCGGTCGTCGTCGAGGTGGATGGCCTTGCCGCAGGAATCGCAGATCAGGAAGATGCAGTCGTGCCGGCAGCCGGGGTGGCTGTTGGCAAGATAGGCGTTCGCGCTTTCCACCCGGCGCGCGAGGTTGGTGCGCACGAACAGGTCGAGGATGCGATAGACCGAGTTGGGCGCCACCCGCTTGCCGCGCAGGGCGGACACGCTTTCGGCCAAGTCATAGGCGGATGCGGGGCGTTCGCGTTCGGCGAGCGCGGCGAAGACGTCGGCGCGCATTTCGGTCCACTGTTCGCCCGACTCCTGAAGGGCGAGGCGGGCCGCCTTTACCAGGCTGTGGCCGCTATGTTCGTGATGGACGTGAGGACCGGACATGCCCCCCATATGGGGCGGACCGGCGTCGGGCGCAATTGCCGGCGGGTTACTGCGTCGTTTCGGCCTGGGCCGGAGGAACGATATTGTCCGCAAGGCTGGTGTGGTTGCCAAGACCCATCACGCCGAACACCAGCAAGGCCCCGCCGGCAAAGCCGAGAGCGAAGAAGCGGTAGAAGTCGGGTTTGAAGAGTCCCATGGCCTGCGTTGCGATCCCGGTCAGTTTTGCGATTTGTGTCGCCCAAATGACCATGCAGGCCTTTCCGTCCAGTGAACATCGCGCTGCAGTGCATCATTCTGCGATGAGCGGTGGGCAGGCTGCGGTGAATTGCCTGCCCCCGGACAACTTTTCCGTGTGAACTCAGTGGCGGAAGTGACGCATCCCGGTGAAGACCATGGCGAGTCCCGCCTCGTTCGCCGCCTTGATCACTTCGTCGTCGCGGATCGAGCCGCCCGGCTGGATCACTGCGGTCGCGCCCGCTTCGGCGGCGGCCAGCAAGCCGTCGGCAAAGGGGAAGAAGGCGTCGGAGGCAACGGCGCTGCCCACCGTGCGCGGCTGCTCCCAGCCGAACTTCTCGGCGGCCTCGGCAGCCTTCATCGCGGCAATGCGCGAGGAATCGCGGCGGTTCATCTGGCCCGCACCGATACCGGCGGTCACGCCGTCCTTGGCATAGACGATCGCGTTCGACTTCACATGGCGGGCCACGGTCCAGGCAAACAGGCAGTCCTGCAGTTCCCGGTCGGTCGGCTCGCGCTCGGTCACGACCTTGAGATCGTCGAAGCCGATCGCACCATTGTCGCGGCCCTGCACCAGCAGGCCGCCGGTGATAGGCTTGACGTTGAGGCCGCCGCGGCGCGGATCGGGCAGGTCGCCGGTCAGCAGCAGGCGCAGGTTCTTCTTCCTGGCGAAGAAGGCGCGGGCTTCCTCGTCGGCATCGGGGGCCACGACGACTTCGGTGAAGATCTGGCAGATTGCTTCGGCCGTGGCGCCATCGAGCGTCTGGTTGACCGCGACGATGCCGCCGAAGGCCGAAACGTCGTCACAGGCGAGCGCGCCCTGCCAGGCGTCGAGCAGCGTCTCGCCCTGGGCCACGCCGCAGGGATTGGCGTGCTTGACGATCACGACCGCGGGCTTCTGGCCCTTGAATTCGGCGGCCAGTTCGAACGCAGCGTCAGCATCGCTGTAATTGTTGTAGGAGAGCTCCTTGCCCTGCACCTGCTCGGCCTGGGCCAGACCGCGGGTGTAGGGGCCGACCGGCGTATAGAGCGCGGCCTTCTGGTGCGGGTTCTCGCCATAGCGCAGTTCGGTGACGAGGCGGCCGTTGACGGCGAGCATCTCGGGGAATTCCTGGCCCTGATCGGCAAAGGCGAACCACTGGCTGATCATCGAATCGTAAGCGGCGGTCTGCGCAAAGGCGCGCGCGGCCATCAGCTTGCGGAAGCCGAGCGTGGTGCAGCCGCCGGTGGCTTCCAGCTCGACCATCAGGCCTTCATAGTCGCTCGGATCGGTGACGATGGTGACATAGGCATGGTTCTTGGCCGCCGAGCGCACCATCGAGGGGCCGCCGATGTCGATGTTCTCGATGATCGTGTCGCGGTCCGCGCCTTTCGCGACCGTCGCTTCGAACGGGTAGAGGTTGACCACCACCAGATCGATCGCGCCGATTTCGTGCTCGGCCATGGCCTTGGCGTGCTCGGGATTGTCGCGCACGGCCAGCAAGCCGCCGTGGACCTTGGGGTGCAGCGTCTTGACGCGGCCGTCCATCATCTCGGGGAAGTTCGTGACGTCGGAGATGTCCTTCACCTCCAGCCCGGCCTCGCGCAGCGCCTTGGCGGTGCCGCCGGTCGAGATCAGTTCCACCCCTCGTTCGGCCAGCACCTTGCCGAGCTCCGCAAGGCCGGTCTTGTCGGATACGGAAAGCAGGGCGCGGCGGATCTGGACGGAATCGGTCATGGGCGGGGTTCCTTCGCGAATTATCTTTGCGCGCGCCCTTAGGCCCGGCGGGGAGAGGGGGCAAGGGTGTGGGAACAGGCTATGACAATTCCTCGCTGAGCAAGCTCAGGCAGGAACTAGCTCATCTTCTTGAGCAGCCAGCCGAAGTTGCCGCCGCCGCGTGAGACGAGGCCCTGGATCACCAGTTGCTGCGTTGCTTGCGGGCGGCCTTGCCCGTCGACCCAGAGCGAATCCTCGATCGTCACTTCGCCCGCGCCGCTGCGGAACTGCCAGTAGGAGCCGTCGGACAGGGCCAGCCCGGCGCCCTGGCCATCGGCGGTAAGCGCCACGTCGACATCGGGGCCGAGGTGGAAGCGGATCGCGAAGCCGACTTTGCCGCGCTTGCCCTTGCGGCCCGACGGCAGCAGCAGGTCTTCGCCGCGCAGTTCGGTGCCGTCGTCACGCAGGATCAGGATGCGCTGGTGGGTGAGGCCATAGCGCGCGGCATAGCCGTTGTGGCTGGCCTCGGTGCGTGTCGCGGTGGAGCCGTTGTCCTGCGGCAGGGTCCGGCGGTCGACATCGACTTCGCTGACGCCCCCGCCGATCATGCCGTTGATCAGCACTGCGGTGGAATTGGCATCGTCGAGCGTGAGCGTCGAATGGGCGGCGGTGGCGCGCAACCCCTGTTCGAGCCGTACCGGAACAAGCCCGCCGCCGCTCGCCGCGCCGCCGCAGTTGACGATCACGCGGTGCCCGGCGTGCGACAGCTCGAAAGCCAGCGTCGAGGCGCAGCCATAGCGGGCATGTTGCGGCATCGGCGGCGGCGAAGTGTCGAACTGCAGCACGGTCTTGTTCGCAAGAACGCGCTGATAGCCCCACTGGCGCACGTCGCGCAGCGGGCGGGTGCGCACGCCGCTGGCCGTGACCAGCGCGCCGACCTCGTCGCCATCGACGGCCCAGCCGCCCTGCCACGATCCCAGCGATCCGTCGCCGTGGGTCAGCGCCAGCAGCGGCGGCACCAGCATGGCGATGACGCGCTCGATTGCCTCGGGCGGGTCGCGCCGCGTGGCGTTGTAGCAATTGCGCAGGCGCACCAGCAGCGCGATGGCTTCCATCTGCGCCAGCGGACTGCGCGAGAGCACGCCGCCGTCGTCGCCGATCGATTCGCCCAGGGCCTTGATCAGCCCGGCCTCGCCATAGAGGCGGCGCGGGCGCCCGTCGGGCAGCAGCAGACCGGCCGCGACAATGCCGCACCAGCCCGCGACTTCGGCCAGCCGGTCCTCGCCGCGCGTCACGTGGCGGTCGAGCCAGCGTGCGGTTGCGCCGATGTGCCCCAGCACGCGCGAGCGCAGCGCCTTTTCGCCCGAGAGGATCAGCGGCGCGTGGACCAGCCAGTTCATCAGCCGCATCCCGGTGTTGCCCACGCTCCAGGCGGGGCCCTTGCCGGGCTTGGCGGGCGGTTCGGGGTTGGCCTGGAGCCAGGCGGTCAGGATCCGTTCGGCCACTGGCGCGCCCTGTTCGCGCGGGCCGCAGGCTTCGAGGTCGGTCAGCCAGGAGAACGAGTGGACGACCTTTTCCAGCGGCGGGGTGACGCGCGCGGCGCCGGCATAGTCGACTTGCGCGATCGGCGTCTTGGCGCCGTGGACGAGGAAGTGCCCGGCGCGCAGCGCGGTTCCGGCGACGCGGTCTCCGGGCAGGGTATTGCTGACCGTCGCCAGCAGCCGCGTGCGCGCCTTCTTGCCCATCGGCGCCGTGAGCATCGAGCCGGGGATGCCCATGCGGTAGGCCATGCGGATCAGCCGTTCGCCGACATGGACCGACGGCGGCGAGAAGTCGGCCAGCGCCAGATCGCGGCCGGTCGCGGCCTGTGCGGCGCCGACCGTTTCCGCCTCGGGATCGCTTGCGCTCATGTTCAAGACGCCCTCCTCAGCCACCGTCGACAGGGGAATCGCCCGAGCCGCCTCGGGGTTCCTGGTCTTTGGCCGCTGGCGGGTCCTGACATTCACGGTTCAGCCCAGTCCCTTCAACGTCTTGATGTTCGCTGCGTATTGCGAGGGACCGCCGCGGAAGGTCGCCGATCCGGCCACCAGCACGTCGGCCCCTGCCGAAACGCAGAGCGGCGCCGTTTTCGCATCGACGCCGCCATCGACTTCGAGCCGGATGTCGCGGCCCGATTTCTCGATCATCTTGCGCACCGCCTCGATCTTGCGAAGCTGGCTGGAAATGAAGCTCTGGCCGCCGAAGCCGGGGTTGACGCTCATCACCAGCACGAGGTCGACATCATCGATCAGGTAGTCGAGCATCTTGGCCGGGGTTGCCGGGTTGAGCGAGACGCCCGCTTTCTTGCCCAGGGCCTTGATCGTCTGCACCGTGCGGTGGATGTGCGGTCCGGCTTCGGGGTGGACCGTGATGATGTCCGCGCCCGCCTCGGCAAAGGCTTCGAGGTAGGTATCGACCGGGGAGATCATCAGGTGCACGTCGAAAGTCTTGGCCGAATGCGGCCGCAGGGCCTTCACGACGGCCGGGCCGATGGTGATGTTGGGCACGAAATGCCCGTCCATCACGTCGACATGGATCCAGTCCGCGCCCGCTTCGTCGATGGCGCGCACTTCCTCGCCAAGACGCGCGAAATCGGCAGAAAGGATCGACGGGGAAATCAGAGGGACAGTCATGTCGGGAAACGATACTCCTTGACGCGCAAGAATAGGGCACGAGGTCTTTGGTGGACAAGTTGTCAAGGCTGTGTTTTCCACACGCACAATGCGCTGGAGCCACCGGTTTGCACGCTATTTGATTGCCGATGGGGTGTCTGGCGCTGTCATCGCGTTCGCCTGCTTTGCGGGCGGTGGACAATTCAGTCGCCATTCACGGCATCCGGCGCATTCTGGCGTCTGAGAATTAGGGGTTTTCCCTTGTCCCTGCGCCGCGAATTCCGGCCTGGACGGCATGGAAGACCCCTTCGGTAAGGATTATGGACTGCGAATGACCAAGCGTAATTCCGGCGGGCCGGTCCGCCGAACTTTCCTGCGCCCGAAAAGGGCTTTTGCGGCCGGTGCGGCGATCGCGGCGGCGATGGGCTTCGCGGTGACCTCGCCGGCGGTGGCGCAGTACCGCAACGAGATCCGCAACGACATGAGCCGCTGCGCGGCCGGTTCCGGTCCGGCGGTGATGGTGACGGTGGACGGTATCAAGGCCTCGCAGGGCAAGCTGCGCGTCCAGACCTATCATGCCACGCGCGGCGAATGGCTGGAAAAGGGCAAGTGGCTGGCGCGCATCGAAGTGCCTGCCAAGGCCGGGACGATGACGTTCTGCGTGCCGGTTCCCGGACCGGGCACTTACGGCGTGGCAGTGCGCCACGATCTCAACGGCAATGGCGATACCGATATCATGTCCGATGGCGGCGCCATGTCGAACAACCCCTCGATCAACATCTTCAATCTCGGCAAGCCCAGCTACACCAAGGTGGGCGTGCCGGTGACGGACGGGGTCAAGTCGATCCGGGTGCAGATGAAGTACATGTGAGGCCAGCCTGGCGGAAGCCGGTCAGGCATCGCGGGCGTCCGGGCCGGAAGCACCGGCTGAACCGAGGCTAGTCCGCCGTGAAGACAGCGCTGCTGCGGGGGCGCTCATCGACATGGAGACTGAACACATCGGGGCGCGAATAGTGGCCCACCACATCAAGGTCGTAGCGGGCCCGGATCAGTTCGTCCGTGTCGATCTCGGTGGTGAGCAGCCCGGTCTCCCGCTCCATCGGGCCGGCAAGCACATCGCCGAGCGGGCCCACGATCATGCTGCCGCCCCCGATCAGTGGCCGGTCAACGTCCCAATGATCGACCGTCACGCCGAGTTCGGCAGGCGAAGGCTGAACCTGGCAACAACTTATCACGAAGCAGCGCCCCTCATGCGCGATGTGGCGCATCGAACTGCGCCACACGTCGCGCTCGTCCACTGTCGGGGCGCACCAGATTTCGACGCCCTTGGCGTACATGGCCGTGCGGAACAGCGGCATATGGTTTTCCCAGCAGATCGCCGCGCCGAGCTTGCCCGCCTCGCTATCGACAACGGGCATGGTTGAGCCGTCGCCCTGCGACCAGATCAACCGCTCGGTGCCGGTCGGCATCAATTTGCGATGTTTGGCGACCACACCGCGCTCGGGCTCTATGAACACCGCCGTGCAGAACAGCGAAGACCCGGCGCGTTCAATGACGCCCAGCACCAGCGTTGCGCCCGTGCGGCTGCTCAGGCCGGCGAGCTCCGCCAGTTCCGGCCCGTCCATGTCCACGGCGTTGTCGTAGTACCGGGCGAACGCCTCACGGCCCTCAGGCATACGGTAGCCGAGCCGGGTGCCGAAATGTTCGCCTTTCGGATAACCGCCCAGAAGGGCTTCGGGCATGACAACCAGCCGCGCACCCGAGGCGGAGATGCGCTCCTCGAAGGCAAGGACATTGCGGAGCGTTGCATGTTTGCCGGCGTAATCCGACCCGATTTGCAGGGCCGCGACAGTGATCTTGCTCATGCGTGGTTCCATAACCGAAGGATCATCACGAAGGAACGTGGGTTCTCTTCATTGGGATAAGATTTTGAAAATAATCGGAAGGTTTCCCCGGCCTCGCCTGCCATTCACGGCACCGCTAGGGCGCGCTGAAGGCAGCCACTTCCCGCGCCGCGATGATCGCGCGGGCGTCCGTCAGGTCCTGCGGCTTGTCGACATCGACGGCGGCGAGACCGTCGCGCGCGGCGACCAGATGGGCGGAAATGCCGATACGGCGGCCGAGCCCGGTGATCGCCTGCGCCAGCGTCAGGCGGCCCAGCGCATAGCTGGCGAGCATTCCGAGGCCGAGCCGGGCGGCGATGCGCCAGGGGCGCTTGCGGTCGGCCTCGACCATTTTCCAGGTCTCGATCGCCGCGCCGGCCCGTTCGCTGGCCAGCAGGAACAGGTTGCAGCCCGACCACTGGCCATCGGCAAAGCGCAAGTAGGTGCGGCGGCTGCCCGGCATGGCGGCCTCGATCGCCTCGCGCCGGGCGAGGAGCACGGCAACGTCGGCATCCGGCGGGGTGTCGGCGACGAAATCGCGCACCCATTCGGGGCGTAGCAGGGCATGGTCGGCGGTCGTCACCAGCAGCGGCGCACCGAGCTTTTCGAGGCCGATGGCGACGCTGGCGCTGGGGCCGCTGGCCGAGAGCAGGACCTCGCAGCCCAGTTCGCGGGCAAGGTCCATGACTTGCGGGTCGGACGCGGACACGGCGATCCGCTCGATCCCCGCTTCGCGCAGCGCAGCGGCGACGCGGGCGAGCATGGTCTGTCCTTCAATCGTGACCAGCGCCTTGTGCCAAACGCCTTCGGAGGCGGCGACGGGATCGGGCGGGCCGGGGCGCGATCCGGCCAGTATCAGCGCAGAGGGCATCTGGGGGGAGGGCATCATGCCGGACGGTCTCCCGCCTTGCGCCGGCGCCAGACCTGCCACAGCACGCCGGGCGCGGCGAGCACCGGATGGCGTTCGCGCCAGGGCGTCAGAGTCACGGGCACGCCGGTATGGCGCTCGATCTTCCAGGCGGCATAGCGTGCGGCGCCGTCGAACGTGGTCGAGGCCTTGAGCAGGCGCAGCACGTTGTAGGGCTTGCCGAGCCGCTGGCGGCGCTTCCACCAGCCGAGCAGGCGCGCGCGTTCGGCAGGCGGCATGTCGGGGCGGATCGTGCTGCCGGCGCCGCGCGCGAAGCCAATGCCCCCGGCGATCAGCGCGAGCGGCAGCAGTCCGTCGAAATGGGCGCGGTTGGCGGCCAGGATCGAATCCTCGCGGCCGGCCTTTTCCACTCGGAATTCGGCGGCGTAAGTGGCTTGGAACAAGGCCCGCCAGTAATCGTCGGGCGTGCCGGCGGCCGGGCCGAGCGCGACCGCGAGCCTCGCCGCCGTGCAGGCCGCCTGCGCCACGGCGTCGGCGATCGCCGCGCCAGCTTCCGCATCGCGTTCCCAGGCCAGCGCGCAGGGCTGGACGAAGCGGGCCCAGATCGTGGTGTCGAGCAGGTCCCCGGCGGCGGCGGCGCGGAACGTCTCCAGCGCCATCGTCGCGACTTTGGCGCGCAGGGGCACGCCGTCGCAGGTCCATTCGTGATAGCTCACGCGCGGCCAGATCTTCTCGACCTGCGGTCCTTGCGTGAGGACGTAGAAATCGAGCACGCCGTCGAGCGAGCCGGTGCGCAGGTTGGAGCCGTAGAACAGCACGCCTAGTGCATCGACCGGGGCCAGCCGCTCGGCAAAGGCGCGCACGGCGTGCTCTACCGGGCGTTCGAGCGCGGCGGCAATCCGCGTGGCCAGAGTGCCGGCCAAGGTTCCGCCCAAGGCTCCGGAAGTGTCGAGATCCTCGCTCATGCCGCGATGCTCCCGCAGGGGCGCGCCGAAATCAAGCGGCCCGCGTCGATAACGAGGGCGAAATCAGGGGACGACGAAAGTGAGCTGCGGTCCTTCGTCGAGCACATAGCGCCCGGCCGGGAAAGCTTCGCCGTCGAGGATGAACGGGCCGCCGATGTCGAGTTCGAGTTCATTGGCATAGAACCGCTGCGTGCCGTTGCGGGCCATGAAACGGCCATAGAGGCCGAACAACAGCACCAGCGGCAGCAGCGCCATGATCCAGCGCACGGGCCAGTCGATCACGGCCATCTTGAGACCCGGCGCCGGATCGCGGCCGAACGGGCGGGCGCCGAGCGGGAACTTCTCGAACGTGGTGGCGACGGTCATGAACCGTTCGTTCGCGCGGCCGCGGCCGGGATGCGGCAGGTTGCGGCCGGTCGCCCGGTCGGCGATGCGCGTCGGCGTGCACTTGCGCCAGGGATTGCCGGTGCCGCCGAACAGGGTCTGGAGAATGCCCCACAGCACTGTCAGCCCCACGGCGAAGCTGTTGAAGGCGCCGCGGCGGTGCGCTTCCTGCCCGGCCTCGGTCGCGACGGCGAAAGCGCCGGTGCCGAGGATGAAGCCCTGCACGCAGCGGCCCTCGGTGTCGCCCTCGGCAGGTGCGATGCGCAAGGGGCGGCGGGTTTGCGTGTTGCCGCGGTGTGCGGCAGACAGCGCTTCGGCCAGCGACCAGTGGTTGGGCAGGCCGAGATCGACTGTCAGCGCATTGGTCTTGCCCTTGGGCAGGACGATGAGCGTGGGCCAGTCCTCACCGAAGATGTCGGCGCCGCAGGACAGGGCATCGCGCACCGTGCCGTCGCCGCCGTCGATCACCAGATAATCGATGCCGCGGCGGGCAAAGCCGTCGAGCGTGAGATAGAGTTCTTCGCGGGTGCGCGGGGTTTCCGTCAGGATGTTGGAGCATTCCGCCATTTCCGGCGCCAGCCCCTTGTTACGGTGGCTGCGCGGATTGCGGATGATGCCCACCAGCGGAACCGCCCGCCCGCGACGCGCGGGATGGGCTGAACCTGTTTTGCCAGACCGGCTGGACTTGCCGAAGGTCGGCAGCGTTTCAAATTCGTAGATAGATCCGTGCACGGGCGCCTATGTAGTGTTGGCCGCCCGCAAAATCACCAAGAAATCATACCTGACACAATAATGTTACAGTTATGTGGCGCTTGTGATGTTCCTGCCACGAACGGTCACGTTCGGCGGCGTGCGATTGCCAGTGCTGCCCGGCTGGATTACGGCGCGCCCATGAACAGCACTTCCCAAGCCCCGGCCCAGGCTCTGGCGGTCGTCACTCTGGGCGAAAATTCCGTCAAACTCTGGGGCCTTACGATGGCCGAACGTGTCGGCCGCATTGCCCTGGCAGCGAACCTCACGCCCGTATCGGCGGTGCCCCAGGGCCCTGCGATCCTTTCCAATGCCGCTCATGCCTGGGACCCGGCGTGGTTCCGCCACATCGTGACTCAGCCGGGCATGGTGCTGACATTGGCGGGCGTTCCCGCGCTGGCCCATGCCGCCGATGCCGGGCAGGCCGCCCGAATCGCGCAGGCGATGACGGCCGGCACGCCGCTCACCGACAGCACCGGCCTGATCGTGGTTGCGTTCGAGAGCGGGCCGACGATCGAGAACAAGCAGCTGCGCAAGCGCGAGACCCCGTTCCTGATGGCGCTGACGCCGGGCTCGGTGCGCGCGATCGAGCGGGCGAGCTATTTCGGCGCCTACAAGGGCGTGACCGACCTGCTCACCAAGTACCTCTGGCCCGAATGGGCGCTGGTGCTCACGCGCATCTGCGCGAAGCTGCACGTCACGCCCAACATGGTGACGGCTGTGGGCGCGGTGTTCTGCGTGATCGCGACCGTGCTGTTCGCCTATGGCCATTACTGGGCGGGCATGGCGACCGGCCTGGTGTTCATGGTGCTCGATACCGTGGACGGCAAGCTTGCCCGCTGCACGATCACGTCCTCGCACTGGGGCAATATCTTCGACCATGGCATGGACCTCGTCCATCCGCCGTTCTGGTGGTATTTCTGGGCGACGGGCCTTGCGTTCTGGGGGCTGGGCTACGACACCGCCACGTTCTGGTGGGTGCAGGGTGCGATCCAGGGCGGCTATGTGGTCCAGCGCGTGATCGAGGGTGTGTTCATGCGCCAGAACGGGATGATGCACATCCACGTCTGGCGCAAGTTCGACAGCCGGTTCCGCCTGATTACCGCGCGGCGC
Organism: Novosphingobium naphthalenivorans NBRC 102051; assembly: GCF_001590985.1. Lineage (GTDB taxonomy): Bacteria > Pseudomonadota > Alphaproteobacteria > Sphingomonadales > Sphingomonadaceae > Novosphingobium > Novosphingobium naphthalenivorans. Next base: position 45,957 of record NZ_BCTX01000017.1, read on the forward strand.
AATCCGAACATGGTGATCCTGTTCGCCGCGATGCTGTTCGCGCGGCCCGATCTGGGCCTGATCGCGGTGGCCTGGTGGACGGCGCTGTCGTGCCTGGTCCACGCCGTGCGGCTGGTGCAGGCATGGATCGTGCGGTCACGCGGCGGTACGATCACTTCGTGGCTGTCGGAAGCCTGAGAATTCCGAAACCTGAGCAAAGGATAGGCGCATGAACGTGACCATGGAGAAATTCGGATACCCGGCCACGCTGGTGGCCGAATTCGCGCATTGGGTGGTCCTTGCCCGCCCGGCGCAGCCGACGCTCGGTTCGCTGGTGCTGGCGGCGAAGTCCGATGCGACGGCTTTTTCGGACCTGTCCGCCGAAGCCCATGCCGAGCTCAAGCAGGTCACGACCGCGATCGAGCGCGCGCTGGGCAAGGCGGTGGACTATGCGAAACTCAACTACCTGATGCTGATGATGGTGGACCCCAATGTCCACTTCCACGTCATTCCGCGCTACGAAGGCGCGCGCGAATGGCAGGGGCGCGAATTCGTCGACGTGGGCTGGCCCAAGGTTCCCGATCTCGGCCATGCCGTGGCGCTGGAGGGCGAGGATCTGGCCGCATTGGTAGCCTGGCTGAAGAGTTCCTTCGCTTAAGTCACTCCCCGCCGTCCTTGCGGACCCGCGCCACGGTCTGTTGCAGCGTGGCGAGGTCGACGAGGCCCGGTATCAGGTAGGCGCCGATCATCAGGCCGGGCGTCCCTTCCAGCCCCATCATGTTCGCATAGCGGAAATTGCGCACGAGCAGGGCATCGATCTCGGCCTTGTGCGTTTTCATGTCGTTCTGCAGCCGGTTCCAGTCGACGCGGGCCATGCGGGCTGCCTCCCGGATCGTCGGCTCGTCGAGCCGCACCGGCACTTTCATCAGCGCGGCGTGGAAGGCGGCGTGCTTGTTCTGGTATTGCGCGGCAATCGCGGCGCGCGCGGCCAGCATCGAGCCGGGCCCCTGCAGCGGCCAGTCGCGATAGACGACGCGCACTTTGGGATCGGCCGCGATCAGCGCGTCGAGCGTGGCGTTGAACCGGCGGCAATAGGGGCACTGGTAGTCAGAGAAGATCACGACCGTGACATCGCCGTTCCGGGCCCCGGCCGTGGGCGCCAGCGGGTCGGTGCGGATCTGCGCGCGCAATTGCCGGGCCTGCGCCGATTGGGCTTCGTTCCCGGGCTTTTGCGCCGAGGCCGCGGCGGGCATCAGCGTTGCCGCCAGGCCAAGGCCCGCGATCAGGAAGGCGCGCAGGGCGGGGAACGTCATGGCTGGGTCCTTTCCAGGGATTCGATCTGCGCCGTCAGTCCGGCGCGGGACATTTCGCCGACCTGGCTGGACACGATCGTGCCCGAACTGTCGATGAACAAGGTGGTGGGCAGGGCCTGCGTCTCAAGGGCGGGAATCGCCTCATGCGCGGGGTCGGTGAGTACGCGATCGGCCGGAAGGCCCTGTTCGGAAAGGTAGCGCCGGATCGTGGCGGTGTCTTCCCCGGCATTGGCGAGGAACACCGGCATGGCGGCATTGCGCGCAACATCCGTCACCATCGGCATTTCGCGGCGGCAGGGGCCGCACCAGGTGGCCCAGACATTGAGCACGAAAGGCTTGCCGCGCAGGCTGTCGAGCGCGACGGCGCGGCCGTCCAGCGTGGTCAGTGTCAGTCCTGCCGGGAGCGGGCGCGGGGCCGGGCGCAGCATCGGCACGGCAAGGGTCATGATGAGCGTCAGCGCGACCGCCGTGCCGCCGAGCGCCAGTGTCGCGCGCGAGCGGCGCAGCATGAGAGCGATTACGGCAAGCGCCGCCGCAAGCCCCGGCCAGAGCGCAAAGCCGCCCTGCCAGATCGCGAAGACCGATGAGGGCTCGGCCCGGTAGGCGTCGAAATGGAGCAGGACATAGGCTGCGCGCGCCGCCACGGCGCCGGTCAGCAGGGCACGCCAGGCCACGGTGTCCGCACGCGTCTGCGTCCGCCGGGCAATGCGCCCGGCCAGGAAGAGGAACGCGGCGATACAGACGATCGCCGCCAGCCTTTCGCTTGCGAGCATTAGCGGGCCGAGGGGAATCGAGGACATGGAGTGCTGCGGGTCCTATTCGGCGCCTGGCGTGCGTTTCGGCGAGATGTGATCCGGGTGCCGGTATTCGGGCACGAACAGCACGATCAGGGCGGCAAGGGCCGTGCAGGCCGGCACGGTTGCCAGCGCCAGCGCGAAATTGCCGCCGGCTGCATCGGCCAGATAGCCCACCAGCGGCTGGAAGATCAGCGCGCCGGCAATGCCGATCATGTTGACGAAGGCGACGGCCGTGCCGGTCAGATCGTTCGCCATGCCTTCCTTGGCCATGGCGAAGGTCAGCATCTGGAAGCCGCCGAAGAAACCGGCCGCGAGCAGCAGCGCGCCTTCGGCAAAGGCGGGGAGCGGCAGGTAGAGCACGGCGAGGTAGGCCAGCCCCGTCAGTATCGCCCCGCCCAGCACGAGATACTTGCGGTGGCCCAGCCGGTCCGAAAGCCAGCCCCCGAACACGCTGCCCAGCGCCATGCCCCAGAACACCATCGAGACGATCGTTTCGGCGGCGATCTGCGAACGGTGGTGATCGGCCACCAGTTCGCTGGTGCCCCAGAGCCCGGCATAGACATTGACCGGCATGTAGAAGAGCATTCCGGTAACGGCGATGGCCCAGATGCGGCCATTGCCCATCACTGCCGCAAGGCTTTGCCGGACATCTTCGACCGGCCCCGTACCGGCTTCGCTGGCGGGGGACTGTGGCTCGCGCAGGAACAGGGCGGCCGCTGCGAAAATGCCCAGCCCGACAAGACCGGACGCCGTGAAGACGAGCCGCCAGCCCGCCGTTTCGACAAGGTCCGAAAGCAGCACGGCGCCGATCGCGGCACCGACCATGCCCGTGGCGTTGACCGCGCCGGACAGCATCGCGAAGCGCTCGGGCGCGAACCAGTGGTTCACCAGCCAGAGCGCCGAGACGAAGGCGAAGGAGGCGCCGAATCCGGTCAGCACCCGGCCGGCCGCAGCCACGCCGACCACGTTGGTCGCCGCGAACAGGAGCACGCCTGCTGCGCAGATCAGGCTTCCGCCGACAATGAACCTGCGGGCGCCGAAGCGGTCCAGCACCAGCCCGACGACGATCTGCATCGGCGCATAGATCCAGAAGAACAGGCTGGAAAGCGTGCCGAACCCGGACTTCGTCAGGCCGAAGAAGGCCGCGATCGTGGCCGTATCGAGGCTGGGCTCGATGCGGGCGACGAATTCGAACAGGAAGAAGCTGGAGCCGATGACGAAGGCGGTCCAAGCGGCGGTCCAGGCCGCCCGCGCTGTCCCCCGTGCTGTCGCTTGCTGGCCTGTCCCGGACGTCATGTCACCGGCTTCATGCCCAGGTGTCGGTCAGCTTCGTCGCGATCTCGATATCGTTGAGGAAATCGACTTCGGCCCAGTCCAGCCCCTCGATCGAGACGGTGCCGACCTTGCCGGTGGGGGCGATCGAATCGATGACCTTGAGATACCAGTGCTGCACGCCTTCGGGCGTGCGCATCGCCTGCCGCACGGTTTCGCGGAACAGGTCCGCCCCTTCGCCGCGGAAGGCGAGGAAGCCGATCGATTCGGCGTTCGACTGCTGCGCGGTCAGCGTCTTGCCGATGTGGACGAGGCGGCCACCGGCCTCGCGCTCGACTTTCATGTCGTCGCTGTCGTAGCCGTCCGGCTTGACGTCGACGGTGACGGCGATGGGCCAGGGATTGCCCTGCGCGTCCGCACCGCCTTGCTGCACCTTGCGCACGATCTCCTCGGAGATGAGCGTGTCGCCGTTGAGGATCAGGAAATCGCCGCGCATCGCCTCGCGCGCGATCCAGCACGAGCCGAGATTGTCGGCCACCTTGTAGAAGGGATTGAAGCGCACGGTGATTTCGACGCGGGGATCGCGAATCGCCTTGAGGTGATCCTCAAGCATGTCGGTCATGAAGCCGGTGACGACGTCGATCCGCTTCACGCCGCCGCGCGCCAGCATTTCCACCTGCCATTCGATCAGGGACTTGCCGGAAAAGTCGATGAGGCATTTCGGTCGTTCGGCGGTGAGGGGGAGCAGGCGCGAGCCCTGGCCGGCGCTGAGAAGGATGGCGTGTTCGATCATGATCCGGGTTTACGTGTCGTTGGGGGGAAACCGCGCCCTCTAGCCGTTGCCGCGGGAAAGGGAAAGGTCCGGGCCATGTCGCCACTCGTTTTGCCGCAAAGGCATCGCCTCAATCCTTGCAACTGCCGGTTCCCTCGTCCAAATGCACCGCGATGTCCGCAAAACGCGACCGCCTTGAGAATGTTTCTCCCCTGGGGCGGATACTTCAGAACACGGCCTGGCTGCTCGGCGGCAAGGGATTCGGCGCAGTCTGCGGGCTGCTCTACCTGGCGATTCTCACGCGCACGCTGGGGCTGAAGGACTTCGGCCACTTCTCGCTGATCTTCGGCACGGCGCAGGCTCTGATCGCCATTGCCGGCTTCCAGACCTGGCGCGTCGTCGTGCGCTACGGCAGCGAGCATGTCCACGCGAAGGACTGGGACAAGTTCGGCCGGCTGGGGATGCTGTGCGGTGTGCTCGATGCGGCCGGCGCGCTGGCCGGTTGCGCACTGGCGGCCGTGGTCATCTATGGCTTTGCCCATGTGCTGGATCTCAATCCCAACTATATCGACATCGCCTTCTGGTTCAGCTGTGCCTCGCTCTGGGCGCTGGTTTCGGCGCCGACCGGGATCGTGCGCGCGCTGCACCGTTTCGACATGGCGGTCTATGTCGAGGCGGTGGTGCCGACCGGGCGCCTGATCGCCGCTGTCGTGATCTGGATGACCGGGCCGACGGTCGGCCGTTTCCTGTTCGCCTGGGCGGCGATCGATATTCTCGAATCCGTGCTCTACTGGGTCATGGCCCGGCGCTTGTGCCCGCAGGCGGTCCGCCTCGCGAACTTCGGCAAGTGGCGCCTCGCGCTCAAGGAGAACCCCGGCGTCGGCCATTTCTTCTGGATCACGTATGCCGGCGCCACCATCGATGCGACAATAAAGAACGGGCCGCTGCTGGTCGTCGGCGGCTGGGTCGGCACCCGCGCGGCGGGCCTCTACCGCCTCGCCTCGCAGCTATCGCAGGCGATGAGCAAGCTTTCCACGCTGCTGACCCGCTCGGTCTATGCCGAAGTGGCGCGCGTGCGCGTGTCCTCGGAAGCGGCCGAGTTCCGCAAGCTGGCGCAGCAGACCAGCCTGATCGCCGGGCTGGCCGGGCTGGCCGTGGTCGGCGTGGCGCTGGTGGCGGGCAAGCAGCTTCTCGCGCTGATCGGCGGCGCGGCCTTCGAAGGCGGCGCGGCGATCCTAGTGCCGCTGGCCATTGCTGCCAGCTTCGACCTTGCCAGCGTGGCTTTCGAGCCGGTGCTCCATTCGACCGGGCGGGCCCGGCTTTCGCTGACCGCGCGCTTGCTGGCGGTGGCCGCGCTCGGCGTGGGGCTGGTGCTGTTCATCCCCATCGGCCCGAGCGGCGCGGCCTGGGCCGTGGCGCTGGCGGGGGCCGTCTCGTATCTCGCTATGGGTGTGATGGCCTGGCGCACGCTGGAAAAGATCGAGCACGAAGAGATCGTCCCGCTTGTCGAGGAACCCGGCTCGACAGACGCCTGAGCCTGTCTATCATGGCCGGCATGTCCCAGACTCTCCCGAAGGCTTTGCTCGCCGAAGCCGCGTCCCTGTCCGGCCGCATTGTCGCGCTGCGCCGGGCCATCCATGCCGAGCCCGAAATCGGGCTGCACACGCCCAAGACGCGTGACAAGGTGCGCGCGGCGCTCGCCCATCTGCCGCTCGAATGGCAGGAAGGGCCGTCCACCACGGGCCTTGTCGCCACACTGAAAGGCGGCGGGGGAGAGGGCCGGTGCGTGCTTCTGCGCGGCGACATGGACGCGCTGCCGATGCCGGAGGAAACCGGCCTGCCGTTCGCCTCGCAAGTTCCGGGCACGATGCACGCCTGCGGGCACGATGCCCACACCGCGATGCTGGTGGGCGCGGCGGAGATTCTCACGCGGCAGGCAGGGAGCCTCAAGGGCGAGGTCCGCTTCATGTTCCAGCCGGGAGAGGAGGGCTATCACGGCGCCCGCTTCATGCTGGAAGACGGCTTGCTGGGCGGTGAGGGCTGCACCCGCCCGCTGCCCGATGCGGCCTTTGCCCTGCATGTCATGCCCAATGCTCCGCACGGCCTTGTCGGCGGGCGCGCCGGGGCGCTGCTGGCGGCGGCGGACCAGCTGGACATCACTGTGACGGGGCGCGGCGGTCATGCCTCGATGCCGCACGACACGCTCGACCCGGTGCCGGTCGCCTGCGAGATCGTGAGCGCGATCCAGACGATGGTGGCGCGCCGCTACAGCGTGTTCGATCCGGTGGTCGTCTCGATCTCTAAGATCGAGGTCGGCACCGCGCACAACGTGGTGCCCGATGCCGCACGGATGACCGGCACCATGCGTACGCTCTCGGCGGCAAGCCGGGCGCGGCTCAAGGAAGAACTGCCGGTGCTGGCGGCAGGCATTGCCGGCGCCCATGGGCTGAGCGCCGAAGTGACGATCCTCGAAGGTTTTCCAGTCACGATGTGCGATACAGGCGCGGTCGATTTCGGCGAGCAGGTGGCGCGGGACTTGTTCGGCGCGCAGGCCTTCCTGCGCCTTGCCGATCCGATCATGGGTGCGGAGGATTTTGCCTATGTGCTGGAAAAGGTGCCGGGCGCGATGTTCTTCCTGGGCGTCAGCCACGCAGGCGACGACTGGCAGCACTGCTGCGGCATCCACTCGACCCGGATGATGGTCGATGAAAGCGTGATGCCGCAGGGCTCTGCCTATCTGGCGGGGCTGGCCACCGCGTTCCTGGAGCGCGGCTGGGGCTGATCTGTCCTGGCCGTTTTTCGCGCCGGCTTATTGCACGATAAGGCCAAGTTCGCCCAAAAGCTGGCCTGCCTGCTCGCGCGATATTATCGTGCCGCGGAAAAGGCTGGCGTCGACCAGGCGCACGCCCCCAAGGTCGGCGCCGCGCAAGTCGGCACCGGCAAACCGCGCTCCCTCCATATTCGCCTCGCGCAGGCTGCACGCCGTGAAGGCGGTTTGCCGGAAGTCGCATTTGCGAAGGTCGGCCTGGGAAAAATCGATCCGGGTCAGGTCCGCCTTGCGGAATGAGTGGCCTATCAGGCTGGCATTGACGAGCAGCGTTTCCTCGAACTCCAGGCCAAGCCCCTTTATCTCGCACAGATTGGCCCCGGTCAGTTTGCACCGGGTGAATTTCACCGACTGGAGGCCGGCACGCCGGAACGACGCATTGTTGAAATCGCTGGCGATGAAGACGGCTTCGGTCAGGTCGCTGGCCATGAAGCTGGCGAAGGCGCCGCGGCAGGATTGCCAGTGGGTGCCTTCCAGCCTTGCGCGGCTGAGATCCGTATGCCGCAGGCTGCATCGTTCGAATTGCCAGCGGGACAAATCGAGCTCTGACAGGTCCGCTTCATCGAGGCAGCAGTCGATCAGGGTCTGGGGAGATGCCAGCATCATCTCCAGATCGCGCCGCGTCAGCGTCTGATCACGCACCGTGCGACGGGAAGGCAGGTCGTTCATGGCCTGCTGTTAGCGGCCGATCACGACGCGAACCAGCCCTTGCGCTTCCCCTGCATGAAGAGCCCTGCGATTTTCCTGCATCGCCGATGCCGGTTGTGCTCTCGGGTGCTCTATCGCCGCTCTACCAACTAAAGCCGGCGGAAAGGCCTCCGTGCCCCTAGGCATGGCCTCGCGCTCTTGGCATGAGGGCGGCCTATGACGGATCAGCGCTGGCAATTCTGGGTCGACCGCGGCGGCACTTTCACGGACATCGTGGCGCGGGCGCCCGATGGTCGGTTCGAGCGGCTCAAGCTCTTGAGCGAAGACCCCGGCCGCTACGATGACGCGGCGGTCGAGGCGATGCGCCGGTTGACCGGCGTGCGGGGCGGGGATCTTCCACCCGCCGAACTGCGGCTGGGCACGACCGTCGCCACCAATGCCCTGCTCGAAGGCAAGGGTGAGCCGGTGCTGCTGGCGATCACCCGGGGTTTCGGCGATGCGCTGCGCATCGGCACGCAGGAGCGGCCCGACATTTTCGCGCGCCATATCGTGCTGCCCGAGCCGCTCCATGCCGAAGTGCTGGAAGTGGCCGAGCGGCTGGGGGCGGACGGCACGGTGCATGTCCCGCTCGACGAGACGGCGGCGCGGGAAGGGCTGCGGCAGGCCTTCGAGCGCGGCCTGCGCGCGGTCGCGGTGGTGCTGATGCATGGCTATCGCTACACCGCCCACGAGGCGCGGCTGGCGCAGATCGCGCGTGAGGTGGGCTTCACCCAGGTTTCGGTCAGCCACGAAGTCGCCCCGCTCATCAAGCTGATCGCGCGCGGGGATACCACGGTGGTCGACGCGCACCTCTCGCCCGTGCTGCACCGCTATGTTTCCGGGCTGGAAGCCGGGCTGGGGCCGCATGTCGATGCGCTCTACATGCAGTCGAACGGGGGGCTGACCACCGGCGCGGCGTTTCGCGGCAAGGACGCGATCCTCTCCGGTCCGGCGGGCGGCATTGTCGGCATGGCGGCCGTGGCGAAGGAGGCCGGGTTCGATCATGTGATCGGCTTCGACATGGGCGGCACCTCCACCGATGTGTCGCACTACGCCGGGCAGTACGAGCGCGACAGCGAGACACGGGTGGCCGGAACGCGGGTGCGCACGCCGATGATGCGGATCGAGACGGTGGCGGCGGGCGGCGGTTCGATCTGCCGGTTCGATGGCGCGCGCTTCCTTGTCGGTCCGGAAAGCGCCGGCGCGGTGCCCGGCCCCGCCTGCTACCGGCGCGGCGGGCCGCTGGCCGTGACCGACTGCAACCTGCTGCTGGGCAAGCTGCGCCCGGCGCATTTCCCGCATGTCTTCGGCCCGGCGGGCGACGAGCCGCTTTCGCTCGATGCCGCGTGCGAGCGGATGGATGCGGTGCTGGCCGATGTGCGCGAAAGCACGGGCCGCGCCCTGTCGCGCGAGGAAGCCGCCGAGGGTTTCCTCGAAATCGCCGTCGCCAACATGGCCAATGCGATCAAGACCGTCTCGCTGCGCCGGGGCCATGACGTCACCCGCGCTGCGCTGGTCACGTTCGGCGGGGCGGGCGGGCAACATGCCTGCAAGGTCGCCGATGCGCTGGGAGTGACGACAGTACTGTGCCATCCGCTGGCCTCGGTGCTCTCGGCCTATGGCATGGGGCTGGCGGACCGGCGGCTGCTCCAGCAGCAGACACTGGCCGTGCCGCTCGATGCGGACGGCATGGCGGCGATCGAAGCGGCCGTGGCCGCTCTCGGCGCGGCGGCGCGGGCCGGGCTGGAAGCACAAGGTCTGGCCGCTGGCGCGATCCGCACCGAGGCCACTTTGGCGATCCGCCCGAAAGGCAGCGGCAATGCTGTCGAAGTGCCGGTGGGGTCACTGGAAGAGATGCGCGAGGGCTTCCGGGAGGGCTGGCAACGCCGCTTCGGGTTCGGTGCGGGCGAGGCCCTGATCGCCGAAACGCTGCGGGTCGAGGCCATTGCCGGCGGGCATTCCGGAGGCGGTGCTACGCTGGCTCTGCCGCCGGAATCGGCAGGGCCAGCCGAACAGGTCACGATCTGGACCGATGGCGCTGGGCATGACGTGCCGCTCTATCTGCGCGAGGGGCTGGCCGAAGGCTTTGCGGCCGAAGGCCCGCTGCTGGTGGTGGACGATGTTTCCACCACCGTGGTCGAGCCGGGCTGGGCCATGCGCGTGGACGGGACCGGCAATCTCGTGCTGACGCGCAAGGCGCCGCAGCAGGTGGCCGCCGATTCCAGCACGGAATGCGACCCGGTGCGACTGGAGATCATGGGCGCGCTGTTCATGGCGATTGCCGAGGAAATGGGCGCGGCGCTGCAGTTCAGCGCCAGTTCGGTGAATATCCGCGAACGGCTCGACTTTTCCTGCGCGGTGTTTGACCGCGTGGGCAACCTGATCGCCAATGCGCCGCACATGCCGGTGCATCTGGGCTCGATGGGCGAAAGTGTGCGCACGGTGCTGCGGCGTCGGGCCGGCGACGGGCGCGGGCTGCTGCCCGGCGATGCCTATGTGCTCAATGCCCCCTACGATGGCGGCACGCATCTGCCCGATGTTACGGTGGTGATGCCGGTCTTCGCCGAGGGCGATGACAGCGCGCCCGCCTGGTTCGTGGCCGCGCGCGGGCATCATGCGGATATTGGCGGGATCAGTCCCGGCTCGATGCCGCCGGGCAGCCGTACGCTCGAAGAGGAAGGGGTGCTGCTCGACAACGTGCTGCTGGTCGACCGCGGCATGTTGCAGGAAGAGGCCATGCGCGCCCTGCTGGCTGCGGGCCGCTATCCCTCACGAGCCATCGAGCAGAACCTTGCCGACTTGCGCGCCCAGATCGCCGCCTGCGCGCGCGGGGCCTCCGAACTGCGGCGCATCGCGGGGGAGCAGGGGCGCGCTGTGGTCGATGCCTATATGGGCCATGCTCAGGACTACGCCGAACAGGCGGTGCGCGCGCTGATCGGCCGGCTTGCGGACGGTGCTTTCACGGTGCCGATGGATAATGGCGCGCAGATCCGCGTGTCCGTTTCGATCGACCGCGAGGCGCGCGGGGCCACGATCGATTTCACCGGCACCAGCGCCCAGCTGCCGGACAATTTCAATGCCCCCTTGCCGGTGGTGCGCGCGGCCGTGCTCTATGTCGTGCGCACGTTGCTCGACGATGCCGTGCCGATGAATGAGGGGTGCCTGCGGCCGGTCACGCTGATCGTGCCCGAAGGCTCGATGCTGCACCCCAAAGCGCCCGCCGCAGTCGTTGCGGGCAATGTCGAGACCAGCCAGGCGATAACTGATGCCCTCTTCGCCGCGCTGGGGGCGATGGCCGCCTCGCAAGGGACGATGAACAACTTCACGTTCGGCGATGCCACCCGCCAGTACTACGAGACGATCGCGGGCGGCTCGGGCGCGGGGCCGGACTTCGACGGGACCAGCGTGGTCCAGACCCATATGACCAACAGCCGGTTGACCGATCCCGAAGTGCTCGAAACCAATTTCCCGGTCATGCTGGAGGAATTCGCGATCCGGCGCGGCTCGGGCGGCCGGGGCGCACACCGGGGCGGTGATGGCGCGGTCCGGCGCGTGCGGTTTCTGGAACCGATGCAGGCCGGCATTCTCGCCAACCGCCGCAAGTTCGCGCCGTTCGGGCTGGCCGGCGGAGAAGACGGCGCGCCGGGCCGCAACCGGATCGAGCGCGCGGACGGCACCGTGGAAGAACTGGGCGCGACGGCTTCGGTCCGCTTGTCGGCGGGCGATGTCTTCGTGATCGAGACGCCCGGTGGCGGGGGATATGGGGCGGGCTGATCGATACCCCGCCCGTCATCCTCGCGCAGGCGAGGGCGACGGTTATTCAAGTTCAGGGAGTCCCCTCTAAGCCTTCACGTCCGCCCATTCCGGATGCCTCTCGAAGGCCGCGGCCACGTAGCTGCACACCGGCCCGATCTTGAACTGGTTCTCGCGGGCGTCGGCGACCATGGCTTCGACCAGCCGCCCGGCGACGCCGCGGCCGCCGATGGCGGGCGGGACCAGCGCATGTTCGGCATAGTGGACGCCGCCGCGTTCGGTCCAGGTCAGGCGGCCGATCGCGTCGCTGTCGGCAATATGCGCGTGGTACTCGCCGGAGGCGCCGTTCTCGTGCTTGGTGATGGTCACGCCGACCATGGGCTTCTCCTCGATGTATGGGAACGCTTGACGGCGGGCGCGCCGCCTCGCAGGGCATATGGCCATGCAGTTTCTCTCCGACAATGCCGCCGCTGTCCATCCCGCCGTGTGGAAGGCGATGATGGCGGCCGATGCCGCCGACGCGCCCTATGACGGCGATGCCCTGAGCCGCGAGCTCGACGCGGCGTTCACGGCGCTGTTCGGGCGCGAGTGTGCCGCGCTCTGGGTGGCAACGGGAACGGCGGCGAACTGCCTTGCGCTGGCCTCGATGGTCGCGCCGCACGGAGCCGCGGTCTGCCACCGCGAGGCGCATATCGAGATGGACGAGGGCGGGGCGCCCGGTTTCTACCTGCACGGTGCCAAACTGCTGCTGGCCGATGGCGAAAGCGCGAAGATCACCCCCGATGCGGTTGCGGCCGTGATCGATCCGATCCGCGACGGCGTGCATCAGGTCCAGCCGCAGGCGATCTCGATCACGCAGGCGAGCGAATACGGCTGCGTTTACCGGCCGGAGGAAGTCGCCGCACTGGCCGCTTTCGCGAAAGCGCGCGGTCTGGGGCTGCACATGGATGGCGCGCGCTTCGCCAATGCCGTCGCCTTTCTCGGTTGCGCCCCCGCCGAGGCTTGCGCGGGGGCGGATGCGCTCAGCTTCGGGTTCGTGAAGAACGGCGGCATGGGCGCGGAAGCGATCGTGTTTTTCGATCCTGAAGCCGCGCAGATGATCCGCTACCGCCGCAAGCGGGCAGGGCACCTGCAATCCAAGGGACGCTTCATGGCGGCGCAGATCCTCGCCATGCTGGAAGGCGGGTTGTGGCTCGACAATGCGCGCGCCGCCAATGCCGCCGCGGCCGAGATCGGCGCGGCGGCGGGCGCGCGTCTGCTCCATCCGGTCGAGGCCAACGAAGTGTTTCTCTCCTGCACGGCCGCCGAACGCGCTGGCCTGCGCGCGCAGGGCTTCGGTTTCTACGACTGGGGCAATGATGCGGCGCGGCTGGTCGCGGCGTGGGATGCGCGGGACGAGCATGTCTCCGCGCTGGCGCGCACCATTTCCGGCTTGTGAGGCCCTGGTCATGAGTGGGGCCATGAACGGCGATGCCGCACCTTCCTTCCTGCGTCCTGCGGTATTCCTGCCGTTTGCGCTGGTGTCACTGATCTGGGGATCGACCTGGTGGGTGATCACCGGGCAGATCGATGGTGTGCCGGCCAGCTGGTCGGTGGCCTGGCGGTTTCTGCTGGCGACTCCGGCGATGTTCATGGTCGCGCTGGCCATGGGCAAGAGCCTGCGGCTGGGACGCAATGGCCAGATGCTCGCGGCGTTCGTGGGCGTCACCCAGTTCTGCGGGAACTACAATTTCGTCTATCGCGCTGAACTGTACCTGACTTCGGGTATCGTCGCGGTCATGATCGCGCTGCTGCTGGTGCCCAATGCGGTTCTGGCGCGGGTCCTCCTCAAGCAGCCGATAACGCCGCGCTTTGCCGTGGGCAGCCTGATCGCGATCGCAGGCATCCTGCTGCTGCTGGTTCACGAGACGCGAGAGGCTCCGGCGCTGGACAAGGTCATGCTCGGGGTGGGTTTCGCGCTGATCGCGATGCTCTGTGCCGCGGTTTCAAACGTGTTGCAGGCCAACGAGACGGGCAAGAGTTTGCCGATGGTGAGTCTGCTCGCCTGGGCCATGTTCTACGGGACGGTTTGCGACGTCGCGCTGGCATGGGGCACTGCCGGGCCGCCGGTCGTTCCGGCCAGTTCAAGTTACTGGCTGGGGACCGGCTATCTCGCGCTGTTGGGTTCGGTGGTGACGTTTCCGCTTTACTACACGCTGATCCGCCAGCTCGGCGCGGGCAAGGCGGCGTATAGCGGGGTTGTCGTGGTGGTGTTCGCCATGCTGCTGTCGACCATGCTGGAAGGCTATCGCTGGACAGCGCTGGCAGCGGCCGGAGCGGTGCTGGCGATGGTGGGGCTCATCGTGGCTCTCAGCGCGCGCAAGCCTGCCGCATAGTCCGGATAGCGCGGGCGCCAGCCGAGCAGGCGCTTTGCCCTGCCGTTCGCCACGCGCCGGTTCTCGGCATAGAAGGCGCGCGCCATGGGGGAGAGGCCTGCGTCCTCCAGCGATTGCAGCGGCGGCGGCGCCAGGCCGAGCAGGCGGCAGGCTTCCTCGACAACCCGGTTCTGGCTGCAGGGCAGATCGTCGGCAAGGTTATAGACGCCCGCCGGCGCCTTGAGCCCCGCGAGCACGCCGGCGGCGATGTCGTCCACATGGACGCGGCTGAAGATCTGGCCGGGCAAGTCGATGCGATGCGCGCGGCCTTCCTGCACGCGCTCCAGCATCGAGCGGCCCGGACCATAGATGCCCGGCAGGCGATAGACCCGCGCGCCGAGAGCCTGCCAGGCGGCGTCCGCCTCGCTGCGTTCGGTGCGGCGGCCAGTGCCGGTGGGCGCCGATTCGTCGACCCATGCGCCTTGAGTGTCGCCATAGACTCCGGTCGAGGAGAGGTAGGACAGCGCCTTGCCCTGGATGGCGCTGCCGTAGCGTTCGAGCACCGGGTCCAGCGCCTCGCCGCGCGCTTCGCGTCCCGGTGGGACCGAGGACAGCACATGATCGGCATCGGCCAGCGCCATGCGCACAGTACCTTCATCGTCGAAGGAAATGGTGCCTTCGCGTCCGGTCGAGATCACTTCCCAGCCGCGCGCTTCCAGATCGCGGGCGATGACGCGGGCGGTGTAGCCGAGGCCGAAGATGAACATGCGGGGCATGGGGTTCGTCTAGCAGTGGTTGAGGTCAGTGCAAAATTCGCATCCGCACCGCTGGCAATCGTCCGGCGAAAGTCTAATTAGGCACTTATGGATATCGCCAGCAGACCCGCCGAGCCCGCAGAGAACACCCAGGTGGCAGACGCCGCGCCGCCGCCGGCCGCGCCGCCGGTCATTCATCGCGAGGACTATCAGCCGCCCGTCTGGCTGGTTCCCGAGATCGGGCTCGAATTCACGCTCGGCATCGATGCCACGCGGGTGGCCTCCAAGCTCAAGGTCGTGCGCAATCCTGACGGCAATGGTTCCCCGACACTGCGCCTCAATGGCGATCAGATTGACCCGCTCGCGGTGCGCGTCGATGGCGCGGCGGTGAATGGCTGGCGCCTCGATGGGCCCGACCTGCTGATCGACTTGCCCGGTGAGGAACATCTCGTTGAAGTGGAAACCCAGGTGAACCCGGCGGCGAACAGCCAGCTGATGGGGCTCTATGCCTCGAACGGGATGCTGTGCACCCAGTGCGAAGCGGAAGGGTTCCGCCGCATCACCTTCTTCCCCGACCGGCCCGATGTGCTTTCGACCTATTCGGTGCGGATGACGGGCGACAAGGACGCGTTCCCGATCCTGCTCGCCAACGGCAACTGCACCGCGCAGGGCGACAACGCCGACGGCAGCCACTGGGCCGAATGGCACGATCCCTGGCCCAAGCCCTGCTATCTCTTCGCGCTCGTCGCGGGCGATCTGGTGGCCAACCATGCGACTTTCACCACGATGTCGGGCCGCAAGGTCGATTGCAACATCTGGGTCCGCCCGGGCGATGAGGACCGAACCCAGCACGCGATGGATTCGCTCATCGCCTCGATGAAGTGGGACGAGGAAGCCTTTGGCCGCGAATACGACCTCGACCTGTTCAACATCGTTGCCGTCTCCGACTTCAACATGGGGGCGATGGAGAACAAGGGGCTCAACGTCTTCAATACCCGCTACGTGCTGGCGGACCCCGAAACCGCGACCGACGCGGATTACGACGCGGTCGAAGGCGTGATCGGGCACGAATACTTCCACAACTGGTCGGGCAACCGCATTACCTGCCGCGACTGGTTCCAGCTCAGCCTCAAGGAAGGCTTCACGGTGCTGCGCGACCAGCTCTTCAGCGCCGACATGGGCAGCGAGGCGGTCAAGCGGATCGAGGATGTGCGGGTGCTGCGCTCGGCCCAGTTCCCCGAGGATTCGGGACCGCTGGCGCATCCGATCCGCCCGGATTCCTATCAGGAAATCAGCAACTTCTATACGGCCACGGTCTATAACAAGGGCGCCGAGGTGATCCGCATGATGCGCACCATGGCGGGCCCGCAGCAGTTCCGCAAAGGCACCGACCTCTATTTCGAGCGTCACGACGGCGAAGCCGCGACCTGCGAGGATTTCATCCGTTCGATGGAGGAAGGCGCCGGGCTGGACCTCACCCAGTTCCGCCTGTGGTATTCGCAGGCCGGCACGCCGCAAGTGGCGGTCACGCTGAAGCATGAGGGCACCACGGCGACGCTGCACCTGTCGCAGAGCGTGCCGCCGACGCCGGGTCAGCCCGAGAAGCAGCCGGTGCCGATCCCGCTGCGCATCGGCCTGTTCGACCGCGACAGTAAGGAGCACACCGGCGAACAGTTGATCGTGCTGACCAAGGCCAGTGACAGCTTCGTGTTCGAGGATTTCGCCAAGCCGCCGGTGCTGTCGATCAACCGCGGGTTCTCGGCGCCGGTCTCGATCGAGTTCGACCGGCCGAACGAGGATCTGGTGTTCCTTGCCGCGCACGATGACGATCCCTTCGCCCGCTACGAGGCGATGCAGAGCCTTGTGGTCCAGCATCTCGTCGCCGCGGTCAGCGGTTCGCTCGACGATGCCGGGCGGGCCGAAGGGCGCGCCGCGATCGGGCAGGCCTTCGCGGCGATCGTGACGGATCCGGCACTCGATGACCTGATGCGCGGCGAGCTGATGATCCTGCCGGCCGAGAGCTATCTGGCCGAGCAGATGCTGATTGCCGATCCCGGCGCGATCCACGCCGAGCGCGAGGCGCTCAAGGCCTGGCTGGGCCGCGAATATGCCGGTGTGCTCGGCGCGCTGCATGACCGCGCGGTAGCCGTGCCCTACAGCCGCGATGCCGCAGCCCGCGGCGCACGCAAGATCAAGAGCCAGGCGCTCGGCTACATCGCCGCCGGCAACAACGCGGAAGGCGCCCGCCGCGCCATCGCGCAGTACCGCGCGGCCGACAACATGACCGACCGGCAGGGCGCGCTGCTGATCCTGTCCAGCCTCGACGTGCCCGAACGGGCCGAGGCGCTGGCGGACTTCCACAGCCGCTACGAAGGCAATGCTCTGGTCATCGACAAGTGGTTCTCGCTGCAGGCCGGCTCGTTCCACCCGCAGGTTCTGGCGAATATCCGGGCGCTCGCCGAACATCCCGATTTCACCATGACCAACCCCAACCGGGTGCGCGCGCTCTACATGGCGGCGGCGGTGAACCCCAAGGCGTTCCATGACGAGAGCGGCGAAGGCTACCGGCTGATCGGCGATCTGATTCGCCGGCTGGATCCGATCAATCCGCAGACCGCGGCGCGTTTCGTGCCGTCGCTGGGGCGCTGGCGGCGAATCGAGCCGGTCCGGGCGGCGATGATGCGCGAGGAGCTGCAGAAGATCGCTGCCGAGCCCGCGCTTTCGCGCGACGTCCGCGAGCAAGTGACCAAGAGCCTTGGCTGATACCGTGGAAGTGAACCGTGCGGGGCTGCTTGACGGCATCCCGCACGGGTTCCTCGGGCGCAGGGGCGGGGTCAGCACCGGCGATGTCGCGGGGCTGAATACCGGGCTGGGATCGGGTGATGATCCGATGCTGATTGCCGAGAATCGCCGCCGGGCCGCAGAGGCGGTTCTTCCCGGCGCGCGGCTGGTGTCGGTCTATCAGGTCCATTCGCCCGATTGCGTCACTGCCGGTGCGGCGCTTTGGGCCGATGCTGATCGTCCTCATGCCGATGCTCTCGTGACCGATCGCCCCGGCGTGCTGCTGGGCATTCTGACCGCCGATTGTGCTCCGGTCCTGCTGGCGGACCGCGAGGCGGGTGTTGTCGGTGCGGCGCACGCAGGCTGGAAAGGCGCGATCGGCGGCGTGACCGACCGCACTGTGGAGGCGATGGAATCGCTCGGTGCCCGCCGCGAGCGAATCGTGGCCGCCGTGGGGCCCTGCATCGCCCGGCGCAGCTATGAAGTCGACGAAGCGTTCCACGACCGCTTTCTGGCCGAGGACGAGAGCAATGCGCTCTTCTTCGCCGCGGGCCGTCCCGGCCACCATCAGTTCGATCTGGAGGCCTATGTCGCGGCGCGGCTTGCGCGGGCCGGGCTGGGCCGCGTAGAGGCGCTGGGGCTCGATACCTATTCTGCGCCGGACCGGTTCTATTCGTACCGCCGCGCCACGCATAAGGGCGAAGCGAGCTACGGCCGTCAAATCTCCTTGATTGGATTGCGCTAAGTCAAAACGCTGGCGCCTGTAGTCTTCTAGAAGCACAGCCGCTGCCGCCTCCCGGCCTCAGGGCCAAAAAGGCGGTTGGCACGGCTGTATTTCGTGTATATCAGGCCCGCAAAGGCGGTTGTGGGATGGGGGCATCCCCGCATCTTGCGCCGAATTCGGGGGATCAGGGGCGTTCATCGGCTGATATAGTATGCTGTCGGTCCCTCGGCAGTGGGTGTTCGTAAGCAAGGCAAGGGCTTAGCATGGCAGAAGAAGATGGCGTGCGTCGGCGCGATTTCATCAATATCGCCGCAGTAAGCGCGGCGGGAGTCGCTGGCGTAGGTGTCGTTATCCCTCTGGTAAGCCAGATGTCGGCCTCTGCCGACGTTCTCGCGGCTTCCTCAAGCGAGGTTGATATTTCCGCGATCAAGCCGGGACAGGCGATCAAGGCGGTATTCCGCAAGCAGCCGGTCTTCGTGCGCAATCTGACGCCGAAGGAAATCGCCGAAGCCAATGCCGTGCCGCTGTCGAGCCTGCGCGATCCGCAGACGCTTCAGGAGCGGACCAAGGAAGGCAAGGAAAACTGGCTGATCACCATGGGCGTGTGCACCCATTTGGGCTGCGTTCCGCTCGGTGCCGGCGAAGGGGAAAACCGCGGCGAGTTCGGCGGTTACTTCTGTCCCTGCCACGGTTCGGTTTACGATACCGCCGCGCGTATCCGTAAGGGCCCCGCGCCCAAGAACCTTGAGGTTCCGGAATACGAATTCACGTCCGACACCGTCGTCAAGATCGGCTGAGGCCAAGAGAGAGGATCACGATCATGAGCTTTCCCTGGGCCAAGCAATATACGCCGTCGCATCCCTTCATGAAGTGGATGGACGAAAAGCTTCCGGTGCCGCGTCTCATCTACAACGCTGTCGGTAGTGGCTACGAGGTTCCCCGCAACCTCAACTATTTCTGGAACTTCGGTTTCCTTGCCGGTCTGTGTCTGGTGCTCCAGATCGTTACCGGCATCGTCATGGCCATGCATTATGCGGCCAACACCGGGGTCGCCTTCGACACGATCGAAATGACCGTGCGCGACGTGAACTGGGGCTGGCTGTTCCGCTATGCCCACGCCAATGGCGCGTCGGCCTTCTTCGTCGTCATCTACATCCACATCTTCCGCGGCTTCTACTACGGGTCCTACAAGGCCCCGCGCGAGATGGTGTGGCTGCTGGGCGTCGTGATCTTCCTGCTGATGATGGCCACCGCCTTCATGGGCTACGTGCTTCCTTGGGGCCAGATGAGCTTCTGGGGCGCCAAGGTCATCACCGGCCTGTTCTCGGCCATCCCGCTGGTGGGTGAACCGCTGCAGCAGTGGCTGCTCGGCGGCTTCGCGCCGGACAATGCCGCGCTCAACCGCTTCTTCTCGCTGCACTACCTGCTGCCCTTCGTGATCCTGGGTGTCGTCATCCTGCACATCTGGGCGCTGCACATCCCGGGCTCGTCGAACCCGACCGGTGTCGAGGTGAAGAGCGAGAGCGACACGGTTCCGTTCTATCCCTACTACATCGCCAAGGACGGCTGGGCGATCGGCGTCTTCGCGATCCTGTTCGCCGCCGCGGTGTTCTTCTTCCCGAACGCCTTGGGCCACCCGGACAACTACATTCCGGCCAACCCGATGAGCACGCCTGCGCACATCGTTCCCGAATGGTACTTCTGGCCGTTCTACGCGATCCTGCGCAGCTTCACGCAGGACTTCTTCTTCATCCCGGCCAAGCTGATGGGCGTGCTCGCCATGTTCGGCGCGATCCTGGTGTGGTTCTTCCTGCCCTGGCTCGACAAGTCGCCGGTGCGCTCGGGCTCGTACCGCCCGATGTACAAGAAGTTCTTCTGGTTCGGCCTGATCCCGGCCATGGCGGTGCTGTTCTACTGCGGCGGCGCTCCGGCTGTGGAGCCCTACGTGATGATCAGCCAGATCGCGGCGTTCTATTACTTCGCGCACTTCCTGATCGTCCTGCCGGTCGTCTCGGCCATCGAAAAGCCGCTGCCGCTGCCCTATTCCATCACCGAGGCTGTCCTTGGGAAGGACGAAGGCGCCGAACTGGCTCCGGCCGCCTGATCAACAGCTAGAACGAAAGACGAAAGACATGGCACGCATTCTCTCGATCCTCGTCGGGCTGTTCTTCACAGTGGCCCTGGCTTGGTCCTTCGGTAAAGGGGCGTACACGCAGATCACCGAACCGGCGGCGCCGACGGCGGAAGCGAAGTTCCACCTCGTCCCCAAGGAAGTCCATTTCGCCAGCGATGGCGCGTTCGGCAAGTTCGACCGCCAGCAGCTCCAGCGCGGCTTCCAGGTCTACAAGGAAGTCTGCTCGGCTTGCCACTCGCTCAAGCACGTGGCGTTCCGCGATCTGGCACAGCTGGGCTACAGCGAAGCCGAAGTGAAGGCGATCGCGGCCGGCTTCACGGTTCCGGGCACCGATCCGAACACCGGTGAGGCCAACACCCGCCCGGGCACGCCGACCGACTACTTCCCGTCGCCCTTCGCCAATGACATTGCCGCCCGCGCTGCCAACAACAACGCGGTGCCGCCGGATCTCTCGCTGATCACCAAGGCGCGTCACGAAGGCCCGGCCTATGTCTATTCGCTGCTGACCGGCTACACCGAGCAGCCTACGGCACTGGTGAAGGAATTCCCCGACGCCAAGACGCCGAACGGGCTGCACTACAACCCGTACTTCGCCAACCTCAACCTGGCGATGCCGGCCCCGCTGACCAGCGAAGGCCAGGTCAGCTATGGCGACGGCACCAAGGCGACTGTCGATCAGATGGCGCAGGACGTTTCGGCCTTCCTCATCTGGACCGCCGAACCCAAGCTGGAAAAGCGCAAGCAGACCGGCTGGACCGTGCTGGGCTTCCTGCTCTTCGCCACGATCCTGGGCTATATGTCGTACCGGAATATCTGGGCCGGCAAGAAGCACTGAGATCCCGCTTCACGGTATTATCGAAGCGCCCCTCCATCCCATGATGGCAGGGGCGCTTCCCGTTTCAGGAAAGGCGCTCATGACCCCCGGTGAGCTGAAAGCACTCGTCCGCACCATTCCGGACTTTCCCAAGCCCGGCATTCTCTTTCGCGACGTGACGACTCTGATCGGTCACGGCGCGGGCTTCGCTGCCGCAGCCGGCCACATGGCGGACCGCGCGCGCGACGCCGGGGCAGAGGCGATCGCCGGTATCGAAGCGCGCGGTTTCATCTTCGGTGCCGCCGTTGCCGCAAGCCTGGGTCTGCCGTTCGTCCCGGTCCGCAAGCCGGGCAAGCTGCCTGTGCCGGTGCTGGCGATGGACTATGCTCTGGAATACGGCACCGACACGCTGGAAGTGGACCCCGGCGCGATCCGCGACGGCCAGAACGTGGTGCTGATCGACGATCTCATCGCCACGGGCGGAACCGCGTTCGCCGCCGTGCAATTGCTGCGCAGTGCGGGCGGCGTGGTGACGCAGGGGCTGTTCGTAATCGACCTGCCCGATCTGGGCGGGGCCAACCGCCTGCGCGAGGCAGGGCTGGCCGTCGATGCGCTGATGGGCTTCGAGGGGCACTAGGGCCGATCGCCATTCAGCCCATGACGGCCTGCGAACGGCAGTTTTCCGAGCTTCCGGTGCTCACGTACCAAAAGTG